>NZ_LAVL01000016.1 GCF_001083785.1 Nonomuraea sp. SBT364
CCTCCCACCCGTCGTCACCCCGGCCGGTGGTGCTCAACACGTGGGAGGCCGTCTACTTCGACCACGACCTGGACCGGCTGCTGGAGCTGGCGGGCCGGGCGGCCAGGGTGGGCGTGGAGCGGTTCGTGCTGGACGACGGCTGGTTCCCCGGCCGCCGGCACGACCGCGCCGGCCTCGGCGACTGGCGGGTGGACCCGGCCGTCTGGCCCGACGGGCTGCACCCGCTGGTCAAACGGGTCAGGGAGCTCGGCATGCAGTTCGGCCTCTGGTTCGAGCCCGAGATGATCAACCCGGACTCGGAGCTGGCCCGCGCCCACCCGGACTGGATCTTGCAGACCGGCGACCGCCTGCCGCCTGCCGCCCGCCACCAGCAGGTGCTCGACCTGACCAACCCCGCCGCGTACGCCCACATCAAGGAGCGGCTGCTCGCCCTGATCGGCGAGTACGAGCTCGACTTCATCAAGTGGGACCACAACCGCGACCTGGTCGACGCCGGGTCCACGCTCCGGCAGGGCCGCGCCGCCGTCCACGCCCAGACCCTCGCCGTCTACCGGCTGCTGGACGAGATCCGCGCGGCGCACCCCCGGCTGGAGATCGAGTCCTGCTCTTCGGGCGGCGCCCGCGTCGACCTGGGCATCCTCGAACGCACCGACCGCGTGTGGGCCAGCGATTGCATCGACCCCGTCGAACGCCGGCAGATCATGCGCTGGACCGCCCAGCTGCTGCCGCCCGAGCTCATCGGCAGCCACATCGGCGCCGACCGCTCCCACACCACCGGCCGCCGCCACGACCTCGCCTTCCGCGCCGCCACCGCGTTCTTCGGCCACTACGGCATCGAATGGGACCTCGCCTCGCTCACCGACGACGAGCTCGGCGAGCTGGCCGGGTGGATCGCCCTGCACAAGGAGCACCGCGACCTGCTCCACACCGGTGTCATGGTCCGGCTGGACGACGTCCCCGAAGGGGTCGAGGCGCACGGGGTCGTCGCCCCGGACGGGCGCGCGGCCGTCTACGAGATCGCCCTGCTGGAGCGCCCCGCCACCTGGCCGCCCGGCCTCGTCCGGCTGCCGGGCCTCGACCCGGACACCCTCTACCGCGTCCGTCCCCTCACGCCCGTCGCCTCCCACGGCGTCGCGCCCGCCTGGGTGTCCGGCGGCACCGTGCTGCCCGGCGCCGCGCTGGCCGCCTCGGGCATCGCCGTGCCGCCGCTGTTCCCCGACCAGTCCGCCCTGCTCCACCTCACAGCGGTGGAGCAGGCCCCATGACCGGCCTCCCCGCGGCCACCACCCGCACGCCGGTCCGGCGGCGTGCCGCGATCCGCGACACGGGCTGCCGCGCCGCGCCGTGCGGGGGTGGGTCGTGATCGGGTTGCGGGAGGCGCTGGCCGCGCTCCCGGTGATCGCCATCGTCAGGGCCGCCACCTCCCGGCACCTGGCCGCCGCGCTGGGGACGCTCGCGGACGGCGGTGTGCGGGCGATCGAGGTGACGATGACGACCCCGGGCGCGGCCGAGGCGATCCGGTGGGCCGCGCGGGGCGGGATCGACGGCGTGGCGGTCGGCGCGGGGACGGTGCTGACGGCCGGATCGGCGCGGGAGGCCGTGGACGCCGGCGCGGGCTACCTGATCACGCCGGCCGTCGTGCCCGAGGTGATCGAGGAGGGCCACCGGCTCGGCGTCCCCGTCCTGCCCGGCGCCTACACCCCGACCGAGATCCTGCGGGCCTGGCGGGCCGGGGCCGACCTGGTCAAGGTCTTCCCGGCGAACGCCGCGGGCGGCCCCGGCTACGTCAAGGACGTGCTGGCGCCGCTGCCGGAGGTGCCGCTGGTGCCCACCGGCGGCATCCGGATCGAGGACGTGCCCGCCTACCTGCGCGCGGGCGCCCGGGCGGTGGGCATGGGCTCGCCCCTGCTCGGGGACGCGTGCGCGGACGGCGACATGCCCGCGCTGGCCGCCCGGGCACGACGCCTCCTCCACGCCCTCGCCGGCCCGCCCGCCTCCTGAGGCGCCGCCCGCCCCTGCCTTCGACGGCCGGGGCGGGGGCGCACAGGGGTCACGCGGTCACGTCACGGCCTTGAGCGACGCCTCCAGGATGTCCACGCCGGTGTGCAGGTCGTCCTCGCCGATCGTGAGGGGCGGGGCGATGCGGAAGATGCCGCCCATCCCGGGGAGCTGGACGATGTTCATGTGCAGCCCGCGTTCGAGACAGGCCGAGGTGACGGCGCTGCCGAGCGCGTCGGCGGGCGCCTTGGTCTTCTTGTCGCGCACGAGCTCGACCCCCTGCAGCAGGCCCCGGCCCCGGACGTCGCCGACGACCTCGTAGCGCTCGCGCAGCGCCACCAGCCGGTCGGTGAGCTGAGCGCCCAGCCGGGCGGCCCGCTCGACTAGGTTCTCGCGCTCGATGACGTCGAGGACCGTCAGCGCGACGGAGGCCGCCAGCGGGTCGGAGACGTGCGTGGTGAAGAAGAGGAACCCCCGCTCGTGGCAGATCTGCTCGATCTCGGCGGTCGTGACGACGGCAGCCACCGGCAGCCCGGCTCCGAGGGTCTTCGACAGTGTCAGGATGTCGGGGGTGACGCCGTCGCGGTCGAAGGCGTACATCGTCCCGGTGCGGCCGAGACCGGTCTGCGCCTCGTCGAGGACGAGCAGCATCCCGCGCTCGTCGCACATCTCCCTGAGGCGGCGCAGATACCCGGGCGGCAGCTCGATGATCCCGCCCGACGACAGGACGGGCTCGATGAGGCAGGCGGCCAGGCTGCCGGCGGACTGCTGGTCGACCAGGGCGAAGCCGTAGGCGAGCTCGGCCTCCCAGTCGTGCGACCCGTCGGGGCGGCGGAACGGCGACCGGTAGGCGTTCGGCGACGGCAGCGCGAGGTTGCCCGGCGCCGGCGGGCCGTAGCCGCGCCGCCCGGCCGAGTAGGTGGCGGCGGCCGCCCCCTGGGTCATGCCGTGCCACGAGCGGTCGAAGGAGACGATCTCGTAGCGGCCGGTGGCGAGCTTGGCCATCTTGATCGCGGCCTCGTTCGCCTCGGCCCCCGTGGTGAGCAGCAGCATCTTGCCGAGCGGGGGCGGCAGGGTCGCGGTGAGCCTGGCGGCCAGCTCCACCACCGGCGCGCTGAGCATGCCGCTGTAGAGGTGGTCCAGCGACGCGACCGAGGACGAGACGGTCGCCACGATGTCCGGGTGCGCGTGGCCGAGGATGGCGCTCATCTGCCCGGAGGTGAAGTCGAGGATCGGCGTGCCCCGGCTGTCGAAGACGTGCGCACCGCGGGCGCGTTCGATGATCCTCGGGGTGAACGCGGCTCCGTAGCGGATCAGGAGCCGGTCCGCCTCGTCCCAGAACGTCGTGTCCATCGCCAGTCCTCTCCGACCGAGACGCCCGCCTTCTTCGGCCGCGACCGGTGTCGCCCGCGGGTAAACGGAGCATATGTCCACAATGCATGCAATGAGAGTGACGGCGGCCGCGGTGCTCGCCGGAAGCCTGCTGACCGTCCCGGCCCAGGCGCGGGCCGCGACGGGGTGCGAGACGCTGACGGTTCCCGCCGGGTTCGGGATCACGTGCCGGCGCGTGACGACCCCGCCGTTCCAGCCGAACCTGCGCGACGTCGTCCTGACGTCCACCGCGATCCACCGGCCGGCGGGCGGCACTCCGGAGATCTCCCCGGTGACCAGGCCGCTCACCGTCCGGATCTACTTACCCGACGGGTACGGCCCGAGCGCGCCCCCGTACGAGTCGCTGTACCTGCGCGGCGGCGGCGGCGACGGCCACGACGCCTACACCGCCAAGGGCGACCTCGTCACCGCGCTCAAGAACGGCCGGGACCCCTACCAGGTGATCGCGGTCATGCCCACCGGCGGCCTGGCCGGCTGGTACTCCGACTGGCCGGGGCGCACCGACGGGTTCTTCGCCCCCCAGTGGGAGACCTTCCACGTCGGCCAGCTCGTCCCGTGGATCGACGCCAACTACAACACGGCCGCGAACCGGGACGGCAGGGCGATCGCGGGCATCTCGATGGGCGGCTTCGGCGCGCTCAGGTACGCCGCCGCCCACCCCGGCACGTTCGGCGCCGTGGGCGCGCTCTCCCCGGGCACCGAACTGCGCAAGCGCCCGGCGCAGGACATCATCTCGGGCGGCTCCTGGCTCGCCGGAGCCGCCGTGGACCTCCTGGAGGCCGCCAACGGCAAGTTCAAGGTCAACAAGTACGACGCGGACGGCCGCCTCGTCCTGGACCAGGACGAGCAGCTGCTCTACCGGCTCGACCAGATCTTCGGCCCGCACGCCGAGGTGCCGCCCAACGGCACCAGGGAGACCACCTACGACTGGCCGCAGGTCAACCCCATGCGCATGGCCGAACAGGGCAGGTATCAGCCCTACCACCAGCGCCTCGCCCTGTACGCAGGAGGCTGCGCGAGCCTCCCGGCGGCGCCGACCGGCACGACGCCCGCCGCCCCCTCGTGCGCGTACGACATCGACGCCACCGACCCGCTCGACCCGGACAAGGACGCCGAGGGCGAGCCGATGCTCGGCGCCTACGTCGACGTGCTCGACCGGAAGCTCCGCGCCCAGGGCATCGGCCACCGCTACTGCTACGGCACCGGCGGGCACGAGTGGGACGACTGGAAGGCCAACCTGAAGGATTTTCTCAGATACGCCTACCGCCCGTCGGCCGTGGGTGACTGCGTGCAGCCCTGAACCGCGCCGCGTCCGGTCATGCGGCCTTGACCGAACGCGGGGTTACTTCCCGGAGCGGGCGAGGAACGTTCACCGGGTGGGTCCGGCGGCGGGAGGTGGCGGCGAGCGTGAGGGCCGCTCCTTCCGGCAGGTTCTCCGTGCAGGCGACGCTGGCGCTGGCCGCCGGGGTCTTCTCGCTGGTCGTGCTCAGCGCGATCGGCGTCGTCGCGGACCTGGCGATCCGGGCCACCATCGAGCGGAGCGTCTTCGAGGACACCGAGCGGGCGGCGACCGACTGGATCGGGTCGATGACCACGGGCCGCCCGCCGCCACCCGTCACCACCTCGGACGTCGACCTGATGCAGCTCGTGGACGCCTCCGGGAACGTGGTGTCGGCCAGCAGGGCGGCCGCGGGACGCCCGCCGCTCAGTGACTTCTGGCCGCTGTCGGAGGACCGGATCGAGGATCGGACCGAGTGCTCCGGCGCCGGGTGTGTCATGTTCACCGCCACCAGGCCGTCGCCGCAGGAGGAGCAGGTGCTGTGGGGCGGCGAGTCACACCTGGTCTACGCCGGGCGGGCGCAGCCGGAGATCCTCGCCACGCACCGCCTGGAGCTGTTCCTCGGCGCGGGCGTGCTCGCGGCGAGCGCCCTGATGATGGGGGCGGCCTGGATCCTGATCGGGCTGGCGCTGCGCCCGGTCGAGCAGATGAGGCGCAGGCTGGCCGAGGTGACCGTGACGGACCTGAGCCTGCGCATCCCGGAGCCGCACGGGCGGGACGAGATCGCCCGGCTGGCCCGTACCGCGAACGCGACGCTGGCCCGGCTGCAGGAGACGGTGGAGCAGCAGCGCCACTTCTGCTCGATGGTGTCGCACGAGCTGCGCACGCCGCTGACCGGGATGCGGACCCAGCTGGAGGAGGCGTTGCTGTACGAGGAGGTGGATCCGCACCAGGCCATCCGCGACGCCCTCGGTACGGCCGGACGGTGCGACTCGATCATCGACGAGATGCTGCTGCTGGCCCGGGTCCGGGCGGCCCCGCACAGCCAGGAGCGGGTGGATCTGACGGCTCTCGTGCGCGCCGAGGCGGCGGCGCGCCCGCCGGGGGTGCCGATCCGGGTCAGCGCCGAGGAGGGCGTGGCGGTGCGCGGGAACGCCGTCCAGCTCGGCGAGGTGCTCGTCAACCTGCTGGCCAACGCCCAGCGGCACGCCCGCGCGGGCGTGGAGGTCACCGTCGCCCGCGCCGGCGGCCGGGCGGTGGTCACGGTGCTCGACGACGGCGGCGGCATCCCGCAGGGCGACCGGGAGAAGGTGTTCCAGCCGTTCGTCCGCCTGCCCGAGGCGCACCGGCGCGACCCCCAGGGGAGCGGCCTCGGCCTGGCCATCTCCCGGGCCATCGCCGAGGGGCACGAGGGCACGCTGAAGGTCGAGGACTCGGCGGCGGGGGCGAAATTCGTGCTGCGCCTGCCACTCGCGGAAATCGAATAAGACGCTTTTATCCCTTTTCTTGCAGGGAAATCTGTCATGGCGATTTTGAGTCCGGGATACCCCAGCCTGGGAGGCGGCTTGTTCGGGGAGTGAAAGTGTTTCTTCGGCGGATACGGGCCATTCCCGTTCCCGGTCAACATACTTTCCCGGAGGAATCCTTGAAAATGGCGGAAACCACTCGTTCCTTCACGCGCGGCGCCGGCGCGATAGCGGGCGCCCTGCTCGCGGTCTCGGCCGTCACGCCGCCCGCCGCGGTAGCCGCGGCGGCCGCGGCGGTCGCGCTGCCGCAGCCCGGCTCCGACGACCGGGGGGACTTCTACTCCATCGTCGCCGAGCACAGCGACCTGGCGATCACCGCCCAGACCCACGGCCCCCGCCCGCTCGGCATGGTCCAGGCGCCCATGGGCGGCCGGACCACGCAGCAGTGGCGCGTCGTCCGGTGGGGCCACGCGTGGGTCCTGGTCAACCGCCACTCGGGCCTGTGCGCGGCGATCCCCCGCGAGCCGCACGCCCGGCTGGTGCAGGACGTCTGCGGCCGCTACGGGCGCGTCAACCCGCGCGCGCTCTGGCACGCCGACCGGCCCGGCGTGCTGTCCGGCCGGCCGGTCATGTGGCGATCGGCGTTCAACAAGGAGTGCATCGACGTGTTCGGCCGCTCCCACGACCACTACACGATCGTCCAGCACCATCGCTGCCACCGGGACGAGAACCAGGTGTTCCGCCTGGTCCCGGTCACCGGTTCCTGATCGGCGCGGCACGGCGGGGGCGTGCGGCCCCCGCCGTCAGGTGGCCGGCCGGGAGTCGGGCACCAGCCCGTGCTCGGTCAGCTCCCAGTGGTAACGGCGGCTCGGCCGCGCGAGCTGCGCCAGCGCCCGGAACGCCGCCACACTCATCAGCGCCCAGTAGACCGGCACGAGCAGCATCGTGCGGACCGCCTCGTGCACCGAACGCTCCAGGCAGCCGGCCATGTGGGCGAGCATCAGCAGCAGGTTCCCGGCGACCATGACGAGCGTGCCCAGGTACAGCGCCACGCCGGGGAAGAGCGCCTCGACCGGGCCGGGCCCCGCCACCAGATAGACCGCCGTGAGCGTCCACATGACCGGGTTGAGCAGCGTGCACAGCACCGAGAACCCGACGGTGAACTGGAAGCTCCAGAACCCCCGGCCGCCCAGCTCCCGCCAGAGCCGCCGGGGCGAGCGCATGTGGACGAGCCAGGTCTGCATGTAGCCCTTGATCCACCGGCTGCGCTGCCGCACCCAGTTGCCCAGCCGGCTGTTGGCCTCCTCCTCGGTGACCGAGTCCATCATGCGCACGCTCCACCCGCGCCGCGCGATCCGGATCCCGAGGTCGGCGTCCTCGGTGACGTTGTACGGGTCCCACGCGCCCAGGTCCCGCAGGGCGTCCATGCGGAAGTGGTTGGAGGTGCCGCCGAGCGGGATCGGCATCCGGTAGCGGTCCAGGCCGCGCAGGAAAAGGCTGAAGTTCAGCGCGTACTCGGCGGTGAAGCACCTGGTGAGCTAGTTGGTCCACGGGTTCCAGTAGTGGAGCTCGGCCTGCACGCACACCACCCAGCGGGGAGAGCCGGTCAGCGCGGCGACCGCCTTGCGCAGTTGCGCCGGCTCGGGCCGGTCCTCGGCGTCGTAGATCACGCAGAAGTCGCCGCGGGCCCGTTCCAGGCCCACGTTGCACGCCTTCGGCTTGGTACGGGGCTCGCCCGCGGGGATCATGACGATCTCGAACCCCGGCGGGAGATCGGCGGGAAGCGCGGCGGCGGTGTCCTCGTCGTCGTCCTCGACCAGGAGCAGGATCTGCAGCCGGTCGGCCGGGTAGTCGAGCGCGCTCAGCCGCCGCAGCAGCGCCGGCACGACACGGCCCTCGCGGTGCAGCGGCACGAGCACCGTGTAGGCGGGCAGCTCGTCGTCCCCCGGCAACTCGGCGAACCGCAGCACGTCGCCGCCCCGGGCCTTGAAGACCAGCAACAGCTTGTAGCCGACCCCGGCGGCGTACAGGAGGGTGACGGTCACCATGCAGGCGGCGAGGACCGGCGTCACACCGGCCAGCGCCGTCGCCGTGCCCAGCAGGGCCAGCCCGGCCCCGGCGGTGATCCGCTGCCCGCGGCTCAGCGTGACGTCCGCGCTCACCGCCGGACCCCCGCCCGGTACACGACGCGGTCGCCGTCGTCGTACACCGGCGTGTAGCCGCGCAGCGCCGGGTCGCCGTCCAGCGCCTTCCACACCCGGTCGCGGTCGCCCGGGGTGCGGCGCATGTGGATCCACCGGACACCGTTCGCCGCCGGGTCGGCCAGCGCCGCCTTCCACTGCCGGAAGCTGCCCTCGTACAGGATGGACCCGGTGGGCACCCGCGAGTGGAAGGTCAGCACCTCGTTGCCGAACGACTGCATCAGCACGCGGCCTCCGTCGTAGTGGGAGCGGAGCCAGGCGGCGGCGCGCAGCCCGGACCGGACGGCCTCGCCGGTCCGGAACGCCTCGGCCTCGCGCCGCACGTCGAGCTCGGCGGTCGCCAGCGGGCAGGCCACCACGGCGAACGCGCCGGCCAGCGCGGCGGCCGGACGCCCGGCGCGCGCCGCCTCGGCGGCCAGCCCGCCCGCGAGCAGCGCGACCGGCAGGATGACGATCAGGCCGAAGCGCACGTTGTACAGGTCGCCGGCGATCTCCTCCACGTGCAGCGGCCGCTGCCCGGTGTAGAGCGCGCAGACGAAGAACAGGGCCAGCACCAGCGGCAGCAGGCACACCGGGTCCCGCCGCCTGAGCACGTGCACCGCGAGCCCGGCCGCCGCCAGCAGGGGCAGCACCGGCCCCAGGTTGCCCGCGACCGCGTAACCGTAGGTCAGCAGCGACGCCCGCCAGTCGCCGGCGGTCAGCTCGTCCCGCGACACCCACAGCGACGGCTTGGCGTACTCGCCGGCGTAGAAGTAGAGCGGGTCGCCGAAGATGACCCCGTTCCACACCAGCCACAGCGCGATCCCGGCGAACGCGAGCGTCCCGTAGAAGATCACGTGCGCCTCGGCCCGGACGAGCCGGCGCCGGCGCGGCGAGCGCCGCCAGACGGTCCACCCCACGATCACCGCCGCGAGCGCGGCGATCACCCAGCCCTCGTAGCGGGTGAGGGTCGCGAGCAGCACCGCGGCTCCGGCGGCGGCCAGGCTCCGATAGTCCTCGGTACGGCGCCACGCCGTGAGGTGGTAGACCGTGGCGGCCAGGCAGGCCAGCAGCGGCAGCTCGGTCATGGGGGTGCTCTGCAGGTAGAGCACGGCCGGGCAGAGCGCGAGCACGGCCGCCGCCGTGGCCCCGGCCCACCGGCTGCCGGTCAGCAGCAGCGCCGTCCGGTAGAGGTAGCGGATCGCCAGCACGTACGCCGCCATCGAGACGGCGGTCGCCGCCCAGCCCGAGTGATACCACCCGTCGATCCATACCAGCGGCAGCGTCAGCAGGTGCGGCAGCGGCAGCCACACGCCACCGAGTTGCGCCAGGCCCGGCGTGGGCGAGCTGATCACCCGCCGCGAGATCAGCAGGTGCGAGATCGAGTCCGGGTACGCCAGCCGTACCGCGTCGAAGTGCTGCCAGGCGGCGACCGAGAGCACGGCCGCCAGGACGGTGAGCACGGCGAGGACGGGGTCGCGCGGCCGGATGACCCGGTGCGCGGCGCGGCCCGCCCGGGTCGAGCCGGACACCTCCGCCCACAGCGCCAGCAGGCTCCGCAGCGACCGCAGCGCGACCGGCAGGCGGCCGCCGCTCTGCTCGCCGTGCAGCCTCGGGAAGTGCTCCACCGGCCGCTGGATGATCCGCACGTCCCGGTGGCGGAGCTTGACCAGCAGCTCGGGCGAGATCGTCGCGGCGTCCGCGCGCAGGTCGAGGCGCTCCAGCACGTGCCGGTCGAACAGCTTGTAGGCGCAGTCCACGTCGCGGGCGCCGATCCCGAGCAGCAACCGGTTCAGCCACGTCCACGCCGCGCCCGCCATCCGCCGCCCCGGCGGGTCGGCGCGCGGGGACCGGTAGCCGATCACCACGTCCGCCCGCTCCCGCTCGGCCTCCGCGATGAGCTCCGGCAGGCCCCGGGCGCGGAACTGGCCGTCGGAGTCGGTCAGGAAGATCCGCCGCGCCCCGGTGTCGGCCAGGGCGAGGGCGATGCCGGTGCGCACGGCCGCGCCGTAGCCCAGGTTGGCGGGGTGATGGACGACCCTGACCCGGCCGGGGAAGCGGCTCGCCAGCAGGTCGGCGACCCGGCCGGTGCCGTCCGGCGAGCCGTCCACGACGACGATCACCCAGTGGTCGTCGCTCTCCAGGGTCGTGAGGAAGTCCTCGACGGTCGCCGCCAGGTTGGCTTCCTCCCGGTACGCGGGCATCACCACGGCCACGCTCACGCGAGTCCCCCATACCCGAATTGAACGCTCTGACCAGCGGAAACTGGCGAATCACCGCCGACAGTACGCACCAGGCACCTCGGGTGTCAGGGGACACGCCGGACGGTTCAGAAGGGGTAACGCGGTGGTTCGCCCCGCATCGTGATCCACCGGGTCTCGGTGAACGCCTCGATGTTCGCCGCCGCCCCGCCGAAGCGTGAACCGGTGCCGGAGGCGCGCACGCCGCCGAAGGGGGCGTTGGCCTCGTCGTTCACGGTCTGGTCGTTGATGTGCGCGATGCCCGTCGGGATCCGCTCGGCCACGGCCAGGCCGCGCATCGCGTCACGCGTCACGATGCCCAGCGACAGCCCGTACTCGCCGGCGGCGGCGATCTCGGCGGCCTCCTCGGCGGAGGACACCCGGGTGACCGGCGCGACCGGGCCGAAGACCTCCTCGGCGAAGGCCGGCGCGGTGAGCGGCACCTCGGCCAGCACGGTCGGCCGGTAGAAGAGCTCCTGGTAGGAGCCGCCGGAGGCGAGCCTGGCGCCCTGGCCGACGCTCGCCGTGACGAGCCGGTGGATCTTGTCGCGCTGCCCGGCGTCGATGACGGGCCCGAGCGCGACCTCGCCGGTGGCCGGGTCGCCGACCCGCAGCGCGTCCGCCCTGCCTGCCAGGCGCTCCACGAACTCGTCGTAGAGCCGGTCGGCGACCAGGTGGCGGCCGGTGGTCATGCAGATCTGCCCCTGGTGGAAGAACGAGCCCCAGGCGGCCAGGTTCACCGCGGCCTCCACGTCGGCGTCGTCCAGCACCAGCAGCGCGGAGTTGCCGCCGAGTTCGAGGTGGGCGCGCTTGAGGTGCCTGCCGGCCAGCTCGCCGATGCGCCGGCCCACCGGGGTGGAGCCCGTGAAGGAGACGACCCGTACGTGCGGGTCGCTGATCAGCGCCTCGCCCACGTCCGCGCCGCCGGGCAGCATCTGCAGCACGCCCGGCGGCAGCCCGGCCTCCTCGAACACGCGAGCCATCAGGGTGCCGCCGGTGACGGCGGTGCGCGGGTCGGGCTTGAGGACGACCGCGTTGCCCAGCGCCAGCGCCGGGGCCACCGAGCGGATGCCGAGGATGATCGGCACGTTGAACGGGGAGATCACCGCCACCACCCCGGCCGGCATGCGCCGCGCCAGCGACAGGCGCGGCTCCTCCGACGGCAGCACCTCGCCGATCGCCCGGCCGGGCAGCGAGGCGGCCTCGTAGCACTCCTCGGACGCCACGTGCAGCGCGAATCCGGCCATGCCGGGCACCGCGCCGACCTCGCGGACGTTCCAGCCGCTGATCTCGTCGGCGTGCCGCCGCCACAGGTCTCCCGCCCTGCGCAGGACGGCCGCGCGGGCGGTGTGCGGCAGGGCGGCCCACTCGCGCTGCGCCCCGGCGGCGGTCCGCGCGGCCTCGGCGACGTCCGCGGGGGAGGCCAGGCCCATCCGGCCGAGCTCGCCGCCCGTGGCGGGCTCGACGACGGCGTAGTCGCCGGCGCCCCCGGCCGTCCACCCGCCGGCCTTGAAGATCTTTCCCTGCCAGTCGATGCCGCCGAGCAGCGTCACGGGCCGTTCCTCTCTGTGTGTCAGGTCAGACCCCCACGCGCGGCCGGCGGCAAGCACGCCGAGATGGTCGGGGGACGGCGGCGCAATCGGTGCTCACGGGCATGACGGGGGCCGCGAGCACCGCGATCGCCCTGGGCGACGGGAGGTCGAGGTGATCGTACGGCGGCCTCGGAACCAGAGCAACACTCCGTTCCAGCGGTTCGAACGCCGCTACGCCCGGGGACGGTACCCGGCGGCCCGCGACCGCCGTGCCACCCGGCGACCGTGCTCACCGGCGTCCCCGTCGAGGCCGAGATCGCGCAGGGCGGGCGTCCGGAGCGTCCGGAGAGAATGCGAGGATGAGTTCTCTGCTGTCCCGCCTCGGCGCCGACCTGCCCATCCTCGCCGCGCCGATGGCCGGCGGGCCGAGCACCCCCGCGCTGGTGGCCGCCGCCGCGCGGGCGGGCGGGCTGGGCTTCCTCGCCGCCGGCTACCAGGCCCCGCGGGCGCTCGCCGGCCAGATCGACGCCGTACGCGCGCGGGGCGTGCCGTTCGGCGTCAACCTGTTCGCCCCCAACCCGGTGCCCATCTCCACCCGGGCCTACCGCGCGTACGCCGCCGTGGTCCAGCCCGAGGCCGATCGCTACGGGCTGGAGCTGCCCGGAGCGCACCCGGTCGAGGACGACGACGCCTGGACGGACAAGCTCGACCTGCTCCTGTCCAGCCCCGTCCCGTGGGTGTCCTTCACCTTCGGCCTGCCCGGCCGCGCGGTCGTCACCGCCCTGCGCGACGCGGGAACGACCGTCCTGCAGACCGTGACCTCCGCCGGCGAAGCCCGCAGGGCCGCCGACGCCGGGGTGGACGCGCTCGTCGTGCAGGCGGCGGCCGCCGGCGGCCACTCCGCCACCCTCACCCCGGCCGAGCCGCCGCCGTCCCTCCCGCTGCCCGAGCTGATCGCCGAGGTGCGCCGGGCCGCCGGACTGCCGATCATCGGCGCGGGCGGGATCGCCACCGCCGACGACGTGGCGGCCACCATCCGTGCCGGAGCTGAGGCCGCCATGGTCGGCACCGTGCTGCTGCGCGCGGTCGAGAGCGGAGCCTCCGGGCCCCACCAGGCCGCCCTGACCGATCCGGCCTTCGACGGCACGGTGGTCACCCGCGCCTTCACCGGGCGGCCCGCCCGCGCGCTGCGCAACGACTTCGTCGATCGCTTCGACGCGGTCGCGCCGGCCGGCTACCCCGCCCTGCACCACCTCACCAGTCCGCTCCGCAAGGCCGCCACCGCGGCCGGGGACACCCGGCTCATCCATCTGTGGGCCGGTACGGGCCACCGGCACGCCAGGGCGGAACCCGTGGCCGAGACCTTCGGGCGCCTGTCCGGTCACCTCTGACCTCGCAGCCGGTCCCGCCCTGTCATCAGGCCGCCGGGGGAGGCAGGAGCGCGTCGCAGGCGGCGGTGATCAGCTCGTCGACCAGCGGAGGCGGCGGGCGCCGTGCCAGCAGGTGGCGGCGGACCGCGCCGTAGGGGACGTCGACCGTGGCGAAGATCAGCCGTTCGCGGTCGACGCCGGGACGGCGGGCGGCGAAGGCGTCCAGCGCGTCCGCGACCTCGGCGTTCAGCGTGTCGAGGTCCGTGCCGAGCTCGTCGGGCCATCGGGCGGCCAGTTCCTGACGGCGATGGAGCACCAGCAGCGCGCCTTCGGCGGGATGCCGCCGGCACCACCGGGGCGTGTGCAGCGCGGCGCCACGGGCGTCGCCTTCGGCCAGCGCGTCGGCGAATCCGCGCTGGAAGGCCCGTACCGTGCGGATCCACAAGGTCGCCAGCATGAGATCGCGGGAGCCGAAGCGGTGATACAACGACCCGGTCTGCGCGCCGAGCCGGGCGGCGACGGCGCCCATCGTGGCGGCCCCGGGCCCGGCGTCGGCCGTGATGGCCAGGGCCGCGTCGAGGATCTGGTCCTGGCCGAACTTGGCGGTTCTTCCCACCCGGCTCCTCCCCATGATAATAGTGAGTACGTTCTAGAATAACTCATCTAATAAGGAGCCGCCATGCCCACGGCACCCGAGGTCGTCCAAGGCTTCTACCGTGCCGCCCAGGCGGGTGACGGCGCGGCGATCCTCGCCCTCCTGCACCCGCGCTTCCTGGCCCACACCGCGCCGGGGCTGCCCTGCGGCGCCGGAGGCACCTTCGAGGGGCCGCAGGAGACGCTCATCCGGGTCTGGGGCGCGGTCTTCGCCGCCTTCGACACCGCCCCCTACGCGGAGACCTGGCACGAGACCACCGACGGGATCGTCGTGGTCACCGGGCACTACCGAGGCGCCGCCCGCGCCACCGGACGCGCCTACCGGGCCGAGTTCGTCCACCTGTGGCGCGTCGCCGAGGACCGGATCACCTGGCTGCACCAGTACACCGACACCGCCCGCTGGCACGAGGCCCTCGCCCCGGCCTGACGGACCTGTTGGACGAGCCCTTCGCCACCAGGCGCAGCACATCGCGCTCCCGGCTGCTCAGCGCGTCGTTGCCCGGGGCCCGTACCCGGGAGACCAGCCGGGCGGCGATGGCCGGCGACAGCACGGTCCGGCCCTCGGCGGCGGGACAGCTCGGCGATGGCCTCGACCCCGCCGCCGCCGGGCATGCGCAGATCCATCAGCACCACGTCGGGGTCGAGACGGACGGTCAGCTCGACCGCCTCGACGCCGTCGGCGGCCTCGCCCAGCACGGCGAAGCCGGACGACGCCTCGAAGATGCCGCGCAGGCCGTGCCGCACGACGGGGTGGTCGAGCGGGTGCCGAGCCGCTCCGACAGGCCGAGCCGCCCGGCCGGCTCACGCCAGTCCGCCGGGCGCGGGTAGAAGGCGCCGTAGAGCTCCAGCAGCTCGCGAACGGTCAGCTTGCCCTGCAGCGCGCTCTGCTGGAGCTGCACGCCCAGCAGCCCGGTGACCCGCTCCCTGTCGGCGGCCGGGTCCAGGCCCGCCACCCGCACGCGACCGGCGTCGGGCCTGCGCAGCCCTTCGACGCACTCCACGGTCGTGGTCTTGCCCGCGCCGTTCGGGCCGAGCATCCCGAAGATCTCGCCTTCCCCGACGGTGAAGGACACCCCGTCGACGACGGGCCGCCCCCCGTAGGACTTCCGCAGCCCGTCCACTTCGATGATCGCCATGTCCCGAGGATCTCCCGCCGGGCCCCGGCCGGGCATCGCCCGTCACGCCAGAGCCGGCATCATCCGATCGGCTGATGCCGGCCTACGACCCCGGCCGCCGGTGTGAAGCGGCGCCGCCCGCGAGCCGGTGCCGCGGCCGGCGTCCTGGCGTCAGGTGGGGAGGGAGGCGGTGGTGGTGAAGGCGGGGTCGAGGTGCGCGGTGTCGTTGTAGTGGCGCAGGATCCACCGGGCCTCGGTCAGCACCAGGTGCGACACCGACCCGTTGTCGGCGCCGAGGAACGCGAACGGCCGCGACCCCGTGGCCGCGGCCAGCGCCTCGGCGATCACGCCGCCGTGGGTGACGACGACGATCCGCTGGTCGGGGTGGGCGGCGGCCAGCCCGCCGAAGGCTTCGCGCACGCGCTCGGAGAAGGTCGCGGCGGGCTCCGCGCCGGGGATCACGTCCCAGCGTTCCTCGGCCGCCATCCGCTGGGCGGCCGGGTGGCCCTCGGCGACCATCCGCCGGAACAGGCCGCCCTCCCACTCGCCCAGGTGCACCTCCCGCAGCCCGGGCTCCACCACCGGCGTGAGGCCGAGCCGCGCGGCGAGCGGCGCGGCGGTCTGGGAGGTACGCCGCAGCGGCGTCACGTAGATCGCGTCGACGCGCTCGGCGGCGAGCCGCAGGGCCACCCGCTCCGCCTGCTCCAGGCCCTCGGGCGCGAGCCCCGGGTCGCCCTGTCCGTCCACCAGGGGGAACGGCCGGTCGGGGCGCGCGGGCTCCGACTCGCCGTGCCGCACCAGGAGCACCTCGGTGGCGCCGGGCGGGGTACGGAATCGACCCTGGCGATACGCGGCCGGCTTCTCGCTCTCAGCTGTCACGATCACCGAACATTACTCTACTGACTCATCCGACGACCGGCCGGGAGCCGGGCCGCCCCGGACGAGACGGGAGCCGTCCACAGGCCGGTCAGGGCGTCGACGAGGCCGGCCGCGGTGGCCGCCCAGGCGTCGTGGACGGCGGCACCGCCCTCATCCGGCGCCTGCCCCCGCTCGTGTTCGCGCTCGGCCAGGGCGCGTTCCTGCTCGGCCAGGGCGTGTTCGCGCTCGGCCAGGGCGTGGACCAGGAGCAGGCGGCTCATGCCGGCGCGTTCGCGGCGTACGTCCTCGGGCAGGCCGGCGAGCAGCCGGAACATGCCGTCCAGGGTGGAGCGCATGGACGGCGTGGCCGCCGACTCCTCGATGACGATCTGCCGAAGTGCCGGCACGGTGTTGATCTGTGCCATGCACCGGGCCCGCCAGCCCGGCACGCCGAGCGCGTCGAGATGATCCGTGGCGGGCCGTACCAGGCAGGAGATCCAGTCGCGCAGCTCGCCGGGGACGTCGATCCCGGCCAGCAGCCGCAGCCGCCGCTCCTCCAGGCCGGCCGTGTGGCGGCGGACGATCGCCCGCACCAGGCCCGCCTTCGTGCCGAAGTGGTAGCCGACGGCGAAGTTGTTGCCCTGCCCCGCCGCCTCACCGATCTGGCGGTTGGAGACCTCGCCGACGCCGTGCTCGGCGAACAGCCTCTCGGCGGCGTCGAGGATCGCGCCGCGCGTCTCCCGGGCCCGCCCGGTCCCGGCGGCCGTACTCACCACCGCGGTCACCACCGCACCGGTACCCGCTCCAGCCCGCCGACCACGAGCCCCTCACGCCGCCGCAGCTCGGCGGCCGGGACCGCCAGCTCCAGCGTGGGCAGCCGCTCCAGCAGCACCTTCAGCACCGTCTGCAGCTCGGTCCTGGCCAGTGCCTGGCCGAGGCAGGAGTGCGGGCCGACGCCGAAGGCCAGGTGCGGGTTGGGGGAGCGGGTCAGGTCCATGACGGTGGCCGCCGCGAACTGCCGCTCGTCACGGTTGGCCGAGGCCATGCTGCACACGACCGTGGTGCCCCCCGGCAGCCGTTCGCCCGCGACCTCGACCTCCTCGCTGAGGTAGCGGGGCATGCCGAAGCCGGGATTGGCGTCGAAGCGCAGAGCCTCCTCCACGGCCGGGCGGATCAGCGCCCGGTCGGCGAGCAGCGCCTCCCAGCGCTCGCGGCCGGCCAGCAGCATCGCCGTCATCTTGCCGATCATGTTCGCGGTGGTCTCGTGCCCGGCCACGAGCAGGCCCTTGGCGGTGCCCAGGATCAGCTGCTCGGTGAGCCGTCCGTCCAGGCCCTCGACCATCGACAGCAGCTCGCTGATCAGGTCGCCGCCCGGTTCGGCCCGCTTGGCCCCGGCGAGCGCGACCAGGTAGGCGTCGAACTCGGCCTGGGCCGCGTCGATCTCGTCCTGGCCGAACCGCGTCATGCTCAGCATGGTGTCGGACCAGTACGCGAACGCGTCGCGGTCGGAGTCGGGCACGCCCAGCAGGTCGCAGATCGCCCACACCGGCAGCGGGAAGCCGACGCCGCTCACCAGGTCGGCGGGCGCGCCCCCGGCGACCATCCGCTCGACCAGGTGCCCGGCCATCGCCTCGATCCTGGGCTGCATCGCCACGACGCGCTTGGCGGTGAACGCCTTGCCGACGAGCTGCCGCCAGGCGCGGTGCTCGTCGCCGCTCATGCTGCTGCCGCCGCTGCCGAACACGCCGCCCGATTCGTTGGCGGTCACCCGGGCGGCGTCCGGGGCGTCGAGCTGGCGGGTGAAGCGCGGGTCCGACAGGACCTGCCTGACGTCGTCGTACCGGGTCAGCAGCAGCGCCCGGTCGCCGCTGGCCAGCCGGATCGGCGCCACCGGGCAGCCGTCGCGCAGCCCGGCCCACTCCGGCGGCGGCTCCAGGGCGCCGGGAAGGGCGAACGGGTAGTCCGGAACCTGCTCGCTCACGTGGCCTCCAGAGACGGGGATGCGCATATTTAAGTCAGGCCGCTTAATCGAGTCAAGCGACGTGAACGGTGTCCCTTCTGTTGCCGGACATGGTCTTGACGTGCCCGGGATCACAGGCAAGCATCACCGGGACCGGACCGGCGGTCGCCGTCCGGCGCGGCAAGGAAGGTGATCGCGTGGCCCAGCCCGGCACGGCGCCCGCCCGGGCCCGGACTCCCGCGTGGCGCTACGCCATCGGAATGTTCGGCACGTCCATCCCGATCAACATGATCAAGGGATCGATGATCCTCTTCTACGTCGACATCCTCGGGCTCGACGTACGCGCCTACGGCGCGGTCATGGTGATCTACGCGGTCATCGACGCGATCGACAACCCGGTGCTCGGCCACCTGTCCGACCGCACCCGGACCCGGTTCGGCCGGCGCCGGCCGTGGCTGCTCGTCGGCGCGCCGATGCTCGCGGCCTGCATGATCGCGTTCTTCTCCGCGCCGGCCTCGCTGGAGGGCATCGGCCTCGTGCTGTGGTTCGCGGTGTTCGCGATCCTGTGTGAGGCTTTCGACTCGATGCTCAACGCCAACTACGGCGCGCTGCTCCCCGAGCTCTACCCGCGCGAGCGCGACCGCGCCGTCGCCAACGGCCTGCGCCAGGGCTTCCAGCTCGTCGCGCTGGTGATCTCGCTCGCGGTCACCCCGTTGCTCACGACGGGCGTGTTCGGCACCGAGGACTCCACCCGGGGCTTCCAGATCACCGCGATCATCTACGGCGCGATCGCGGTCGTCGTGATCGTGTTCATGGCGCTGGGCGCGCGTGAGAGCCCTCGCTACTCCACGCGCGAGCGGCCCCGGCTGCTGCCGAGCGTGTGGTCGATCGTGCGCAACCCGGCGTTCTGGACGGTCGGGCTCACCGGCGCCTGCTACGGGATCGCCATGGCGCTCGTGCTCTCGGGCATCCAGCTGTACGTGCGCTACTCGCTCGGCCTCCCGGTCGGCAACGCGCTCTACCTGCAGGGCATCGTCATCCTCGTCTCGGCGGCCGGCCTCGTGGTGTGGACGCGCGTCGTCGCCCGGCGCGGCGCCCTGTGGGCCTGGCGGCTGGCCTTCGCCGTCCTCGCGGTCAGCTTCGCCGCCCTGTTCCTCGCCACCGACCTCGTCACCGCGATCGCCGCCGGGGTGCTCGTCGGGGCCGGGTGGTCGGGGATGCTCGCGACCAACGACCTCATCGTCGCGCGGGTGCTGGACGCCGACGCGGCGCGCAACGGGGAGCACCGCGAAGGGCTCTTCCTGTCCGCGTTCGGCTTCTTCGGCCGGCTCAACGGGATCGTGACCGGGCTCGCGCTCACCTCGCTGGGCGTCTTCTTCGGCTACAACTCCGGCGACGACCCCGGCGCGGACCCGGGGCTGGCCTTCCGGGTGTACCTGTGCGTGTACCCGTTCGCGCTGACGGCCATCGGCGCGGTCGCGGCCCGATTCGTCACCGTGCCCATCGAGACACCACCCGAAGCAGCCGACCCGACGGACCCGGCCGACCCGCCGTCTCCCGGGCCGGTGGACGAGTCGGCTGTGGAGCGTCCGCGGTGAGCCGGCGCGTCGTGATCACGGCCGACGATCTCGGTCGCGAGCCCGGGACGACGGACGTCATCGCCGCCCTGCTCGCCGAGGGGCAGGTCAGCGCGACGACGCTCATCTGCGTCTCGCCGGAGGCCGAGCGGGCCGCGCGGCGGGTCCACGAGCTCGGCGTCTTGCCGCGCGTGCACGTGACGCTCACCAGCGAGCGCGGGCTGCCGCGCTGGCGGCCCCTGAACGGCGCCGCGAGCCTCGTCGATCCGGACGGGACGCTCAGCGACGACCCGCTGGCCCTCGGGGCGCGCGGTGAGGCCGACGAGGTCATCCGGGAGGCGGACGCGCAACTGGCCTGGATGCGCGACCGGGGCGCCGCGCCCGTGGCGGCCGACTCCCACGCCGGCACCCTCTACGGCCTGCACGGCAGATCGTGGCTCGCCGAGGCGCTGCACTGGTGCGCGCGCCACAGCCTGGCCTTCCGGCTGCCCCGCGACCCGGGACCGTACGTCGGCGGGCCGCTGCCGCCGCCGCTCGCGGCGGCTCACCAGCGTGCCGTCGCCCTCGCCGACGAGCTGGGGGTGCCGATCCCGCAGACCATCGCGACCAACCGGCGCACGGCCGCCGAGCTGGGCGGCTACGAGCGGCTCCGGGACGACTACCTTCGCCGGCTCGCGGCCCTCCCCGAGGGCACCAGCGAGCTATTCCTGCACCCGTCCCGCGAGGACGCCGTCACCGGGCCGGACGGCATCGTGCGTACGTGGGAGGCGCGGCTGCTGCGTGACCCGGTGTGGCACGCCGCCCTCCGGAGCGAGGGCGTCGAGGTCGTAGAGGGCTGGTGGCCCTGACCCCGCCCGGCCGGCCTCCGTGCGGCCGGGCGGGGGCCGGTTGTCGCTCAGTGGGCGGCGACGGGGTGCTCGCCGGTGTTGGCGGCACGGGCGGGCAGGAGCAGGGCGGTGGCGACCACGGCCACGGACAGCACCGCGCCGATCACGAAGGCCAGCCGCATCCCGTCGAGCTGGGCGAGCGCCGGGGCGACACCCGTGGCCTCCAGGGCGTCGGCGCGCGCGCTCATCACGGTGACCACGAGCGCGGTGCCGAACGCGGCGGCGACCTGCTGCAGCGTGCTCAGGATCGAGCTGCCGTGGGAGTAGAGCGGCGGCGGGACGGCGCCGAGGCCGAGGGTGAACACCGGGGTGAAGGTCGCGGCCAGGCTCACCATCAGCAGCGCGTGCAGCCCGAGGATCTGCCAATAGGGCATGGTCATCGAGACCTGGGTGAAGCCGGCGAGCGCGAGCATGATCCCGATCGCGCCGGGGACGACCAGCTTCCGGCCGCCGAACCTGTCGAACAGGCGGCCCACGACCGGCCCGAGCAGCCCCATCGCGAGCCCGCCCGGCATCACCAGCAGCCCGGTCTCCAGCGCGTTGAGCCCGCGCACGCTCTGCAGGTAGAGCGGCAGCAGGATCATCGAGCCGAGCATCGCCATGAAGGCCACCGACATCATGATCAGCGCGACCGTGTAGGTCCGGTGGCGCAGGGTGCGCAGGTCGAGCAGCGGCACGCCGCGCTTCTGCAACGACAGCTGGCGGAAGACGAAGACGGCGATGGTGACCAGCCCGGCCGCCACGATCGCGGCGGCCACGCGGACGTCGCCGCCCTCGAACCGGCTGAGCCCGTAGACGAGGCCGCCGAAGCCGGCCGCGGCGGTCACCGCGCTGAACCAGTCGATGCTGCTGGACTGGGGCTCGCCGATGTTCTGCAGCCGCTTCAGGCCACCCCAGGTGATCAGGGCGGCGATGGGGAGCACCACCGCGAACAGCAGGCGCCACGACCCGAACTGGAGGATCACTCCCGAGACCGCCGGGCCCATCGCGGGCGCGACCGACATGGCCAGGGTGACATTGCCCATCACCCGGCCCCGGTCCTCCTCGGGGACCACCCTCATCAGCGTGGTCATCAGCAGCGGCATCATCACGGCCGTCCCGGTCGCCTGCACGATGCGGGCGCCCAGCAGCACCTCGAACGTCGGCGCGACGATGGCCAGCGCGGTGCCGAACAGGAACAGCCCCATCGCGGTGGCGTAGGCACTGCGGGTGGACACCCGCTGCAGGAACCACCCGGTGATCGGGATGACCGCGGCCATGGTCAGCATGAAGGCGGTCGAGAGCCACTGTGCGGTCTGCTCGGTGATGTGCAGCGCGCTCATCAGCCGGGGGATCGCGTTGATCATGATCGTCTCGTTGAGGATGACCACGAAGGTGGCCAGCACCAGCAGCCGGATCACGGGCGGCGTGCGGCCCTTGGAGGCGGCCGCGGGCATGGCGGGTGAATCGAGCAGTTGGCTGGACACGGTACCTCGATCGGGGTGGTGGGGCGGAAGTCGGTCAGGGCCGGTGTCCCGGCCTCCGGTCACACAAGAACGTGCGGACATGTACAGACTGACCGGCGCCACTGACAAAACTCATCGACCGTGCCCAGCATTCCGGGATGTGCCACGAAATGTCACCCGGTTTTCATCCGGGCTTCCCCTCCGGCGGGTCAGCGGCCCGCCGGATCGCGGGTGGCGTGGCCGAACACCTCGTCCCTGACCCGCGCGAGGGCCAGATCCATCGCGCCGACCAGCACCGGATTGCCGTCGACGGCCGACAGGAGCACCCGCAGCCGCGCCACGTCGAGCGCCCGCAACTCGCGCTCGACGAGGTCGCGCAGCCGTTCGCCACCGGCGGACACCAGGGACCCGGCCAGCACGACGAGCCCCGGGTCGACGACCGAGGCGATGGTCGCCAGGCCGAGCGCCACCCTGGCGGCCACCGTGCGCAGACCGGCGGCCGCCTCCTCGGCGGCCCTCCCGGAGCCCTGCGCCAGTCGCACCGCGGTGGCCATCGACTCCTGGAAGCCGGCGCCGTGGACGCCGTAGGAGCGCAGCAGGTCCTGCACGGCCGGCCCGCCGGCCAGCGCCTGGTAGCCGTGGTGACCGAACCTGCCGCCGTCGCGGGCCGTCGCCGCGCCGGGGATGGGCATGTAGCCCACCTCGCCGGCGCCGCCGAAGAAGCCGCGGTGCAGCCGCCCGCCGATCACCAGCGCGGCGCCGAGTCCCTCGCCGGCCCACAGCAGCACGAAGTCCGGGCAGCCGGCCGCCGCGCCGTGCGCCTGCTCGGCGAGGGCGACGAGGTTGACGTCGTTCTCCACGTCGACGGTGACGCCGAGCCCGTCGCCGAGCGTGGCCACCAGGTCGGGGATCTGCCAGCCGGGCATGTCCTCGGCGGTGGCGTGGTCGAGCCTGCCCGTCGTGGGGTCGACGGCGCCCTGCACGCCGATGACGACGCGGCGCAGCGGGCCGGGCGGCCGCGCCGCCTCGACCGCCGCCCGCAACTGCCCGGCCAGCCCGCCGCCCGCCGGGGAGGGGGCGGGGGAGCGGGCCCCGCCGACGACCGCGCCGGTGATGTCGGCCACCTGTACGTCGATCCGCTCGGGCGTGACGTCCAGCGCGGCCACGTACGCGGCGGCGGCGTTGACCCGGTAGATCTCGGCCGTGCGCCCGGGCTGGCCCGCCCGGACGCCGTCGTTGACCACCAGGCCCGCCTCCTGCAGCCGGGCCAGGAGCTGGAAGGCCGTCGGCTTGGACAGGCCGGTCAGCTCGCTCAGCTCGGGCCGGGTCAGCGGGCCCTTCTCCAGCAGGATGCGCAGCGCGGCGCGGTCGTTGATCGCGCGCATCAGTCTCGGCGTCCCGTGGACAGGGGGCTTCACGTCACCTCCCGCGTCGGCGTCACGTTGACGTCAACGTGAGAGCGTACAGGGCGATCGCCGCGAAATCGTCGGCCGGCTCGGAAGCCTGCCAGGAGCGCACGTCGTCGGCGAAGCGGCTGCCGTGGCCGGTGAAGCGCGCGTAGCGGTCCTCGCCGTCCGCCGGGCAGGGCGGCATCTCCTCGAAGTGCTCCCCGAGGCCGTCCTCGAACAGTTTCGCGTCGTTGGGCCCGTTGACGACGGCGCCCGTGGCGGGTCTGCCGGTGATGTTGGCGATCTGGTGGTGCGGGCAGGCGATCGAGCGCTTACCCGCCCCGGCGACGAAGGACACGCCCCACGGGTTCGCGCCGAGCGCCCAGTTGCGCTGCTGGGTGCCGAAGGCGTCGTAGGCGCGCCGGCCCGTCACCGACCGGTACAGGCGGGCGGTGGCGGCCAGGCCGAACGCGTGCGGCACGGAGTCGAACGCGTCGTACCGGGCCCCGGCGCGGAACGGGTCGGCGGCGGCCCGGCGCGCGCCGAGGTCGAGCTGCGCCTTGAGCCCGGCGATCAGGTCGGCCTCGGTGACGGCGAGCCCGCCGGTCCCGGACGCCCGCATGGCCTTGACGAGGTCGGCGTGGGCCAGCGCGCTCACGTCGTACAGGTTGAGCGTGTCGCCCTGCTCCTCGTCCAGGTAACCGCGCGCCCAGCGGGCCGACTCGGCCAGCCACCGCCCGGCGCGCGGATCGCCCAGGCGCTGCGCGGCCAGGGCCAGCTCGGCGCCGCCGAGCTGCATGTCGTCGCGCCAGACGCTCTCGGGATAGAAGGCGTGCGGCAGGGAGGTCACCAGCCGGTCCACGCCGGTGGTCCTGGCCATGGCGTAGACGGAGGCGGCCTGGTCGAGCAGCTCGGCGGCGCGCTCGAGGGACGGTTCGAGCTGGGCGGCCAGGGCGAAGGCGGCGGCCGTGCGCCCGGCCAGGTTGGGGCTGATCGGCGCGCCGGGGGCGGCGGCGCGGAAGACCGGGCGGTGGCGGATGAACTGGTGGCCCGCGGCCTTGTCGCCGTCGTCGGCCTCGGGCAGGCGCCAGATGTCGTGGTCGCCGACGAACGTGCCCTCGGCGTTCCCGGCGCCGATGCCGACCTGGATGTAGAGGGTCTTGGACTCCTCATCCCACATCTTGTCCAGATATTTCAGGCCATGAGCTGCTTCGTTGTGCAATGCGGTGCCTTGTGGCTTGCCGTCCCGCTGGGCGGCCCACAGCAGCGTGTCCACGTACGCCAGGATGTGCGTGAACTTGAGGTAGTCGCCCGCGTCGAACCAGCCGCCCTCGACGTCGACCGGGCCGCCGATCTTCGTCAGCCCGCCCTTGATCTGGTCGGTCTCGGGACCGGTGAACGCGGGCCAGTCGTAGACCGAGGCGGCCCGGTCGTTGAGGTGGCTCGGGGTGCGCGGCGCGCCGGCGCCGTCGCGCTGCAGGCCGAAGAAGCGCAGCACCTGGGCCGCCGTGTCCCGCTTCGGCGCGATCTCGAACTCGGCCGACGTCGCCCCGCCGGCCTTGACCCGGTAGCGGCCGGGAGCGCGCAGCCGGGTCAGGTCGAGGTCGTGGACGTGCGGGTAGCGGCTGTTCCAGGCGCCCCGGTCGCGGCCCGCGCGCCCGGTGAGCACCACCCGCCCGCGGTGGTCGACCACCGTGAAGCGACCGGCCCGGCCGCTCGTCATCAGGTAGGCGTGCTTGCTCTCGCCCGGCCAGTAGCCGACCTGGTCGACCCGGACGTGCGCGGGCGCGGCGGCCTGGGCCGGCGCGTTCAAGGCCGCCAGCAGCGCCAGCGCGAGCGTGGCGGGGATCAGCTTTCTCATCCGCTCCTCCTGAAGTGATCGCGAACTCGGGTCCGCGCGGTCTCGGCCGCGCCGAGCAGGTCAAGTCCGGCCAGGGCGGCGCCCGCGACAGGGGGGAGGGTGCTGACCACGACACGCGCGTCCGGCGCGCTCGCGCCGATCGCGGACTCGATCATGCCATGCAGGTACGGGTCCCCGGCCGTCAGCACGCTCCCGCCGAGCACCACCTCGGCCGGCGTGCCGAGCAGGCCGAGCCGGCGCAGGCACACCGTGGCCATCACCGCGACCTCCTCGGCCTGCCGCGCGACCACACCCCTGGCCACGGCGTCGCCGCCGCCCGCCACGGCGAACAGCCCCGGCACCAGCTCGTGCAGCCGGGCCGGGTCCAGCTCGCCGAAGTGCAGGGCGAGCACCACCTCCGTGACGCTCGCGGTGCCGAAGTGCGTGACGACCAGCTCGGCCAGCGCCGTGGCCGGGCCGCGCCCGTCCTCCATCCGGGCGGCGTGCCACAGGACCCGGTCGGCCAGGTCCTCGCCGCCGCCCCAGTCGCCGCTGCGCCTGCCGAGCGCCGGGAAGCGCGCCGTCTCGCCGGTGGGGGAGACGCCGGCGGCGTTGATGCCCGCCCCGCACACCACGACGACGCCCCACCGCCGCGAGGCGCCCGCGCGCAGCACCGCGAACGTGTCGTTGGCCACCGACACCTCGCCCGCGCAGCCGCGCGCCAGGAACTCGGCGCGCAGCGCCTCCTCCTCGGCGGGGAAGTCGGCCCCCGCCAGGAAGGCCGCCATCATGTCGGCGTACGGCGCGGCCATGCCGTCACGAAGCGCCTTGGCCTCCCGCTCCACCACGTCGGCGGCGGCGCCCACGCCGGCGCTCTGCGGCACGAACGGCCCGGTCCGGCCGGTGGCGAGCACCGCGCCGTCCTCGGCGACGAGCGCGAGGTCGGTCTTGCTGTTGCCGCCGTCGACCGCCAGGACCGTCCTCAGCCCGCTCCCGGTGATCACTGCGCTTCCGCCCAGGGCAGGTGCCGCCGGTTGGCGTCGAGCAGCAGGCCGGTCAGCTCCCGCGCCAGGTGCTCCTGGCCGACGAGCGGGTGGGCGAGCAGTGCGTCCCGCACCCGGTCGGCACCGCCTTCCAGGGCCGCGCGCAGCGCGAGCGTCTCGTACGCCGACACGTGCGCGACGAGCCCGGCGTACAGCGGCTCCAGGGGCGGCACCGGCTGCGGCACGGCCCCCGAGGCGGTGATCCTGGCCGGGACCTCGACGACCGCGTCGTCCGGCAGGAACGGCAGCGTGCCGCCGTTGCGCACGTTGACGACCTGGGTGTCGCCGCGGTCGCCGAGCAGCGAGGCGATCAGGGCGACCGCCGCCTCCGAGTAGAACGCGCCTCCCCGCTGCTCCAGCAGTTCCGGCTTGGCCGTCACCGCCGGGTCGGCGTACATCTCCAGCAGCTCCTTCTCCATCGCCGCGACCCGGGCCGCCCGTGACGGCTCGGTGCGCTGCTCGGCCACCACCAGGTCGTGGGCGTAGAAGTAGCGCAGGTAGTACGACGGCACCGCGCCGAGCCGGGAGAGCAGCGCGGACGGCAGCCCGACGTCGGCGGCGATCTTCTGCCCGTGCTCGCGGATCAGGTCCGGCAGCACGTCCGTCCCGTCCACGTGCACCGAGCGCACCCACGTGAGGTGGTTGAGCCCGGCGTGCCCGAGCGACACCCGCGACGGCTCGACGCCGAGCACGGCCGCGAAGCGGCGCTGGAAGCCGATCGCCACGTTGCACAGCCCGATCGCCCGGTGCCCGGCGTCCAGCAGCGCCCGGGTGACGATGCCGACCGGGTTGGTGAAGTCGACGATCCACGCCTCCGGTGCGGCCTCGGCGATCACCTCGGCCAGCTCCAGCACCACCGGGACCGTGCGCAGCGCCTTGGCCAAGCCGCCCGCGCCCGTCGTCTCCTGGCCGACGCAGCCGCAGCGCAGCGGCAGCGTCTCGTCCACCTCACGCGCCGCCTGCCCACCCACCCGCAGTTGCAGCAGGACCACCGCCGCCCCGGCGACGCCCTCGCGCACGTCGCCGGTCGCGGTCACGGTGGCCGGGTGCCCGGCCGCGCGCAGCATCCGGCGGGCCATGCCCGCGACCGGCTCCAGCCGCTCCGCGGCCGGATCCACCAGGACGAGCTCGGTCAGCGGCAGGTCCTCCCGTAACCGGGCGAACCCGTCGACGAGCTCCGGCGTGTACGTCGAGCCGCCCCCGACCACGGCGAGTTTCAACCCTTTACTCCCGTCAATGTCACGCCCTCGATGAAGACCCGCTGGGCGAAGAGGAAAACGATGATCACCGGTGCCGTCACGAGCAGGGTGGCGGCCATGGTGAGGTTCCACTGCACGCTGTGGAAGGCCTTGAAGGTGGCCAGCCCCAGCGACAGCGTCCAGCCCTCCTGGTCGACCCCGGCGTACAGCAGCGGCCCGTAGTAGTCGTTCCAGCAGTAGAAGAACGAGAACAGCGCCACCGCCGCGATCGCCGGCCGGGCCATCGGCAGGATCACGGTGAACAGGATCCGCACGTCGGAGCAGCCGTCCACCCTGGCCGCGTCGGTGTAGTCGCGCGGGATCGTGATGAGGAACTGGCGCAGCAGGAAGATCGAGAAGGCGTCGCCGAACAGCATCGGCAGGATCAGCGGCCACAGTGAGTCCGTCAGGTCCAGCCGCGCCCACACCAGGTAGATCGGCACCGCGACGACCTGCGGCGGCAGCATCATCGCGCTGATCACCACGAGGAACGCCACCTTGCGCCCCCGGAAGCGGAACCGGGCCAGCGCGTACGCCGCCGGGATCGACGACACCAGCATGAACAGCGTCGCCAGGGACGCGTACACGAAGGTGTTGACCGTCCAGGTGAGCAGCTCGGAGCGGGCGAAGACGTCGCCGAAGTTGGTCCAGTTCCACCGCTCGGGCCACAGCCGGCTGGTGAGCGCCTGCTCGTCGGTCATGAGCGCGGTCAGCGCGACGAACACGACCGGGCCGAGGAACATCAGCGCGAGCGCGATGGCCAGGGCGTGCTGCGCGATCCACATCAGGCCGCGCCTGCGCCTCACGTCGCCGCCTCCGCCCGGCTGAACTGGCGCAGCAGGACCAGCGTGAACAGCATCGCCACCACGAACAGCAGCAGCGCGTGCACGCAGGCCAGCCCCATCGACCAGTCGCGGAACCCGGTGTGGAACAGGTGCTGCGGCAGCGTGAGCAGCGAGCCGTCCGGATAGCCGGGGGTGAACGTGGTGCCCGCCGAGTCGGTCGCGCCGGAGGCCACCCGGGAGGCGATCATCGCCTGGGTGAAGTACTGCACGGCGTAGATCACCCCCGTGACCGCGGAGAACATCAGCACCGGGGAGATGACGGGCAGCGTGACGCTGCGGAACTGCCGCCAGGCGCCCGCGCCGTCGATCGCGGCGGCCTCGTACAGGTGCCTGGGCACGTCCAGCAGGGCCGCCAGGAAGATCATGATGGTGTTGCCCGCTCCCCACAGGGCGAGCAGCGTGAGGCTGGGCTTGGCCCAAGCGGCGCTGCCGAACCAGTCGGGGCCCGTGATCCCCAGCCACGCCAGGAGCTGGTCGACCGGGCCGGTCGCCGGGTTGAGCAGGTAGACGAAGGCGACCGTGCCGGCCACCATCGGCACCAGCGACGGCAGGTAGAAGATCGTCCGCAGGAGGCCGCCGCCGCTCTTCAGCTTGGTCAGCAGCTGCGCCACGCCGAGCGCGAACAGCACCTGGGCCGGGACCATGAACACCACGAGCCAGAGGGTGTTCAGGGCCGACTGCAGCACGCGGGCGTCGGAGAAGGCGTAGCGGTAGTTGTCCAGGCCGATGAACTCCAGCGTGAACAGGTCGTAGCGGTGGAAGGAGAAGTACACCGTGGACACCAGCGGGTAGACGAAGAGGACCGCCACGCCGGCGATCCACGGCGACAGCCACAGCAGGGCGCGCGGGCCCTCGCCGCGCCACCGGTGAGGCGGTGGCGCGACACGGGTGGAGACCATCATCAGCCCCCGGTGAGCTTCAGCTTGTCGTCGATCCGCTCGTCCACCCCGGCCAGCCCGGCGTCGAGGTCCTTGACCGCGCCCTTCTCCCACTGGATGAGGAAGGTGGAGAAGGCGTCCTGGTTGAAGACGCTGTTGACGTTCGGCGGCAGCGTCGAGGTCTTGGGATGGGCGAAGATGGCGAGGAACGTGGCGAAGTTCTCGTCCCTGGCCAGGTCCGGGTGGTCCATCGCGGCCTCGGTGGTGGGCACGTTGCGCAGCGCGTTCGACAGCGTCACCAGCGAGTCGGTGTCGGTGGTGAGGTGTTTGACCAGCTCCCAGGCGTGCCGCGGGTGCTCGGCGCCTCTCGGCACGCCGATCACGGTCCCGGCGGTGAAGCCGCTGCCGTACAGGCCGGGCTTGTCGTCGGCGACGGGCAGCGGGGCGGTGCCGTAGTCCAGGTCCTTGGCCACCGGGTCGCCCGCGATCATGGCGTTGCGCCACTCGCCGTCGAGCACCATGGCGATCTTGCCCTTGAAGAACGGGTGCTCGGCGCCCCATTCGTCGCCCAGGCCCTTGCGGAACTTCTCCAGCTTGTCGTAGCCGTACCAGTCGACCAGCTCCTTCTGCCAGCGCAGGAGTTGCTTCCACGCCGGGTCGGAGCCGATCGCCGAGGTGCCGTCGTCGTGGTACCACTTCGCGCCGACCATGGGGCCGAGGTGGCTGGGGGAGTTCTCGTAGTACTGGAAGCTCGGGACGAACCCGGCGACCTCGATGTTCCCGTCGGCGTCGCGGACCGTGAGCTTCTTGGTCAGCGCGGTCAGCTCGCTCAGCGTCTTCGGCGGCTGCTCGCCCTTCATCAGCGCCTTGTTGTAGTACAGCCCGTACGCGTCGGCCAGCAGCGGCATCGTGCACCGCTTGCCCTCGAACTCCGTGTAGGCCCGGGAGGCGGCCGGCAGCACGGTCAGGTCGATGCCGTCCTGCTCGATGACCGGGGTCAGATCCTGGAACGCGCCGGACCTGCACCACTGGGCGACGTTGTCCGTGGTGAACGAGGCCGCCACGTCGGGCGCCTTGCCGCCGCGGATCGCCTGGGTGATCTGGTCGTCCTGGATGCCCTTCTTCGTGGTGACCTTGATCTGCGGGAACTTCTTCGTGAAGCCCGCGACCGCCTCCTCGAACGCCTTCGTCTCGACGTCGGTGGAGAAGCCGTGCCACAGCTCCAGCGTGGCGGGGGGCAGCGCGGCGGCGGCCGGGCCGGTGCCGCTCGCGGTGGGCGGGGGCTGGGCGCCGAGCGACGGCGGCGCCTCCTTGCCCGCGGTGCACGCGGTCAGCGGCAGGGCCAGCAACGCGGCCGCCGCGAGAGGGACGAAGCGCACGGAGGTCTCCTATGAGCTGGTGGGGGGTTACGTCGTCCGCCGGAGGATTAGTAAAGAGTCCTAACTTGCTAGGGACCGTAAGTGGCGGAAAAGGCACGGTCAAGCCCTGAAATCAAGCTGTGACGTCCCCCGAGAGCTCTGGGCCTCGGCTTTGGGGCAGGTATCCTAATTAACTCAGGTGGGGCAGGTGGCGAGCATGTCCGCGAGGGCGGACTTCTCCGGCTCGGTGACGCGCAGCCGGTAGTGGTGCTTCACGCCGACCCAGGCGCGGGCGTACGTGCACCAGTACGAGGTGATCGGCGGACGCCAGGTGGCCGGGGTGCGGCCGCCCTTGTCGAGGTTCACCGATTCGCTGACGACGATCAGCTCGGGGCGGGTGAGGTCGTTGGCGAAGGCCCGGCGCCGGGCGTCGCTCCAGCGGCTGGCACCCGATCGCCAGGCGTTGGCCAGGGGCACCACGTGATCCACGTCGATCTGGCCGGAGCTGGTCAGGATCCGGCCCTCGTACGGGCTCCGCCAGAGGCCGGCGACGGGCCGGCAGTCGGCGTCGGCGCTGACGCCGTGCCCGTCGCGCCGCAGCACCGTCTCGCGGGTGTCGCAGGCGCCCTGCTGGTTCGCCCACTCCGGCAGGAACCTGCGGTGGCTGTAGCCGGCCAGTGAACCGCGCGGGGCGACGGTGAGCCCGTCGAGGCGCTCGCGCGCCTGGGCGGTGGTGGGCAGGCCGGGAAGCCTGCTGTGGTCCGCGGTGGCCGTGGCGGCGGGCGTGTGGAAGAACGGGAGCAGGAGTGCCGCCGTCACGAGGAGGGCACGCCGGCGCCGTCCGGTGCCGCCGCTTTCGAAGACCACACGCTGCGCCATGTCCGAGGCCTCCCGAGGCTCGTGGATGCTACCGAGGGTGACGATAGCGATGGATGAGGTCGCGGATCGTGACAGTGGCGTCTTGCGGCGATATGTCGCCTGACGAGGGCGGCGGCCCGCGCGCCGCGGGAAGGGCGCGGGAGGAGCAGGGCCAGGGCGCGCTGGACCCGGCTCCTCATCGGTTCACAGGCCGAGCAGTCCGCCGAGCAGCCCGCCCTGGTTGCCCTGGCGGTAGCCGTGGCCCGTGTGGCAGTACAGGCCGCCGTAGCGGGACCACAGGTCGCAGTGGTCCCACTCCGAACCCCAGTCCGCGCGGTGCGCGGCCTGGGCGCCGGCCGCGGGGGCGGCCGCGAGGGCCACGGTCGCGGCGCCGGCGAGCGTGACGGCGAGGGTGAGCAGCTTGGCAGCGGTACGAGTGAACATGAGGTTCCTTTCGCTGGGGAGTGTCATCGGACGAAGAGCGCGTGGCCTTCGCGGTCGCGCACGCAGCTGTAGTCGGTGGCGTCGGAGAAGAACACCAGCGCCTGGCCGCTCTGGCCGCACAGCCATCCGGTGGGGAACTGGCTGATGAAGCGCCATTGCCGCCCGTCTCCGTACGGGTCGGCCCGCGCGGCCGCCGGTGCGAGCATGATGAGGGCCGCGACGGCCGCACCGACCGTCGCGGTGCGCCGTACAGCCGTCCTGCGTTTCATGGGTCCTCCTGCCTGCGTCGTTCCTGCGGGTCCTGTGTGGCGGTCAGCTCATGGGCGGCCTCCTCGGCCAGGCGGCGGAAGGGGTCACGGGAGGGCCAGCGCGAGCACCACGTTGTGCCCTCCGAAGCCGAAGGAGTTGCTCAGCGCGATCCCGGTCCCCACCGGACGCGGCGCTCCGGCCACGACGTCGACGTCGATCCCGGGGTCCCGGACGTCGTGGTTGGCGGTGGGCGGGATCAGCCCCTCGCGCAGGGACAGCGCGGCACAGGCGGCCTCCACGGCGCCCGCGCCCGCGATCAGGTGGCCCATCGTGCCCTTGAGCGAGGTGACCGGCACCCCGTGGGGCAGGACCCTGCTGATGACCCTGCTCTCGGCGGCGTCGTTGAGCACCGTTCCGGTGCCGTGGGCGTTCACGTGGCCGACGTCCGCGGGCACCGCCCCCGCGTCGCTCAGCGCCAGCCGCAGCGCCCGCTCGGCGCCGGCCCCGGCGGGGTCGGGGGCCGTCGGATGACGGGCGTCGTCCGTAGCCGCGCACCCCGCCAGCAGCGCGTACGGCCGGCGGGCGCGGGCGCGGGTGTCGCGGAGGCGTTCGAGCACCAGCATGCCCGCGCCCTCCGCCATGACGAACCCGTCACGGCCGAGGTCGAACGGCCGGGAGGCGGCGGCCGGATCGTCGCGGCGGCGTGACAGCGCGCCGAGCCGGTCGAAGCTGGAGATCACGAGCGGGCTGATGTCGGCGGTCGCGCCACCGGCGATCATGATGTCGGCGGCGTCCGACCGGAGGAGCTCCCTGGCCAGGTGGAGGGCCATGGCGCCGGACGCGCACGCCGCCCCGACCGCGAAGCACGGCCCGCCGGCGCCCAGCGCGATGGCGATCTCGCCGGCCGCCATGTTGGGCAGCACCCGCGTCATGGCCAGCGGAGGGACCCTGCGCGGCCCGCCCTCCAGCAGCCGCCGCTGCGCCTCCTCCCAGCTGGGCATGCCCCCGATGCTGGTGCCGACAATGACTCCCACGCGGCTGCCCTCCCAGGAAGCCGGATCGAGACCGGAGTCCCTGACGGCCTCGACGGCCGAGGCCATCGCCAGCTGGGCGAATCGGTCCATCCGGCGCGACAGTGGCCCGCCGAGCGCCGCCGCCGCGTCGAAGCCGGGGAGCGCGCAGGCGAAGTCCACCTCCAGCCCGGCCAGCGCCGGATGGGCGGAGGCGGTGGGCAGGCCCGCGCACAGCCCTTTCCAGGTGGCTTCCGTGCCGAGTCCCGCCGGGGTGAGCAGCCCGATCCCGGTGATGGCGACGTCCGCCCTCGGTGCGCGTCGTCTGCTGGAAAGGAGCGTCATCAGCGCCTCTCATGAATCGCTTTATGATTTCCCGCCGGCCGCCGGGGTGATTATTCGAGTGGCGGTCCCCGGCCTCCTCCGCCGACATCGACAATTTTTCACGCGCCGATCGGGCGGACAAGAGAATAAGGGCTCGGTTTAGCCGAAGAAATGCCGGAAATGTGCTGGAGGCCAAAGTCCCGGCGCTCGTGAACGCTCGCCCGGCACGCCCGGACGCAGGGACTTTATGCACTTGTCAGGCCCCCGGAAGCGTCCCAGAATCATCAGGAACGACGTGTTATCCATCCGCAGGAGGTAGTCGTGACGGCCGAAACAGTCCCGAAAGGCGGAACCCCTGGATCACGAATAGGGCCGGTTCCCCGGCTGGCCATTCCGGCGCGCATTCTCGCGGTGGGCGCGTACCGGCCGGGCAGGGGGATCGCCAACGCCGAACTGAGCGAATCCCTCGACACCTCCGACTCCTGGATCGTCAAGCGGACCGGGATCCGCCGCAGGTGCGCCGCGTCGCCCGCCGAGACGGTCGTGACCATGGGGGCGGCCGCGGCGGGGAAGGCGCTGGCCTCGGCCGGGAAGACGATCGACGCCGTCGACTGCGTCGTGGCGGCCACGATGAGCTACACCGGGCAGAGCCCCTCCGCCGCCGTGCAGATCGCCCGCGAGCTGGGCGCCAGGCGTGTCGGGGCGTTCGACGTCTCCGCCGCCTGCGCCGGCTTCAACTACGCGCTCGACGTCGCCCGCGCGCTGATCGCCGCGGGTTCAGCCCGGCACGTGCTGGTCGTGGCCAGCGAGCGGATGTCCGACCTCGTCGACCCCGGCGACCGCACCACGGCCGTCATCTTCTCCGACGGGGCCGGGGCCGCGCTTGTCGGCGCGTACGGCGAACCGGGCATCGGGCCGATGTCGTGCGGGAGCGACGGTTCGCTGGCCGGCGTGGCGGGCCAGGACTTCCCCTGGGCGCACTTCCGCGACACCCCCGGGTGCCGCCGGCCGTACTTCCGGATGCGGGGTCCCGAGCTGTTCCGGTGGGCGATCAGCGAGATGCCCGCGGTGGCGCTGCGGGCCGTGGACGCCGCGGGGCTCGCCCTGGAGGACCTCGCGGCGTTCATCCCCCATCAGGCCAACCTGCGCATGATCGAGGCGATCGCCGAACGGATCCCCCTGCCGGGGCACGTCGTCGTGGCCAGGGACGTCGAGGACCAGGGCAACACCTCGGCGGCCTCCATCCCGCTGGCCATCTCACGGCTGAAGGAGGAGGGGGCCGTGCCCGCCGGCGCCTTCGCGCTCCTGCTCGGCTTCGGCGCCGGCGTCGCCTATGGCGCCCAGGTGGTACGGCTGCCCTGACCCCGCCGCAATGCGCCGGGAGGTTAAGTCCCCTTTACTGACCCTAACTGCCGGTGTCAGTACGAATTCGACGGCCGCTGGGAAATGAGCGGTTGGGTGCGTTTGTGATATCAACCGAGACACGAATCCCGCCCGATGCCCATGAGCTCACTGGTCTGCATGAGAACCGCGATGTTAAATGCAGGGGGTGGTTTTCCCGGCGGGGCGGGGCTTACGGGCGCATGCATCCCACCCGGATTGGAGCTGCATGAGACGAAGACACCTTCGCATCGTCAACTCAGAAGCCGCCGACGACCCTCCCGCCCGGACCGGGGCCCGTGCCCGCAAGCACCCCGGCCAACCGGCCGCCGCACACCCGGCGCCGCGAACGCTTCCCCCGCCTCCTCCCCTCCCAGGTACGGCGCCGGTCGTGCGCACTCCCCGGGCGGCCTCCTGCGACCGGCCCGGATCCGCGGCGGCCTTCCGGCAGAGGGGGCTCCCGGCCGGGGCCCGGGAGCGTTCCCGGCCGCCGACGGAACCGGCCCGCCGAACCGCCCGGCACCACGGCCGCGCCCGCCGGGGAGGCGCGTACGGGACGCGCTCGGGCGGCCTCCCGGCGGTGAGATGCCGGCCGCGCGGCAGGAGGCGCCGGCGGGCCGTGGCCGTGCGGGGCGGCGCCCAGCACCCCGCGCAGCCCGCCGCGCAGCCCGCCGAGGTGGGGCCCGGGCCGATGGCCGGGCCCCACCCGTGCCGCCGTGGCCCGCCGCGCGCCGATCCCGTGATCGCGCCCGCCCGCAGATCGCCTGAGGTGGGACATCGGCCCGTCACGGCCCGTCGTCCCCTCGACGGGCAATACGAGAAAGCAGCCACATGACAGAGAACCAGAGCGCCAGCAGACGCGTGCTGAGCGGCTTCGGGAAGGTGAGTCCTTTCAACGGGGCGCCAAGTGTCTCCTGGTCCCGGTCATCGGCACTCAAGGACATCGAGGAAGCGATCGAGTTCGTGCGCCACGGTCTGACCCGCCAGCGGGAGGCCTTGCGGATCCTGGAACGGACGCGCGAGCAGATGTTGCACGAGGGGCCCGTGCTCGGGCCCTGTGAGGCGCGCCAGCACGGGAGCCCGGCGCCGGCCACGGTGACAGGAGCGGAACGGCACGGGCTCACCAGCCAGGAGATCCGGGTGCTCTCGCTCATCGGGAGGGGCATGTCGAACAGGCAGATCGGCGGCGCCCTCGACATCGCCGAGAAGACGGTCAAGAACTACGTGCACGCCATCTTCCGCAAGCTCGACGTGCGCAGCCGTACCGAGGCCGCGCTCTTCGCCCTCAGGGAGGGATGGGTGATCGCGGAGGAGTCGCGGCTGCGCGACTCGGGTTAGCGGCCGCACGTGATCCGGCGAGGGGGGCGCGGGCGCACGGATCCGGGCCCCCTCGCCCGTGCCCTCGGCCGGGCGGGGTCAGGAGGTGATCGGCGCCCCGGCGACAGGCACGACCGGCAGGCAGACCGCCTTCCGCCCGGCGGGCGTGCGCTCGCGCCCGGGGGACAGCGCGTTCTTCACGTAGTGCAGCGCCCTCGGGTCGTAGATTATGGCGAGGTGCTCGGTCAGGTCGATCGCGCATCCGTCCTGCAGCACGATGTTGCGCACCTCGGCCCCCGGCCCGGCCGACAGGAACGTCGAGGTGAACGGCGTGGCGATCTCGTCGTAGCGCGTGGCCAGCACCGTGTAGCGAATCCCGGGCATCGTGTCGCCGCCCCTGTTGAGCTCGACCATGAACTCCGACCCGGTGGCCTGCTGCACCGCCGCCTTGCTGATCACGGCGCCCGCCTGCCGCCTGACGCCGAGGACGTCGAGCATGCTCATGACTCCGTCGACCGTGGTGCCGTGGTGGGTGGCGGCCAGCGACACGAGCTTGGACACCTTGTTGCGCCAGGGCCTGCGGGCGTCGGCGCCGCCTTCGTGGCGCAGGTACCAGCGGGGCATCATGCCGCCCTGGGAGTGGCCCACGAGCGCGACCCGGCGGGCGCCGGTGGCCGCGAGCACCCGGTCGACGAACCGGGCCAGCTCGCGCCCGGAGCGCCGGATGTCGCCCGTGGCCTTGAGCGGGCTGCCGGGCGGGGCGCCGTAGTTGATCGCGAAGACGCAGTGGCCCTCACGCTTGAGGTCGGGAGCCATGTAGCGCCAGGAGTTGTAGGCGTTGCCGTAGGTGCCGTGGACGAGCACGACCGGCTCGGGATGGCGGCGGGAGGGCTCGCACGACCAGTCGTTCGCCCCGGGAGGCGACCGGTCCGGGTCGAGCAGGGAGTAGGCCAGGTGGACCGGGAAGACGCCGCGCGGGTCCGGGACCGCCGCCCCGGCGGAGGCGGCGGGAGCGGCGGCGACGGCCGTCACGGCGACCAGGCAGAGGGAGGCCGTCACCGTGAGGCCGCGGTTGTGGATGGGCATGGGATGTCCTGAAGATCGAGGGCTACACAAGGCAATGCGATGGTAACGGAGAGTCAACGACTCCGTGGTGTTCCGGGCAGCAGCACGCCCAGGAGCCGCCGGATGCCGCGCGGCCGCCGCGCCGGCGGTCCCGGCGGGGGCTCGGCTTCGGAGATGCCGAACCGCTCGTGCAGCCGGGCGAGCGGTGCGGGGGCCCACCAGTTGGCCGTCCCGGTGAGCCGCATGAAGGCGGGCACGAGCAGGCCGCGGACCAGGGTCGCGTCGACCAGCACGCTGAGCGCCAGGCCGACACCGATGATCTTCAGGACCGTGTTGGTGGAGAACGCCAGGAAGCCCGTCGACACCGCGACCGCGAGGGCCGCGACGCTCACCAGCCGCCCGGTCCCCGCGATGCCCCTGACGACGGCGGCCGTGTGGTCGCCAGTGGCGCGATGATGCTCCCGGATGCGCGACAGCAGGAAGACCTCGTAGTCCACCGACAGCCCGAACGCCACGGTGACGGTGAGCAGGATGGAGACGACCTCCACGTGGTGCGTCAGGGTGAAGTCGCCCAGCAGCCCGCGCAGGTGGCCGTCCTGGAAGATCGCGACCAGGGCTCCGCAACTGGCCGTCAGGCTCAGCGCGCCGACGGCGACCGCCTTGACCGACACCAGGACGCCGCCGGTGAACAGGAAGAGCAGCGTCAGGACGGTGATCGCGATGAGGCCGCCCGCCAGCGGCAGCCGGTTCCTCAGTGCGCCGAGCGTGTCGACGGCCTGCGGGGTCGGTCCGGTGACGAGCCGCGTTCCCGGAGGGCGTACGTCACGGACCCGGTCGAGCAGCTCGCGGGCGCCCGCCGACTGGGCGTCGTGCGGGCCGGACACGCTGATCAGGGTCGCGGCGCTGCCGTGGAAGCCCTGGGCGAACGCTTTCCCTTTCGTGTCCTCCGTCTTCTCGGCCGCCTTCGCCGGCGGGTCCTCCGGCGGGCAGGGGGTCTCCTGCGCGGCGGCGCCCCGGTAGACGCCCGTGGTGGTCCGTACGACGGTCACATCCGGCAGGGCGGCGAGCCGGTGCGCGTACTTCGCCAGCCTCCGGCACCCGGCGGGCCGTGAGCTGTCCAGGTACGGCAGGACGATGTGGAGATCACGGTCGAAGGGCTGGTCGAAGTCCTGGTGGATGCCGTGCGCCGTCCGGTGGGACTCCGTGTCCGCGGGCAGCACGCGTTCGTCGGCGATCCCGAAGCGCACCCACAGGAACGGGGCCGCCATCAGCAGCAGGACCAGCGCGCACGAGCCCCCGACGAGCACCGGCCGCCGGGTCGAGAGGGCCGCGATGCGCCGCCAGGCCGCGCTCTCCGGCACCGGGCGGCGGTGCGCGGACCGCCGCAGCCACGCGAAAGGGTCGCCGCCGCTGATGCGCTCGCCGACCACGGCGAGCAGGGCCGGCAGGATCAGCATCGTCGCGGCCGCCGCCATGAGCACGACGATGATCGTGGTCAGGGCGAGCGAGCGCAGCACCCCCAGGGGGAGGACCAGGAGGTTGGCGGTGGCGAGCGCCACCGTGAGCGCCGAGAACAGGACCGTGTGCCCGGCGCTGGCCATGGCCCGCTCGACGGCCTGCCGCACCGTGCACCCACGCGCCAGCTCCTCCCGGTAGCGGGTGGTGATGAAGAGGCTGTAGTCGATGGCGAGCCCGAGCCCGAGCGCGGTGGTGAGGTTGGGCGCGAACACCGACACCGGGGTGAACTCGCTGACCAGCACGAGCGCCGTCAGCGTGCCGACGATCGTGAGGCCGCCGATCGCCAGGGGCAGCAGCGCCGCGTGCACCGACCGGAAGGCCACCAGCAGGATCAGCAGGAGCAGCGGGACGGTGACCAGCTCCGCGCGATGCAGATCGTCCTTGGCCAGCCGGAGGAACTGCACCGACGCCCACGCCGGTCCGGTCGCCGCCACCTTGAGCGAGCCCGCCCGCTCGGCCAGCGGGGGGACGATCCGCTCGGCGGTCCTGGCCGCCCGCGCGTCGTCACCGGACAGGTCCACGCGGATCAGCGCCGACCTGCCGTCGCGGGCGCGCAGGGCCGGATCGCGGGTCGTCCAGTAGGACTGCACTCCCGACACCCCCGGCCGGGCCGCGAGCCACCGGTCGAGCCGGCCGGCGGACTTCGCGACGCCCGGGGCGTCGACGCTCTCCCGGGCGGTCACCCGGAGCACGAGATCCGCCGGCTTGACGGGGAAGCGCCGCGCCATCACCGCCTCGGCCCGCGCCGCCTGGGTGCCGCGGGCGGTGTAACCGCCGTTGGACAGCCGGCTGTCGAGCTTCAGCGAAGCCAGTCCCAGGATGACCGTGAGCAGCACGGCGAGGGACAGCAGGCGCCGCCGGTGCCCGACGCACCAGCGCGCGTAGGCGGACAGCGGAACCAGGGACGCACCGGGACGACCGTCGGTTCTCAACCATTTCCTCCGTGTTCGTCGAGATGAAACGGCGGCGACAATTCATTCTCCATGCCGTGCCATGGAAATCGACGGGAACAAAGACACCGGGACTTTCGGCAGAATGGCCGGTGGCGAATGCGGGACCTAAGCTGCCGCCATGGGTGAACAATTCAAGCGCCGCTTTTTCGAAAGGAACTCATGGCCGCATTCACGCTGGACCACCTCAACCGCATCCTCGGCCGGGAGCCGGGGGTCCTGGTAGCGGGGCACGAGGTCGACCGCACCTTCGCTGACCTGGGCGTGGACTCGCTGGCGCTGGTCGAGCTGACCGAGCGCCTCATCGACGAGCACGACATCCCCGCGCCCGGCGACATCCACGAGGAACTGGGCACCCCGGGCCTCGTCCTCGCCTACGTCAACCGCCATGTCGAAATGCGCCGTGACCACGACGTCGAAGAATGCGCGGGCACCTAGTGGCGCCGAAAAGAAGGGGACGGCGAACGTGAGCAGATTTTCCCGTGGGAGCGACGGCCGCGAGGTGCCGATGGGCCCCGTCGACCGGTTCTTCGTCTCCGGTCTCGGCGGGCTGGTCACCGACGAGACGACCATGTACATCGGCGGGATCGTCCGGCTCTCCGGTGCGCCGCCCAGTCTCGGCGAGCTCCGGAGCCTGGTGGCCGCCCAGGCCCGGCGCGTCCCCGTCCTGAGCTATCGCGTCGACCGCGAGAGGCGCGCCTGGAGCGTGTGCGACGGGTTCACGCCCGCCGACCACGTGGTGGAGCGCCGGCTGACCCCCGGCGCCGACGTGACGGCCCACGCGCTGGAGGTGATGGCCGAGCCGTTCCGGGCCGACCGGCCGCTCTGGCGGCTGGCGCTCATCCACGGGTACGGCGGCGCGGGGGAGGACGAGCAGTACACGCTGTGCTACGCCGCCGACCACGCCTACCAGGACGGCATGTCGATCACCGCCACGGTGGAGGCGCTGTTCGGCGGCGGTTCCCTGCCCGTGCCGCACGCGAAGGAGTACCCCACGGCCATCCGCCCCCGGCGCTGGCCGGCCCCGTCGGACCTCGCCGTCCCCCTGCGGCGGGTGCCGGTCTGGGAGCCGCTGCGCGGCCCCTTCACCGGGCGGCGGAAGCTGCTGACCTTCCGCTTCGATCAGGACGCGATCAACGCCACCGCCAAGGTGACCGGCGCGACACGCAACCAGGTGTGCCTGGCGGCCCTGGCCGGGGCGCTGCGGGACTGGGCGCCGGAGGAGTGGACGGCGCCGGTCGGCCCGCGCCGCCGTCACGGCCTTCCCGTGGCGCTGCCGCTCAGCCTCCGCGCCGGCCGGGGCAGCGGATGCCTCGGCAACCAGGTCACGGGCCTGCACATCCACCTGCCCTGTCACCGGCCCTCGCCCACGGAGCAGCTTCGCCAGGTCGTCGAGCAGACCGGCATGGAACGCCTGCAACGCCACCGCGAGCTGCATCGCGCACTCCTGCCCCGCCTGCCCTACGCCGCCGTACGGCCTCTTCTGGCGCGGCTGTTCGATCCGCGCTACACCGCCATGTTCATCACGACCGTGCGGATGGGCCCGCTCCGGATCGGTGACCTGCCCATCCGGGACGTCTGGGGAATCCCCCCGCTCCTGCCCGCGCAGCCCCTGATGATCGTGCTCTGCCAGTACCGGGACGGGATCATGCCGTCGCTGCTGTTCGACACCGCCGTCGAGGGCTGCGACCGGCTCGCCGAGCTGTGGAGCAGGCACGTCAACGTCCTGCACGACGCGGTCACCACGGTTACCGCACGCTGACGAGCACCCGAGCGAGGAGTCTCAGTGGACCTGACCACGTTCGTGCGCGGCGGCCTGCCTGACGAGTCGCACGCGCGGCTGCGGGAGGCGATCCCCGCCGGCTTCTTCGGCTACCCCCGGGGGATGCCGCCGGCGGATCGCCACGCGCTCACCTACGAGCGGTTCCGGCACGCCGGGACGGCCGCGCCGTCCGCCGGGCGGCTCCTGGCCCGGCCGCCGGAGCTGTGCGCGCTGCTGGAGCGGGCCGCCGTCGCCGACCCGGCGCTCTTCCACGTGATGCTGCTGCACTACACGCTGACGCTGGTGCCGATCCTGCGGTTCGGCGACCGGAGCACCGAGCCGGTCCGGCGGCGGCTGGAAGCCATGGACCGCTTCGGCGCGGTGGCCATGACCGAGGCCGGGCGCAGCAACAGCCATCTGATGCCCGCGACGGTCGCCCGCTTCGACGCCGCCGACCGCTCCTTCGTCCTGACCACGCCCGACCCGGCGGCGGTGAAGTTCCCCACGACGGCCGGCCATCCGGGCGTCCCCAAGCTCCTCACCGTGTACGCGCGGCTGGTCGACGACGGCGGGGAGCGGGGCGTGTTCCTGTTCCTGGTCCCGCTCGGCGGCGGCGACGGCGACAGTGACGGTGCGGCCGGCGGTGACGGCGTCCACGTCCTGCCCGCCGCCGACAACCCCGCGCTGTCGCTGGACTGGGCGGCCGTGCGCTTCGACGGGCTCCGGCTCCCGTTCGAGTCCTGGCTGGCGGCCGGCGCCCGCATCACCGCCGACGGCGTCTTCCACGATCCCCTGGCGGGGTCGCGGGCCGCCCTGTCGATGTGCGCGGCCCCGTACGTGTGGCGCGGCATCATCGCGGCGGGCGCGGCCGCCTACCGGGCCGGCGCCGCCTCGCTGACGCTGCACTCCGTCGACCGCCCCACCCAGGGACGGCTGGCGCCCGGCCGCCCCCTCATCGACCATCGCAACCAGCAGGAGGCCGTCCTGACCGCGCTGGCCAGGGGTTACGCGCTGACCGCCGTCGCCAACCGCGTCAAGACCGGCGCCGCGTGGTCGGCAGGCGGCTCGGCGTCCGCCTCGACGTGGACGCCGTGGGCGTCCGTGGACCTCATGCTCCCGCTCCTGAAGGCCGCCGTCACCGACCTCGCCGAGGACACGGCCGGCCTGTGCCGCACGCACTCCGGGGCCCCCGGCTTCCTCGCCTCCGGCAGGCTCAACGGCTACCGGGGGCTCGCGCACGCCTACCTGAGCGCCGGGGGCGACAACCAGCTCATCCTCTTCGACGTCGCTCGGGCCATGGTCGAACGGGACCGCTACGAGCCGCCCGATCCCGGCCAGGGAGTGTTCGACCTCTCCCTCGAAGGCTGCCTCGACGCCGCCCGGGCCCTCGAACTGCGGCTCGTGGACGAACTGTCCGTACGCGTCACCGCGCCCGGCTCCCTCGGCGACTGGAACCCGCATCTCGCCCTCGCCGCCAGGACGGCGACCGCACTGGCCGACCGGGTCATCCTGGAGATCCTCCAGGACGGCCCGCCGCGCCTGCGTCCGGTGTTCCGGTGGTTCGCCCTCGACTGGGCGGAACGCCGCGCCGGCCTGCTGCTGGACGAGGCGATCGCGGTCCCCCCGCTGATCGGGCGGATCAGGGCCCTGCGCGACGAGCTGTGCGCCGAGCTGATGCCCAGGACACCCGAGCTGGTCGAAGCCTTCGAACTGCCCGAACTGCACGAACCCCCCGTCTGGAGTACGTCATGGACCTCACCGGCAAGTCAGCACTGATCACCGGCGCCTCCCGCGGCATCGGCCGGGCGATCGCGCTCCGCTTCGCCGGGGCGGGCGCGAACGTCGCCCTGCTCGCCCGGAGCGCGGACGCGCTCGAAGAAGTCGCCGCCCAGGCCGGCGCCCGGGGCGCCAAGACCCTCACGCTGCCCTGCGACGTCGGCTCTGCCAGCGCGATCGACTCCGCCGTCGCCGAGGCCGTCGACGTCTTCGGCGGCCTGGACATCCTGGTCAACAACGCGGGCTCCGTCGGCAGCGCGGGCCCGTTCCTGGAGCTCACCGACGAGGACTGGGCGCACGTGCTCGCCGTCGACCTCACGGCGGTCAACCGGTTCCTGAGGCTGTTCGGCAGGCACGCCACGGCGCGCGGCAGCGGCTCGGTCGTCAACATCTCCTCCGTCGCGGGGGAGCGGGGCTGCCCGATGCTGTCCCACTACGCCGCGGTCAAGGCCGCCATGAACTCCCTCACCCGCACGCTCGCCGCCGAGTGGGCCGCCAGCGGGGTCCGGGTGAACGCCATCCAGCCGGGCTGGGTGGCCACCGACCTCACCGCGTCCTTCCACGCCGACCAGGGCGCCTCCGAAGCCCTGATGCGGGCCGTGCCCGCCCGGCGCTGGGCGAGCCCGGAGGAGATCGGCGACGGCGCCCTCTACCTGGCCGGCGACGCCGCCGCCATGGTGACCGGCGCGATCCTGACGATCGACGGCGGCATGGCCGCCTGCAACGGCGGGCCCGCCATGATCGACCTGCTCGCCCTCGGCCGCGTCGAGATGCCCTGAACGCCCGGAGGCGCACATGAGAGAGGTGAACGGCTTGATCTCCCTTCCCCCGGGAGTCGGCGTCCTCGGCACCGGCGCCCACGTGCCCGAGGCGATCCGCACCAACGAGGAGGTCGCCGGACGGGCGGGCGTGTCGGCGGAGTGGATCGCCGAGCGGACGGGCGTGCGGCGGCGCCATGTCGCGGCACCCGGCGAGGCCGCCTCGGACCTGGCCGCGCACGCGGTCCGGGCGGCGTTGCGCAGCGCCGGGCTGCGGCCGGGCGACCTGGACCTGCTGATCCTGGCGACGTCCACGCCCGACGAACTCGGCCCTTCGACCGCCTGCCGGGTCCAGGCCCTGCTCGGCGCGGAGAACGCGGTCGCGCTCGACGTCTCGGCGGCCTGCGCCGGCTGGCTCTTCGGCACCCGGGTCGCCTCCGACTGGCTGCGCCTGGAGCGGCCGGGCCGGCACGCCGCGGTCGTCGGCGTGGAGGCGTACTCGCGCTTCCTCGACGACGCCGACCGGGGCACGGCGGTGCTGTTCGCCGACGGGGCCGGCGCGGCGGTTCTCGGCACCGTGGCCGCCGGGCACGGGTTCGGCCCGATCATCCTGGGCTCCGACGGCACCCGCGCGGGCGACGTCCTGATCCCCGGCGGGGGCAGCCGGCTGCCGGCCAGCCACGAGACGGTCGAGCGTGGCCTGCACCGCATCCACATGGACGGCAGGGCGGTACGCAAGTTCATCCTGGAGATCTTCCCCCTGGCCGCCGCCCAGGCCTTGCGGGAATCAGGGCTGACCAGGGACGACATCGCGCTGGTGGTCACCCACCAGCCCAATCCCGTGCTGCTCCGCCAGGCCTGCGCCGAAGCCGGGTTCGCCCCGGAGCGGCTCGTGATCGTCGCCGACCGGGTGGGGAACATCGGCGCAGGAGCGCTGCCCTACGCCCTGGCCGACGCGCACCGGCAGGGCCGGCTCCGCCCGGGCGACCACGTCCTGATCGTCGCCTTCGGGGCGGGACTGACCTGGGGGAGCGGCGTGCTCACCTGGTCCGCCGGCAACCCCTCCGCCGATCGGGGGTCCCATGCCGCGGGCGACTCCTGAGCCGGTCTACCTGGTCCCCGGCCAGGGCGGCGACCCGCGCGGCGCCCTGCTGGACGTCCACGACGCCTCACCCGCCGTCCGGACGGTGTGCGAGCAGGTGCTCGACGAGATCGAGGGCGTCCTGACCACGACCGGGGCGCCCTGGTCCGCCGTCCGCCGCGTCCTGTTCGACCGGTCCCGCTCGCTGCGGATGGAGTCGGGGGTGCCGCAACTGGCCGGATACGCGATCTCGGTCATCGTGGGCCGGCTGCTGTCGGCCCGGCTCACCCCGCGCGCGATCGTCGGGCAGAGCTTCGGCGAGATCGCGGCCCTCGTCTGCGCGGGCGCCTTCGACGTCGCCGACGGCACCCGCGCGGTGTGCGCGCTCAACGCGGCCTTCCGGCAGTCCGAGGGACGCGGGGCGATGGTCCTGCTGCCGGAGCTGGGCGAGGCGGGCTGTCTCCGGCTGCTCGCGCGTGCCCGTCTGCCCGATCTGACACTCGCCTGCGTGAACGCGCCGGACCAGACCATCGTGAGCGGGCCCGTCGACGCCGTCGAGGCGCTGCTGGCGTTCGGCGGGACCACGATGACCAGGCTCGCCGTACCCTACGCGGCGCACCACCCCGCGCTCGGCGAGGTCGCGGACCGCTTCCTGCGGGGGCTGGGCCCGCTGCGGCAGCGTCCGCTGCGGGTGCCCGTCCACTCGCCGGTCCACGGGCGGGTGTACGACGACCGCGACGACCTGCGCCGGGCGCTGGCCGGCTGCGTCACCCAGCCCGTGCACCTGCCCGGGACCCTGCGGCGCCTCGGTCCCGGTCACCAGTACATCGAGCTGAGCGCGGGCGACGCGCTCACCCGGTGCGTGCGGGCCACCCTCCCCGGCGCCCGCGCCGTCGCCCCGCTGGCCGCCGACCGCGACTGGCTGGTGGCCACGGCGGATCCGGCCACGGCCCGGACCTGACGCTTCGCCCGCGGGACGGGCAGGGGCTCAACCGGGCTGTTCGCGCAGTTCCCTGGTGGCCGAGCGGTAGGCGCGGGCGACGCCGGTGAGCATGCCGAGCATCAGCGGCACCTGCTCCGGCGAATAGTCCGCGCCGATCTTCCCCAGGTGCCGCTCGGAGGTGACGCGGGTGGCGTGGTACTCGGCCATGCCGTCCTCGATCAGCTCCACGGTGACCGTGCGCCGGTCGCGCTCGCCGCGCACCCGCCGTACGTAGCCGGCCTTCTCCAGGCGGTCGACGAGCCGGGTCGTGGAGGCGGACGGCAGCCCCAGCTCCTCGGAGATCGCGCCCACCGCGAGGGGGCCGCGCATCTCCAGCAGGATGAGGGCGGCCACGTCGACATGCTGCACGCCGAGCCGACCGGCGATCGCCTCGATGTGCAGCATGACCGCGATCAGGAACTCGCGGAAGACGTCCTCTTCCGGATGCTTGCCGGTCACCCGCCCAATGTACTTCATATCGATGTATCTTCGAAGCGGAGTCATTTCGATTTGGAGAGAACATGGACGTTCTTGTCATCGGCGCGGGCGTGGGCGGCCTGGCCGTCGCGCGGAGCCTGCTGGCCGCGGGGCACCGGGTGCGGATCTACGAGCAGGCCGAGGCCCTGCGAACGGGCGGCGCGGGGCTGAGCATCTTCAGCAACGGCGCCGCCGTGCTGCACGACCTCGGCGTCACCCTCGACGGCGCCGGTGGCCGGTTCGACCGGATCGACGCGCTGACGGCGGACGGCCGGCTGCGGCTCAGGTCCGACATGGCGCACGCCGCCACGCTCTACGGGTTCCCGAACAAGTCGGTCTCCCGCCGCCTCGTGCTGGAACGGCTGGCCGAAGGGCTGCCCGCCGACCTGATCAGCTACGGCACGGCCTGCCGGAGCGTGACCCAGGACGGCGACCGGGTCACGGTGACCTTCGACGACGGCTCGACGGCCACGGGCGACCTGCTCATCGGGGCCGACGGCCACCACTCGGTCGTGCGGCGCGAGCTGTGGGGCGACGTCCCCGTACGCACGGCCACCTTCGGCACCTGGCAGGCCCTGAGCCGGATCGACATCGACGTCACGGACACCCACCTCCACCTCATGATCACCGGACGGGAGGGCGCGTGCGGGATCATCCCCGCCGGCGAGGGCAAGCTCCAGTGGTGGTTCGACGTGCGCTGGTCCCCCGGCAGCCCGCGCCCCGCCGCGCCGCTGGCCGAGCTGAGGCGCCGCTTCGGCCACTGGGCGTCACCCGTCCCCGAACTGCTCGCCCAGGCGTCCGGGGACGACCTCGACTTCTTCGGCCACCACTGGCAGAAGGTGCGCCGGGAGTGGGGCAAGGGCCGCGTCACGCTGCTCGGCGACGCCGCCCACCTCATGCCGCCCACTCTCGGCCAGGGCGCCAACCAGACCCTGGAGGACGTGTGGGTGCTGGGGCGCGAGCTCGCCAGGGGCGGCGATCCGGCGCACCGGCTACGCGCCTACGAGAAGGCCCGCTACCCGCACGTCAACCTGGTGTCACGGTTGGCCAGGCGCAGCCCCGCCAACTGGCGGATCCCGCCGCTGATCGGCCGGATGGTCTCCGAGACGTCGCAGAGCGGGATGCTCGCCCGCTTCAGCAACCGGCTCACCGCCCTCTCCCGCTGAGAGGGGGAGCCCACCGGCGCAGCAGGGCCACGCCTAGGGCGACCTGGGCCGGTTCGAGCTCGGTCCTGCCGTCCTCGACGTCCCACAGCGCGTTCTGCAGGATGCGGCCGAGCGTCCACCCGGCCGCCCGCCGCCGGTCCAGGCCGAGTGCCTCGGTCAGCAGGTCGAAGCGGCGGAGCGCCGCGCCCGTCACGTCGCCGGTCGCCACCACCGCCTCCTCCCACCGGCTGTCCAGCGCCGGCCACAGGTCGAACCCGGGATCGCCGGCCAGCGGCTCGGGGTCGATGGCCAGCCACGGCTCCCGCCGCCCGGCGAGCACGTTGTCGTAGTGCAGGTCCCAGTGCAGCAGGCGGTCACCGGGCTCGCCGGCCAGCTCGGCCACGGCGGACGCGCAGGTGCGCACCAGCCGTCGCTCGGCCGGGTCGCGCAACGCCGGCACGGCCCCGGGCGTCCGGTCGAGCATGGCGGCGGCGATGTCGCCCAGCCGCCGCATCCCGGCGGGCGCGGGCACCGCGACCAGGCGCGCCAGCAGCCCGGCGACGACCCGCATCGCCTCGTCGTCGTCGGCCACCGACGACAGCGGGCGGGCCGCGTCCAGCCGTTCCAGCAGCATGGTGCCGGTGTCCGGGTCGTGGTCGAGCAGGCGCACCACGCCGTCGCCGTTCCACGCCCGCAGGCCGGGCACGGCGCCGGCGTTGTCCTCGCTGGGCTGCTGGAACTTCAGCACCGCGGGCGTGCCGTCGGCGCGGGTCACCGGCAGCACGAGCGACGCCATGCCGCTCCGTACGGGACCGTCGGGCCGCAGCGCCCAGCGGTCCATCAGGTCGGCCGCTTCCGGCAGCGAGGTCGTCACAGGGACGTCCGGAAGTCCTGCGTCCCGATGACGCGCAGCAGGTCGAGCTTCTCGCGGGTGCCGGTGCCCTCGGTCGGGAAGAACGCCAGCATCTTGAGGTCCGCCTCGGGGGTGAACAGCACTTCGCAGGTCAGGTGCAGCACCCCGACCTCCGGGTGGACGAACCGCTTGCGGTCGAAACGGCGTACCGCGACCTCGTGCCGTTCCCACAGCTCGCGGAACTCCGCACTGCGCTTCAGCAGCCCGTGCACCAGCTCCACCACGTCGTCGTCGCCGGCGCGGCGCGAGTAGGTCGCCCGCAGGTCGTTGACGAGCGCGAGCGAATGCCGTGGCCGGTCCTCCTCCAGGAACCGGTCGCGCGCCTGCGGATCGGTGAACCAGCGCCACGCGATCCGGCCATGGCCCGCCTGCTGATCGCGACGGCCGAGCACGATCTCGGCGAGGGCGTTCTGCCACAGCACCTCGTGCAGATCGGTGCAGATGCTGACCGGGACGTCGGTGAGCCGGTCGGCCAGGCTGATCAGCCCCGGGCGGATGTGCCGGCCGGCCCGGCGCATCGGAGGCGCCAGCCCGGCCAGGTGGAAGAGGTGGTCACGCTCGTCCAGGTCGCAGCGGAGCGCGCGCGCCAGGGAGGCCACGATCGGCTCGGACGGATTCGCGCCACGGCACTGCTCCAGCCGGGCGTAGTAGTCGGCGGACATGCCGGCAAGCTGCGCCACCTCGTCCCGCCGCAGACCGGGCGTCCGGCGCCGTACGCCGTCGGGCAGGCCGACGTCGGCCGGGTGCAGCAGCTCCCGGCGGCGACGGAGGAAGTCGGCGAGGCCGGAGCGGTCGATCACGCACACCAGTCTAGGGGCCCTGCCGCGCTCAGCCAGGGACAGGTTGTCCCTGGTTGCGCTGGACCTGGTCCGGGCAGGCGGCGGCCCGCACAGTGGAGGACATGACGACGACAACCCGGCTCGGTGCCCGCGGCCTCGGCCGCACCGGCCCCACCGTCTCCTCGCCCGGCCTCGGCGGCATGGCCCTGTCCGGCGCCTACGGCCCCGTGGACGACGACGAAGGCGTACGGGTCCTGCGCGCCTACCTGGACGCCGGCGGCACCCTGCTGGACACCGGCGACTTCTACGGCGCGGGGCACAACGAACTGCTGATCCGGCGCGCGCTGGAGGGCCGCGACCGTGACGAGGTCGTGCTCTCGGTCAAGTTCGGAGCCATGCGCGGCCCCGACGGCGGCCATTCCGGGATCGACGCCCGCCCCGCCGCGGTGCGGAACTTCCTGACGTACTCGCTGCGGCGTCTCGGCGTCGACCACGTCGACGTCTACCGCCCGGCCCGGCTCGACCCGTCCGTCCCCGTCGAGGACACCGTCGGCGCGATCGCCGAGCTGGTCGAGAAGGGGTACGTGCGTCACATCGGCCTCAGCGAGGTCGGCGCGGAGACGATCCGCCGCGCCTCGGCCGTCGCGCCGATCTGCGACGTGCAGCTGGAGTACTCGCTGTTCAGCCGCGGCATCGAGGACGCCATCCTGCCCGTGTGCCGCGAACTCGGCATCGGCGTCACCGCCTACGGCGTGCTGGCCCGCGGCCTGATCGGCGGCAGCGGAACCCTGGGCGGCATGCGGGCGATGACGCCGCGTTTCCAGGGCGCCAACCGGGAGCACAACGCGGCCCTGGCCGCGCGGCTGGAGGAGCTGGCCGAGGCCAAGGGCGCCTCCGTCGCGCAGCTGGCGATCGCCTGGGTCGCGGCCCAGGGCGAGGACATCGTGCCGGTCGTCGGCTCGCGACGCCTGGACCAGGTCGGCACGCTCGTCGGCAGCGGGCGCGTCTCGTTCGATGCCGAGGAGCTCGCGCGGATCGAGGACCTCGTCCCGCGCGGCGCGGCCCGGGGCGACCGCTACCCCAGCCGGCACATGGCCGACCTGGACAGCGAGCGCTGACCCTGGTCGGGCGCGCGTCACCGGGCACGGCCGGGTCCCCTAGGATGATGTCCGCATCCGGATGTTATGTGCACTGGAAGGACGTGTGATGGCGGCCCGGCATCTGTACGTGGTGAGGCACGGCTCGGCGGACCCCTTCGGGGAGTTGACCGAGGAGGGGCGGAGGCAGTCGGAGCTGCTGGCGGACCGCCTCGCCGCCCTGCCGGTCGACGCGGTGTGGCACTCGCCCCTTTCGCGGGCCGTGCGCTCGGCCCGGATCATCGGCGAGCGCCTGCCGGGTGTCCCGGTGCGGGAGGCGGCCGAGCTGGTGGACCACGTCCCGCATGTGCCCGAGGAGATTCCTCCGGCGTGGGCGGGGTTCTTCGACGGGTACGACGCCGCCGAGGCTGCCGCTGGGGCGCGGATCGCGGACGCGCTGGTCGAGCGGTTCGCGCGGCCCGCCGAGACCGAGACCCATGAGGTCCTGGTCACGCACGCCTACCAGGTGGCCTGGCTGGTGCGGCACGCGCTCGACGCTCCGCCCGCGCGGTGGCTGGGGCTCGGCTGCGGGAACACGGCGCTGACGGCCATCAGCTATCACGACGGCGCCGCGCCCACGATCCTGCTCTACAACGACATGGGCCACCTTCCGCCCGGCCTGCGATGGACGGGGTTCAGCCCCGGCGTCCGGCCCTGACGACCGGGCGGCTAGTGTCGTGACCGGAAACGATCACCGGTTCGCGTGGAGCCGTCCTCGCCGGTCAAATGTGGAAGACATGTGTGATCGGCGTGGGGAAACGCGACCGACCAAGCTCGACCAGCCGTTCACCCGCTGGTCGGCGGGCGGGTGGTCCAGGCGCGGGTGAGGACGGCGGCCACTGCCAGCGCGGCCAGCGCCGCCACGTCGGCGAATGCGACCGAGGTCAGTTTCGGGTCCGCGCCCGCGGTCGTCGCCACAAGCACGATGAAGGATGCCTTGCCGATTACGGCGACGACCAGCACCGGTCGGCGCCAGTCCGGTACGGCGGCCGCCGCCAGGAGCGCGACACCCAGCAGCGCCAGCATGACCGCGCGATGCCGCAGCAGCAGCGTGCTGGTCGCGTCGGCGTCCACAACTCCGTAGACGGTGGCGAACTGGGACGGCGCCAGCGCACCGATTCCCGGCGCGAGGTTGAGCAGTCCCACGGCGACGAACAGCAGCATCCCCGTGATGCGGGCGACGAAGCGCACCGTATCCTCCTTCACACGTTCTCGGCTTTCCGCTCAGCCTGCAGGAGACTCTGATGCCGGCGCTTTCACCAATCCGTCGCGCCACAGCCGGGGCGGTGGTGTGGTTGTGGCCGGGCCGCGCCCTGTACGCCGGGCCGTCGCTGCGGCTGGAGCCGCACTCCGGCGCGGTCGCGTGCATGGCCGTGGGCGTTGACGCGCCCTTCACCGTTCACCCGATGACCGGTGGCGAACTGCGGGTGCGCACCGCGCTCGTTGCCCCTCGGGTACGCCACCAGCTCACGGCGTCCGGCGACCACATGCTGTTCCTCTACCTCGACCCCGGCTCGGCGGACGACCGGGCGTGCCGCACCTGCTTCACCACCGGCCATGAGAAGATCCTTGCCGAGCACCGGCACGAGGACGACCTGCTCACCTGGGCAGCGGAGTTGTCTTCGCAAACTCCCGTCCCGCACGTCACCGCCTGGATCACCAAGGCCACCGGCCACGCCAGGACGTCGTACGCCGACCCGCGGATCACGGCCGCGACCCAGCGGCTCATCGACGCCCACCAGCCGCTGCCCGCCGCCCCGCTGGCCGCCGAGCTGGGATTGTCGGAGTCTCGCTTCCTGCGGCTGTTCAGGCAGGGCACGGGGACGTCGTATCGCCGCTTCCGGCTGTGGGCGCAGATGCATCGGGCCGCGCGGGCGCTGGCGGCGGGCCACAATCTCACCCGCGCGGCGGCCGACGGCTATTTCGCCAGCCCGTCCCACTTGAGCACCGCGTTCCACGCCATGTTCGGCCTCACGCCCAGTGCCCTGCTCTCCCAGGGCCTGACGATCCGCTGCCTGGACCCATCACCTGACGCCGTCACCTAAGGCTCGCCAGCAACGCGCCTGCGGCGACGACCTCCACCCAGAAATAGCACCAGACGGGATAGAACGCCGTCGGCCGCTCGACCGCCCGCCCCACCAGCCGCCCGAAGGCCATGCCCAGCAGGGACACGGCGACGGTGACGACCACCCCCGTGCGCATCCCGCCCGCGTCGGCAAGCGCCATCAGCAACAGTCCGCCGACGGCCACGCCGAAGCCGCCGTACACCGCCCGGACCTCACTGCGCGCCTCGATCGAGTCGGCGATCATCCGGAACGGCCTGATCAGCACGGCGGGCGCGAACAACCCGAACACACCCATCCCGAAAAAGAAGACCGCCACCATGGTGATCACTACAGCCTGCACGACAACTCCCCGGACCCGACGACAGTGGACGAGGCAGCCCAGCATGCCTTCGACGCTGCGCGCAGTGCTTCCATGAACCTGCCGCAAACGGTCGGCAGGTCAAGGTGGTCCAACAGACGTCCCACGACGATGGGTGCCAGGACGAGTGCTGTGACCGAGGGGATCAGGCTGCGGGTTGGAGTGGTCGGCCGCCCCAGCGGATGCCTTTCTCACTGCGGATGCGGGCGCGTTCGCGGCGTTGGGCGGCCAGTACATCGGGATGGCGGGCATGAGCGTTGCGCCAGCGCAGGTAGGCGTGCAGCGCCCGGGTCTGGACGGTGTGGTTGGGGTGGTCGGAGCTGGCCAGGGTGAACTGGCGCAACGGTCCGAAGTGCGCCTCGATCGGATCGGCCCACGAGGCATAGGTCGGGGTGAACAGCAGCTCGACCTTGTTCTTCTTGGCCCAGGCGCGGATACGCCGGTTCTTGTGCGCCGACAGATTGTCCAGGATCACGTAGATCGGGGCGCCGTCCGGGCGGGCGGCGCGGATCGACTTCAGGGCGGCCCAGGTGTGGTCGATGCCCTTTCGCCGATGGTTGACACCCCACAGCAGGTCGTCGCCGACGGAGTAGCAGCCGTGGAAGTAGCGCACGCCGTGGGTGCGGTGGTAGGTGGCCGGCAGCCGGTCCGGCTCGCCCTGAGGAGCCCAGCCCGTCCCGGCGGTGGGGCGGATGCCGAGCGGGCCGAACTCGTCGAAGGCGAAGGTGCGCTCGGGCCGCTGGGTCAGGGCGTACTCGATCTGGTCGAGCTTGGTGTCGAAGTCGGGGTCGGGTGAGTCTTTCCAGGTCTTGGTGCGCTGGAAGGTGATGCCGTGGCGGGCCAGCAGGGTGCGTAACGCTTCCCGGCCCAGGGTGAAGCTGCGACCGGGCATGCGGCGCAGGTAGTCGAGGAGCTTGCGGATGGACCAGCGGGTGAACGGCTGGCCGAGCTTGCTCGGGCGGGTGGCGGCCGTCTGCGCGATGAACTCTTCGTCGTCAGGACTCAGCAGGCGGGGACGGCCTCCCGCCCACCGAGGGTCCAGGCAGGCCGGCCCGATCTCGTTGAAGCGATGGATCACATCGCGCACCGTGTCCTCATCGGCCTGCACCAGCCGGGCGATGACCGGCACGGTGTTGCCGCCGGCCGAGGCCAGCAGGATCATCGCCCGCCGATAGCGGACCGTGCTGGTCGTACCGCGCCGCACGATCCGCTGCAGCTTCTGGCCTTCCTGGTCCGTGAGCCTGCGGACCTTGACCGGTTGCGTCATCTGGCCTCCCGCGTGCCGATCGAACATGATCAGCACCATCCAACCGGCAGGAACGCCCTACGCGCCAACCCGGTGATCATTTCCGGTCAAAGCACTAGCGGTGGCGGCCGGGGGGCTCGTCGTGGCGGAGCGCGGCGCGGGCCGCCGTCAGGCGCTGGGTCTCGTCGCGTTCGGAGTGGTCGCCCGACACGTCGTCCGCCCAGGCGAGCAGCCGGCGCAGGTGGGCGCCGGCGCCGTCCGTGGTGATGCGAGGGCTGCCGAGGGCGACCTCGCCGCCGGTCCCGTCGATGGTGACCAAGGTGCCTTCGCCGAGGGCGCGCCCACCGGCGCTCACTGAGGCGGCGCCGACGACGAGGCCGGTGACGCCGACGACGGCGGGCTTCCCCATCGCCCGCGCGACGACCGCGGCATGACTGGCCGGTCCGCCACGCGCGGTGACGATCCCCGAGGCGGCGGCCAGGCCGCGCATGTCATGCGGGGACGTCTCCGGGCGGACGAGGATGACCGGGCCGTCCGCGGACATGCGCACCGCCGCGTCGGTCGTGGTCGCGATCCTGCCGGAGGCGACACCCGGGCACGCGCCCACGCCCCGGGCCACGATGTCGTCCCGCGCGGAGAGCGCCATGCGGGGTGTGCGGACGTGCCGGAGATGCTCCGGCGAGACCCTGAGCAGCGCTTCGCGCCGGCTGATCAGGCGCTCGTCGGCCAGCTCGGTCGCGACGCGGACGGCGGCGCCGCCCACGACCGCGCCGGGCCGGACCTGCAGGATCCACAGCTTCCCCGCCTCGAAGGTGAACTCCACGTAGCACGCGTCGCGGTAGTGCTCCTCGACCCGGTCCAGGGCGTCGCTCAGCGCGGCCCACACAGCCGGTTCGCGACCGGCGAGCTCGCGCAGGGGCCGGGTCGGCGATCGGCCCGAGACGACGTCCTCGCCCTGACGCCCGAACAGCACGTCGCCGTACGGGATGTTCTCCCCGGTGTTGGGGTCGCGGCTGAAGGCGACCCCGGTGCCGCTGTGCTCGTCGCGGTTCCCGTACACCATCGTCTGCACGATCGCGGCGGTGCCCAGATCGTGCGGGATGTCGTGCAGTTCGCGGTAGGTCCGCGCGCGCGGGGTGTCCCACGAGGAGAAGACGGTCCCGACCGCGAGCACCAGTTGCCGGCCGGCGTCGTCGGGGATGGGCCGGCCGCGCAGCCGGGCGAGCTCCTGGACCGCCTCGATCGCGTCGGCGAGCCGCGCCTCACCGTCCTGGGCGGCCAGGCCCGCGACGTCCGTGCCGGTGATCGCGGAGGCGAAGGTCGACAGGAACCGCAGCCGCGAGTCCAGGGCGAAGCCGGCGTCGCCGGTCTCGGCCGCCAGCCCGGCCGTCGCGCCGGTCGTCAGGCCGAGGTTGAGGACGGTGTTCAGCATGCCGGGCATCGACACGCTCGCCCCGGAGCGGACCGACACGGCCAGCGGCGTCCCCGCTCCGCCGAACCGGCGGCCGGTCGCGGCCTCCAGGCCGGCCAGGGCGGTCGCGAGCTCCTCGTCGAGCCCGCCGGGAAGCCGCCCCTCCCGCAGGAACGCCCGGCACGCCTCGGTGGTGACGACGAACCCGGCGGGCACCGGCAGGCCCAGACGGTGCAGCGCCACGAGGCCGTGCGCCTTGGCGCCGAGGAGCTCCGCGCCCTCCTCGACCTGCGCCGACAGCGGGCGGATCCACCTCATCGGGGGATCCCGAGCGTCGCGAGCAGGTCTTCGTGCAGCTCGGCCCACACGGCGTGGTAGGAGGCGGTGCCGTCGGTCAGGTACTCCAGCTCGCCCGATCCGGCCCGGTCGAGGGCTTCGCTCAGGCGGACCCGGTAGCGGCCGAAACGCGGCAACGCGGCGGACAGCTCGGCGCAGACGACCGTGGCGCGCCGGTCCAGGTCGGCGAACCGGCCGAGGACGCGGGCGTCGTAGGACGGGTCGGCGTGGTCGTTGGCGGTCATGACGCCGTCGACGGGCCTCAGCTGCCAGGCGGCGCAGAGGTCGAGGAGTTCGGGGTTGAGCACGAGGAAGCGCTCGAACGCGGCCGACACCGCGGGGCGGGCGCCGGTCGATTCCAGCTCGGCGGTGATGCGCTCGGCGTTCGCGGCGCGGCCGGCGTCGGTCAGCCCCCACACGTTGAAGCCGTCAGACATGTACGTGACGAGACCGGCGACCGCGAGATCGATCAGCTCGGACTCGACCGTGGACTCGTCCAGGCCGCCGGCCACGGCCAGCCGGGCGACGCCGGCCCAGCCGCCACAGCGCAGGGCATGGAGCAGCAGCGGGCCGACCCCGGTCCCGGGAAGCCCGGTCACGCCCCTGCCTCCCGCGTCCGCGAACGGTCCGCGGCCCCGGCCGTGGCGGCCGCGTAGGCGGCGCCCCGCCCGCGGCTCCTGGCGATGATCACACCGTCCCGGACGCGCACGGCGGCCTCCGTCTCGTCGTCGCCGGTGAGCCCCATGGCCGCCGCCGCCGGAGCCCCGTCGACGACCAGCCGGACGCGCTGCCAGGTCCCGGGCGGGAACACGCCTCGCAGGCACCTGGTGAGGTCGCTGACCCGGAGCCGCACGAGGCTGCCGGTCTCGGCGGGGTCGCCGGTGACGACGACCACCGTGACCAGGTCGCCCGGACGGGCGGAGCGGACGGCCTCCTCGGCGGCGGACAGCCGCCGCGCGCCCAGCGCCACGACCAGGCCGTCGGCGCCGAGGTCGACCGGGCGTCCGGTGATCTGATCGCGCGATCCCGTGGGCGGGGCCCAGCGCTCCTGACACCGCTCGGCGGGCGCGACGTAGGGCAGGTACGGCGGAGCCCAGGTGTCGGCGAGGTCGAGCCCGGCCAGATACTGGCAGGCGCGGGTCCGGTCGAAGGGGTCGCCGAAGCCCGGGGCCAGTTCGGCCAGCAGGCCCGAACCGTTCAGCAGGGTCAGTACCAGCTCGGCCAGGCGCACGCGGCGCGGCGCGGCGTCGTCCGGCTCGCACGACTCCAGCGCGAGGCCGAGCAGCAACGCCTCCAGCCGGGCGAGCTGCGCCAGCACCACGCGTCCCTGCTCGTCATCGACGACGCCCACCAGGGAGCGCAGCCGCAGGCGGCCGCCCGCGGCGGGATCGTCGATCAGGGGCAGCCGCTCCAGCCACGCCCGGGCGAACGCGCCCAGGGCGTCGGCCGGTGACGCCGGTGGCTGGGCCGGGGCGACCGGGTCCGCGCTCTCGACCGTGTCGACGAGCACCGCCAGATACAGCGCACGCTTGCTCGGGAAGTTCGAGTAGACGGCGCCCCGGGTCAGCTCCGCCCGCTCGGCGATCCGGTCGACCTTGGCCGGGGCGTAGCCGTGCTCGACGAACTCCTCCCTCGCCGCCGCCAGCACCGATGCGCGGGTGCGTGCCTGCTGCTGGACGCGTGTCAGCCGGGCCATCGCCACTCCTCTCCTCTACGACCCGACCAGGATACTCACATAATCCAGATGCTGTTGTCATTTGATCGAGCCCACGGGGAACCGCTCGAACGTCGGCGCGCCCGGCGCGGGAGGCGGGGTGGTCGAGGCCGGCCGGACCCAGTTTCAGTTCGGAGCGGAACGCTCCGCGGCTCGGGGCCCGGCGATCAGCGGTTCGGCGAGCACGGTGAGCAGGGCGGCCGCCGCGGCGATGCCACCGGCGAGCGCGGTGGCCCGCACACCGGCCGACGGCAGCACGACCCCGCCCAGATACGACCCGGCCGCGATCCCGACGTTGAAGGCGGCGGACTGTCCGGCCGAGGCGAGGTCGCTGCTCCCCGGCGCCACTTCCAGAACCCTGTTGGACAGCGCGGGCGTCAGCGCGCCCATGGCGAACCCGGACAGCGCCAGCAGCGCCACGACGGCCGCCGCCGTCCCGGCGAAGACGTACATGCCGAACATCGAGACCGCCAGTAACGCGATGGGGACCCCGAGGGCCAGCCGCTGGTGACGATCGGAGGCGATTCCCCCCGCGGCGATGCCGGCGAAGTCCGCCACCCCCCGTGCCAGCAGCACCACGCTGATCGCCGCGGCCGGGATGCCGGTGACGTCCGTAAGGAAGACGGCCGTGTAGGTGAAGGCGCTGAAGAGCCCGGTCACCGCCAGCGCGGTGGCGACCAGCACGATCAGGTAGCGGCGGACGTCCGGGCTGCTGCCGGTCGCGGCGTGCCCCTGGCCGGGCGCCACGCCCGGCATCAGCGTGACGACCGCCGCGCACGCCAGGAGCGCCAGGATCGCCAGCGCGACGAAGGCCGTACGCCATCCCGCCTGCTGGCCGAGCCAGGTGCCCGCGGGAACGCCGGCCATCGGGGCGAGCGCGGCGCCGCCGAAGACCACGGACGTGACCCTGCCGCGTACGTGGACGGGGAACATGCCGGCGGCGGCCGGGGCCACGACCGCCCAGAAGAGCGCCTGGGTGACCGCGATGACGATGCGCGACCACAGCAGGACCTGGAAGTCGCCGGCCGCGGCGCACACCAGCGTGGCGACCGTCAGCACCGCCAGGAGCGCCGCCATCAGGGGGCGGCGGGGGATCCGCTGCGTGATGTAGGCGAGCGGCATCGAGATCACCGCGACGGTGACGGCGTAGGAGGTGAGGAGCAGCCCGGCCGTCGTCGCCGACACGTGCAGGTCGGCCGAGATCAGGGGGAGGATGCCGATCGGCAGCGTCTCCATGGCGACGTAACAGAACGCCGCCGTGGACAGTGAGACGAGGGCGCCGAGGGCGCGGGGCGGCGCGTCGGTGATCCGCCCGCGGGGGGCGGGCGCGGCGTTGTGATCCACGCCGGCCACTATGCCGGGGGATGCGGGCGCGCCGACAGCTGTTTACGTCACGTTCGTCACCCTTCGGGTGGGCGCCTGCCGAAGGGGTGCTGACATGTCAGATGCCTCATGCCGGGGACGTCAGTCGAGGACCCTGGCGTGCAGGGCGCGCAGCACCGCGTTGGTGCGGTCCCGGGCCCCGAGCTTGAGCAGCACGGTCGAGACGTGGTTCTTGACGGTGCCCTCGGCCAGGAACAGCGCCCGCGCGATCTCGCGGTTGCTGTAGCCCTCCGCGACGAGCCGGAGCACCTCCAGCTCGCGCTCGGTGAGCTGCTGGACGGCGGGCAGGTCGGCCTCGTCCGGCGGCTGACGGCGGCGCACCGCGCGCAGCAGCCGGTCGGTGATCGACGGCGAGATCAGCGTCCCCCCGTCGGCCAGGACGCGGATGGCCCGGGTCAGCCGCTCCAGCGTCACGTCCTTCAGCAGGTAGCCGCCCGCGCCCGCCCGCATCGCGTCCAGCACGAGGGTGTCGTTGTCGAACGTGGTCAGCACGAGCACCGGCGGCACCTCGCCCGTCCACTCGCGCAGCGCGTCGAGCGTCCAGAGGCCGTCGTGGCGCGGCATGCGCAGGTCGAGCAGGACGACGTCGGGGGAGTGCTCCTCGATCGCCGCCAGCGCCGACATGCCGTCGTCGGCCTCCCCGGCGACCTCGATGTCCTCGGTCAGGTCGAGAAGGCTGCGGATGCCCTGCCGCACCAGGGTCTGGTCGTCGACCACGATCACGCGGATCATCGCGCCGGCACCGTGGCGGGCAGCGTGGCGGGTAGCGTGGCCGGCACTGTCGCCGGCAGCGTGGCCGTCACGCGGAATCCGTCGCTGCCGTCGAGCCGCACGTCGCCGCCGATGGCGTCGATGCGCTCGCGGAGGCCGTGCAGGCCGTTGCCGAGCCGGAGCCGGGGGCTGCCGCGCCCGTCGTCGACCGAGGTGAGCCTGACGACCTGGTCCGGCGTGCTCTCGATCCGGATGCGCAGGGAGGTCGCGCCCGCGTGCCGGACGGTGTTGGTGATGATCTCCTGGACGACGCGGACGAGCGTCAGGGTCACCTCCTCGGAAGGGCGTACGGCGTCGTCGATCCACATGCCGATGTCGAGGCCGGGGATGTCGCGGACCACGGCGGCGAGGGATTCGCGCAGGTCGGGAGCGTCGGCGCGGAGCTGCCCCACGGTCGCGCGCACGTCGCGCAGCAGATTGCGCGCCACCCGGTCGGCGCGCTCGACGTGCCTGCGCGCGGCGGGGCCGTCGTGGTGGCGGGCGACCTCCAGCTCCAGGGTGAGCGCCGTGAGCTGGTGCCCCATGAGGTCGTGCAGCTCGCGGGCGATGCGCAGGCGTTCGTGGGCCCGGGCGGTGTCGGCCAGGATGACGCTCGCCGCGCGCAGTTCCAGATGCGCCTCCGCCAGTTCGCGGCGCATCCGCTGTTCGCGGATGATCGACAGCGAGCTGAGCAGCCCCGCCGTCTGGATCAGCAGGTACAGCAGCGTGTGCAGGGCGGTGCCCGAATGCGGGACGCCGCCGAGCGTCGCGGCCGCGGCGATGACGACGCAGTTCAGCGCGATCACCACCGGGCCCGCCCACCGCGGCGCGACGTAGGCGCCCATGGACGCGGTGAAGACCAGCAGGATCGGCAGCCATCCGGCGTCGGGCGCGGTCAGCAGGGTCAGCCAGCCCAGCACCACCGATGCGCCGTAGCAGGCCCAGGCTGTCCTGGGCCGGTGATCCTCCCAGACGGCGGCGGCGAACAGGGTGGCCAGCAGCGCCACGAACAGCGCCCCCCACACCGGCTGGGGCACGCGCGTCCCGCCCCAGCCGAGCAGCGTCGGCGTTCCCACCGCGATACACACCAGAAGTACTGCCAGGCCCGCCCACGTGTCCGGCTCGATTCGCCGCATACCGCCACTGTAGTGGCCTTTCCCGTCGCGCCGGGGTGCCGAAAGTCATGGGTGCCGAAGCTGACCATCGGCACAGGCGCCGGCCGCCCGCGCCTTCCTAGGGTCGGCGGCATGCCTGCGACACCACCGTCTGCCGCCGTCGAAGCGGAACGACTGCACAAGCGCTACGGGCCCAAGGTCGCCGTGGAGGAGATCAGCCTGTCGGTCGCCACCGGGGAGATCTTCGGCATCCTGGGGCGCAACGGGGCCGGCAAGACGACCACGGTCGAGCTGATCGCCGGGATCCGCAAGCCCGACCGCGGCACCGTCCGCGTGCTGGGCCTGGACGTCCGGCGCGACCGGGCCCGGCTGCGCCAGGTCCTCGGCGTCCAGTTGCAGGACGCCACCCTGCACGCCGCGCTCACCGTCACCGAGCTGGTCCGCCTGTACGCGACCTTCTACCGCGACCCCGTGCCGGCCGGTGAGCTGATCGAGTCGGTCGGCCTGACCGCCTCCGCCCGCACCCGCTTCGAGAGCCTGTCCGGCGGCCAGCAGCAACGGCTGTCGATCGCGCTCGCCCTCGTCGGCCGGCCGCGGGTGGTGATCCTCGACGAGCTCACCACCGGGCTCGACCCCGAGGCGCGCCGTCAGATGTGGTCGACGGTCGAACGGCTGCGCGACTCAGGAGTGACCGTCCTGCTCGTCAGCCACGCCATGGAGGAGGTCGAGCGGCTGTGCGACCGGGTCGCCCTGCTCGACGCGGGGCGGGTCGTCGCCCTCGACTCGCCGGCCGGGCTCGTCAAGCGAGCCGGGTTCGCCCAGCGGATCACCTTCCGCGCGGCCTCGCCCGTACCCGGCGGGCTGCTGGAAGGGCTCGCCGGGGTGGACCGGGTACGCGCCGACGGCGACCGGGTCGTCGTCGAGGGCCGAGGCGACCTGCTCCAGGCCGTCAGCGTCGCACTCGTCCGCGCCGGGGTCGTGGCCACCGAGACCCGCGGCGAGCAGGCCGGTCTGGACGACGCGTTCGTCGCCCTGACCGGGCACCGGCTCGACACCGAGGAGGAGAAGATCCGTTGACCGACGTCACCGTGCACCGCCCGGGCCCGCGTGCCTTCGCCGAACTGCTGATCTGCGAGCTCAAGTCCGTGGCCCGCGACACCGCCGGGCTGATCGTGCCGATCGGCCTGCCCATGCTCATCCTGGTGATGAACGCCTCGGCCGCCGGCCGGGAGCCCGTCGCGCACGGGCGCACCGCGCTCGACGTCTTCGTGCTGCCCCTGGTGTTCACGATGGTCGTGGCCACGACCGGCATCGTCAACATGCCGAGCTTCCTGGCCTACTACCGCCGCAGTGGCATCCTGCGCCGCCTCGGCGTGACACCGGTCTCGCCGGTGATGGTCCTGGTCGCCCAGGCCGTGGTCGGGGCGCTGCAGATCGCCGTGGGCATCGCGGCCGCCTGGATCCTGGCCGTGCTGGCGTTCGGGGCCAACCCGCCCGTGCGCGCCGGCGCGGCGATCGGCGTGCTGGCGCTGACCGTGGCCGCCATGTACGCCGTCGGGCTGATCGTCGCGGCGCTGTCACCCACCCCGAACTCGTCGGTGGCGATCGGCCTGACCGTCTTCTTCCTCCTGGGGGCCACCGGCGGCATGTTCGGCGGGCGTGACAGCCTGCCGGAGGCGATCGCCACGGTCGGGCAGTGGCTGCCGTTCGGCGCGGGGACCGAGGCCCTGTCCGCCGCCTGGATGGGCGCTCCCGTCGAGGCCGCCCCTCTGATCGGTCTCGCGGCCGCCGCGGTCTGCGGAACGGTCGTGGCGGCGCTGTTCTTCCGCTGGGACTAGCGGGGCCCGGCCGCCGGCTCGGCCTCCGTCTGGCCGAGCCGGGTCCCCTCGCAGCCGTATATATGATGAGCTCTTGACAAATTATCGCTAGCTCGCATCATTATTGTCCGATAGCCGGCCGTGGAACGCCGGTAGGTGGCTGTCGACAAGGAGCGGGCATGCACGCGGTGGGAACACGACTCGATGCCGGGACCGGCCGGCGTCCGGGGCTTCTCGGCCGCGGCGGCGGCCCGCGCCGGCGGAGGGACGACCGGCTGGTCGGATGGCTGTTCCTGCTGCCGGTGATCGTCGGCTTCCTGATCTTCTACGCCTATCCCACCGTCCGGGGCGTGTGGTACTCGTTCACCGACTACAGCCTGCTCAACGACCCGGCGTACGTGGGCGCCGACAACTACCGGCAGCTCGTCAGCGACGACCAGTTCTGGAACGCGCTGAAGGTCACCGGCTACTACGTGGTCGTGAACATCGTCTCCCAGACCGTGCTCGCCCTGGGACTGGCGGCGTTGATGCACCGGCTGACCCGGTCGGTCGTGCTGCGGGCGACGCTGCTGGTCCCCTGGCTGGTGCCGAACGTGACGATCGGCCTGCTGTGGGCCTGGATGCTGGACCCCGATCTCGGGTTCGTCAACCACCTGCTCGGCCTGGCCGGGCTCGACGCGACGTTGTCGTTCAACTCCCCGGCCTGGGCGATGCCCCTGGTGGCCCTGGTCAACAGCTGGGCCTACACCGGCTACACCGCGCTGCTGCTCTACGCCGGGATGCTGCAGATCCCGCCGCATCTCTACGAGGGCGCGGCCATCGACGGCGCGGGCGAGGTGCGGATGTTCCGGTCGATCACGCTGCCGCTCCTGCGGCCGATCCTGGCGCTGGTGCTGGTGGTGTCGCTGATCGGCTCGTTCCAGATCTTCGACACGGTCGCGGTCGTGTACGGCGGCAAGGCGCCCATCCCGGAGACCCGCGTCATCTACTACTACATCTACCAGCAGGCCTTCACCTACTTCCACATGGGATACGCCTCCGCCGTGGCGATGGTCCTCGTGGTCATCCTCGGCGTGCTGACCGCCGTGCAGATGCGGATGCTGCGCGCCTCGCGCTCGGACCTGGGCTAAGGAGTCTTCGGATGTTCTCCGGCATCAAGATCGGCAGAGGCGTCACCTGGTTCGCCCTGGCCGCCGCGGTCGTGCTCACCGTGTTCCCCTTCTACTGGATGGTCCGTACGGCCCTCACGCCCGCGGCCGACCTCTACACCGACTCGACGGCGCTGTGGCCGCAGAACCCCACGCTGATCAACTTCGCCCGGATCCTGGGCCTGGTCAGCGCCGAAGAGGCCAGAGCCGCGGGCGGGTCTGGCGCGCACATCGACTTCCTGCTCTACACGACGAACTCGCTCGTCTACAGCGGCCTGATCGCCGTCGTGCAGACCTTCTGCTGCGCCATGGCCGGCTACGCCTTCGCCCGGCTGCGGTTCCCCGGCAGGGACCTGGCCTTCGCCGTCATCGTCGCCGCGCTGATGGTGCCGCCGATCTTCACGCTCCTGCCGAACTTCGTCCTGGTCAAGCAGCTCGGCATCCTGAACACCATCCCGGGCCTGGTCCTGCCCAGCCTGCTGATGACGCCGTTCGCGGTGTTCTTCCTGCGCCAGTTCTTCCTGTCCATCCCCAGGGACGTGGAGGAGGCGGCGACGCTCGAGGGCATCAGCCGGTGGGGGATGTTCTGGCGGATCGTGCTCCCCATGAGCCGGGGGCCGCTGATCACGATCGGGCTCACCACCGTCGTGTGGAGCTGGAAGGACTACCTGTGGCCGCTGCTGGTGGGGAAGGGGGAGAGCACCCGGGTCCTCACCGTCGGCCTGGGCGTGTTCCTCCAGCAGTCCCCGAACCGGGCGCCGGACTGGACCGGGCTCATGGCCGGCTCGGTGCTGTCCATCCTGCCGGTGCTGCTCCTGCTCGTCTTCCTCGGCAAGCGGCTGGTGCAGTCGATGAACTTCTCCGGCATGAAGTGACGCCGGCGATCGGCGACCCCGGACCGGTGACCGGCCCGGGGCGCCGGCGGGTGTCAGCCCGCCGTGATGCCGATCCTGTCGATGTCGGGGGCCCAGGCGGCGGGGTTGGCGATGGTGATGGTGTTGGCGCCGGCGGTGAGGGTGACGTTCAGGGTGCGGACGCCGACGGTGCCCCAGTCGGCGGTGGCGGGGAAGGTGACGGTGGTCGCGGTGCCGTTGTTGACCTTGACGGTGGCCGAGCGGGGTTCGGCCGACAGGTAGGAGATGGTGAGGGTGTGGGATCCGGTGGTGGCGGCGTGGACCTGGTTGACGATGAGGGTCGCGCCGTTGCCGAGGTAGCCGACCTTGGCCCCGCCCGAGCAGGCCGGGCAGGAGGCGACGACGGCGCCGCCGGTCAGCGTGTTGACCGGGCTCTCCGCTTCGAGCGTGGCGGACTTCGTGGTGACGGTGAGGGGTGAGGAGGCGGCCGAGGAGTTGCCCGCGGCGTCGAGCGCCTTGACCGTGTAGGTGTAGGAGGTGGCGGGCGTCAGGCCCGTGTCGGTGTACGTGAGCGCGCCGGTCGTGCCCACCGGGGCGCCGTCGCGCAGCACCCGGTAGCCGGTGACCGCGACGTTGTCTGCCGAGGCGTTCCACGCCAGGGCGGCCGACGTGGCGGTGGACGACGGCGAGGTCAGCCCCGTGGGCACGCTCGGCGCGACCTGGTCACCGCCCGGGCCGACGGTCATGGCGCCGAGCCCGAGCCACCCGTCGGCGTTCTGGGTGGCGTTGGCGAACCGCAGCTTCTTGGCGTTGGCGCTGACGGCCTCCAGCGGGTTCTTCACCCGCATGACGAGCTGGTACGCGCCCCCGGCCACCCCGGACAGGTCGACGGTGGTCGCGAAGTACTGCGGGTAGCCGTGGTCGAGATAGACGGGGTCGGAGCCCGTACCCCACTCGGGGAAGGCCCTGATCCTGCGGGGCATCACCGTGCGCAGATCCCAGGGGGTGTCCCAGGTCTTGACCACGCCGCCGGAGCCGTTCTTCAGGCCCAGCGTCACCGTCCACGGGTAGTAGAACGGGGCCACGCCGTCGTTGCTGATCTGGACGCCGATCTTCGCGGAGCCGGTCGCGGCGTTCGCGTAGTAGGCGTTGGTGACGCTGAGGTTGTAGCCCATGAGCCGCACCGCGGCCGCGACCTTCGGATCGGCCGGGTTGTAGCCGGAGCTCCGCTCGTTGATCTTCCAGGTGGCGTGCTCCAGCTCGATGCACGCCTTCATGTCGTCCACCTGGCCCGAGCCGCCGGGCCAGAAGGAGAAGGCCTGCGACTGGATCTCGGGCCGCACCTCACCGCCCATCGAGTCGGTGATCCACTTGTTCTCCACGCCGTGTTCGAGCGCCCGCTGGAGCTGGGCGTATCCCGCGCCGCCGAGCGATCGGGGCAGGGTCACCCCGGCGAGCGGGCTGCCCTCGCGGTAGCAGAACGAGTCGTCGTGGTAGCCGATGCGCAGGTTCGCGGCCGCCGGTCCGCCGGAGCCCGGGTACCGGACCTCCAGCTTGGTGCTGTCGAAGGCGTCGTCGTACGCCTGCAGGATCTGCGTTCCGTGGGCGTCGGTCGGCATGTAGTCCGGGTAGCCGTCGCCGGTGTCGGAGTCGTACGGCCAGGTGTGCCATTCGCCCCAGAGGCCGACGAGGCCGACGTGGATGAAGCCGATCCTGGGGTCGCCGTCGTAGCGGGCGCCGAACGCGGCGATGAAGTTCCGCAGCGCGGTGAGCAGGTAGGCGTTGTCGTAGTCGGGGCTGGTGGTGCCCCAGTAGGCGTTGGTCCGGTAGCTGACGTGACCGTCGAAGCAGCGCGGGATGGCGTTGGCCGGATGGCTGCCGCTGCCGCCCGGATATTCCAGGTAGAACCGCAGCGCGACCTGGTTGCCGTAGGACGCGCTCTCGGCGAGCGCGCTGTCGACCTGCGACCAGTCGTACGAGCCGCAGTCCGCCGCGTTCGTCATGACTTCGGAGAGCCCGAAGTACGTCCACGTCAGCGCGTGGGGATAGCCCTGGTTCTGGTCGCCGCCCGGGCTGTAGAAGCGGGCGAACCCCTTGAGCGGGTTGTCCACCGGGCCGTCGGCGGGGGCGAGCGGATGGACGGTCAGGGACGGGTCGGGAGCCTGGGGGACCGCCGGTCGCGGCGGCGGGCCCTGCGGGGCCGCCGCCGCGGGCGCCACCGGCGCCGGCGTCAGCAGCACCCCGGCGGCGAGGGCGACGGCGGCACGTAAGGATCGCGCCAGGAGAGGATGCATGGGGTGATGACCTCCGGTGTTGGGATGGACGGGTCCCCCGAGGAGCGGACGGCCCGGGTCAGGAGACCCGGGTCCGGCCGAGTGTGAGCCAGCCGGTGACGGTGCCGTCCTGGCCGGCGTTGGCGAAGCGCAGCGGCATGCCGTTCCGCAGCGGGTTGGCGGCCCGCAGGACCAGCGTGTAGCCGCCCTCGCGCAGGCCGGCGGTGCGCAGGGGGGCGGCGAGCTCGACCGGCGCGCCCGGCATGATGCCGGTCAGCTTCCACGACGTCGTCCAGGTCCTGGCGATCCGGCCGTCGCGGCCGACGGCGGCCACCTGGAGCGGCCAGTCGTAGGCGAACGGGGCGACGCCGTCGTTCCGGACGCGGAGGGCGAGGTCCAGGTGGTGGCGCCGGTGGCCGGTCCGCATCGCGGTGACCCGCAGCCGGTAGCCGAGCGACTTCGCGCCGGCCAGCGCGTTCTCGTAGGCGGCGCCCGTGTAGCCGGGGCTGAAGGCGTAGTGGTTGAGCAGCCAGGAGGCGTGGGTCTGGGTGACGCTCGCGGCGAAGTCCTTGTCCCCGTCGCCGGGGCAGTCCATCGGCGTGTTGAACAGGCAGCCCTGCAGTTCGGGCCGCAGCTCGCCGGCGACCGTGTCGGTCTTCCACTTGCCGGTGGCCCCGGCCTGCGCCATCAGGTCCATGAAGTGCCAGCCGGGCCCCGGCAGGGTGGAGTAGGCGAAGGAGTCGTCGTGGTAGCCCATGGTGTGCGCCTTGTTGTCGGCGCTGGGGTAGCGGACCATGAGCCTGGTCTCGTCGAAGGCCGCGTCGTAGGCGTTCAGCACCCGGAGCTGCCCGGCCTGTGACGCGAACCAGTTCTCAGTCCCCGGGTCCCCGTTGTGCGGCCAGGTGTGCCACTCGCCCCAGAAGCCCAGCAGGCCGAGCTGGACGAACCCCACCCGGGGGTCCCCGTCGTAGCGGTGGCCGAGCGCGGCGATGAACCGGTCGAGCGCGGCGGCCAGGTGCGGGTCGTCGTAGTCGGGCGACACGCTCCGCCCGTCGTTGCCGAAGTCGTCGTACGGGCGGGTCAGCAGGCCCTGATCGAGCAGGAACTGCGGAACCCCGCTGGGCTTGCCCGGATAGTCCAGGTAGAAGCGGAACGCCGCCTGGTGGCCCCGGGCGGCGATCGCGTTCAGCTGTTCCTCCAGGGCCCGCCAGTCGAACCGGTGCGGACCGGTCATCACCGCGTTCAGCGGCAGGTAGAACCACTCCATCGAGTGCGGGAACGTCGTATAGGCGCCCGCGTAGGGGATGAAGCCCGCCAGCGGATTGGCGTCCGGAGCCGCCGCGGCGGCCAGGGGCCGCCAGCCCGGTTCCGCGGCCGAGGCCGAGCTCGTGGCGGGCAGCGCCGCCGTGACCGCGGTCAGGACGGCGACCAGCGCCATCCGTGCGGGCCGGTTGATCGGGGAGTGGGCCATCGAAGCCTCCACATGACGTGCGCCAAGGCATTTATGAGCTAGCCTTGACAAATTTTCGATGAGCCACATCATTATTCGAGAGAGCGAACAAGGCAAGAGGGAACTTTTCCAGCCCTCGGCCCATCCCCCAGGAAGAGGCACCTCGATGATCAACAGGAAGCGGGTCGGCGCGGCGCTGCTGTGCGGGCTGCTGGCGGGCACCGCCCTCACCGCGTGCGGCGGCGGATCCGGGACCGGCGACCCCGCGAACGGCCAGGTCACGCTCGACTACTGGCTGTGGGACGACAACCAGCAGGCCTCCTACCAGGCCTGCGCCGACGCCTTCCACCGAGCGAACCCGAACATCACCGTCAAGATCACCCAGACGGCCTGGGCCCAGTACTGGCAGAACCTGACCACGCAGCTGGCCGCCGGGGAGGCCCCTGACGTGTGGACCAACCAGGTGTCGTACTACCCGCAGTTCGTGGCCAGCCAGCAGATCCTCGACATCCAGCCGTACGTCGACGCCGACAAGGTCGACCTGAGCCAGTACCAGGACGGGCTGGCGGACCTGTGGACCAAGGACGGCCGCCGGTACGGGCTGCCCAAGGACTGGGACACCGAGGCGGTCGTCTACAACAGCGAGATGCTCGACAAGGCCGGCGTCAAGCCCGCAGACCTGGCCGACCTCACCTGGAACCCCGCCGACGGCGGCAGCTTCGAGCAGGTCATCGCCAAGCTCACCGTCGACGACAAGGGCCGCGACGGCCTCGACCCGGACTTCGACAAGGACAACGTCGCCGTCTACGGATACCAGCCGGAGTGGAACGACGGCTCCCAGGGCCAGAACGGCTGGGGCGAACTGGCCGCCGCCAACGGCTTCACCTACCTGGACAAGAACCCGTGGGGCACCCGGTACAAGTACGACGACCCCAAGCTGATCGAGACCATCACCTGGTACAAGGCGCTGACCGACAAGGGGTACGCGCCCCGCTTCGACAAGCAGTCGACGCTCGGCATCGACGCGGTGATGAACTCCGGCAAGGCCGCGCTGACGATCGCCGGCTCCTGGACCATCAACACCTACCTGGGCGACGGCGCCAAGCAGAAGTTCGCGCTCGCGCCGCTGCCCGTCGGCCCGGCCGGAACCCGCAAGAGCGCCATCAACGGCCTGTCGGACGCGATCTGGGCGGGCACCGAGAACAAGGACGCCGCGTGGAAGTGGGTCAAGTACCTCGGGTCGGCCGACTGCCAGGACCTGGTCGCCGGCAACGCCGTGGTGTTCCCCGCGATCAGGACCTCGGCCGAGAAGGCGCTGGCCGCCCACCAGGCCAAGGGCCGTGACGTGCAGGTGTACGTCGACTACACCAAGACCCCCGGCGGCACCTTCCTGCTGCCGATCACCGACCACGGCACCGAGATCAGCCAGATCGTCCAGGACGCCCTGCAGTCGGTCATCCTCGGCCAGGCCGAGCCCGCCGAGGCGCTGACGAAGGCCAACCAGCAGGTCAACGGCCTGTTCGGCTGACCGTTCCATCCTCTGCCCGTTCGGCGGGAGCCATCGGCCACCCGCCGGACGGTCACTGCTGCTCGAAGGAGAACCATGCCCCTGCTCGTCGACCTGGCCGGCCGTGACTTCGCGGTCGAACTCACCGGTTCCGAGCCCCCCGAGCCCGTCCCCGGCGGTCTGGTCCTGCCCCCGGGCCGGGTCGCGATCCTGCACGGCCTCGGCGACGCCCTGTTCTACCGGCACGGCCAGAACTCCTGGAGCCCGTGCGGCTGGCGCCGCCGCAGCGAGCCCCCGCTGCGGATCGCCAACCCCCGGCGCCGCCTGACCGCCGACGACACCGTCTGGGACGACCCGGCCCGCCACCACTCCTCCGCCGTGGCCGCGCTGCAGGGCGCCGACGGCCGGGTGCTGCTGCTGGGCTCCCTCGGGCTGGGCACCCCCCGGCTGGCCGCCGACCACGACACCCTCGCCGGCTGGTGCGAGGACGACGGAGCTCCCTGGTTCGTCGCCTACGGTTCCGAGCAGGAGGTCTTCGCGCGCTACACCGAGCAGCTCGCCGAGCGGCTGGGCAGCAGCGACCGGCTCGCCGGCAACGTGTGGTGCACCTGGTACGCCTACTACGAGGGCATCACCGAGCAGATGCTGAACAAGGACATCGCCGCGCTGGCCGGGCTGCGGTTCGACGTCGTCCAGGTCGACGACGGCTGGCAGCGGGCCGTGGGCGACTGGCAGCCCAACGACAAGTTCCCCTCCGGTATGCGGGCCCTGACCGACCGGATCACCGCCGGCGGGATGAGCGCCGGCCTCTGGCTCGCGCCGTTCATCGTGCTGCCCACCTCGGCGACGGCCCGCGAACACCCCGAGTTCCTGCTGCGCGACGCCGCCGGCGAACCGGTCGTCGCCGGCCACAACTGGGGCACCGGATACTGGGCCCTGGACCTCACCCACCCCGGTGTCCGGGAACACCTCACCCAAATGATCCACCGCGTGGTCCACGAATGGGGCTTCACCTATCTCAAGCTCGACTTCATCAACGCCGGTGCCGTCCCCGGCGTCCGGCACTCCGGCGCGCCCCGCGAACGGGCCTATCGCGACGCGCTCGACCTGATCCGGCGCGTCGCGGGCCCGGAGGTCTACCTGCTCGGCAGCGGCGCCCTGCTGCTGCCCTCGCTCGGGCTCGTCGACGGGCTGCGCAGCGGCCCCGACGTCGCCCCGCTGTGGACCAACTACGCCACCGACGACCCCTCCGACGCGATGGCCTACAACGCCCTGGTGAACACGCTGCACCGGCTGTGGCAGTCGCCTCTCGCCCAGGTCGACCCCGACATCGTCTACTTCCGCAGCCGCCTCAACCTGCTCACCGAGACCCAGATGAGCTGGCTGCGGGACCTGGCCGCGATCTGCGGGTTCAAGGCCGTCTCCGACCCGCCGTCCTGGCTCAGCGCCGACGAGCTCGAGCGCATGGCCGTCTACCTCGCGGAACGGCCCGAGATCGTCCGGAACGGCCGGTACAGCTTCGCCCTCGACGGCCGCACCGTCGACTTCAGCGCGGCGCTGAACCCCGGGCAGCAGTATCCGATCTCGTGAGAGGCCGCTAGAATTTCGCTTTAACAAAGCATAATTGGGGGGTCATGGTGGCCGACGGGGCCGGAGCCGACGTCAGCAAGCTCCGCGAGCTCAACTCGCTCAGCATCGTCCGGGCGATGCGGGGGCAGCCGCCTGCCACCGTCACCGAGCTCGCCGCCCGCACCGGCCTGTCCCGGCCAGGGACCGACGTCGTGGTCCGGGGCCTGGTCACCGACGGGTGGGTGAAGATCGTCGAGCCCGACGGCAGCACCGTCGGCCGTCCGGCCCGCCGCTACCGCTTCAACGCCGGCGCCGGTCACGTGCTCGGCGTCGACGTCGGCGGCCACAAGATACTGGTCCTGCTCGCCGACCTCGACGGACGGGTGCTGCGCCGGCACCTGCTGCCGGTCGAGCCCGACGCGGACCCGGCCGCGCGGCTCGAAGCCGTCGACACCGCCATCTCCCAGTGCCTGACGGCCGCCGGCATGCGGCCCGGCCAGATCTGGGCGGTGACCGTCGGGGTGACCGGCCCCGTCGACGCGACCGGCCGCACCACGCTGTTCACCCCGCTGCCGGGCTGGGCGAGCGTCTCTCCCGCCGAGCACCTCGCCGGCCGGTTCGCCTGCCCGATCCTGGTCGAGAACGACTGCAAGCTCGCCGCCGTCGCCGAACGCTGGCAGGGCGCCGCGCAGGACGCCGACGACATCGTCTACCTGCTGGCCGGCATGCGCACCGGAGCCGGCCTCATCCTCGACGGCACGCTGCGGCGCGGCTACGGGGGAGCGGCCGGCGAGATCGGCGCGCTCAAGGCGGTCCGCTGGCTCTCCGCCCCCTCCCACATCGAGAACTGCCCCGGCGTGCCGGCCGACATCCACCCCAACGACAAGGCCGCCTGGGTCTTCGAACGCGCCCGCGAAGGCGACCGCGACGCCAGGACCGCCCTGCGCCGCTACGTCAAGGACCTGGCCGTCGGGGCCGCGGCCCTGGTGCTGGCCCTCGACCCGCAGGTCGTCATCCTCGGCGGCGGTTACTCCCGCTCCGCCGACCTGCTCATCGACCCCCTGGAGCGGGAGTTGCGCCGCCTCTGCCTGCGCGTCCCCGAGATCAGGGCCTCCGACCTCGGCGCCGACAGCGTCGCCCTGGGCGCGCTGCGCGTCGCGCTGGACCGGGTCGACGCGCGACTGTTCGCCGACGGGATGCCGGCGCCCCTAAACTCGTGAGGTGATCGATTCGGCCGACTTCGACGTGGCGGCCTATGCCGGCTTCGACACCTCCGCCTACGTGCGGCACACGTACAACAGCTGGGACGACGCCGGCTGGCGGTCACTGCTCGTGCAGGGCTTCCGGCACGCGCCCGAGGCCGAGGACCTCGCGCTCCCCGCGGTGTCCGACCTGCACCTCGTGCTCTGCACGGCCGGGAACGCCGACATGCGGACCCACGCGGGCGGGAGACCCGTCCGGCGCCGCTGGGCGCCGGGCCACCTGGAGCTCATGGTCCCCGGGCGCGCCACCTCGCTCAGCTACCGGGCGGCGTCCGGGTTGAGCACCGTTCAGGTGCACATCCCGGCGCCGGCCGTCCGGCGGGCCGCCGGAGCGCTGGACGGGCCTGAGCCCGACTTCGAAGCCCTGTCCGCCGGCCTGCGGGCCGGAGACCCGGTGGTGGAGCAGGTCCTGCGCGCACTGCCGGGCGCCGGCGCCGCCGGTGACCTGTACGCGGAGTCCGCCGCGGCGTTCCTCGCGACGCACCTGCTGGCCCGGGGCCGGGACGAGCGCCTGCCCGGCCCCGAGCACGCCGCCGTCCGCGCGGGCATCGCCGTCATGCGGGAGCGCCTGGCGGAGCCTCTGACCCTGGCCGTCATCGCCGCCGAGGTCCACCTGAGCGTGTACCACTTCGTCCGCGTCTTCCGGGACGCCACCGGGGAGACCCCGCACCGCTACCTCACCCGGCTGCGCATCGAGCGGGCGCGGCGGCTCCTGTCGACCACCTCCCTCAGCGTCGAGCGGATCGCCCGGCGGTGCGGGTTCGCCGGCCCGGGCGCGCTGTCGTCGGCCTTCCTGCGCCAGACCGGCGTCCGGCCCTCGGCCTACCGCAAGAACTGATCGATCCTCGGCAATCGCGCGCATGTCCCCGGACGGCGGCGGTGCCTACGGTCGGGGACATGCCGTACTCCTACCGCGTGACCGCGCGTTCCCAGGCCGCTCCCGGCGCCGTCTACGCGGCGCTCGTCCGGGCGGCCACCTGGCCGTCGTGGTCCCCCATCGACTCCGCCGACGTCGACGGCGACCCCGAGGTGCAGCGGATCGGCGACACCAGGATCTTCCGCACCGGCCGGAGCGTCTCCCGGGAGCGGATCGTCGACCTGGTCACCGATCGGCGGTTCGTCTACGACAACGAGGGCGGGCCCTTCCGGTCCTACCGAGGGACCGTCGATCTCGCCCCGGCGCCCGCCGGGGGCACCGACATCACCTGGTCCGCCGTCTTCGACCCCCGGCTGCCGCTCTCGGGCGGTTTCTGGCGGTGGTACCTGACCCGCTTCATGCGGCGGATGGCCGACGGTCTCGCCGAGTACGCGCACCGAGGATGAACTGCGCACGAACGTCTCGGCGGAACTCCCGCGCGTCATGCACGGAGCGGCGGAACGGGACAGAGCCGGACGGCGGGTGAGTCCTCAGGCGCGGGCGCGCGCCTCCCGGCCCGCGTCGCCGGTCGGGCCGAGGACGTCGGCGCGATCCAGCGGGATCGGCGTGAACATCGGCGGCTCCTCCTCCGGCGTCAGCGCCGTGGGCCCGTAGATCCAGTCGGTGAAGGAGTAGTCGCGGATGTCGCGGGCCCGCAGGAGCGCGTTGCGCCGGAGGCGGGCGTCGCCGTCCAGATGCCACAGTTCGCCCCACGCGCGGGCCGTCGTCACGACGCGCCGGCAGTGCTCGGACCGGACGGCCTCGTAAGCGGCGAGGGCGCCCCGCCAGTCGATCGAGCCGTCGCCGGCGCGGCGCGCGGCGACGTGCCTGGCCAGCACCCAGCCGTCCTCGATGGCCATGACCGCGCCCTGCGCCAGATACTGCAGCGGCGGGTGGGCGGCGTCGCCCAGCAGCGCGACGCACCCGTCGACCCACGTCATGATGGGGTCGCGGTCGTACATCCGCCACCAGCGGTCACGCCACATCAGCGGGATGCCGGCCCGGACGTCCCGGCAGGTCCCGGCGAAGGCGTCGTCGAGCTCGTCGGGCGTGCCCCAGTCCTGTTCGCCCGCCAGAGCCTTCGGCGAGCGGAAGACCGCCACCTGGTTGAGCATCTCGCCGCCGCGCAGCCCATAGCGGACGAAGTGGCAGTGCGGGCCGACGTGCACCGAGACCTCGCCGAGGTCGACGTCCCGCCCGGCGCGTTCGACGGGGATGGCGGCACGGTAGGCGACGTAGGCCGAGCTGACCGGCTCGTCGCCGGACAGGAGCCCGCGTGCCACCGAGTGCAGGCCGTCGGCGGCGATGACGATCCGGGCCTCGTCGGCGCGGCCGTCCGCGAGCAGCACCCGGGCGCCGGAGGCGGTGTTCTCGTAGCCGCTGACCCGGGCGCCGGTGATCAGGTCGACTCCCGCGCCCCGGCAGGCGCGCAGGAAGATGCCGTGCAGGTCGGTGCGGTGCATGACCATGTACGGGAAGCCGTACTCGCGTTCCAGGTCGGCCAGGTCCAGGCGGGTCAGTTCGCGCCCGTCGACGGCGTCGCGCATCACCATGCTCCCGGGCAGCACGCCGAGACTCCTGGCCTCGTCGAGCAGCCCGTACTCGTGCAGGATCCGGGTGCAGTTGGGCGCGATCTGGAGACCGGCGCCGACCTCGCCGAACTCGCGGGCCGCCTCCAGCACGCGCACCCGCACGCCCTCGCGCGCGAGCGCGAAGGCGGCGCTCAGGCCGCCGATGCCGCCTCCGGCGATCAGGACGTCCACCGGCCTCGCCGGCGGGCCGGCGGCGACCCTCATCGGGCGCCCCCTTCGACGTGAGTGCGGTTGAGCCGGAGGGCCTCGAAGACCGGGGCGTCGCTGAACCGGAACAGGTCCAGCGCGCCGGAGCCGGAGTCGGTGGAGCCGGCCTCGGACCGGGCGGAGAAGGGCTCCCAGGAAGGGACGACGAACAGGTCGCCTCGGCTGACCGACCAGGACCTGGCGCCGACGGTGACCGTGCCGGAGCCGTCGAAGACCTGGTAGACCGACGATCCGGTCTCGCGTACCGGGGTGGTCTCGGCGCCGCGGACGACGCGGTGGGTCTCGACCCGGATCGTGGGCAGGACGTCGCCCCCGGTGGCCGGATCCGTGTACCGTACGGCGGCGTGGCCGGGCTCGACGGTGCCGCCGAAGCCCTCGGCCTCCAGGGAGAGCTGGTCGGCCAGGGCGCGATCGGTGAACTCCCACTTGTAGGACAGCAGCGGGGTGCCCGGGCCGAGTTCGCCGACGGACAGCGGGCGCAGCCCGGGGTGGGCCCACAACCGCTCGGACCGGGACCGCTCGGGCGTGATCCGCTCGGCGTCGCCGATCGCGTCGCGGCCGGGCTCGAAGAACTGCGATTCGGTTACGTACTGGAACGGGATGTCGAGGCCGTCGATCCAGGCCATCGGCCGGTCGGTCGCGTTGTGGTGGGCGTGCCAGTTCCAGCCGGCCTGCGGCAGGAAGTCGCCGCGGCGCATCGGCACGGCGTCGCCGTTCACGACCGTCCACACGCCCTCGCCCTCGACGACGAAGCGGAAGGCGTGCTGGGTGTGGCGGTGCTCGGGGGCGTCCTCGCCGGGCATCAGGTACTGGATCGCGGCCCACAGCGTCGGGGTCGCGAAGGGGCGGCCGCCCAGGCCCGGGTTCGCCAGCGCGATCGCCCGCCGTTCGCCGCCTCGGCCGACCGGGACGAGGGCGCCGGCCCGCTCGGCGAGCCCGCGCAGGTTCGCCCAGCGCCACAGGTGCGGCACCGCCCGGGACCGGGGATGCGCCGGCATCAGGTCGCCGATCTCCGTCCACAGCGGCACCAGCAGCTCCTGCTCGAAACCTCGGTAGAGGTCTTCGAGCGCGGGGGTGACGTCGGGCTGGCCCGGCGCGTCGGCCGCGTGGAGCCGCACCGGGGAGTCTTGGGTGCTCATGCGGCCCATGCTGCTCCTGGCGCACTCTGCAGAACAGCCAATTCTGCTCTGCGGAACCCGCGCCCGGTTCGGCCCGGCGTGGTCAGGGCTTGACGAGCGCCCGTACGAGGGGCTCGATGACCCGCGTGAGCTCGTCCCGTGCCGTGGCGTGGTCGGTGGCCGCGTTCAGGTACAGGGCGGCCTCGTCGGCGATGGCGAGCAGGATGTGCCCGAGCGGCTTCACCGGCAGCGGGAGCAGGGTGCCGTTCGCGACGCCCGCGGCGAGCACCGACTCGATCAGCCCGAGGATGTGCGGCTGGCAGATGGCACGCCAGCGCACCCAGCCGAGCACCGCCGGGCCGTCGATGAGCACGATCCGCTGCACGTCGGCGCTCCCGCAGGCGTCGAGCCAGGCGTCGACCGCGCGCCTCATCGTGGTCACGAAGTCGGCCTCGCCCTCCGCGAGCACCGCCGTGGCGAGACTCCGCGTGACCTCGCCCTCGACGTCGGCGAGGACGGCGGCGAACAGCTCGGTCTTGTCACCGAACTGGTGGTACAGGGCGCCCCGGCTGACCCCGGCCTCGCGCACCAGCGTCTCGGTGCCCACGCCCGCGAAACCGTGCTCGGCGAACAGCCTCCGGCCGGCCGCCACCAGCGCCGCGCGGGTGGCGGCCGTCCGCTCCGCTTGCGTTCTCGCTGAACTTTTCATACAGTCTGTCCGTAAGTTTCATACACACTGTATGTTACTTCACCGCGGAGCGAAGGAGCGTCCCATGCCGACGATCGAGCTTCCCAGCGGCCCCCTCGACTACCGTGCGGCCGGGCCGGCCGACTCCGCCCTGGCGCCGGTGGTGTTCGTGCACGCCTTCCTCGTCAACGGCGCCGTCTGGTCCGGCGTCGCCGAGTTGCTCGCCGCGCGGGGCATCCGGTCGTACGCGCCGGACTGGCCGCTGGGCGCGCACCGCAGACCGATGCGTCCCGATGCCGACCAGTCACCGCGCGGCGTCGCCGGGCAGATCCGCGCCTTCCTCGAAGCGCTCGGCCTCGACGACGTCACCCTCGTCGGCAACGACACCGGCGGGGCGCTCGCCCAGTACGTCATCGACACCGGCCCGAGCCGGGTCGGGCGCGTCCTGCTCACCAACTGCGACGCGTTCGACACCTTCCCGCCCTTCCCGTTCAACGTCGTCTTCCGGCTGCTCGCCGGTCAGCGGCGGATGAAGGTCAACCTGCTCCCGATGCGCGTGCGCGGATTCCGGCACTCGCCGCTGGGCTTCGGGCTACTGGCCCGCAAGCTGGACGCCGCCCAGACCCGGTCGTGGATCGAGCCCGCCCTCACCGACGCGCGGATCCGGCAGGACGCCGTCCGCTTCCTGCGCGCCGTCGACCCGCGCGACCTGCTCGACGTCTCGACCAGGCTGGGCGACTTCCGCAAGCCCGTCCGCATCGTCTGGGGCACGGCCGATCGCGCGTTCCCCGTCGCCCTCGGCCGGCGCCTCGGGCAGGCGTTCCACGACGCCGAGTTCGTCGAGGTGCCGGACGCCAGGACCTTCGTCCACCTCGACGCGCCGCAAGTGCTCGCCGAGCAGATCGCCGAATTCACCGCGAACCGCGCGCGGGAGCACGGCACCGGCGGGTGATCCCCTGTCGGGGACGATCGCCGGACGCCGGGTCCGGTTCAGCGGCGCGGGTCGATGTGGATTTTCGGGCCGGGCCCGGCGCCTGCGGGACGGCGGCCGGCGAGGACGCCGGCGGTCTCGGCGAGACCGATCGTGGCGGCGACGAGCGGGCGGGCGTCCACCGAGCCGTCGGCGTAGGCGGCGATGGCTCCCTCCAGCCCGGCCGAACCGCCCAGCACGCCGACGGCGGTGACGTCCTTGAGCACCAGGTCGCGCGTGTCGACCGTGGACGGGGCGCCTGCCAGCCCGATGTAGACGACGCGCCGGGCGGGTTCGACGAGGCGCACGGCGAGGGCGGGCAGCTCGGCCGCGTTGGAGGCGTCGACGACGGCGTCCCAGGGCAGCGGCGGCAGCGAGCGCCGGGTCCAGACGTCGTCGAAGCCGAGCTGAAGGGCCGGCGGCAGGGCCTCCTGGTCGCGGCCCATCAGGTGCACGTCGATGCCCCGGGCGCGCGCGAACAGCGCCACGAGCAGGCCGATCGTGCCCGTGCCCAGGACGAGCAGCCGCTCGCCCGGCTCCAGCGCGGCGGCGCGCACGGCCCGCAGCGCGTTGCCGCCGGGTTCGGCGAGCGCGCCGAGCGCGGGATCCACGGTGTCCGGCAGGAGGTGCACGGCCGTGGCGGGCACCGCGAGCTGCTCGGCCAGCGCCCCCGCGCGGCCCCGGCTGATGCCGATCTCGGCCGAGTCGGCGCAGACGTGATGGCGGCCGCCTCGGCAGCGGTCGCAGCGTCCGCAGCCGAGCATGGTGTCGCCGGTGACGCGCCGGCCGAGCCGGTCGTCGTCCACGCCCGCGCCGACCGAGGTGACGCGCCCGCACCACTCGTGGCCGGGCCGTAACGGGTACCGGGAGCGGCCGGTGCGCAGATAGCTCATCTCGCCGCTGAACAGCTCCATGTCCGTGCCGCACACGCCGGCCCGTTCGACGGCCACCACCACCTCGCCGGGTGCCGCGACGGGCGGCTCGACCTCCTGGACCTCGGCCTTGCCGGGGCCGGTGAGCACCAGTGCGCGCACTACCGGGGGCCGATGACGTGCTGGCGCTGGGTGCCGAGGCCGTCGATGCCGAGCTCCACGACGTCGCCGGGCTGGAGCCAGATCTGCGGGTCGTGGCCCATGCCGACGCCGGGCGGGGTGCCGGTGTTGATGAGGTCGCCGGGTTCCAGCACCATGAACTGGCTGAGGTGGTGGACGATCACGTACGGGTTGAAGATCATGGTCTTGGTGGTGCCGGTCTGGCGGCGCACGCCGTTGACGTCGAGCCACATGCCCAGGCTGGTGACGTCGGGGATCTCGTCGGTGGTCGCCAGCCAGGGGCCGGCCGGGTTGAAGGTCTCGGCGGACTTCCCTTTGCTCCATTGGCCGCCGCGTTCCATCTGGAAGGCGCGTTCGCTGACGTCGTTGACCAGGACGTATCCGGCGATCGCGGCCTTCGCCTCTTCCACGGAGTCCAGGTAGGAGGTGCGGCGGCCGATCACGATGCCCAGTTCCACCTCCCAGTCGGTCTTGGTCGAGCCGCGCGGGATGCGTACGTCGTCGTGGGGGCCGACGAGGGTGTTGGGCGATTTGGTGAACAGGATCGGCTCGTCGGGGACGGGGTGGCCGGTCTCGGCGGCGTGGTCGCTGTAGTTGAGGCCGATGCACAGGATCTGGTGCGGGCGGGCGAACGGCGCGCCGATCCGCTCCCCGGCGAACTCCCGCACGTCGCCCCGGGCGACCCGGTCGGCGAGCAGGGCTGCGAGCAGGGCGGGGCCGCCGGCGGCGAAGAACTTCTCGTCGAAGTCGGGGGTGATGTCGGAGACGTCGGCGTAGTGGGTGTCGTCGACGCGGACGACCGGCTTCTCGGCGCCGGGCGCGCCGATACGCATCAGATGCACGGCAGATTCTCCGTAGACCAGTAAGGGGCAGGCAGCCCGCGCACGCCGACCTCGGCGGTGAACAGCCGGCCGTCGCGAGGGCCGGGGCCGGTCAGGTGGCGGGTGGAGGTGGTGATGACGAGGACGTCGAGGTCGGGGCCGGCGAAGGCGGCGCTGGTGGTGTGCGGGGCGCCGGTCTCGACGGTGGCCAGCAGGTCGCCGGCGGGGGTGCGGCACTCGACGCGGCCGCGGCCCCAGTTGGCGATCCACAGGTTGCCGTCGGCGTCGGCGCACATGCCGTCGGGCTTGCCGTCGGTGATCGTGAACGCCTTCCGCCTGGGGCCCGTCTCGCCGGTGGCCGGGTCGTAGTCGCGTACCCAGATCGTGCCGGGGACGGTGTCCACGCTGTAGAGCCGGTCATCGATCCAGGCCAGGCCGTTGGACAGGACGAGGTCGGTGTCGAGGTAGGTCACCCCGCCCGCGTCGAGGCGGGCCAGCACCTCCAGCCCGTGGCGGTCGTCCTGAGCCAGGCTGCCGACGAGGAACCGGCCCGCCGGGTCGACCGCACCGTCGTTCAGCCTGCTGGGCGCGCCCTCGGGCAGCACCCGGGCCAGTTCGGTGCGGCGGTCGTCCACGTCGATCCTGGTGAGGGTCTCCTTCTCCGCGACGATCAGCGTGCCGTCGGCGGCGACGGCGACCGCGCCCACGGTGGAGCCGAAGGCGTGCCGGCGCGTGGCGGTGACCCCGCCGTGGTCGAGGGTGCCCTCGTGCACGGCCCCGGCGACGATGTCCACCCAGAGCAGCCGCGCGCGAGCGGCGTCCCAGAGCGGGCCTTCCCCCAGGGCGTACACGTCGGGCGACGCCGGGACGGCGGTGAATCTTGCGAGGGGGCCGTGCCGCCCTGCCGCGACCTGGAGTTCGTCCGCCACATGGTGAATAGTCACAGATTTCCCCAGCTGTGTCAGCAGACGGCAACCGGAGTGGCCCGGGAGCTGCCGTGGTCAGAGGAGGAACGTGAACAGCGGCGACCCCGGCGGGATGCGTTCGACCGTGAGCGGGCCGGCCTTCATCCGGACCAGCAGGCTGTCGAGGTCGCCGGGCCGCTCCAGCTCGATGCCGACGAGCGCCGGGCCGGTCTCGCGGTTGTTCTTCTTGACGTACTCGAAGGCGATGATGTCCTCGCCCTCGCCCAGGACCTCGTCCAGGAAGTGGCGCAGGGCGCCGGGCCGCTGCGGGAAGGTCACCAGGAAGTAGTGCCTCAGCCCGATGTGCACGAGGGAGCGTTCGAGCACCTCGTTGTAGCGGCTGACGTCGTTGTTGCCGCCCGACACCACGCACACCACGGGCCCGTCCGGGGCGTACGGCAGGAGCTCGCGGGCGGCCGCGCCGGCGAGAGCCCCGGCGGGCTCGGCGATGATGCCGTCGGACTGGTAGAGATCCAGCATCTCGGTGCACACCGCGCCCTCGTCGACCGCGACGATCTCGTCGACCAGCTCCCTGACCAGGGGGAACGTGGAGTCTCCCACTCTCCCGACGGCGGCGCCGTCCACGAAGGTGTCCAGCTCGGGCAGCGCGAGAGGCCCGCCGTGGGCCAGGGCGGCGCGCATGCTGGCCGCTCCGGCGGGTTCGGCGCCCACGATGCGGGTGGCGGGCGAGTGCTCGCGCAGCCAGACGGCGATGCCGCTGATCAGGCCGCCTCCGCCGACCGGGACGACCACGGTGCCCGGCGCCTCCTCGCACTGCGCCAGGATCTCCAGGCCGACCGTGCCCTGCCCGGCCATCGTCCGCACGTCGTCGAACGGATGCACGTAGACGGCGCCGCCGTGCTCGCTGTCGGCGTGCGCGGCGCCGCTGGCCTCGTCGTAGGTGCCGCCGCCGACCACGACCTCCACCCGGTCGCCGCCGAGCGCCGCGATGCGCTCACGCTTCTGCCTCGGCGTGGTGGACGGGACGTACACACGACCGCTGATCCCCAGGCGCGCGCAGGCGAACGCGACGCCCTGCCCGTGGTTGCCCGCGCTCGCGCACACCACGCCGCGCCGCCGCTCCGCCTCCGTGAGCGAGGCGATCAGGTTGTACGCGCCGCGCACCTTGTAGGAGCGGCAGACCTGCGCGTCTTCGCGCTTGAGCAGCACCTGGCCACCGAGCAGGCCGGACAGCCGCTCGTTCGGCTCCAGCGCGGTGCGGTTGGTCACCGGACGCAACCGTTCGGCCGCCTGGCTGATCATCGAGGCGGTGAGGCGGTCGCTCATGCACACTCCCGGCACAGCGGATCAAGGGACGGTGGCGGGGCGTCTCGTGGCGGCGGCCTGACGGACGATCACCCGCGACGGCGCTCGTCGCCAGGTGAGCACACCGGCCACAACGATCCCACCAGGCCATGCTATGTCCACCGGCCCGGTGTCCGGCCCGGTCCCGGCCTCACCCGGGCTGCCGGGCGAGCCGGTGGAGTGCGTGGAGGGCGCGCAGGAAGCCGCGCCGGTCGGCCTCGGGCAGGTGCGCCAGCAGACGCTCCTCGCCGGCCTGGATCTCGGCCCGGACCGAGCGGCGTATCTCGCGGCCCGCGCCGGTGATCGCGAGGATGCGCGCGCGGCGGTCGCGCGGGTCGGGTTCGCGGGTGATGAGACCGGCTGCCTGCAGGGTGTCGAGGGTGCCGATGATGCGGGTCTTGTCAGCGCCGATCGCGTCGGCGAGCGCCGCCTGGGTGCGTACCGAACCGTCGTCCAGCGCGCCGAGCACGGCGTAGCCCCACATGGACACCCCGTGCGCCGCCAGCACGGGGCGTTCGGCGGCGACGAGCGACCGCAGGAGCGGATGCAGCATCTCGGCCAGGTCGCGGCGGCTCGTCACGGGTCCAAGATATTCAGTTGACAGACGATAGGCACGTGCAGATCATAGCCGAATGCTTACGAACGGGGTCGATCTGGTGGCGGGGTACCGGGCTTCGGCCGGGCACGTCCTGGCGGCCCTCGCGCCCGCGCTCACGTGGTCCGGCGGCACGGAGTCGGATGAGCGGCACGGAGTCGGATGAGATCGTCGCGATCCCGGGGCGCTCACCGAGCCGGCCCCGATGAATTCGGCATGATGAACCTTCTGGATGGAGCAAGACATGAGCAAGAGTGTCAGATTGATCCGCAACCACCAGCTCACGCAGCAGGTGGAGTACGCCTACGCCGCGGTCGCCGACGCGCCGGTGCGCTCGATCTGGGTGGCAGGCGCCTGTCCCCTCGACCTCAACGGCGACACCGTCGCGATCGGCGACTACGCCGGCCAGGCGCATCAGGTGATGCGCAACCTCGTGACCGCGCTGGAAGGGGCGGGCGCGGCGCTGACCGATGTCGTCAAGACCACCGTCTACGTGGCCTCCTCCCGGCAGAGCGACCTCGTCGCGGCGTGGCAGGTGTACCGGGAGTACATGGGTGAGCACGACGTGCCCAGCACCTTGCTCGGCGTGACCGTGCTCGGCTACAGCGACCAGCTCGTCGAGGTCGAAGCCGTCGCCGTGCTCGCGGGCGAGCCCGGCTGAGCCCGGCTGAGCCCGTCCCCTGCTCGCGGGCCGGGAGGGGCCTCAGGTCTCCCCGGTGCCGCGTGCCTCCATGGGCGCGAGGGGGCTGAGGTGGTCGCGGCAGGACCGGACCCGGCCGTCGCGGACCCGGAACTCGTCGAACCCGACCGGCGCCCGGGCGGCGGAGTGGTGGCGGCGGATCGCGGCGCGTCCTTCGGGCCGCGCCGTCAGGCCGTGCGCTGTGCCCGGGTCACGAGGATGCCGTCGTCGTCGGAGAAGAGCTCGGCGCCGGGGGAGAAGACGGCGTTGCCGAAGGTGACCGGCACATCGCGCTCCCCGGCGCCCTGCTTGCGGCTCTTGCGGGGGTTGGAGCCGAGCGCCTTGATGCCCAGGTCCAGCTCGCCCAGCGCCACGACGTCCCGGACCGCGCCGTTGATGACCACCCCGGCCCAGCCGTTCGTCACGGCCATCCCGGCGATGACGTCGCCCATGACCGCGCAGCGTAGCGAGGCGCCGCCGTCCACGACCAGGACGCGGCCCTCGCCGGGCTCGGCCAGGACCGACTTGAGCAGGACGTTGTCCTCGTGGCAGCGCACGGTCACGATCCGCCCGGAGAAGGCGCGGCGGCCGCCGTACTGGCGCAGCTGCAGGTCGCAGGAGTCGAACTGCTCGCCGCGCTCGTCGTACAGGTCGGCGGTGACGATGGTCATGGTGGAACCTTCCTACGGATCGGCAGGAGGCCGCCGGGCGGCCACGCCGGGACTGATCGCGATCACGTACAGTACGCCGTCCGCGTGAGGCCGGCATGACGGCCTGCCCGTCACAGCTCCTTCCTGATGGCCTCGGCGGCGCGCCAGCAGTCGTGATACGTCGAGTAGAGCGGTGCCGGGGCCAGCCGCAGGATGTCGGGGTTGCGGGAGTCGGCGATCACCCCGTGCGCCTGGCTCAGCCTTCTCGACAGGCCGCCGGCGTCGGGCACGCGCAGCGACAACTGGCAGCCGCGGCGCTCCGGCTCGGCCGGGGTGACCACTGTGCACTCGTCGAGCAGGCTCTCCAGGTAGGCGGTCAGGCGGATGCTGCGGGCGCGCAGCTCCGTCATGCCGATCGTGTCGAAGAGTGCGAGCGAGGTGCGGATCGCGCTCATGGCGTAGACGGGCGGGGTGGAGAGCTGCCAGGCTCCGGCGTTCGGGGGCGGGCTGGAGACGGGATCCATGCGGAAGCGCGTGCCGGGATCGGTGCCCCACCAGCCCTCGAAACGCTGGATCGCCGGGTCGCCGAGGTGACGCTGGTGGACGAAGGCGCCGGCGAGGGCGCCGGGGCCGGAGTTCAGGTACTTGTAGGAGCACCAGGCCGCGAAGTCGGGCCCCCACTCGTGCAGCCGCAGGGGGACGTTCCCGGCGGCGTGGGCCAAATCCCAGCCGACCGTCGCGCCCGCGGCGTGCGCGGCCCGGGTGATCGCGGGGATGTCCAGCAGCTCGCCGGTGAGGTAGTTGACGCCGCCGAGCAGCACCAGCGCGACCCTGTCGCCTTCGGCGGCGAGGTGGCCGAGGGGGTCGGCCGTCCTGACCACGGTGGTGTCGGGGTCGAGGCCGTGGAAGCGCGCCTGGCTGCGGACCGCGTAGCTGTCGGAGGGGAACGCGGACTCCTCGACGAGGATGCGGACGCGCTCGCCGCGCGGCCGGTAGAAGGAGACCATCAGCAGGTGCAGGTTGACGGTCAGCGTGTTCATCACGACCGTCTCCTCGGGCAGCGCGCCGACCAGCCGCGCGGCGGGCTCGACGAGGAGCTCGGGGTAGCGGGCCCAGGGGCGCTCTCCCGACAGGTGGCCCTCCACGCCGAGCCCGGCCCACGCGTCGAGGTCGCCCAGCAGGCCGTCGCGGACGGCTCGGGGCTGCAGCCCGAGCGAGTTGCCGGCGAAGTAGGCGCACTCCCGATGGGCCCCGCCCGGGGCGGGCGGGATCAGGAACAGGTCCCGGTGGCCGGGATCGTCGGCGTCCCGCCGCCGCGCGTCATCTTCAGTCATGATTTGTCCTTACATGTGGGTACGGGCCGACCAGAGCTCCGGGAAGACCACTCGCGTCATGCTGCGTTCGAGCCAGGCCAGCCCGTTGGAGCCGCCGCTGCCCGGCTTGGCCCCCATCGACCTGCGCACCGCGGCCACGTGCTGGTAGCGCCAGTCGCCGAACCGCTCGGCGACCTCGGTCAGCGCGTCACCGAGCCATCTGAGCTGGTTGCCGGGCGAGTCGTCCCGGTAGACCGCCACCCAGGCACGCTCGACCGCGTCGTGCGGCTCGTACTCGGCGCCGTGATCGCGGCCGAGCACGTCGTCCGGCAGGTCGTGGCCGTGCCGGGCGAGCAGCGCGACGGTGTCGTCCCAGACGCTCGGCTCGCCGAACGCGCGGCGCAGGGCGTCACCGCCGGGGCTGCGCCTGAACGGCCGCAGCAGCGCCTCGCTCTTCAGCCCGAGCCTGAACTCCACCAGCCGGTACATGCCGGACTGCAGCCCCGAAGCCTCGCCGAGCAGGTCGCGGAACCGGTTGAAGTCCGACGGCGTCATCCAGCTCAGCCCCCGCCAGCTGCCGTTCAGCCCTTCCAGGTGCAGGGCGGTACGGCGCAGCGCCTGGGTCGCGTCCGGCACCCGATCGGCGCGCAGCGACTCCTGGGCGCCTCCCAGCTCGTAGGCGATGAGCTTGAAGTACAGCTCCATCACCTGCGTGATCACCAGGAACGACATCTCGCCAGGGGCGTCGCTGATGGGCCGCTGCAGGTCGAGGAGGGCGCCGGTGCCGACATAGGTGTCGTACGGGGTCTCCTGCTCGAAGTCGAGGGTCGGCAGCCCGCCCCCGGCCCTGGCCCGCTCGGCCCGTTCACCGGCTGAGATCGGACGTACGCGTGGCATGCGGCATTCCTTTCGCTTGTGTCGGCCTCTCATGATGCCGAGGCGATACGGTGTGATGGAATGCCGATGAAGTGGCCTTTCTCTCGATTGGCCTTACATTCGGTACGGATATCCGCCCAACCGCTTTGCGAACGAAAGAGCCGCGATGGATGCCATGGATTGGGAGCTGCTGCGCGAGCTCCAGGACAACGCGAGGCTCTCCTTCAACGAGCTGTCGCGCCGGGTCCACCTGTCGCCGCCGGCCGTGGCCGAGCGGATCCGCCGCCTGGAGGAGACCGGCGTGATCACCGGCTACCACGCCACGGTTGACCCGGGGCGGGTCGGCTGGGGGGTGGCCGCCTTCGTGCAGCTGACCTGCTACGGGCCGACCTGCGTGCTGCGCGACCCCGAGGTGGCGGCCTGGCCGGAGATCCGCGAGATCCACCGGGTCACCGGCGACGTGTGCAGCATCCTCAAGATCGCTGTGCCGTCGATGGCCGCGTTCGAGTCCCTGATCGACCGGCTGGCCGTCTACGGCAAGCCGTCGAGCACCATGATCTTCTCCAGCCCGCTGGCGAACCGGCCGGTCGTCGCGGTGCCGCCCGCCGAATGACGGGGCGGGCGGCGTACGCGATCACAGGTCGACGCTGAACCCCAGCCCGCGCTCGCGGGCCACCCGGTAGGCCACCGAGGCCGCCGCGACGTCGAGCGCGGCATGCCCGGTGGACTTGAAGACCGTCAGCTCCCCGGCCGACCGGCGGCCCGGATGCGCGCCGTCGAGGACGGCGCCGATCAGCTCCGCCCGCGCCGGGTCGGTGCCCTGCAGCTCCCAGGCGCCGGCCGGGGGCGGCTCGGTCACGGCGCCCGGCCACTCCACGAACAGCGACGACGCCCCGAGCGTGTCCCCGTCGAACTCGGGCCCCTCGGAGCCGCCGACCGAGCTGAGGTGCACGCCGTCGGCGAGCCAGGACCGGCGCAGCACCGGCTCCCTGCTGGAGGTGCAGCAGAAGACCACGTCCGCGTTCCGGGTGGCGGCCTCGATGCTGGTCGCGGAGGCCGAGGGCAACGGGGCGGCGATGCGCTCGGCGTGCTGCCGATCGCGGGCGCCGACCAGCAGCTCGGCCGACTCCATCGCCGCGACGAGCGCGATCTGGGCGCGGGCCTGGGTCCCGGTGCCGATCACGGCGATGCGGGCGGCGTCCGGTCGCGCCAGGGCCCGCATGGCCACGGTCGCGGTGGCCGCGGTGCGCACCGCGGTGATCGTCTCGGCGTCCATGACCGCCAGCGGCCGGCCGGTCTCGTCGTCGAAGTAGGCGACGATGCCGCGATGGGCGCCGTGGCCCCCCGCCGTGACGGCGGAGAAGACCGACACGAGCTTGGCGGCGAGCCCGAGCCGGGGCACGTAGCCCGGCATCGCGCCGAGCAGCCCGTGCGCCGAGCGGGCCGCGACGCGCGGCGGCGCGGAGGCCTCCCCCCGGCTGATGGCGACGAGCGCCGTGCGCACCGCGGCGAGGAGCGCGTCGGACGGTAATGCCGCCCTGGTCTGGTCGCGGTCCAGGACGAGAACCCCCCTCACCGCGGTGTCAGTCAAGGTCGGCTCCGGCGGCCGTGCCGTCGAGGGCGCGCCGCAGCTCGTCCGTGGCGGTGGTGAGGTGGTCCTTCAGCTTGGCCAGCGTGGCGTCGTCGAACTCGCTGTCGAGGCCGACGATCGTGATCGCGCAGATCGGGCGCCCGTTGCCGGTGAGCACGGCGCGGCTCAGCGACGCGATCACCTCCTCGTTGCGCCCGCGCTCCAGGGCGAAGCCGGTGCGCCGGGCCGCCTCGATCTCCTCCAGCAGCTCGGCCTTGGCCGCCGCCGGATGGCCCTGCTGCTCGGCGGCGCGCAGGTAGGGGACCCGGGCGGTCTCGTCGAGCGCGGACACCAGCGCCATGGGGCCGGCGAACTTGTGGATCGGCAGCAGCTCGCCCAGCAGGTCGGTGATCATCGCCAGCCGCGGTGGCCGCACGACGTCGATCACCCGCCCGCCTTCGGGCTCGAGAACCTGCAGGTTCACCATCATCTCCGTCTGGTCGGACAGTGTCTGGAGCACGGGCCGGCTCAGGACGACGATCGAGCTGGCGGCCGCCGCCTGGGAGAACTGCAGCGCCACGGGGCCGGGCAGGTAGTGATCCTGGCTCCGCATGATCCAGCCGCGGCGGACCAGGTCGACGAGGATGCGGTAGGCGGTGGCGCGGTGCATCCCCGCCTGGTTCGCCAGCTCGCTGAGGCGGAGCGGGCGATCGGCCCGGACGACGGTCTCGATGAGGTCCAGGGCTTTGTCCACGGCAGAGCTGGCCGGTCTGGGCAAGGTCCCTCCACGGTCGCTGAGCTCATTTTTCCATGCTTGACGCAGCATAACAGACGTTGCTACTGTTGCAACAGTTGTTACGGTGTATGTAACAACGAAAATCCTCCCAGAGCCCGGAACGGAGACCGAAGATCGCCATGAGCGACGAAGAGCAGCGTCCGGTCGCGGGCAACGACCCGGCCCCCACGCCCTGTGCGCCCGCCACGCCGGGGCAGGTGACGATCTACCGCGACGTGTCGCTGATCGACGGCACCGGTGCTCCGGTGCGGCGCGGCATGGCGGTGGTGACCGACGGGCCGGCGATCGAGGCCGTCGTCCCGGACGCCGAGCTGAGCCGTTCTGACCTGGCCCGGGGCGAGACCGTCGACGTGGCGGGCGCGTTCCTGCTGCCGGGCCTGATCGACACGCATCAGCACCTGTCCACCCCGCCCAACCGCGAGCAGGCGGAGAGGCTGATGCGCCGGCAGCTCTACGGCGGCGTCACCGCGATCCGCGAGATGGCCGGTGACCTGCGGCAGATGGCGGACCTCGGGCGCGCCGCGCTGCTCGGCGAGATCGCCGGCCCCGACATCTGCTCGGCCGCGCTGATGGCCGGTCCGGGCTTCTTCGACGACCCGCGCACCTGGCAGGTGTCACAGGGAGCCACGCCCGGCGCCGTGCCCTGGATGCAGGCGATCGACGACGGCACCGACCTCCCGCTGGCCGTCGCCCTGGCCCGCGGCACCGGAGCCGCCGCGATCAAGGTCTACGCCGACCTCGACGCCGGCCTCGTCGCCCGCATCACCGCCGAGGCGCACCGGCAGGGGATGCAGGTGTGGGCACACGCCGCGGTGTTCCCCGCCATGCCCGCCGACGTCGTGGCGGCCGGCGTCGACGTGGTGTCCCACGCCCACATGCTCGCCCACCACTTCGGCGGCGTCCGGCCCCCGTCCTACCGTGATCAGCGCGCCCACCTGGCGGACGCCTGCCGGCGCTTCCTGGACGCGCCGGCGGAGGCCGTCGACGCGCTGGTAGGCGAGATGCGGCGGCGCGGCACCGTTCTCGACGCCACCACCAGCGTCGTGGACCGCATCCCGCTCAGCCCGCCCGGCGCGGCCGGTCTGGTGCGCGACATGGTGAAGCGGCTCATCGACCACGCGCGCCGCGCCGGTGTCACGATCTGCGCCGGCACCGACTACGAGACGCCGCCCGGCGACCCGTACCCCTCGCTGCACGACGAGCTCCACCACCTGGTGCACGTGATGGGCCTGCCGCCCCGGGAGGCCGTCCGCGCGGCGACGCTCGGCGGCGCGGCCGCCATGGGCCTCCAGGACGCGACGGGCAGCGTGCATGCCGGCAAGCTGGCCAACTTCGTGATCGTGACGGACGACCCGTACGAGGACATCGGCCACCTCCGCCGCGTCGTCACGACCGTCAAACGCGGCCGTCGCCACGAGCGGGCCGACTACAACAGGGAAGGGGCGCCGGCATGAGCGTCGACATCTCCGGCTACCTGGTCGTCAACGCGCTCGGCGTGCTGGACAACCCGAACGCCGCCGCGTCGGCCGACGCGGCCGGCGCCCTCGTCCAGACCAGCGACCAGCTGACCATCGACGAGCGCACGCTGGCCGACGCGCACGCCTCCGGCGTGACCGCGATCAACGTGACCCTCGGCTACACGATGGGTGACTTCCCGCCGTACGAGCACACCCTGCGCGAGCTCGACACCTGGGACGCGATCATCCGCGACCACGACGACCTGATGCGGGTCGACACGGCCGAGGACCTGGCCGAGGCCAAGCGGCAGGGCAGGATCGGCATCATCTACGGCTTCCAGAACGCGGCCGCGGTCGACGACCGGCCCGGCCGGATCGCGACCTTCGCCGGCCGGGGCGTCCGCGTCATCCAGCTCACCTACAACCAGGCCAACCAGCTCGGCGACGGCTCGATGGCGCCCGGCAACCGGGGCCTGACGCCGCTGGGCAGGCAGGTCGTGGAGGCGCTCAACGAGCACCGCGTCATGGTCGACCTGTCGCACAGCGGGGAGCGGACCTGCCTGGAGGCGGCCCGGGTGTCCGAGCAGCCCGTCTCGATCAACCACACCGGCTGCCGGGCGCTGGTCGACCTGCCGCGCAACAAGACCGACGAGGAGTTGCGGCTGGTCGCCTCGCGGGGCGGGTTCGTCGGCATCTACTTCATGCCGTTCCTCAACGCCACCGGCCACGCCGCCGCCGCCGACGTGGTGGAGCACATCGCGCACGCGGTCAACGTGTGCGGCGAGGACCACGTCGGCATCGGCACCGACGGGACGATCACCGCCATCGACGACCTGGACGCCTACCGCGACCGGCTCGCCGACCAGGTGGCGCGGCGTCAGGCGGCCGGCGCCGCGGCGGCGGGGGAGCGGAGCGACACCTACCCGTTCGTCGTCGACCTGCGCGGCGTCGAGCAGTTCCGGGAGCTGGCGCGCTTGCTGGACGAGCGCGGCTACTCCTCGACCAGGATCGAGAAGATCCTCGGCCTGAACTTCAAAACCTACGCGAAAGAGATCTGGGGCTCGTGAGGGGCCTACGCGACGGAGGTCTGGGGCTCGTGAGCGCCGCCGGCACGCGGGGTGCGGAGTTCTCCCCCCAAGAGGCAAGAGGAGCAGGCTACGTGAACGTAGACCGACATGACATCGACCGGCAGCGCACCCCGGAGGGGCGCTCATGAGCGGCGCCCGCACCCGGCGCGCCCTCGCCGCGGCGGCGCTGGCCACCCTCCTGCCGCTCGCCGCGTGCAGCGGCGGCAGCGGCGGCGACGGCGGCACCCGGACGGGCGGCACCAAGACGGCGGGCACGGCCGGGGCGCAGACCTTCGGCGAGCTGCCCGCCCAGTCGGGCACGCCCAAGGACGGCGGCACCGTCGACATCGCGCAGCAGCCGGGCGCCGGACCCTACTACATGCTGCCGATCGTGCCCGGCGCGTTCAACTCCGCCTACGTGACGTACCAGTTCCAGCGGCTCATGTACCGGCCCCTCTACTGGTTCCCCGAAGGCGCGAGCCCGAAGGTCAACCCGGCGCTCAGCCTGGCCGAGCCGCCCGAGTTCGCCGACGGCAACAAGACGGTGACCATCAGGCTGAAGCCGGGCTACACCTGGTCCGACGGCTCGCCGGTGGAGGCCGGCGACGTGGTCTTCTTCATCAACCTGCTGAAGGCGGCGCTGAAGAAGAACGCGTCGAACTGGGGCGGCTACACGCCCGGCCAGTTCCCCGACAACGTCACCAGCGCGACCGCGACCTCCGCGAGCACCGTGACGCTGAAGCTGAAGGACGCCTACAACCCCGAGTGGTTCACCGCCGACGAGCTGACCTACGTCGTCCCGCTGCCGGCCAAGAAGTGGGCGCGCGCGTCGGCCGACGGGCCGATCCTCGACCACGGCTCGCCGAAGAACGCCGAAGCGATCTACACCTACCTCGACAAGGCGTCGCGCGATCCCGCGTCCTTCGCCACCGACCCGCTGTGGCAGACGGTGAACGGCCCCTACCGGCTGAGCGGCTTCGACGTGACCACGAACTTCTACTCGATGGCCGCGAACGAGGCGTACACGGGCCCGCAGAAGCCGCGCATCAAGACGCTGAACTTCCGGCCCTTCACCTCAGAGACCGCCAAGTTCAACCAGCTCGTGAGCGGCAACCTGACGATGGCCACGGTCGACCAGACCCACGTCAGCCAGGTGCGGCAGCTCAAGGCCGCCGGCTACCACGTCTACGGCGCGCCCCGGCTGGGCTTCAACTTCATCATGCTCAACTTCAAGGACACGACCGACAACGTCGACAAGATCCTCGGCCAGCTCTACGTCCGGCAGGCGTTGCAGCACCTGATCGACCAGCCCGGTTACATCGCCAGCAAGGGCATGTACAACGGCGCGGCCGCCGAGAGTTACGGCACCGCGCCGGCGAGCTCGCCGTACGCGCCGGGTTCCGGGGCCACCGCGCCCTACCCGTACGACCCGGCGGCCGCCCGCAAGCTGCTGGAGGAGCACGGCTGGAAGGTGGTGCCGGGCGGCGCCACCACCTGCGAGCGCCCCGGCACCGGACCGGCGGAGTGCGGTGCGGGAATCCCGCAGGGGCAGACGATCAAACTCAACCTCTTCTACCGCAGCGAGCCGCAGCTGCACAGCGCGGTGAGTACCGCGTTCGCCTCGGAGGCCCGCAAGCTCGGCATCGCGATCTCGGTCGCGCCGAAGACCTTCAGCTTCCTGATCCAGAACTACAACGTCCCGGCGGCCCCGTCGAAAGCCGGCGAATGGGCCATGTCGACCTGGGGCGGCTTCAGCACCACGCCCTACCCGACGATGACCGGGACGTTCGACTCCAAGGGCTCGGGCAACGTGGGCGCCTACAGCGACCCCAAGGCCGACGAGCTGATCCGCGCCTCGGTGCACGGCGACGACCGCGAGGCCGTCCAGGCCGAGATCGAGCACCTGAGCAAGGACCTGCCCGTGCTCTGGCTGCCGACCGCGCACACCATCTGGGCCTGGAAGGACACGCTGTCCGGCCCGCAGGAGGCCTTCGCCAACCTACCGAGCTCCGTCCTGACACCGGAGTACTGGTACCTCAAGTAAGGAAGGGGGCAGCGTGACCCAGTACGTGCTGCGGCGGCTGGTGACATCGGTCATCGTGGTCCTGGGCGTCTCGGTGATCACTTTCATGCTGCTGCACGGCATGTCCGGATCGCCCGGCCGCGCGATCCTCGGCGTTCAGGCGAGCGCCGAGGCGGTGGCCGCCTTCGACAGGGAGCACGGCTACGACCGCTCGCTCATCGCGCAGTATCTCGCCTACCTGGGCCAGCTCCTGCAGGGTGACCTCGGCCATTCCTACAAGCTGAACCAGAGCGTCAACGCGCTGCTCGCCGACAACGCCGGGCGGACCGCGATGCTGGCCGGCGTGTCGCTGGTGCTGGCCGTCTGCGTCGCGGTCCCGCTGGGCGTGTTCCAGGCGGTCAAGCGCAACAGCGTCGGCGACAACGTGCTGACCACGCTGACCTTCGTCGCGTACTCGATGCCCGTGTTCCTCCTGGCGATGCTGCTGATCCAGGTGTTCGCGCTGGGGCTGGGCATCCTGCCGGCCCAGGCGTCGCAGTCGAGCTCCACCTTCGTGATCTTCACCGAGCCCCGGGCCATGCTGCTGCCGGTGCTGACGCTGACCGGCATCACGGTCGCGCTGTACTCCAGGTACCAGCGCTCGGCCGCGCTCGACCAGCTCGCACAGGACTACATCAGGGTGGCGCGGGCGAAAGGCCTGTCGATGCGCATGGTTCTCACCCGTCACCTGCTGCGCAACGCGTGCCTGCCGCTGGTGACGCTGATCGGCATGACGATCCCGCTGCTGCTCGCCGGCAACCTCGTCGTCGAGTCGGTCTTCAACTATCCGGGCCTGGGGCTGCTGTTCTTCAACAGCCTCAACAACCAGGACTATCCGGTGCTGCTCGGCTACACCCTGGTGGCCTCGGTCCTGACCGTGCTGGGCAACCTGCTGGCCGACCTGGTGGTGGCGGTCAGCGACCCGAGGACGCAGCGCGCATGACGGACACGGCACCACCTCAGCAGGTCACCAGCGGATGGCGGCTCGCCGTGCGGTCGTTCGCGCAGAACCGGCTCGCCGTCGCCGGCGTCGGCATCATCGTCCTGCTCATCCTCTTCTGCTTCGCCGGCCCCCTCCTGTACGTCACCGAGCAGGTCGCCGTCGACCCGGTCAACAGCCTGCTGCCGCCGGGCGGCGACTACCCGCTCGGCACCGACGCCCAGGGCTTCGACGTGCTCGGCCGCATCATGCGGGGCGGTCAGGCGTCGCTGCAGATAGGGCTGTTCGCGGCGCTGATCGCCACCGCCATCGGCACGCTGTACGGCACGATCGCGGGCCTGATCGGCGGCGTCGTGGACGGGATCATGATGCGGCTGGTCGACACGCTGCTGTCGATCCCCTTCCTGTTCATCGTGCTGATCGCCGCCACCCAGTTCAGCTCCACGGTCCTGTCGCTCAGCCTGATCCTCGGCGCGTTCTCCTGGCTGGGACCGGCCCGGCTGGTCAGGGCCGAGGTGCTCTCGCTGCGTTCGCGGGGGTTCGTCGCCGCCGCGACCGTGATGGGCGCGACGAAGCCGCGGATCATCGTCCGGCACCTGATCCCGAACGCGCTCGGCGTCGTGATCGTGAACATCACCTTCCAGGTCGCCGACGCGATCATCGCGGTGTCGCTGCTCGGCTTCCTCGGGTTCGGGCTCAACTACCCGGACGTCGAATGGGGCACCCAGCTCTCCGACGGGGTGAGCCACCTGTTCGAGGGCGCCTGGTGGCTGATCTACCCGGTCGGCGGGTGCCTGGTCCTGGTGGTCATGGCGTTCAACTTCGTCGGGGACGCGCTGCGCGACTCGATCGACGTACGGCTGAGGCGGCGCTGATGGCCGCCCGCACGGAAGGGGTCCCAGTGGTGCCCGGCGATGTCCTGACGGTCGAGGGCCTGTCGACCAGCATCCGGCTGAGGAAGTCCGCCGTCGACGTGGTCAAGGGCGTCGACCTGAGGCTGCGCCCCGGCGAGACCCTGGGGCTGGTGGGGGAGTCCGGCAGCGGGAAGTCGATGACCGGGCTGTCGATCATGGGCCTGCTGCCGCCCGGCGGCCACATCGCCGCGGGGTCGATCAAGCTTGACGGCCGCGAGCTGGTGGGCCTGCCGGAACGGCAGTACCAGAAGGTCCGGGGCAACGAGATCGCGATGGTCTTCCAGGACCCGATGACCTCGCTCAACCCCACCAAGACCATCGGCGAGCAGGTCGCCGAGCCGATCCGGCTGCACCTCGGCGCGACCCCGAAGCAGGCCCGTGAACGGGCGCTCGACATGCTGGCGCTCGTGGGCATCGCCCGGCCCGCCGAGCGCATGGGCAACTACCCGCACCAGCTCTCCGGCGGGCTGCGGCAGCGGGTCATGATCGCCATGGCGCTGTCCTGCGAGCCGAAGGTGCTGATCGCCGACGAGCCCACGACGGCGCTGGACGTGACCGTGCAGGCCCAGGTGCTGCGGCTGCTCCACGATCTCAAGGACCGGCTGGGCATGGCCATGCTGCTGATCACCCACGACATGGGGGTGATCGCGCGCTGGGCCGACCGGGTCAGCGTCATGTACGCCGGCGGCATGGTCGAGAGCGCGACCACCGACCGGCTGTTCGCGGGCATGCGGCACCCGTACACGCAGGCGTTGCTGGCCTGCACGCCCCGGCTGACGCAGCGGCGCGAGAGCGCCCTCTTCTCCATCCCCGGCTCGCCGCCCGACCTGGAGCACCCGCCCGCCGGGTGCCGTTTCGCCGCCCGCTGCGCGCACGCCACCGACCGGTGCGAGCGGGAGGCCCCGGCGCTCACCGAGCCGGCGCCGGGACACACGCTGGCCTGCTGGCATCCGGTCGAAGGGCCGCTCGAACCGGCCGCCCGGCCGGTGGAGGCCGCGCCGAAGGCGGCCGACGACCAGGCGGGGCCGGTGCTGGTCGCCGACGGGCTCGTCAAGGAGTACGGCACCGGCCGCCTGTCGTTGCGCCGCTCGGCGCGCGCCGTCAACGCGGTGTCCGGGGTGTCGTTCGCGGTGCGGCCGGGGCAGACCTTCGGGCTGGTCGGCGAGAGCGGCTGCGGCAAGAGCACGCTGGCCAGGATGATCGTCGCACTGGAGAAGCCCACCTCGGGCAGCGTCACCGCGCTCGGCGGCGCACTCGGCGAGCTGCGCGGACGCGACCTGCGACGGCACCGGCGCAACCTGCAGATGATGTTCCAGGACTCGCTCGACGCCCTCGACCCTCGGATGCGCGTCGGCGCCATCCTGCGCGAGCCGTTCGAGGCCCAGGGCATCGGCACGGCCGCGGAGCAGCTGGCGGCGATCCGCGAGCTGCTCGACGAGGTCGGGCTGCCGCACAGCGCGCTGGAGCGCTACCCGCACGAGTTCTCCGGCGGGCAGCGCCAGCGCATCGCGCTCGCGCGGGCGCTGGCGCTCAATCCGCGGGTGATCGTGGCCGACGAGCCGGTGAGCGCGCTGGACGTCTCAGTCCGCTCCCAGGTGCTCAACCTGATGAAGCGGCTCCAGGCCACCCACGATCTCACCTACGTCGTGATTTCTCATGACCTGACCGTCGTGCGGTACATCGCGGACATCGTGGGGGTGATGTACCTCGGCAAACTCGTCGAGGTCGGCTCCGCCGACGACGTCTACCTCCGCGCCGTCCACCCGTACACCGCCGGGCTCATCGCCGCCATCCCCGAGCCGGACCCCGGCGCGGCGGAGCCCGCCGGCGGGCTGGACATCGGCTCCGAGCTGCCCAGCCCGCTCGACCCGCCGTCGGGCTGCCGGTTCCGCACCCGGTGCCCGCGTGCCCAGGCGCGCTGCGCCGAGGAGGAGCCGGTCCTGCTCGGCTTCGGCCCCGGGCACTCGGCGGCCTGCCACTTCCCGCTCAGGGAGCCGCAGCCCGCCGTGCCGGCGGGCTGACGGCCCTCAGACCGGGCGGGTGGGACACCCGAGGCGTCGTCCCGTCCGGCTGAGGGTCTCCATGAAGGCCGCACGCGTACGGCCGGCGAAGCCGACGAACATGCGGTTGGCGAGCGGCACGCCCCAGCGCGCCCGCCGCGCCACGTTGAAGACGCGATGCACGAGCAGCGCGCCCTCCGGATGCGGTTCGACGCTCCACTCGCCCCGGTACCACCAGCCGCCCTGGAAGGCGACGGTACGACCCCGGACCTCCACGGTGCTGGTGTGACCGGGCGCGTCCTGGACGGTGAAGCGGCCGGAGCGCCTGCCGTCGGGCAGCAGTTCGTCGGCCACGGCGGCCCAGACGCGGGCGATCGGCGCCTCGACGACCCCGCACGCCTCGGCGATCAGCTTCTTCCTCGTCATGCCGTCACCCTGGTGTTCTGGAAGGAGGCGAAACGCCAGCCTTCGGGGGTGCGGACGGCGGTGAAGCTGACGATCGAGTCGCGCTGCCGGCCGTCGACGGCGGTGCCGCCCCGGAAGACCACCAGCGCGGCGCCGTCGGCCAGTGGCCTGACCCGGACGTCGCCGCCGGGGGCGGCCATGGTGGAACCCTTCAGCGGCCCCTCGAACAGCCAGCGGTGGGAGGATTCGACGGCCTCCCGCCCCCGGAGGTGCGCGCCGTTGAAGGTGACGTAGTCGGCGTCCTCGGTGAAGACGGCGGCGTAGGCGGTGGCGTCGCCGGCGTTCCACGCGTCGGCGAGCCGGGTGAGCAGGGTGACGATCTCCGCGTCGGCGGACATGGCGCAACTCCTCGTGGTCGCGGCGCCTATCCTGAGGTTGCGACTCCAGGCAGGGCAGGCGCCTTGCGGGATGTCCGGCTGTCAGGGTGTTGGCGCACCCTGGCAGCCGCTTTCTCATGACGGGTCGAGCACGTTCTCCAGCCGGTCGCGGTTGGAGGTGCCCGACCAGTCGAGTTCGCCCGACTCCAGGCGGGCGATGAGCCTCCTGATCCAGGCCAGCTCGGTCTCGGTGAGGGCCCGCTCGTAGTCGAGTTCGAGCGCCAGGACGTCGGGCAGGCCGCTCTCGCGCAGGGCTTTCAGGTGCCCGTTGAGCCCGGTGACGTGGCCTTCGAGCGCCGCCGCCCTGGTGCGCAGCGACTGCAGCGCGTCGGGCACCGTGAGCACGCCGATCAGCGAGACGGCCGCGGTGAAGACGCGGCGCTCGCCGCCCGGGGTCTCCAGGAGCGCGCGGAGCCTGGTGGCCAGCTCGTGGCGGCCCTCGTCGGTGATCTCGTAGACCGTGCGCTCGGGCCGGCGGCCTTCGCGGCTGGTCTCGACGGGGACGATCAGCTCCTCGCCGGCCAGCTTGTCGACCGCGTGGTAGAGGCTTCTGGGCAGCCCCGTCACGTAGTCCTTGTGCGTGTCGACGATGAATCGGTGCAGCTCGTACGGGTGGCCCGGACGTATCGACAGCATGGCCAGCACGGTGAGGCCGACCAGGTCGGGACGTCGTGCCATGACTCTCCTTTCTTAGTGCAGTTTGCACTATAGCTCAGGAGTATCGCTATAGTGCAAACTGCCATATAGAAGGAGGCAATACGATGAAGATCATGGTCATCGGCTCGACCGGCCGGACCGGCAGGCACGTCCTGACGCAGGGCGTCGAGCGCGGTCACGAGATCACCGCCTTCGCCCGCCGGCCCGAGCTGCTCGCCGGCCGCGCCGACCTGGCCGACCTGGCCGACGTGCACCGGGGCGACGCGCACGACCCCGAGGCCGTCCGCCGGGCCGTACAGGGACAGGACGCCGTCATCGCCGCGGTCGGCGGCAGCCGGATCGCCGCCACCCTCATCACCGCCATGCGCGAGCACGGCGTGCGGCGGGTGGTGATGACGAGCAGCCGCTCGGTGCCCGCGCGCCCCCGCCGCCACGCCTTC
>NZ_LAVL01000170.1 GCF_001083785.1 Nonomuraea sp. SBT364
AGAGGGGTAAAAGAGACGGGTCCGCGACAACGGCCCCGCCGCCGATCCCGCCGGGGCCGTTGTCGCGGACCCGCAGGCGCAGGGTGTCGCCGCCGTAGTGCAGCTCCACGTCGACGGCCGCGCCGGGCGCGTGCCGGCGCGCGTTGGTGAGGGCCTCCTGGACGATCCGGTACGCGGCGAGCTCCACCCCGGGGTCGAGCGGGACCGGCGGCCCGCTGAGGATGAGCCGGGTGGCGGCGCCGGCGGCGTCACGCGCCTCGTCGAGCAGCTCGTTGAGCTCGCCGAGGCGCAGCCCCGGCTGGGGACGCCGCTCCCCCGCAGCAGGCCCGGCGTCCTCGCGCAGCACGCCGAGCAGGCGCCGCATCTCGGTGAGCGCGGCGCGGGCGGTGTCGCCGATGGCCGTCAGCCGCTCGGCGCCGGCGGCGGGCATGCCCTGGGTGGTCAGGCGGGCGGTCTCGGCCTGGACGCTCACCATGGAGATGTGGTGGGCGACGACGTCGTGCAGCTCGCGGGCGATGCGGGCGCGCTCGCCGCGCGCGGTGTGCTCCAGCAGGGTGCCCGCCATGACCTCGTGCGCGGCCGTGACCCGGGTGGCGTGCCGGACGACGCCGGCCGCGATGGCCGCCGGGACCAGCGCGGCCAGCGCCAGCGTGAGCACCCGCGCCTCGCCGCCCGTCCGGTCGGCCATCGCCAGCAGCGGGAACGGCACCCCGGCCAGCACGGCCGGCACCCACGGCCGTCGCCGCGCGGATCCGGCCCGGCCGAGGCGGTGCGCGGTGACGAGCTGGGTGAGGGCGCCCGCGATCGTCAGGGTCTGGAAGGCGGCCAGCGACAGCACGGTGGCGGTGGTGACGAGCGCCGCACCGGCCAGGGGCTGGGCCCACAGCAGGCCGGCCGGCAGCGTGGTGGCCAGCGCGAGCAGCGCGTAGCCGAGGAACGCGAGCGCCTGCCCGCCGCCCGGCGGCTGGCCGGTGGGCGGCGGGCCGCCGGGCTCCGGCATCCCGGGGGCCGGGACGCTCACCGTGTAGCCGGTCAGCGGCGCGTCGCCGGCGTGCGCCAGCGACTCGGCGACCGCGAGCATCCCCATCAGCAGGGCCGCCGCGGCCGGCGCGTGCGGGCTCGCGACGAGCCGCCGCCACCGGTGCCGGACCTCCGCTCGTTTCACAGGAGTCCATTGTTCCCGCATGTCAGGGTTCTGGCATCCCTCCCAGGAGGGACCCGGCGTCGCTCCCGTCAGCGATCGGCAACATGGCTCGGCGCCGTGACGACCCGGCGGGCGCCGCTGCCTAGTGTTCCTGGGCATGGAGGCAACGATCGAAGTGGCCGGGCTGCGCAAGCGGTTCGGCGGAGTCCTGGCGCTGGACGGGATGTCGTTCACGGTGACGCCGGGGCGGGTGACCGGGTTCGTCGGGCCCAACGGCGCGGGCAAGTCCACCACGATGCGGGTGGTGCTCGGCCTGGACGCGGCCGACGAGGGCACGGCGCTGGTGGGCGGCCGGCCGTACCGGAGCCTGCGCACGCCGCTCGCGCACGTCGGCGCGCTGCTGGACGCGGCGGCGCTGCAGCCCAGCAGGACGGCGCGCAACCACCTGCTGTGGCTGGCCCACTCGCAGGGGCTGCCGGGACGCCGGGTGGACGAGGTGCTGGAGCTGGCCGGGCTGGCCTCGGTGGCGCGGCGCCGGGCGGGCGGGTTCTCGCTGGGCATGCGGCAGCGGCTGGGGATCGCGGCGGCGCTGCTCGGTGATCCGCCGGTGCTCATGCTGGACGAGCCGTTCAACGGGCTGGACCCGGAGGGGATCGTGTGGATCCGCGGCTTCCTGCGGTCGCTGGCCGAGGAGGGGCGGGCGGTGCTGGTGTCGAGCCATCTGATGAGCGAGCTGGAGGACACCGCCGGCCATCTCGTCGTGGTGGGCCGGGGACGGGTGGTGGCCGACACGAGCGTGGCCGACCTGATCGCGGCCGCGTCCGGCGGCCTGGTGACGTTGCGCACGCGGGCGCGTTCCGAGGCGATGGAGACGCTGGCGCGCGCGGGCGCGACGGTGTCCGCCACCGGCCGCGACACGCTGACCGTCGGCGGACTGGCGGCCGAGCGGGTCGTGGAGCTGCTCGGCCGGGACGGGGTGCCGTTCGCGGAGGTGGGCGCGCATCGCGCGACGCTGGAAGAGGCCTACATGGACCTCACCCGCGACGCCGTGGAGTTCCGGGGCGTGGCGCGATGAGCGGGTTCGGCAGGCTGGTGCGCGCGGAGTGGACCAAGTTCAGGACCGTGCGCGGCTGGGTGCTCGGCCTGGTGGCGGCCGCGGCGCTGACCGCCGGGCTGGGCCTGCAGACCGCAGCGGGCAGCCATTCCTCGTGCGGCGCGGGGACGGTCGAGGTCGCCTGTCCCTCGGCGCCGGTGGGGCCGGGCGGTGAGGCGGTGACCGACGCCTTCTCCTTCGTCCACCAGCGCCTCGACGGCGACGGCGCCATCACCGCCCGCGTCGCGTCGGTGACCGGGCGGATCCGCAAGCCCGACGTGCGGCCGGGCGTCACCAACCTCGTGTCCGGGGTCGTGCCGTGGGCGAAGGCCGGCGTCATGGTCAAGGACGGCACGAAGGAGGGCGCCGCCTACGCCGCCGTCATGGTCACCGGCGCGCACGGCGTGCGCATGCAGCACAACTTCACCGGCGACACCGGCGGCACGACGGCGTCGGCGCCCGCGTGGCTGCGGCTGGTGCGCTCGGGTGACAAGCTCATCGGGTACGAGTCGGCCGACGGCCGGACGTGGGCCGAGGTCGGCACGGCCACGCTGGCCGGGTTGCCGGACTCGGTGCGGATCGGGCTGTTCGTCGCCTCGCCGGGAGACCTGACGTTCTCCCAGGACGCGCTCGGCGGCGTGGTCTCGGCACAGCGCTTCACGGAGGCCACGGCCGTCTTCGAGGAGATCAGCGTGCTGGGCGCGGCGGCCGGCGACGCCTGGCGCTACGACGACATCGGCGTCACCATGGGCCCCGACGGGAAGCCGCACCATCCGGGCGGCCACGTCCGCCGGGGTGACACGTTCACCGTGACGGGCGTCGGCGACATCGCGCCGGTCGGCGACGAGGGCGGGATGCGGATCGAGCAGACGCTGACCGGCCTGTTCACCGCGCTGATCGTGGTGGTCGTGGTGGCGGTGATGTTCATCACGGCCGAGTACCGGCGGGGGCTGATCCGCACCACGCTGACGGCCTCACCCCGGCGGGGGCGGGTGCTGGCCGCCAAGGCGGTCGTCGCCGGCGCGGTCACGTTCGTCACCGGGCTGGTCGCCGCCGGGATCACGGTGCCGCTCGGCAGGCGGATCCTGGAGGCGAACGGCAACCGGGTGCTGCCGGTGAGCACCCTCACCGAGATGCGGGTGGTGGCGGGCAGCGCGGCGCTGCTGGCCCTGACCGCCGTGCTCGCGCTGGCGCTGGGGGCGCTGCTGCGGCGCGGCGTGGTCGCGGTCACCGTGGCCGTCGCGGTGACCGTGCTGCCGTACTTCCTGGCGACGGTCTCGGTGCTGCCCCTGGAGCCGGCCCGCTGGCTGCTGCGGCTGACGCCCTCGGCCGGGTTCGCCATCCAGCAGACTCTCGTGGAGTATCCGCAGGTCGCCGCCCACTACACGCCGGTGCTCGGCTACTATCCGCTGCCCCCGTGGGGCGGGCTGGCGGTGTCGGCCGCCTACGCGGCGCTCGCGCTCGGCCTGGCCGTGGTCAAGCTGCGCGGGAGGGACGCGTGAGCCGGCACCTGCGCGCCGAGTGGACCAAGCTGCGCACGACGCCGGGCACCGGGTGGCTGTTGCTGGCCGTCGTGGTGCTGACCGCCGGGGTGAGCGCCGCGGTGGCCGCCGCCGTGACGAACCAGCCGTTCGACGTGCCCAGGACGGCGCTGGCCGGGGTCGTGGCGGGGCAGGCTGTCGTGGCGGTCCTGGCGGTGCTCATGATCAGCGGCGAGTACGGCACCGGGATGATCCGTACCACGCTGACGGCGATGCCGCGCCGGGGCGGCGTGCTGGCCGCCAAGGCGGCGCTGCTCACCGGGCTGACGCTGGCCGCCGGGACCGTGGCCGTGCTCGGCTCGGTGGCGGCGGGGCGGCTGCTGCTGCCCGGCGGGCAGGCGCTGTCGCTCACCGGCGGGCCGGTGCTGCGGGCGGCGGCCGGGTCGGTGCTCTACCTGGTGCTGGTCGGGCTGCTGAGCCTGGGCGTGGCCGCCGCCGTGCGGGATCAGGCCGCCGCCGCCGGGGTGGTGCTCGGGCTGCTCTACCTGCTCGCCCTGATGACGTTCCTGATCCAGGACGCGGACTGGCAGCGGTTTTTCTACCGGCTGTCGCCGATGAACGCCGGGCTCACCGTGCAGGCCACCGCGGGGCTGCAGGCGTTGCCGCTGAGCCCGTGGGCGGGGCTGGGGGTGCTGGCCGCCTGGGCAGCGGCCGCGCTCACGGCCGGCGGGCTGCTGCTCAAGCACCGCGACGCGTGACCTTTGACAGGCAGCCGTCCGGCTGCATATCCTCAGCATGAAAGGCAGCCGAACGGCTGCATGTTGAGGGAGTGCGGGATGGACGAGGTGTTCAGGGCGCTGGCCGATCCGAGCCGCCGCAGGCTGCTCGACAGCCTCAACGAGCGCAACGGGCAGAGCCTGCGCGAACTGTGCGCCGGGCTCGACATGGCCCGTCAGTCCGTCAGCAAGCACCTGGCCGTGCTGGAGGGCGCCCATCTGGTGACCGCCGTCCGGCGCGGCAGGGAGAAGCTGCACTACCTCAACGCCGCGCCGATCAACGCCATCGCCGAGCGATGGATCGGCCGCTATGACCGGGAGCGCGCGCAGGCGCTGGACGACCTGCGGACCACACTGGAGCAGACCACCATGAATCCCTTCGTCTACACCACCTACATCAAGACCACGCCCGAGCGCCTGTGGCAGGCGCTGACCGACCCGGCCTTCACCCGCCGCTACTGGGGCGTCTCCTTCGACACCACCTGGACGCCCGGCTCCGCCATGACCTGGGAGGAGAACGGCCGCAAGACCACCGGCCCGGAGCAGGTCGTGCTGGAGTCCGAGCCGGGCCGCCGGCTCTCCTACACCTGGCACACCTTCACCCCGGAGTGGGCCGAGGCCGCGGGCGTGAGCCCGGAGACGCTGGCGAAACTGACCGCCGAGAATCGGACAAAGGTCACCTTCGACATCGAACCGCTCGGCGAGCTGGTCAAGCTGACGGTCGTGCACGACGGCTTCGAGCCGGACAGCACGCTGCGCGACATGGTCTCCGAGGGCTGGCCCGGCCTGCTGTCGAGCCTGAAGACCCTGCTGGAGACCGGCGAGGCCCTCCCCGCCTGACCCGTGGTACGGTCGCACCACATCAGGGCCGGGCGCGGAGGAGGAACGGCATGCCCCGACAGGTGGACCATGACCTGCGCCGCCGCCAGATCGCCGAGGCCGTGTGGCGGCTGGCCACCCGGGGCGGGCTGGAGGACGTCACGCTGAGGCAGGTCGCCACCGAGGCCGGGGTCTCGGCCCGGCTGCTGCAGTATTACTTCGGCACCCGCGACCAGCTCCTGCTCGGCGCGCTGGAGATCCTCAACGCCGACGCCGAGCGGCGGGCCAGGCAGCGCCTGGAGCTTCTCGGCGACGACCCCGGCATGCGGGCGCTGGTGCGCGGGGTGCTCCTGGAGCTCCTCCCGCTCGACGAGGAGCGCCACAACCGGCACCTCGTGTACGTGGCGTACTTCGTCCGGTTCCTGGCCGACCCCGCGCTCGGGGCGGCGGCCCGTGAGGCCCCGCTCGCCCTGGAGAACCTCGTCGCCGGCCTGCTCACCCGGGGGCGCGAGCTCGGCGAGGTGCGGCCGGAGGTCGACACCGAGGCCGAGGCAGCGTTCCTGGTGGCGGCGGCCGAGGGGCTGCAGTCCAGGGTGCTGCTCGGCCAGCACCCGCCCGAGCGGGCCGTCGCGCTGATCGATCGGCAGCTTGGCCTGGTCTTCACCTCCGGCTAACATCCCGGGCCATGATCAGACGATTAGGGATCACCGCCGTCACCGTCACCCTCATGGTCACGCTCCTCCCGGCCGCGCCCGCCGGAGCCGCCGCGGATCGCGGGTTCATGATCCGCAACGTGTCCTCCGGCGAGTGCCTGGGCGTCGGCAAGGACGCCACGGTCCACCGGCGCGGACTCATGCTGGGCACCTGGTCCTGCGACCCGTACGCCAAGGCACTGCGCTGGAAGCGCACCGCGCGCGGGCAGTTCGCCAGTCTCGGCGTCACGCGCGCCTGCGTCGACGCGCCGGGCAGGGAGGCCGTGCTGGCGCGGCGCTGCCGGACGACGGCCGAGCAGCAGCGGTTCACCGTCCGCCTCATCAGGGAACGGCTCGGCGGCGACTGGCAGTTGCTGCGCTGGAAGCACCTGAAGAACCGGTGCCTGATGGAGGGACGCGTCTACTTCGACGACGTCGTCCTCGCCGACCGCTGCAATTCCTCCAGCACGAACCAGACGTGGGTCTTCGTCTCCTGAGTTATAGTCGGTATCGACTAGTCGAAGCCGACTAACCGAGGGAGTTCCCGGATGCCCCGCAAGGTGGCCAACCCACTGGCCCTGGCCGTGCTCGCCTACCTGACGGCCGAGCCGATGCACCCGTACGAGCTGGGGCGGCGGCTCAAGGAGCACGGCAAGGACCGCAGCATCAAGTACAACCGGGGCTCCCTCTACATGGTCGTGGAGCAACTGCGCAAGGCCGGGTTCGTCACCGAGCGGGAGACCGTGCGCGACACCCAGCGGCCCGAGCGCACCATCTACGACATCACCCCGCAGGGCCGGGACGAGCTGCACGCGTGGCTGGGCGAGCTGGTCGCCCAGCCGCGCGAGGAGTACCCGCACTTCGGCGTCGCGCTGTCGCTGCTGGCCGTGCTCGACCCCGCCGAGGCGGCCGGCCTGCTCGGCCGCCGCCTGGCGACGCTGTCGGAGCAGGCCGCCGAGGTCGAGGGCGTGCTGGCCGCCGCGGCGGCCGACGGCGTGCTGTGGGTGTTCCTGGCCGAGGAACGCTACCGGCTGACCCTCCTGGAGGCCGAGCGGCGTTTCGTCACCGAGCTGGCCGAATCGCTCGGGGACCCGGCCTACGTCCGGGCGTGGCAGGAGTTCAAGGCGGCGCGGACATGACCGTCAGGACGGCGCTGGTGATCGGCGGCGGCGTCGCCGGGCCGGTCGCGGCGATGGCGCTGCGCAGGGCCGGCATCGACGCGGCCGTGTACGAGGCGTACCCGGCCACGGCCGACGGGGTGGGCGGCTCGCTGGCCATAGCGCCGAACGGCCTGGCCGCGCTGCGTGCCGTCGGCGCCGAGGACGCCGTGCTCGCCGTCTCGCGGCCGATGCCGGGCATGGTCATGGCGATCGGCCGCCGGCGGACGGCGATCCCCCCGCTGCCGGGGGTGCCGGCCCTGAGGCTGCTGTGGCGCGCCGACCTGCACCGCGCGCTGCACGAGCGGGCGGTGTCCGAAGGCGTGCCGATCGAGCACGGCAGGCGGCTGGTGGCCGTGGACGAGACCGGCTCCGGCGTCGTGGCCCGCTTCGCCGACGGCACCACGGCCGCGGCCGACATCCTCGTCGGGGCCGACGGCGTGCACTCCACCGTCCGCTCGCTGATCGACCCGGCCGCGCCCGGCCCCCGCTACACCGGCCTGCTGGGCTTCGAGTCCAGCGCCGGCCTGGACGTGCCCGAGGACGACGGCACCATCGTCTACTCCTTCGGCAGGCGCGGCTTCTACCTCTACCGGCGCCACCCCGGCGGCGGCACCGAGTGGGGCGCCAACCTGCCCCAGGAGCGGCCACTCACCCCGGCCGAGGCGCGCGCCGTGCCGGCCGCCGAGTGGCTGCGCGTCCTGGCCGGCGTCCACGCGGGCGACGACCCCGGCGCCGAGCTGATCCGGACCACCAGCCCCGACCGGCTGCAGGTCCTCGGCTCGCTGAAGATCATGCCGAGCCTGCCGCACTGGCACCGGGGCCGGATGGTGCTGGTCGGCGACGCCGCGCACGCGCCGTCCAACAGCTCGGGCCAGGGCGCCTCGCTGGCGATCGAGAGCGCCGTGCAGCTCGCCCGCTGCCTGCGCGACCTGCCCGGCCCCGGGCCCGCCTTCGAGGCGTACGAGCGGCTGCGCCGCCCCCGCGTGGAGCGGGTCGCGGCACGCGCCTCGCGCATCAACCACGCCAAGGCGCCGGGGCCGGTGGCCAGGCTGCTGATGCCGGTGCTGATGCCGCTCGCGATGCGCACCGTCATGGCGCCCGAGCGCGCCGTCGGCCCGGAGCAGCGGTACGTGATCGACTGGGACGCGCCGGTGGCTCAGACCCAGCCGTAGACGGACCTGATGGCCTCGGCGATCTCGCCGACCAGGCCGAAGTCGTTGCCGTTGGCCAGGATCGCGTAGCCGGCGCCGAGCTCCGGATAGCCCTTGAACACCGACTTGAAGCCGTAGTTGGAGCCGTCGTGGGTGTAGGAGAAGTCCCGCGTCCCCCGGTTCGCGACGAACAGGCCGCGGCCCATGTCGCCCTGCGGGCCGGGGGTCAGCAGCGTCCGTGCGGACGCCCTGGTGAGCGGGCCGGCGATGTCGCCGGAGGCGGTCCACGCCCGGTTGAGCCAGGACACCAGGCGGCACAGGTCCAGGACGGTGGTGTAGAGGCCGGCGGCGGCCGACTCGGGGTAGCGGTTGCGCCTGCCGGGGATCACCGCGCCCGTCGTGGTGTGCCCGGAGGCCAGCTCGAAGGCGGGCGACAGCGCGTACGAACTGGTCTTCATGCCGAGCGGGGCGAACACCTCGCGCGTCATGTACGCGTCCAGCGTCAGGCCGGTCCGCTCCTCCAGCATGCGTTGCAGCAGCACGAAGCCGCCGCCGGAGTAGTGGTAGGCGGCGCCCGGCTCGGTGGTGAGCTCGATCCGGGGCGAGTTGCCCTCGCCGTTCATGACCTGGAGCAGCGTGGGCACGGTCAGGCCCGGCCCGTAGCCGGCGAAGCCGCCGCCCCCGCCGGCGAACCCCGAGCACGCCTCGGCGGGTGAGGTGGAACCGCGCCCGATGACGCCGCCCCGGTGGGTGAGCAGGCGGTCGATCGTCGGCACCGCGGCCTCCGGCACGCACGCGCGGCGCGGCAGCGTCCAGCCCAGGTGCGGGCGTACGTCACCGGACAGCGGCAGGCCGAGCGTCTGGGCCAGGCGCAGCACGCCGACCGAGGCGACGGCCTTGCTGATGGAGGCGGCCTGGAAGGCGGACTCGGGATGCGCGGCCGCGCCGCCGCCCGCCTCCAGCCGCCCGTAGCCGGTGGACCAGGCGATCCGGTTGCCGACGACCACCGCGATCGCGACGCCCGGCGTGTTGTAGTCGCTCATCCGCTGCCACACGGTGGTGCCGCGGACCGCGTTCTCCACCTTCCGCACCCGGTCGGCGGGCAGCGCGGGAGCCTGGCCGCGCGAGCACAGCGACCACCCGTCGCGGGCCGGTGAGAAGGCCACGTTGTGCACCTCCCAGCCACCGGCGGCCAGGTCCTTCATCTCCTTGTAGCACTCGTCGTCGATGCCGCGCGCGTGGAACTCGTCCTGGGCGACCACCGCCCACCCGCCGGTGTACGGGAACGCCACCCGGGTGATCCGCCGGCCGCCCTGGGTGAGGTTGCGCATCATCTGGTAGCACTCGTCGTCGATGCCGCGGGAGAAGGTGTCCTTCGTGCCGACCACCACCCACCGGTTGCCGCCCGCCGGCGGGAAGGCGACGTGCACGACCTGCTGACCGGCCGCGTAGTAGGCGAGGATCCGCTGGTAGCACTCCTCGGGGACGTCGCGCGCGGAAACGCCCCGGTCCGTGGTGATCAGCCAGCGGTTGCCGCCCTCGGGCGGGAATGCCACGCAGTGCACCTTCCGGCCCGCGGCGATCAGCTTCTTCAGCTCGGCGAAACACTCGGACGGCACGCCCCCGGCGGCGTAGCGGCCGTCCCCGGTGACCATGACCCAGCCGCCGGACGGGGTGAACGCGAAGGTGGTGATGCCGTGACGGACCAGCTCGCCCATCTTCGTGTGCGCCGCGTCGGGGACGCGCCGGTTGAAGTACGGGTACGCGGCGGCGTGCGCCGGTTGCCCGAATCCCACGGCGGCTCCCACGGCACCGGCTCCCACGCCGCCGGTCAGGGTGAGAAAGCGTCTGCGATCCATGCTGGCTCCTCGAATATGCGCAAGAAAGGTGATCAATCCTTCCTTACTCGGGGAGCAGGTGCGCCAGCAGCAGCTTGACGAACAGCACCGGGGCGAACCAGGCCAGCACCGGCGGCATGGCCGCGCAGGAGACGGCGACGGCCAGCACCGTGGCCGCGTACGCCACCGGGCGGCGCAGCGCCGCCGGGACGGCCAGCACGGCGACCGCGCCCGCGAGGGCCAGGCCGTACACCAGCGCCGCGGGCCCCCACCCGACGCCGGGCACGGTCAGCGCGAGCAGGAACGGCTGCACGTGCGCGGCGACGAACGTCAGGTGGTGCCGCCCGGTGCGGTCCGGGCCGTGGAAGCGGCGCTTGGCGGCGGCGGTCGCGTTGACCGTCGCCCCGCCGAACAGGTCGAAGGCCAGCACGGCGATGACCACGACGGCGAGCGGCGGCAGCCCGGCCGCCCACCGGACGGCGATCAGCGTGCCGGCCAGCGCGGTGGCGTAGACGAGCAGCGACTCCGGGCCGGTGGCGCCCGGCGCGACCAGCACGCCGTTGAGGCGGCGCAGAACCCGGGCCGTCACGCGCGCACCCCGTCGAGGCACACGGCGACGACGGAGCCCGCCAGGTCGCCGATCGGGAGCCGAGGGTCGATGATCCACTGGAGCAGGCAGCCTTCGACGGCCCCGACGATGACCGTGGCCTCGGCTTGACCTGCGCCGGGCCGGACCAGCCCCTTCCCGGCGGCCTCCGCCAGCAGGCCGGCCACCGCCGCCCGGTAGTCGTCGTACAGCCCGGCCATGTCCAGCGGCGCGACGGGGTCGCCGCGCCCGAGGGCCCACAGGTCGAGCAGCACCCGGCTCAGCTCGGGCTCGCGCGAGGCCACCTCGACGACGGAACGCACGAGGACGGCGAGCCGGTCCAGCGGGTCGCCGCCGTCCCCGCGCGCCTGCCGCAGGATGTCCTGCCAGGCGGCGCCCAGCGACGCGAAGGCGGCCTGGAGGATCGCCTCCCGGCTGTCGAAGGACAGGTAGACGCTGCCCTTGGCGATGCCGGCCTCGGCCGCGACGTCCTCGATCCGGGTGGCGGCGAACCCTTTGCGGGCGAAGACCCGCACGGCCGCGGCGAGGATCTCCTCCCGGCGGGCGTCATGGTCGACTCTCTTCGGTGTCATGCCGGCAGCTTATTATGAATGACTGGTCAGTCAAACTCCCTGCGTGACAGGCACGGCCTCCGGGCCGGCGTCGGGGCCCGTCCGGCTCCACTCGATCCGCTCCAGCGGCCCGTCCAGGCGCAGGCCGGGCAGGCGGCGCGCGAGGGCGCCCAGCGCCGCGGCGACCTCGGCACGGGCGAGCGCCGCCCCCAGGCAGTAGTGCGGTCCGTGGCCGAACACCAGCAGCGGGCCGGACCGCCGGCCGGGCAGGAACCGGTCCGGCTCCGGGAAGCGCGCGGGGTCCCGGTGCGCCGCTTCGAGCCGTACGAGGACCAGGTCACCGGCCGCGATCCGGACGCCGGCCAGCGTGAGGTCCTCGTGGGCGTAGCGGGGGAACGGCTCACCGGTCAGCCCGGCCTGCATCCGCAGCACCTCGTCGACCACCGCGCTCATCGCCGCGCCGGGGCCGGCCGCGTCGGGCATGCGGTTCTCGGCGAGGAGGCGCAGGGCGGCGACGGCCACGGCGTTGCGGGCCGACAGGTAACCGCCGGAGACGATCGTGGTGACCATGGCGACGAGTTCGGCGTCGCCGAGCCGCCCGTCGCCGGCGTCACGAACACCGATGAGGGTGCTGAGGAGGTCGTCGCCGGGGTCGCGCCGCCTGTCCTCGACCAGCTCGGCGGCGTACTCGCCGAGCGCCTGCCACGCCCGCGCGGCGGCGGCCGGCTCCGGCTCCCCGCCGAAGACGAAGTCCACCGCGCTCGCGGCGTCGGCCAGGGCGCGGAGGCGGGCCCGATCGCCGGCGCGCACCCCGAGCAGCTCGCCGATGACGCCGATCGACAGCGGGGTGGCCAGTTGCCCGACCAGCTCGGCGCGCGGACCGGCCATCGCCTCCACGAGCTCGCCGGCCAGCTCCTCGACGCGTGGCCGCAGGGCGGTGAGCGCGCGCGGGCCGAACGCCCTCGACACCAGGCGGCGCAGCCGGGCGTGCGCCTCGCCGTCCTGGAAGAGCGTGTCGTTGCCCGCCTGCTCACTGCCGGCGGGCGCGAGCCCGAACCGGCGCTCGCCCAGTACCGCCGCCACCGCGTCGTACGAGGTGACCAGCCAGGCCGGGCGGCCGTCGGGGGCCGGCACGGGCGCGACGGGCGACTCGGCCCGCAGCCGCGCGTACTCGGGCGGCGGCGCCAGCGGGTGCGGGCGGACGAACGGCAGCATCGGTCTCATGCGATGAGCTCCTTTCACGAGGTCACGGCCAGTCAAGGCGTTGACGTCGCGTGAAGGTCAACCGATCGGGAACCGAGCCGCTCCCGCTCTGCGATAGATGGGGTGTGAGACCGTTCAGTTTCCGGCGGCGCGAGCCCCCGCCCGACGTCAGCGCGGACAGCTCCGACGCCGAGCTCCTCGCGGCCGTCGCCGCGCGGAGCACGCCCGCGCTGCGCATCCTCCATCAGCGCCACGCCCCGTGGCTGCGCGCCCGGCTGGCGCGCCGCTGCGCCGACCCGGACGTGGTCGACGACGCCCTGCAGGAGACGTTCCTGGCCGTGTGGCGGTCGGCGGACCGGTTCGGGGGCGGCAACGCGGCGGGCTGGATGTGGACGATCGCCATCCGCCGGCTCGTCTCGGCGCTGCGGGGCCGGGGCTCGCGCTGGATCGGCGCCGGTGAGCCGGACGGCATGCGGGCGCCGACCTCGGCGGCGCCGGTGTCGGCGTCCGCCGAGGACGTCGTGCTGCTCGGCGTCGAGCACGGCGACCTGGGCGGCGCGCTGACGAGACTCCCCCACGACCTCCGCGCGGTGATCGAGGCGACCGTGCTGGACGGTCTCACCACCAAGGAGGCCGCGCGCCTCCTCGGCATCCCGGAGGGCACGGTCAAGTCCCGCGCCATGCGGGCCAGAGCCCAGCTACGCGAGGAACTGTCATGACCACCGGCTGGCACATCTCCGATGATCTGCGCGACGGCTATCTCGCCGGCACGCTCGGCACTGCGCTGGCCCTGTCGGTGGACGCCCACCTGGGCGGCTGCGCGCGGTGCCGGGCGTCGGTGCCGTACGACGGCGACTGGCTGGAGGCGTCCTGGGGGCGGCTCGAGACCGAGCTGATCAGGCCGCGCCCGTCCTGGAGCGAGCGCCTGCTGCGGCTCGGCGGCGTGCCCGGCCATGTGGCCAGGCTGCTGTCCGCGACCCCGACGATGAGCCGCGCCTGGACGGTGGCGGTGGTCGCCGCGCTGGCCTTCGCGGTGCTGGCCGCGCGGCAGCAGGCCGACCTGCTGCCCGCGTTCCTCATCCTGGCGCCGGTGCTGCCGCTGACCGGGATCGCGCTGGCCTACGGCCCGCGCGTCGACCCCGCCCACGAGCTGATGGCCGCGACGCCGCTGGCCGGGCCGCGGCTGCTCCTGACCAGGGCCACGGCGGTGCTGGCGGTCGCCACCCCGCTGGCGCTGATCGCCTCGCCGCTGCTGCCCGCGCCGCCCGGCCTGAGCGCCGCCTGGCTGCTGCCCTCGCTGGCCGCCGCCTCGGGCTGCCTGGCCCTGTCGAACCGGCTGCCCGTGCCGATCGCCGCGCTCGCCGTGGGCGGGCTGTGGCTGGCCGTCGTCGGCACGGGCCGCCTCACCGGCGGCTGGCTGGCCCCCTTCGAGCCCGCCGCGCAGGTCGCGTACGGCCTGATCGTCCTGTCGTCGTCGTTCCACCTCTACCGATTGAGCATCAAATGATCAAGATGAGCGACCTCACCAAGAAGTACGGCGGGCGGTTCGCGCTCGCCGGCCTCGATCTCGCCCTCGGCACCGGCGTGACCGGCCTGCTCGGCCCGAACGGCGCCGGCAAGACCACCTTGCTCCGCTGCCTGGCCACCACCCTGGCTCCGGACGGCGGGTCCATCGACGCGTTCGGCCTGGACCCGGCGGACCCCGTACAGCGGACCGCGCTGCGGCGCAGGCTCGGCTACCTTCCGCAGGACCCCGGCTTCTACCCGCACTTCACCGCCTTCGACCTCGTCGACTACGTGGCCATCCTCAAGGAGCTGACCGACCGCGAACGGCGGCACGCGGAGGTGCGGCGGGTGCTGGCCGAGGTGGATCTGACCGGTCAGGCGGGGACGAAGGTGCGCAAGCTGTCCGGCGGGATGCGGCAGCGGCTCGCGCTCGCGCAGGCGCTGCTGGGCGAGCCCGACCTGCTCATCCTCGACGAACCGACCGTCGGGCTGGATCCGGCGCAGCGGATGCTGTTCAGGACCCTGGTCTCGCGGCTGGGTGAGAGCCGGGCCGTGGTGCTGTCCACGCACCAGACGGAGGACGTCGCGGCGCTGTGCGAGCGGGTCGTCGTCATGCGCGACGGGCGGGCGGTCTTCGACGGCACGCCCGGCGAGCTGGCCGAGGTCGCGGCCGGGCAGGTGTGGCTGTCGGACGCCGCGCCGCCGGCGTCGCGGGTGTTCTGGCGCACCGCCGACGGACGCTACCGCACGCTCGGCGACCGGCCGCCGTCCGGCGACGCGACGGCGCCCGGCGTCGAGGACGGCTACCTCACGCTGCTCGGGGAGGCGGCGTGACGCGGCAGCTGTTCCTGTTCGAGGCGCGCAGGCTGGCGCGGCATCCGCTGGTGTGGGGGGCGAGCGCGCTGGTACTGGCGCTGCAGACCTACCTGAGCCGGGGGCAGCAGCCGCACTGGGGCGTCGACCCGGTCCACGCGACGGGGCTGTCGACCTGCCTGGCGGCGGCGGTGCTGATCGTGGCCGCGCTCGCCGTCTCACGCGACGGGCGGCACGGGATGCCGGAGACGCTCGCCGGCCTGCCGGGCCGGGCCGGGCACCGGACGCGGGCGATCCTGCTGGCCACGCCCCTCGTCGCCGGGCTGGCCTCGGCGGTGGCCGTGGGCGGCTACCTGCTCGTCCGGCTGGCCGCCGGCCCCGCCGCCGGGCGGCTCGACGTGTGGGAGCCGCTGACCGCGGTGGCCGCCGCGATGCTCGCCGCGACGCTCGGCGTGGCCATCGGGCGGTGGGTGCGCCGGCTGATCGCCGGCCCGATGGTGGTGGCCGTGCTCGGCTACCTGATCTACATGAACCCCGTGAACGGTCCCCTGCGCTGGCTGCTGCCGGTCATGCAGGACCACCACGCCGACTGGCCCGACCGGCCGTCGGGCACCCATCTGGTGTACGTGCTCGCGCTCGTGGTCGTCTTCGCCGGGGTGGCGCTGCTCCGGCACCGGACGCGGCTGATGCCCGCCGCCGCCGTGGTGGCGGCGCTGGCCGTCGCGGTGCCCGCGGGGGCCGCCACGGCGGCCGAGCCGCCGGTCCTGCGGCCGCGGGTCGGCATGCTCGGCCCCGAGACCGTGGATCCGCGCGTGTTCGAGCGCTACTTCGGTCCCGCCGCGCACCGCTGCTCCGACCGGCAGGGGGTGACCTACTGCGCCTATCCGGGGTACGAGCCCTGGATCCCGCTGTGGGAGCAGGCCGTCCTCCCCGCCGCCGACGTGCTGCCCGCCGCGCTGCGGGCCCGTCTGCCACGGGTCGAGCAGACGCCCTTGACCTGGTACTACGGCCACGACGGCGCGTCGCCCTTCCAGGCTCCGATGACCTGGGGCCATCCGGACCAGCGCGCGATGCTCGCCCAGTCCGTCGGGCTGTGGGCGACCGGCCTGCTCAAGGCGCTCGCCCTCGCCGGAACGGGAGGCGACGCGCACGGTCAGGCCCGCATGGTGCTGGCCCTCTGGATCACCGGCCAGGTCTCCGTGCCCGAGCCGCCGCGCCCCCTTTACGCGGACGTCCGGTTCGGACGTCAGATGATGGTCGGCTGGGGCCCGGCCGAGGTCGCCTACGCCAAGCTCATGCTCGCCACACCCGGCGTCCGCGACAAGGTCTCGGCCCACTGGGACACCCTCACCCACCCCGCCACGACCATCGACCAGGCCCTGCCCCTGCTCGGCCTGAACCGCACGCAAGCCACCCCGCCGGGGCCCACACCATGCCGCTGACACCACCGAAGGAGCCGACCATGCCCTTGACGACGCCCAGGGAGGCGGCCATGCCCCCGATGCCGCCCGGGGAGGCGGCCAGGTCGTTGGGGCCGCCCGTCGCACGGGTCGGGGCCGATCCGGTCACCGCGCGGGGGGCCGTCGCGCCGGGAGCTCGCCGTTCGCGGGGACGGTCGGCCGCCCTGCTGGCCCGTCCGCTGGTCAGGGCCATCGACTGGGCGCCGCTCGCGGTCGTCACGGCCTTCGTGGCCGCCCTGCTGACGGTGGTGCGGGCCGGGGAGACCCTGCCCTCCGGCGACGCCCTGCTGCTCATGCGGATCGCCGGCACCCTGCTCGGCTCGGCCGCCGCCTTCGCGCTGGTCGACGCCATGTCCGCCGACCTGCTGGTCGAGATGGGCGTCTGCCTGGGGATCGCCCTGGCCGCCGCCGCGACCGCCGTACGGCACACCTCGGGGCGGCAGGCCGCCATGGCCGCCGTCGTGGTGCAGCTGGGGCTGGTGCTCGGCACCATCCTGCTGCCGGAGCAGATCAGGCTCTGGCCGCCTACGTGCGGATTCGGGCACTGGGAGGAGGCGCATGCCTTCTGGCTGGCGATGCTGCCCCTGCCGTACGCCTGGCTCGCCCTCGCCAACCGCGACGCCCGCCGCTGACCCACGTCAGCTGATCCGGCCTCGAACGGGCTTCGCCCTTGGACGCCTCGACCAGTTCCCAGAAGTCGGCCAGGCTCATGCTGTGGAAACGCCCCATGTTTCCTCCTTGTCGACTGCGGTCGCCGCCCCCGGTCATAGGGGCGCCAGGCCGTGGCGGAAGGCGTAGGTGACGGCCTGGGCCCGGTCGCGTACGCCGGCTTTGGCGAACAGGTTGTTGATGTGGGTTTTCACGGTGGCTTCGGAGATGTGGAGGCCGGCGGCGATCTCGGCGTTGGAGTGCCCCTGGGCGATCAGGCCGAGGACCTCCACCTCGCGCTGCGTCAGCCCGTCGGGGCGGCCGTGCCGGGGAGCGGGGGGGGGGGGGGCCGGGC
>NZ_LAVL01000171.1 GCF_001083785.1 Nonomuraea sp. SBT364
CCGCCGCACCCCCCAGGGCAGCCCCTGATGTGGCGGCCGGTTCGGTGGGGGAGCGGTTCCGGGCGATCGTGGACGTGCACGTGATGCTGGTGCGCGACGGGGAGGTGCTGCTGGGCAGGCGGTCCGGCACCGGCTACGCCGACGGGCTGTGGCATCTGCCGTCGGGGCATCTGGAGGCGGGTGAGTCGGTGGTCGCCGCCGCCGTGCGCGAGGCCCGCGAGGAGACCGGCGTCGTCATCGACCCCGCCGACCTGGCCTTCGCGCACGTCATGCACCGGGCGCCCGACCGCGTCGGGCTCTTCTACGCCGCCACCCGGTGGCACGGCGAGCCGCGCAACGCCGAGCCGCACAAGTGCTCGGAGCTCGCCTGGTGGCCGCTCGACCGGCTGCCCGGCGACATCGTCGACTACCCGGCCGCCGCCCTCGCCCACATCCGCGACCGGGTCCCGTTCGGCCTGCACGCCTGGCCCTGACCCGCGACGGGGGCCGGGGCCAGGACCTGGACCCCGTCGCGCGTCAGAACGCCTCGCGAAGCTCGCGCTTGAGCACCTTGCCGCTGGCGTTCTTCGGCAGCGCGGCCACGAACTCGACCCGCTTGGGCGTCTTGAACGGCGCCAGCCGCTCCCGCAGGAAGGTGACCAGCTCGGCGGAGGTGAGGCTCGCGCCGTCGCGCAGCACGACGGCGGCCGTGACCGCCTCGATCCACCGCTCGTCCGGCATCCCGAAGACGGCCGCCTCGGCCACGGCGGGATGCTGGTAGATGGCCTCCTCGACCTCCCGGCTGGCCACGTTCTCGCCGCCCGACTTGATCATGTCCTTCTTCCGGTCGACGACCGACAGGTAGCCGTCGGCGTCCATCACGCCCAGGTCGCCGCTGTGGAACCAGCCGCCCCTGAACGCCTCGGCCGTCTTGTCCGGGTCGTTCCAGTAGCCGAGCATGGCGTGCGGGCTGCGGTGCACGATCTCGCCGACGACGCCGGGCGGCACCGGCTCGCCGTCGTCGCCGACGATCCGCGTCTCGACGTTCAGCGCGGGACGGCCCGCCGAGCCGAGCCTGGTGAGCTGCTCGTCCGGCCCCAGGATCGTGGCCACCGGCGCCATCTCGGTCTGGCCGTAGAAGTTGAACAGCCGCACCCCCGGCAGCCGCGCGGCGATCTCCTTCAGCACCTCCACCGGCATGATCGAGGCGCCGTAGTAGCCCTTGCGCAGCGACGACAGGTCGCGGCGGTCGAAGTCCGGGTGGCGTAGGAGCGCGATCCACACCGTCGGCGGGCAGAACAGCTTGGTGGCCCGCTCGGTCTCGATCGCCGCCAGGATCGCCGCCGGGTCCGCCCCGGGCAGCACGATGTTGGTGGCCCCCAGGTAGACGCCCGGGGTCAGGAAGCAGTGCAGCTGGGCGCAGTGGTAGAGCGGCAGCGCGTGCACCTCCACGTCGCCGGCGCTCATCTCGCCGTCGATCACGCATGTCACGTACTGCGCGATCAGGCTCCGGCTCGACAGCGCCGCGCCCTTGGGGCGCGACTCGGTCCCGCTGGTGTACATGAGCTGGATCGGGTCGTCGTCGCCGATCTCGGCGGCCGGCTCGGCGTCGTCGCCGTGCGCCATCCACTCCTCGAACGGCTCCCACCCGCCGGCCCGCCCGATGACGCCGCGCACCGTGACGCTATCGCCCGCCGCCCGGGCGGCCACCGGCGCGAGCGCCTCCTCCACGAGCATCCCGGTCGCGCCGGAGTGCTCCAGGATGTACGCGACCTCGTCCGGGCCGAGCATGAAGTTGATCGGCACCGAGATGGCGCCGAGCCTGGCCAGCGCGAAGTACGCCACCACGAAGGCGTGGTGGTTGTGCGAGAACAGCGCGAACCGGTCACCCTTGCCGACACCGCGCGCGGCCAGCGCGTTGGCGGTGCGGTTCACCGCCCGGTCGAGGTCGGCGTAGCTCTGCCGCAGGTCCCCGAAGACGATCGCGGTCTTGCCGGGGAAGCGCGCGGCCGAACGCCGCAACAGGTCACCGATGGCATGCTGGCGAGAGGTCATACCGGCACATCCTCACTAGGCCCGAACCATGTTCGGTGATCCTAACCCTCAGCGTGCCTGGACCTCACGCAGATCCTTGACCAGGATGCGGCAGACGTCCGGCACCTGCTCGACCCGCCCGTCGGCCCGGTAGACGCGGCGCGTGGTCCGTACGGGCGGATGGGCCCACTCGCGGTAGCCGAGCCGTCCGTACAGCGAGCCGGCGCGATGGTTGTCCAGGTCCACGCCGAGCGCCACCCGCGCGTGCCCGAGGTCGCGCAGCCACCACTCGGCGGCCTCGACGAGCTGGGTGCCGATCCGCCTGTTGCGATGCTCCGGCAGCACCTCCAGGTGCGTCAGCAGCGGCACGCCGGGCAGGCGGTCGCGCAGTTCCGGCTCCTCCGCCGACCCGAGCCACAGGTACACGTCGCCGACGGGCGTGAACGCGTGCCACGCCACCAGCAGCACCCCGTGCCCCGCCCGCTGCCGCCGGAGCTGGGCGGCGAAGTACGGCCCCTGCCCCAGAGCGCGGACGAGCGCGGGGAGATCCCCATCAGAAGCCACCCTGATCCGGACATGACGCATGACCTCCACGATCAGGGGACAAAACGTGGCGTCACAAGTTCAGACCGGCAATCTGTCAGACGACGACGAAGGATCACGGCCGGGCTTGACAACTTTTGACAGCCGTAACTGGACGGCCATCGGCCGATGGCCCGGCGCGGCGAGCAGGCGCAGCGCCTCCCGGACCGATCCGGCGGGCTCCCGGGTCTCGACGAAGTCGCGCCAGACCTTCAGGTCGGCCCGCCACGCGTCGAGGTAGCCGAGGCACAGATCGGGGTCGATGAGCATGAGCCGCCCCAGTGCCGCCCTGAGCGACTCCTCCATGCGCTGGCGTTCCGCGGGCTCCCGGGGCGAGGCGGTGACCCGGTCGAGCACGCTGAGGATGAACCGGCGGCGCCGGGCCAGGAAGTCGGTCCAGTGGGACTGGTGGGCGTCGCCGAGGCCGCGTCCCTCGTCCAGCAGCCAGAAGACGCCCTCGGCGAGCACGTCGCCGAGCTCTTCCCGCCTGGCCCGATCCGGGCTGCGGAACGGGTCGTACCTCGCTTGGCGCACCCTGCCGGTGACGGCGAGCGGCCGGAGCCCGTCCTCTTCGAGGAGATAAAACCAATCTTCATTGTAAATATCAGGGAAAAAGGAGATGTTCCTGGTGGTTTCCACTGCCAGGGCGCCGCCGCCCACGAAAGAGTCCTGAGTTCCGCCGACCGCCCGATAGGCATGGCATACGACGGAATTATCAGGAAATCCGCTGTTCGCCAGCCCGACGGCGTCGAACACGTCCAGCAGCCCGGCCGCCCGCCTGAGATCGTCGGGCGCGCTCACCTCGATGTCGTCGTCCAGGAAGACGATCCGCTCCCAGCCGAGCATCCTGGCCAGCACCAGGGCGAGGTTGCGCTTGGCCGCGGTGTCGGTGCCGCGCCGGAAGACCCTCGGCAGCACCGACGAGGTGTCGAACCGCGGCAGGATCAGGGCGTCCGCGCCGGTGAAGTCGATGGCGACGACCTCGGCGCCGGGCCCCGCCATCGCGCGCACCTGCGCCGCCCCCGTCCACTTCCCGCTGCAGAGGACCACCAGGGGACAGCCCAGGTTCTCCGCCAGACCGACCGCGTGCGTGAGATAGCGGCTGGGCCGGACGGTCGGGACGATCACGGCGTCGATCCGCGCGCCGCCCCCGCGACCGGCGGGCGGCCGGAGCAGATGCCGGTGTGACCCGTGATGGTCCGCGGACCTCATGGACGGCCCGCCGGGCCCGCGAGCCACCGTGCACAATACATATCTGGACCTCTGTCATCAAAAGGCGCAGGGGAGGAAACCACATGGACAATGTGCGGGACCTGCTGACCAACCTGCTCGCCGCCGGCCTTTTCTCGCTGCTGGGATTCCTCGCGGGAATCTCACGGTCCCTGGTGCGGTCATATCGCAGGCGGCGGGCGCACCGGTTCTGGCGGCGATTCCGCCCCGGCGGCCTGCACGTCGTCCTGGCCCAGTTCCGCGGCCGGTCGCAGCTGAGATGGGAGCCGTCCGGTGTCTTCGGCACCGGTGATCTGGAAGCACTGCAGGAACTCCAATCGATCATGTCCACGCTGGGGCAACCGTCCTTCGACGTCATCTACGAAGGCGACATCGGCCGCAACGACAAACGCCACAACCTCGTCGTCATCGGCGGCCCGGACGGGAATTCCGTCGCCCGTGAGATGCTTGCGGGCGTCGCCCGGTTACGCCGGGTCGGCCTCGCCTTCCACAAACGGCCTTTCTCGCGCACCGGCCTCCGGGACCTCAGGGAAGGCAGGACCTACACGCCGAAGAGGCGGAGCCGCGCCATCGTCGACTACGGGATGCTGATCTGCGCCGAGAATCCCTTCGATACCAGACGCCGTGTTCTCGTGGTGGCCGGTGTCTACGGATACGCGACGCTCGCCGGTGTCATGCTGGTGAACAACCCGGCCTTCCTCGATCACCCGCTGGTCAGGTCCGGCGCGCCGTTCGAATGTTCCTACGCGGCCGAGGTCGTCGGCGGCGTCGTCATCGAGCCGATCAGGGAGCAGTGGTGGATACGCGCCCTGCCGTCGGTGCATCCCTCGCTGGACGGGCGTTGAACGCGCTGGTTACTCAGGCCATTCGACCAGCCTCGATTCCTGGACCGTCCAGTCCGGCGTGATCACCAGGCCGTTCATGATCAGTACGCGGCTGAGGATGGCGAACGAGCGGCTGTCGCCGAACCGCTCCCGCAGGAAGGCCGCGTTGCGGTCGCGGAAGACGCCGTCGGTGAGCGCGCGGGCCACCCCCAGCGTGCCGCGCCCGTACATGCCGTTGCAGATCGTCAGGGTCCGCTCGTGGTTGAGCGGGTTGGGACCTCGGTAGAACAGGGCGACGTCCTCGTGCAGCCTGCCGTCGGACAGCTTGGGGCGGAAGCGGTCGGCCCCGGCCTCGAAGTAGACGCCGTCGTCGGTGTCCCAGTCGCTGTGCTGCGTGACCGGCAGGCCGAGCTGGTAGAACACGTCGGTCGTGATCTCGTTCCAGTCGACGCCACCCAGGAGCACCAGGTGGGCGGTGAGGTCGTCGGGCTCCAGCTCCCGGGAGGTGCGGCGGCGCACCTCGCTGCCCGGGTTGCAGGCCCGGATGTGGCCGTGCAGCTCGAACAGGGCGTCGAGATCGGCGTAGGTGTAGAGCTCGATGTAGTCGGGGTCGTCCGGGTTGACGTAGGGCATCCGCGCTAACAGGTCCGGCGGCAGCCGGCCGCAGACGAGCGTGATCTGCCGGCCGTCGTCGAACTGCCACGGGTTCTGTGACGCCTGGATGGCCGCGTGGCCGGGCGCGCCGAGCGCGGCGGCGCGCAGGGTGAGCAGCTCGTGCAGCAGCTTCTCGCGCAGCCGCAGCTCCTCGGCGGTCAGGTCGTCCTCGCCCAGCCGGACGAGGTCGTCGCCGCGCAGCGAGCGGGGCGTGCAGAAGAGGGCGGCGTAGACCTCCAGGCGGCCCGCCGGGGGCACCTTGGGCGCGGTCGAGGACTCCCACGAGGAGATGAGAGGGACGCTCACGTCGAGCGCGCGCGCCAGCTGGGGCTGGGTGACGCGTGTGCCCGGCCACTGCCGGGTGCGCAGCGAACGGAGCCGCCGTGCAAGGGCCGGACCGGAATCCGTCATGAGGACACCCCCCATCTGAACTTCAGTGTTTTCAGTAAACCTCTACTGATGCCCAGATGCGAGCACATTCTTGCTGTTCAGCACCGCGTGGCGGTTCGCACGTCAGCGGGACGTCATTCTAGGGCAGGAGACCCTCACTCCGCACCGCGATTAGTGCGACTTTATCGGGGGAATGCAATCTTTAGCAGTTCGATGTAGATCTGCTGAAGATTAACTGAAGTCTCTGCGAGGTCGACACAACGGGACCCTACATGCTCGTCGCCACAGTCTTCCCCACCCCCGAGGGCATCGCGATGGCCAGCGCGGTCTACGGCCTGCTCGCCATGCTCTCCGTCTGGACCCTGGTCTACGCCGTCCGGCAGATCAGGAAGGTCGTGACCACACTGTTCCGCATGCTGCTCGTGCTGGTGTTCCTCGCCGCGATCGGCGCGGCGGCCGTCGGGATCATCGGGCACGTCTGGCTCGCCTACGGGATCGCCTGACCGCGCTCAGATCATCGTGGCCAGCCGCCGGTAGGAGTCGAACCGCTCCTCCAGGTCGTAGGTGTTCATCGTGACCATGACCTCGTCGGCCCCCGTGAGCTCGACGAGGTCATGCAGCCGCGCCGCCACCTCCGGGCCGGTGCCGTGGATCTGGCCCTTGCGCGCCTCCTCGAACAGCGCCCGCTCGCGCGCCGTCATCTCCAGCCGCAGGATGTCGCCGGCGGGCATCAGCGGCGGGAACGAGCCGCCGGTCCGCGAGCGCGCCGTCGCCCACGCCTCGGGCACCTGCAGCAGCGCCGCCCGCTCGGCGCTCTCGCCGACCGCGACGTTCGCCGCCACCATGACGTAGGGCCGCGCCGCCCAGGCCGACGGCCGGAACGCGGCGCGGTAGCGGGTGATCGACTCGCGCAGCTTGGCGCCGCCCCCGCCGATCACCAGCGGCAGCCCGCGCTCGGCCGCCACGTCCGCGCCCGCTCCCATGGCCAGCACGAACGCCTGCGGGCGCAGCCCCTCGGCGGGCAGCGCGTGCACGCCGGGATGGGCGTCCTGGGCGCCGGTGAAGTAGCCGAGCAGCTCCGCGAGCTGGACGCCGAACGCGTCGGCGGCCTCCTTGCCGTGCCCGAGCGCCCGGCGGATGCCGCCGGTGAAGCCGACCGACCGCCCCAGACCCATGTCGATCCGGCCCGGGTGCAGCGACTCCAGCACGCCGAACTGCTCGGCCACCACCAGCGGCCGGTGGTTGGGCAGCATGACGCCGCCGGTGCCGACCCGGATCCGGGTGGTGGCCGCCGCGACGGCGGCGGCCAGCACGGTGGGCGCCGAGCCCGCCACGCCGGGCACGCTGTGGTGCTCCGACACCCAGAACCGGTGGTAGCCGAGCTCCTCGGCCCGCCGCGCGAACCGCACGGTGTCACGCAGCGCCGCCGAGGGGGAGTGCCCCTGCCGGACGAGGGAACGGTCGAGGATCGCGAGCCTGGTCACGTACATGTGCAACACGGGCGGGCCGGGATTGTTCCTACTTGGTATAGGCGCCGACCGACCAGCGGACCGGACGGTTCGCGGGCTGGCCCCACGCGCCCATCCTGCCGGTGATCACCAGGCGCTCGCCCTCGGGCACCTCGACCTCCATGAGCGCCGCCGGGTACGCGCCCGACTCCCACACGCCGCAGCTCGTCCTGCCGGCCGGCGTCCGGCCGCCCACCTGGAAGGTGAACCACATCCGCCGCGCCAGATCGCCCGCGCAGAGCTGGTCGAGCGCGACCTTGCGGCCGGTGCCCTCGATCTCCAGCCGCACGACGTCGTCCCGCGGCCACACCCCGGTGGCGGATCCGGCCAGCTTCCACCCCTCGAACCGCGCCGGGAAGTCCTTGACCGGCCCGGGCTCGACCGGCTCGGCCGGCGGCGTCCACTCGTACACGGCCAGCGTCCAGGCGGCCGGGGCCGGCTTCCCGCAGTCCATCCCGGGGCCGCACACGCCGTGCCGGGTGGCGTCGAACGTGACGGAGACCTGCCCGTCCCGCCGGGACACCTCGAGCGGCAGCAGCTCCATCCGGCGCGAGCACGCCCCGAGCCGGGCGGACACCGACCATCTGCCGCCGACGTACACCATCGGGGTGTTGTTCACGAGCCCCTCGCCGTCGCACACCACCGCCACGTCCAGCGGCCGGCCGGTGACCGGGACCGTCACCGTCTTCTTCTGCCCGCCGGTCCGGCCGATCGAGGTGAGCGCGAGCCGCCGGTAGGCGGTGCCGTCCGGCGCGGTGAAGGTCTCCGGCAGCGCCGGCCCGGCGGTGGCGGCCGACGTGCTCCGGTCCGGCGCGGCCAGGCCCGGGAGCAGCGCCACGCCGGCCGCGAGGGCCGCCGCCACGGCCACCCCGGCCGTGATGCGCCTGCGCCGCCGCGTCGCGCGCACCCGGGCGCGCACCTGCGCGAGCCGGGCCGGGTTCGCGGGCGGCGGGCCGTCGGCGTGATCGCGCAGCACGTCGCGCAGATCCTGTACGGTCATCCCCGCAGCTCCTTCACCATCGTCTCGTCGACCCGCAACGCGGCCAGCGCCTTGGCGGTCTGGCTCTTGACCGTCCCCGCCGCGCATCCCATCAGCTCGGCCACCTCCGTCACCGCCAGGTCCTCGTAGAACCGCAGCACGATCACCGCCCGCTGCCGGGGCGGCAGCCGGCCCACCGCCCGCCACAGCTCCTCCCGCCCGTCCGCGTGCGCGTCGGTGACGGCGACGTCCGGGATCGTGTCGCTCGGCAGCTCGCTGCGCCACCTCCTGCGCCACCATGACGTGTACGTGGTCACCAGCACCCTGCGGACGTACGACTCCGGCTCGTCCACGCCGGACCAGGCGAACCACGCCTTGGCGAGCGACTCCTGCAGCAGGTCCTCGGCGGTGCCCCAGTCGCGGGTGAGCAGGTAGGCGGTACGTAACAGCCGATCGGACCGCGCACTCACGAAGTCCTGAAAAATCGCCCTATCCGCCACCAGAACGCCTCCCCATCAGCTTGCTGACGGTACAGACGCATCGAGCCGCCGATCAGGTTGCCCCGGCGCGGCTCACGGTGAACGGCGACAGCTCGCCCAGCCCGCGCACCGACAGCCGGTCGACCGGCCGCAACCGGAAGGCCCGGTCGCCCTCCAGTTCCTCGGCCAGCTCCGGGTCGGCCAGCATGGTGCCCGGCAGGGCCAGCGCGGTGAGCCTGCTGGCCAGGTTGACGGTGGTGCCGAACACGTCGCCCATCCGCCAGATGACCGGCCCGGCCGCCAGCCCCACGCGCAGCTCCGGCATGCCCTTGCCCCTGGCGTGATCCTCCAGCAGCCGCAGCCCGATCTCGGTGGCCACGTGCGCCTTGTCGGCCACGAACAGCACCGAGTCGCCCAGCGTCTTGACCACCCGGCCGCCGCAGGAGGTGACGGCGTCGGCGGAACGGCCCTCGAACCTATCGATCAGCGTGGCCAGCTCCGTCTCGGTGATCTGCCTGCTCAGCCGGGTGAACCCGACCAGGTCGGCGAACCCGACGGCCAGCCGTACGGTGCTCATGTCCTGGAGGGCGAGCCGCCCGGCGGCGGCGGCGAGCTGGCGCTGCCAGGAGTAGACCAGCAGCCGCGCCAGGTCGGGCACCACCCGCTCGGCCCGGCGCCGCCACGCCTTGGGCCGCTCGGCCAGCGGCACCCCGGCCTGGTCGAGCGCCTCGGCGCCGATCTCGGCCTGCGACTCGGCCAGCCGGGCGGCGGCCCGGCCGAGCGAGCGGGCGATCAGCAGCACGTGCTCCTCGTCGTAGACGCCGTCGCTGACCATGCCGAGCAGCGTCTTGAGGGCCACCACGTCGGACTCGGTGAACTCGACGGCGTCGTCGGCCACGTTGGCGAAGCCGAGCGCCCGCCAGAACCGCCTGGCCTTGTAGACCGGCACCCCCGCCATCTCGGCGACCTGGTGGCTGGTGTAGCGCCGGGGCTCGCGCAGGAACGCCTCCGCCACCCCGTCCCCGTCCTCCTCAGCCACAACAGTCACATTACCCCGCGGTACGCCGCCCTCTACTCCAGCAGCGCGCGCAGCGCCGCACGCTCCCCGGCCGGCACGTAGCCGACGTAATAGTCGTACATCGTGCGCCGCGACAACCGCGCCGCCAGCGGCCCGTCGCCGGCCCGGACCGCCGCCAGCACCTCCTCGTGGTGACGGATGCTCTGCCGCATCAGCGCCTCGCGGTCGTCGGAGCCCGCGATCTTGCCGGCGATCAGGCCGAGCACGATCGAGCGGACCACGTCAGTGCAGATCTGGATGAGCTTGTTGCGGCTGGCCCGCGCCACCGCGTCGTGGAAGGCCACGTCGGCGGCGCTGAAGGCGTCGTAGCCGGTCTCGACCGCCTCGCGCATCCGGCCGATCGCCGCGTCCATCTCGGCCAGCTCCGCCTCGGTGCGCAGCCGGGCCGCCAGCAGGTTCGCCGAGGCGTCCAGCACCATCCGGAACTGCACCAGCTCGCCCAGCGACAACTCGTCCACCCGGGCCAGCGTGGTCATCGACTTGTGTAATGCGGCGGGGGAGAAGGGCAGCACCTCCGCCCCGTTCGGGTCGCCGGGCCGCGACCTGACCAGCCCGCGCGCCTGGAGCACCCGCAGCGCCTCGCGGACGGTTGACCGGCTGACGCCGAACTGCGCCATCAGGTCGCGCTCGCTCGGCAGCCGCGCTCCCGGGGGCAGCGCGCCGCCCTCGACGGCCTCCTCGATCTGCTCCACGATGCGCTCGTAGGCGCGTACGGTCCGCACCGGCTCGAAGCGTGGACCACCCATGTAAGCCCCCTTGACCCGAGCCGTCGCGGACTGGCAGTGTGCGTAGCCTACTGGTCAGACCAGTGCACTAGCCAGGAGGCTGAACGATGAGGCGAATCGGGACTTGGATCGCCGTGGGCGGTCTCCTGCTGAGCGTAACCGCCTGCGGCGGCGGTTCGGGCGGCACGGGCGGCACCGGAGGCACCGGCGGGCAGGCCAAGGAGGAGTCGCTGGCGGTCGGGTTCGTCGCCGAGCCGGCCAACCTCGACTTCACCTCCACCGAGGGCGCGGCCATCCCGCAGGCGCTGCTCGTCAACGTCTACGAGGGCCTGGTCAAGCTCGACCAGGCCGGCCAGATCCAGCCGCTGCTGGCCGAGAAGTGGGACGTCTCCGACGACCGCAAGACCTACACCTTCACCCTGCGCGAGGGCGTCACGTTCACCAACGGCGCCCCGTTCACCGCCGACGACGTCGTCTTCTCCCTCGACCGGGTCAAGGCCGACTGGAAGCTCAAGATCAAGTCGCAGCTCGACATGGTCGAGGACGTCGAGAAGAAGGACGACAGCACGGCCGTCGTCACGCTCTCGCGGCCCAGCAACGGCTTCCTCTACACGATGGCCACCAGGCTCGGCGCGATGTTCAGCCGCACGGGCGTCGCCGACCTGGCCAACAAGCCCGTCGGCACCGGCCCGTACCAGCTCGGCGCCTGGCGGCGCGGCGACTCCATCCGCCTCGACGCCAACGCGAAATACTGGGGCACGAAGCCGAAGATCTCCACGGTGACCCTGAAATACTTCAAGGACGCCACGGCCATGAACAACGCGCTGCTGACCGGCGGCATCGACGTCGTCTCCAGCGTCCAGGCGCCCGAGTCGCTGCAGCAGTTCGCCGACACCAGCCGCTTCCAGACGATCGAGGGCACCACCAACGGCGAGGTCGTGCTCTCCATGAACAACGGCCGCCCGCCGTTCGACGACAAGAAGGTGCGCCAGGCCGTCCGGCACGCCATCGACCACCGGGCGCTGCTCGACACCGCCTGGGCCGGGCGCGGCCAGCTCATCGGCTCGATGGTGCCGCCCACCGACCCCTGGTACGAGGACCGCACCGGCGACTACCCCTACGACGTCGCCAAGGCCAAGCAGTTGCTCGGCGGCAAGACGTACGACGTGAAGATGCGCATCCCCAACCTGCCCTACGCCGTCGCGAGCGCGCAGGTGGTCAAGTCGCAGCTCGCCCAGGTGGGCATCAACGCCGAGATCGAGCCGCTGGAGTTCCCGGCCCGCTGGCTGGACGTGGTCTTCACCAAGGCCGACTACGACCTGTCGATCATCAACCACGTCGAACCCCGCGACATGGGCATCTTCGCCGGCAAGGACTACTACTTCCGCTACGACAACCCCGAGTACGGCAAGCTGCTCGCCTCCGCCGACGCCGGCACCGAGCAGGAGCAGACCGACGACCTCAAGGCGGCCGCCGCGCTGCTGTCGCAGGACGCCGCCGCCGACTGGCTGTTCCTGTTCCCCAACCTGATCGTGGCCAAGAAGGGCGTCACCGGCCTGCCCGAGAACGCCATCTCCGAGTCCTTCGACTTCACCGGGCTCGCCAAGCAGTGATCCTCTACCTGCTCAAGCGCCTCGGCGTGTTCGTCGCGAGCACCGCCGTGGCCGGGGTGCTGGTGTTCGCCTTCATGGCGGTGCTGCCGGGCGACCCCGCCGAGGTCGCGCTCGGCGTCAACGCGACCCCGGAGGCGGTGGCGGCGCTGCGCGCGGAGTTCGGCACCGACCGGCCCGCCGTGACGCAGTTCGCCGACTGGTTCGGCGGGCTCGTCACCGGCGACTTCGGCACCTCGTACGTGACCAGCGCCCCGATCGGGCCGCAGATCGCCGAGCGGCTCAACGTCACGGTGGCGCTGGTGCTGGGCGGCATGGTCATCGCGCTGCTCATCGCGGTCCCGGCGGGCACGTTCGCGGCCGTGCACCACCGCAACCCGGTGGGCGCGGCGATCAGCGCCGCCAGCCAGGTCGGCATCGCCGTCCCGGCGTTCCTGGCGGGCATCCTGCTGGTGTTCGTGTTCGCGGTGAAGGCGCAGGCCCTGCCGTCCGGCGGCTACGTGCCCATCGCCGACGACCCCGCCGAGTGGCTGCGCAGCCTGCTGCTGCCGTGGCTGTCGCTGGGCCTCGTCCAGGGCGCCGTGCTGACCAGGTACGTCCGGTCGGCGGTCCTGGACGTGATGCGCGACGACTACCTGCGCACCGCCCGCGCCAAGGGCCGGGGCCGGATGGGCGCGCTGTGGCGGCACGGGCTGCGCAACGCCTCCGTCCCCGTCGTGACCGTGCTCGGCCTGCAACTGGCCACGCTGCTCATCGGCGCCGTCGTCGTCGAGCGGGTGTTCGTCATCCCCGGTCTCGGCGACCTGCTGCTCAACGGCGTCGCGGGCCGCGACCTGCTGCTCGTCCAGGGCGTCGTCATGGTGCTGGTCGCCGCCGTGCTGCTGATCAACTTCCTGGTGGACGTGGCCTACGCCGCGCTCGACCCGAGACTGCGGGGGGCGCGATGAGAGGACGGCTCAACGCGAGCCTGGTCGCCGGCGGCGTCCTGGTCGCGATCGTCGTGCTGGCCGCGCTGGTGTCGTTCGTGTGGACGCCGCACGACCCCACGCTCGTCGACGCGGCCGGCAAGCTGCGCGAGCCCGGCGACGGCTACCTGCTCGGCGCCGACAAGTTCGGCCGCGACACCTTCAGCCAGCTCATGGTCGGCGCCCGCACCACCCTCTACGTGGGCATCGTGGCCGTCGGCATCGCCGCGCTGATCGGCACCCCGCTGGGCGTGCTCGCCGGGATGACGCCGCTCGGCTGGCTGTCGGAGCTGATCATGCGGGTCAACGACCTCGTGTTCGCCTTCCCGGCGCTGCTGCTGGCCGTCATGCTCGGCGCCGTCTACGGGGCGGGCACGCTCACCGCGATGATCGCCATCGGGGTCGCCACCGTGCCCGCGTTCGCCCGCGTCGCCCGCGCCGCGACCATGCAGGTCATGGTCACCGACTACATCCTGGCCGCGCGCGCCGCCGGCCGCCGCCGCACCGCCGTCGCGTTCCGGCACGTGCTGCCCAACATCTCCTCCGTGCTCATCGTGCAGGCGTCGGTGTCGTTCGCGATCGCCATCCTGGCCGAGGCCGCGCTGTCGTTCCTCGGGTTCGGCACCCGGCCGCCGATCCCGTCGTGGGGGCGCATGCTGCAGGAGTCGCAGGAGCTGCTGTTCTCCACGCCGCGCCTGGCGCTGTGGCCCGGCCTGGCCATCGCGCTGGCCGTGCTCGGCTTCAACCTGCTCGGCGACGGCCTGCGCGACTACTTGGACCCCAAGCTCAGGAGGATCCGTGCTGAGCGTTGAGGGCCTCACCATCGCCGCCGACGGCGTCGAGCTCGTCCACGACGTGTCCTTCGCCATCGCCCCCGGCGAGCGCGTCGGCCTCATCGGCGAGTCCGGCTCCGGCAAGTCCCTGACCGCGCTGTCGCTCATGGGCCTGCTCCCCGAGGGCGTCACCGCCTCAGGCACCGCCCGCCTGCGCGACCGCGACCTCGTCGGCGTGCCGGAGAGCCGCATGAAGGACCTGCGCGGCAGCGAGCTCGCCATGGTCTTCCAGGAGCCGATGACCGCGCTCAACCCGCTCATGCGCGTCAGCACCCAGGTCGCCGAGGTCATGACCCTGCACGGCGTCCCGCGCGACAAGGCCCGCGCCCGCGCCGCCGAGCTCCTCGGCCCCGTCCGCCTCCCGCGCCCCGAACAGGTCGCCCGCGCCTACCCGCACCAGCTGTCCGGCGGCCAGCGCCAGCGCGTCATGCTCGCCATCGCCCTCGCCAACGGCCCCGGCCTGCTCATCTGCGACGAGCCCACCACCGCGCTCGACGTGACCGTGCAGAAGCAGATGCTCGACCTCATCGCCGAGGTCGCCCCCGCGCTGCTGTTCATCACCCACGACCTGGCCGTCGTCGCCTCCGTCTGCGAGCGCGTCCTGGTCATGTACGGGGGCCGCGTCGTCGAGAGCGGCCCCATCCGCGAGGTCTTCACCCGGCCCCGCCACCGCTACACCGAAGGACTGCTGGCCGCCTCCAGGCTCACCCCGCGCGGCACCCGGCTGCCCACCATCGCCGGCAGCGTCCCGGCGGCCGGCACGTTCCCCGGCGGGTGCGAGTTCCGCAACCGCTGCCCGCACGCCGACACCACCTGCGAGCAACCACCGGCGCTGACAGGAGAGGGCCATGCCCACGCATGCTGGCACCCCGCTGATCGAGGCTAGCGGCCTCACCCGCGTCTACCACCGCCCGCGCACCTCCCTCACCAGGCCGGGCGAGGCGGTGCACGCGCTGCGCGGCGTGTCGCTGACCGTCCGCAAGGGCGAGCGCTACGGCATCGTCGGAGAGTCCGGCAGTGGCAAGTCGACGCTGCTGCGCCTGCTGTGCGCGCTCGACAGGCCCACCGCCGGGTCCATCCGCTTCGACGGCCGCGAGATCGCCGGGCTGCCCGAACGCCGGCTGCGCTTCCTGCGCCAGAGCCTGCAGATCGTCTTCCAGGACCCGATGAGCTCGCTCGACCCCCGCATGCGGGTCCGCGACCTGGTCGCCGAACCCCTCGTCGCGCTCGGCGAGCCCGTCGGCGACCGCGTCACCGAACTGCTCGACGCGGTGGGCCTGCCCGCCTCGGCCGCCGGCCGCTACCCGCACCAGTTCTCCGGCGGGCAGCGCCAGCGCATCGCCATCGCCCGCGCGCTGGCCCCCCGCCCCGAGGTGCTGGTCGCCGACGAGCCCGTCAGCGCCCTGGACGTCTCCGTCCGCGGGCAGATCCTCAACCTGCTGGCCGACCTCGTCGACGAGCTCGGCCTCACCCTGGTCTTCGTCTCGCACGACCTGTCCGTCGTCCGGCACGTGTGCGAGACGGTCGCCGTCATGAACGACGGCGAGATCGTGGAGACGGGCGCCGTGGACGACGTCTGGGCCGAGCCCCGCCACGCCTACACGCGCACGCTGCTGCGGGCCGTACCGACCTTGGAGGGGTTTCGTTGATCGAGGTAGACGCCCGCGGAGTCGTCGAGTTCACCCGGGCGCTGGTCCGGATCCCGAGCACCAACGACCCGGCGCGCGGCCGCAGCGAGCAGCCCGCCGCCGACCTCGTCGCCGCCAAGATGCGCGAGTGGGGCTGGGAGCCCAGCGTGTACGAGGCCGCGCCCGGCCGGCCGAACGTGGTGGCCGTGGTCGAGGGCGGCGGCGGCGACGGGCCGACGCTGATGTTCGAGGGCCACACCGACGTGGTGACCGAGGGCGACCTGTCGGAGTGGACCGTCGACCCGTTCGGCGGCGAGATCCGCGACGGCAAGCTGTGGGGGCGCGGCAGCGCCGACATGAAGTCCGGCCTGGCCGCCACCCTCTACGCCACCCGCGCGCTGCAACTGGCTGGACCGTTCCCGGGCCGGATCAAGGTGTGCGCGCTGGCCGACGAGGAGGGCCTGATGCTCGGCGCCCATCACTTCGTCGCCGAGGGGCTGACCGCCGGCGTGGACGGGGCCATCGTCGCCGAGCCCGAGGCCGGGGAGATCTGCGCCGTCGCCAAGGGCGCGCTGCGCTTGCGGGTCGACCTCACCGGCAAGATGGCGCACGGCGCGATGCCGCAGCACGGCCGCAACCCCGTCGAGGCCGTCGGCGCCCTGCTCACCGCGCTGCGCGCCCTCCAGGCGGAGCTGCAGGAACGGCACCCGGCGCACGAGCACCTCGGCGAGGTGTACGTGACGCCGACCGTCGTCCGGGCGGGCACCGAGGAGCAGGTCAACGTCATCCCGGCGACCGCCTCCGTGTTCGTCGACGTCCGCACCGTCCCCGGCGTCTCCCACGACGACGTCGCCGCCCGCGTCGCCGCGCTCGCCGCCGTCTCCCGCGACGGCGTCGCCGCCGACGTGTCCGTCCTCGTCGACCGGCCGCCCGTCGACGTGCCCGTCTCCACGCCCGTCGTGGCCGCGCTGGCCGCCGCCCACCGCGACGTCACCGGCGCCGAGCCCGTGTACGGCGGCGTCCCCGGCTCCACCGACGGCACCGTCCTCACCCACTGGGGCGGCGTCCCCTCCGTCGTGTACGGGCCGGGCGGCAAGTGGATCGCCCACCAGGCCGACGAGTACGTCGAGGTCGACGAGATCGTCCGGTGCACCCGCGTGTTCGCCGAGGCCGCCCGCCGCTTCCTCACCGGGACCCTCTCGTGAGAGCCGGCCCCGCCAACTCGCTCACCGACGTCCCCGGTCTCCGCGTCGGCCACGCCCACCGAGCCGGCGACGGCTACCGCACCGGCACCACCGTGATCCTCGCCCCGCCGGGCGGCATGGTCGCCGGCGTCGACGTCCGCGGCGCCGCCCCCGGCACCCGCGAGACCGAGCTCCTCGACCCGCGCAACCTCGTCGAGCGCGTGCACGCCGTCGTCCTGTCGGGCGGCAGCGCGTACGGCCTGAGCGCCGCCTGCGGCGTCATGTCCCGCCTCGCGGACGCCGGCGTCGGCTTCCCCGTCGAGGGCGGCGTCGTCCCCATCGTCCCGGCCGCCGTCATCTACGACCTCGGCCGGGGCGGCTCCTTCCGCGCCACCCCGGACGCCGCCTTCGGCCACACCGCCCACGACGCCGCGGCCGGGCTTCTCGGCAGGGGCCCCGGCGTGGACGGCGGGGCCCCCTGTCTCTTATACAACTCTCCGCGCCCACGAGACCGTACTAGGTCTCGTATGTTGTCTTCTGCTTTGAAAAAAAAAAAAATATCAGACACACATATCCCGTACTAGATCAAGTATGTCGTCTTAATCTTGA
>NZ_LAVL01000172.1 GCF_001083785.1 Nonomuraea sp. SBT364
GATGTGTATAAGAGCCCGAGGATGGACGCCCCGCCCTTCCCCTGGCAGGACCTGCTGGGGGACGGGTGGCCCCTTCCTCCGAAGGACCCGCAGGGGGTGATGCGGCGTGACGCTGATCTCGCCGATGTGGCTGCTGCTGCTCGTGCCCGTCGGGCTGCTCGCCGTGGTGTACGTGCTGGTGTCGGCGCGGCGCAGCGCGTACGCCGTCCGTTTCACGAACCTGGACCTGCTCGACAAGGTGGCCCCGCGCGGGCCGGGATGGCGCAGGCACGTGCCGGCCGCGCTGCTGCTGGGCGTGTTCGTGCTGCTGGTGGTCGGGTTCGCCAGGCCGACGGCCGAGGTGCGGGTGCCCAGGGAACGGGCGACGATCATGGTGGCGTTCGACGTGTCGGCGTCCATGGAGGCCACCGACGTGTCGCCGGACCGGTTCACCGCGGCCAGGCAGGCGGCCCGGCAGTTCGTGGACGGGCTGCCGGAGCGGTTCAACCTGGGGCTGGTCGCGTTCTCGTCGGACGCGTCCGTGGCGGTCCCGCCGACCACCGACCGGCAGGCCGTGGTGACCGCGCTCGACCGGCTGTCCACGTCCGCCGGCACCGCCATCGGCGAGGCCGTCCATGCGTCGCTGGAGGCGATCGCGTCGCTCGACACCGAGGAGGAGGCGCCGCCGGCGCACATCGTGCTGCTGTCGGACGGCTCCAGCACCACCGGCAGGACGGTCACCGAGGCGGCGGCCGAGGCGGCCTCGCGCGGCGTGCCCGTCACCACCATCGCGTACGGCACCCAGGAGGGCGTCATCGAGCTGCAGGGACGTCAGGTGCCGGTCCCGGTGGACGGCCCCGCGCTGCAGGACCTGGCGCGGACCGCCGGAGGCGGCTTCTACGAGGCGGCCAGCGGCGACGAACTGCAGGCCGTCTACGAGGACATCGGCACGTCGGTCGGCTACCGGACCGAGCGACAGGAGATTTGGCAGTGGTTCGTGGCGGCGGCGCTGGTGCTGGGACTGCTCGCGGCCGCGACCTCGATGCTGTGGTTCGCGAGGCTGCCATGATCGGGCTCGGCAGGCCCAGCGGGCCGGAATTCGTCACGCCGCCCCTGACACGTCCGGACGCATCGGTCATGCCCGGCGTCCGGGCGGCGCCCAGGCCGGCCGCGCCGCTCCGGGGCGGTCGTCTGCTGCTCACCGCCGTGCTGGTCGCGGCGGTCACCGGCGGCGCGGCCGGTCTGGCCGGTGCGGCGGTGTTCGCCGGCGGCGAGCGGCCGCCCCCGGCGGCCGCGCTGCCCAGGGCGGCGCCCGCCCCGGCGGGCAGCCTCCCCGGGATGAGCGCCACCGCCGCCCGGGTGCTGCCCAGCGTCGTCTCGATCGAGTTGCGGCGCGGCGGCGGTTCCGGGTTCGTGGTGGACGGCCGGGGCCACATCCTCACCAACGCGCACGTGGTGCGCGGCGAGAGCGACGTGACCGTGGTGCTCAGCGACGGCCGCAGGCTGGAGGCCCGGGTGCTCGGCGCCGACGACGACGAGGACCTGGCTGTGCTGGCGGTCGACGGCCTCGCCACACTCCCGCCCGCGACGCTCGGCCGCTCGGCCGAGCTGTCGGTGGGCGAGCAGGTGCTCGCCATCGGCTCGCCGCTCGGCCTGTCCGGTACGGTCACGGCCGGGATCGTCAGCGCCCTGGACCGGGAGGTGCGGCTCGGCGGCTCCGCCCGCACGGCCGTGCAGACGGACGCCTCGATCAACCCCGGCAACTCCGGCGGCCCGCTCGTCAACGCGCGCGGCGAGGTCGTCGGCGTGAACACGGCCATCGCGGCGGGCCGAGGCGGCGGCAACATCGGCATCGGCTTCGCCATCCCGATCGACCGCGCCGCGCCCATCGCGGAACGCATCATCCGAAACTAAGGTCCGAGGCATGCGATTGCTGGTGGTCGAGGACGAGGAGGACCTGGTCGACGCGCTGCGCGTCGGCCTGGTCCGGGCCGGATACGCCGTGGACGTCGCCTGCGACGCCCCCGCGGCGCAGGAGAAGCTCCAGGTCAACACCTACGACCTGGTGCTGCTCGACCTGAACCTGCCCGGCGGCGACGGCTTCCAGCTGTGCCGGGCGGCCAGGGCCGCGGGCAACGACGTGCGCATCATCATGGTCACCGCCCGCGACCGGCTCGACGACCGCGTACGCGGCCTCGACGAGGGCGCCGACGACTACCTGGTCAAGCCGTTCGCCTTCCCCGAACTGCTGGCCAGGGTCCGCGCGCTGCTCCGCCGGGACACCGGCGGCACCTCCGTCCTCGAAGTCGGGCTGCTGCGGATCGACACCGCGAGGATGGAGGTGTCGCTGGGCGGCCGGTCGCTGGCGCTCACCCCCAAGGAGTACGGGGTGCTGCACTACCTGATGACCCGGCCCGGCCACGTCGTCTCCAGCGAAGAACTGCTCGAACACGTCTGGGACGAGCACACCGACCCGTTCACCAACACCGTGCGGGTGACCGTCGGCAACCTGCGCCGCAAGCTGCAGGCGGACGGGCTCATCGAGACGGTGATCAGCCGGGGGTACCGGCTCAGGGAGCCCGCATGATCCACACCATCCGGTTCCGGCTGACCGTGCTCTACTCGGGGCTGCTGTTCCTGCTGGCGGCGCTGGTGCTCGGCGGCATCTACTACGCCGTCTCCCGGACGACCGAGCAGCGCTCGTACGCGACGGAGGTCGCCAAGGCGTATCGGAATGGCGAGTACCTGGGCAAGCGCCAGGTGGTCCTCATGGAGGAGGTGGAGAACGCGGTCAACGTGCGGACCATGGACACGCTGCGCGACTACTCCTTCTACACGCTGGGCGCGCTCTTCCTGGCGAGCCTCGGGATCGGCTGGATGCTGTCGGGGCGGGTGCTGCGGCCGGTCCGGTCGATCACCCGGACGACCGAGGAGATCCAGGCGACGGACCTGACACGGCGGATCACGCTCGGCGGGCCGAACGACGAGCTGAAGGATCTCGCCGACACCATCGACACCATGCTGGACCGGCTGGAGTCGGCGTTCCGGGCGCAGCGGCAGCTCATCGACGACGCCTCGCACGAGCTGCGCAGCCCGTTGACGATCATCCGGGCGAACGTGGACGCCGTGCTCCTGTCGCCGGAGGCCAGCGACGAGGAGCGGGTGCGCGCGGTGGCCATCGTGGACCGGGCGACGACCCGGATGACGCGGCTGGTGGAGGACCTGCTGGCTAGCGCCAGGCGGCAGGGCACCGCGTTCGCGGACGCCGACCTGGACCTGGCGCGGGTGGCGGGGGAGGCGTGCGAGGAGTACGGCGCGCTGGCCACGGCCCGCTCGCTCACCATCAGCCGCGAGCTGGCGCCGGGCCTGGAGATGACCGGCGACCAGGACGCGCTGCGCCGCGCGGTGGCCAACCTGCTGTCCAACGCCGTCCGGCTCACCGCGCCGGGCGGTCACGTCCGTGTCGGCGCCGGCCGCTGGGGCGCCCCCTGGAGCGCCTCCGAGCTCATGGACGACGGCTCGGCGACCGGCCACCCGTCACGCCTGGCCCGCCTGCGCCGCGCGGTCCGCCAGGACCCTGGCCGGTCGGTCCACCCGGAGCCCGGCCGGTCCGAGGACGGCGCTCCCGCCGGGCTCCGGCCGGAGGGCGTGGACAGCGGATGGCTGTGGGTGGCGGTGCGGGACGACGGCCCGGGGCTGGCGGAGGCCGATCAGGCGCGGGTGTTCGACAGGTTCTGGCGCGGGGAGGCCAGCCGGCGGGATCGGCACACCGGCCTGGGGCTGGCGATCGTGCGTCAGATCGTGGAGTCGCACGGCGGCAGGGTGGCGGTGTTCTCGCAGGTCGGCCGGGGCTCCACGTTCGTGCTGTGGCTGCCTGCCCGGGGCGCCACGCCGGGCCCGGCGCCGGAGGTGGACCCGCTCACTTGAGCACCCGCCCGACCAGTTCCCCCTTGCGCGGCACCGCGATGCAGTAGGCGGTGCGGTGCTTCGGCCACTCGTTCTCCAGCGGGAGCACGGCGGTGGCCACGACGAGGTGCCGTTTCGACGGGATGACCCGCATCTTGTCGGCGCACCACGCCCTGGACTTGCGCATCGCCTCGGTCTCACCCGGCCACGGGCCTTCGGGCAGCACGTAGATGGAGGAGAACTCGGCGGCGTGCGGCAGCCCGCACGGCACCAGCGTCGCGTGCAGGTCGCCGGAGACCTCCGCGATGCAGTCACCGGGACGCAACACGGTCAGATGGTGGCGCTCCCCGGACTGGGGGGTCGTGGCGGCGCAGGCGACCGCTCCCGCCAGGCAGACGGCGGCCGTCAGTCGGCGTGTCGTGGAAAGCACGGGGCTGAGGATCCCAGCCGCCGGTCACCGTGGGATCGCGGAGACGGGGCTGATCAATCACACTGCTGCCGCCGGCCGCCATGAGGGCCTCCCGTAGGGGGTGTGACCCGATTCGGCGTACGTTGTCGTAGATACTCGGGAATTGGTTTGAACCATTGGTATAAACCAATTGCCGAAGCTTGCCGAATATTGAGTGGATTAGACCTCTGTTTCGGTGTTGACCTGGGAAAACGATGGTTTATCCTAGGGGTGCAGTTTCATCATCAATTTCGCCGGTAGAGTCCCGGTCAGAAGCGTTGATTGGAGCTGTGGTGGCCAAGTACGTTTACGACTTCACCGAGGGCAACAGGAATCTCAAGGATCTCCTCGGCGGCAAGGGAGCCAACCTCGCCGAGATGACCAACCTGGGGCTGCCCGTCCCTCCCGGGTTCACCATCACGTCCGAGGCGTGCCGCCACTACCTGGCCGAGGGCGCCGTGCCCGACGGCCTGGAGGACGAGGTCGCCGCGCACCTGAGCGCACTGGAGGCCGGCATGGGCCGCAAGCTCGGCCAGGCCGACGACCCGCTGCTCGTCAGCGTCCGCTCCGGGGCCAAGTTCTCGATGCCCGGGATGATGGAGACGGTGCTCAACATCGGGCTCAACGACGAGTCCGTGCACGGCCTGGCCAAACAGTCGGGCGGCAACGAGCGCTTCGCCTGGGACTCCTACCGCAGGCTCATCCAGATGTTCGGCAAGACCGTGCTCGACATCGACGGCGCGTTGTTCGAGGACGCGCTCGACGCGCTCAAGGGCGACCGGCAGGACACCGACCTCGAAGCGGGCGAGCTGCAGGCGCTGGTCGAGACGTACAAGGGCATCGTGCGCGAGCGGACCGGCCGCGACTTCCCCGCCGACCCGCGCGAGCAGATGCGGCTGGCCGTCATGGCCGTCTTCGACTCGTGGAACGCTCCGCGCGCCATCCTCTACCGCCGCCAGGAACGCATCCCGGCCGACCTCGGCACCGCCGTCAACATCGTGGCCATGGTGTTCGGCAACTGCGGCGACGACTCAGGCACCGGCGTCGCCTTCACCCGCGACCCCGGCACCGGCCGGCAGGGCATCTACGGCGACTACCTGCAGAACGCCCAGGGCGAGGACGTGGTCGCCGGCATCCGCAACACGATCCCGCTGCAGAACCTCGAACGCCTCGACAAGCGCTCCTACGACGAGCTGCTGGCGATCATGGCGAAGCTGGAGAACCACTACCGGGACCTGTGCGACATCGAGTTCACGATCGAGCGCGGCAAGCTCTGGATGCTGCAGACCCGGGTGGGCAAGCGCACCGCCGCCGCCGCGTTCTGCATCGCCACCCAGCTCGTCGACCAGGGCCTCATCACGATGGACGAGGCCGTCACCCGGGTCACCGGCGACCAGCTCGCCCAGTTGATGTTCCCCCGTTTCGACGGCGGCGCCGAGAAGAAGAAGATCGCCAAGGGCATGAACGCCTCGCCCGGCGCGGCCGTCGGCCAGGCGGTGTTCTCCTCCGAGCGGGCCGTCGAGCTGGCCGGCCGGGGCGAGGACGTGATCCTGGTGCGCCGCGAGACCAACCCCGACGACCTGTCCGGCATGATCGCCGCCCGGGGCATCCTGACCAGCCGCGGCGGCAAGACCTCGCACGCGGCCGTGGTCGCCCGCGGCATGGGCAAGACCTGCGTGTGCGGCGCCGAGGAGCTCGACGTGTCCGTCTCCGAGGGCCGTTTCACCGCTCCCGGCGGCGTCGTGGTCTCCGAAGGCGACGTGATCTCCATCGACGGCAGCAGCGGCGAGATCTACCTCGGCGAGGTGCCCGTCGTCGACTCGGCCGTGGTCGAGTACTTCGAGGGCGCGACGCGGAGCCGGGGGCGCGACCGTCAGGGACAGCCGGAGGACGACCTCGTCGCGGCCGTCGACCGGATCATGCGGCACGCCGACTCCGTGCGCCGCCTGGGCGTGCGGGCCAACGCCGACACCCCGGACGACTCCGCCCGCGCCCGTCGCTTCGGCGCCGAGGGCGTCGGGCTGTGCCGCACCGAGCACATGTTCCTCGGCGAGCGCAGGCAGCTCGTGGAGGACCTGGTGCTGGCCTCCGGCGACGAGGAGCGCCAGGCCGCGCTCGACGCGCTGGAGCCGCTCCAGAAGGCCGACTTCGCGGAGATCTTCCGGGGGATGGACGGGCTGCCGGTGACGATCCGGCTCATCGACCCGCCGCTGCACGAGTTCCTGCCCGACATGGTGGAGCTGTCGGTCAAGGCCGCCACCGGCGAGGCCACCGACAAGGACCGCGCCCTGCTGGCCGCCGTCAAGAGACTGCACGAGCAGAACCCCATGCTCGGCCTGCGCGGCGTACGGCTCGGCCTGGTCATCCCCGGGCTGTTCGCCATGCAGGTACGGGCCATCGCCCAGGCGGCCCGCGAGGTGCCGGGAGCCAGGCCGGAGATCATGATCCCGCTCGTCGCCGCCGTACAGGAACTGGAGGCCGTCCGCGAGGAAGCCGCCGCGATCCTCGCCGAGGCCGGTGTGGAGGCCCTGATCGGCACCATGGTCGAGACCCCGCGCGCCGCGCTCACCGCCGGGCAGGTGGCCGAGGCCGCCGAGTTCTTCTCCTTCGGCACCAACGACCTCACCCAGATGGCCTGGGGGTTCTCCCGGGACGACGTGGAGGCCTCGTTCTTCTCCCGCTACCTGGAGCTGGGCATCTTCGGCGTCTCCCCGTTCGAGACGCTCGACCGCGACGGCGTCGGCCGGATGGTGGCCCTGGCGGTCCAGGAGGGGCGGGCGGCCCGGCCCGGGATCAAGGTCGGCATCTGCGGCGAGCACGGCGGCGACCCTGACTCGGTGCACTTCTGCCACGACATCGGGCTCGACTACGTCTCGTGCTCGCCGTTCCGCATCCCGGTGGCCCGCCTGGAAGCGGGCCGCGCGGCGCTGAGCGACAGCGAGTCCGACTCGCGCTAGCCGGGTATCAGACCGGCGCCACGGGCGCCGGTACAGCCTGCTCGGCGCCCGGCGGGACGTAGTCGTGGGGCACGCCCTGGTCGCCGAGCCAGGACCGCAGGCCGGTGACGGCGGCCGGGTTGGCGGCGACCTGGGCCGCGTACTCGGCCAGCGCCGCCTCCTCGCCGTCGTCGTAGAGCAGCTTGGCCGGGCCTCCCCACGACAGCGACCAGCGGGCCTGGCCGTGCTGGATGAGCACCGCCTCCAGCGCCAGCCTCAGCACGGTGGCCAGCACCGGCCCCTCCGACTCCCAGCCGGAGGCGCGCAGCCGCTCCTCCAGCTCGCCCTGCCTGCCCCGGGCGATGGCCTCGAACGCCGCGTCGAGGTAGGGCCGGCTCGCCCCCATGACCTGCCCGCCGGCCGTCGCCAGGTCGTGCAGCGCGCCCGCGTTGCGGACCGCGTACATGCCCTCGGCGACGAGCTCGTCCCACGACGCCGGCCGCAGCTCCGTCAGCGCCTTCGGCGTCCACATCGACTCCTCGACGGCGTGCGCGGCCACGTTGGCGTCACGCAGCAGCGTCAGCGCCGAGCGCGGGTCGGGCACGTGCTCCGGCTCCGGCAGCAGCTCGATCGCCGCCAGCCGCTCGGCCAGGCTCGGGTGCGAGTCGTACGGGGACGTCTCCTGCGGCTGCTCGCCCAGCCGGGCCAGCTCGGCCTGCCGGGCCGGGTCGTTCAGCAGCGAGTAGAAGCCGCCGAACACCGCCGCGGGCCGGCACCCGCCGGCCCCCGTCAGCGCCAGGTAGCCGTCGGTGTAGAGGTCCCACGCGATCGCCGTGTGGTGAATCTTGCGCAGCGCCTGCGCCATGGCCTGCCGGCCGCCGATCGCGACCGCGTGCTGGTCGGCCTCCAGCTCCTGCCGGCGCGAGACCGCCTGCGAGATGCGCAGATAGAGCTTGGCGTAGACGGCGAACACCTTCTGGATGATCGGGTGCCTGCCGAGATGCCCGACGGTCGCGATGAGCGAGACGCGGCCCCGGTAGACCGGCGCGCCCAGGCGGGTGTGAGAGCCGCTGTAGTGGCCCAGCTCGTGCCCGAGCACCGCGCGCATCTCGTCCACCGTCAGCGTCTGCAGCAGCGGCAGCCCGACGTACATGCGCCGCCGGGTGGCCACCAGCCCGAGGAACCTGGTGTCCTCGGCCACGGCCGCGTTCACCTCGGGCACCAGGCGGATCTCGTCCGGCGGCGCGGTGCGTACCCGGCGGGCCAGGTCCTCGACCGTCTGCCAGAGCACCGGCTCGTGCTCGCGCGACACCGCCACGCCCGGCTCGTCGCCGCCGCGCCGCCGGCTCACCATGATCAGCGCCTGCACGAGCGCCGCGGCGGCGAGCGTCAGCACGATCGCCGCCCGCAGAGCGTTGGCGTGGAAGTCGATGACGAGCAGCACGTCGAACACGAGCGCCGCCGTCACGACCGTGCCCACCAGCACGTAGAAACCGGCGAGCAGGGTGAAGGCCAGCACGGCCCGGAACGCAGTCGTCATGAGGGGAGGGCTCCCGGGGAAGGGGGTTCTCGCGAGGCTTGACACTAGCGGAGACCGGAATCTGGATAAAATCACTGCACTTATGGCCGCCTACGACACCCATGATCAGGCACGCTGGGTCCCGGAGCCGCCGGGCAACCCGGAGCGCAGCCCGTTCGAGCGCGATCGCGCCCGCGTCCTGCACAGCTCCGCGCTGCGCAGGCTGGCCGCCAAGACCCAGGTCGTCGGGCCGGGCGAGACGCTCGGCGGCGGCCAGCACGTGCCGCGCACCCGCCTGACCCACTCGCTGGAGTGCGGCCAGGTCGGCAGGGAGATGGGCGCCACCCTCGGCGTCGACCCCGACCTGGTGGAGACGGCCTGCCTGGCGCACGATCTGGGCCATCCGCCGTTCGGCCACAACGGCGAGGTCGCGCTCAACGCCCTCGCGGCAGGCTGCGGCGGGTTCGAGGGCAACGCGCAGAGCCTGCGCCTGCTCACCCGGCTGGAGGCCAAGGTGATCGCCGCCGACGGCACCAGCGCCGGGCTCAACCTGACCAGGGCCGCGCTCGACGCCTCCGTCAAATACCCGTGGACCTGCGACAAGTCGGCCAAGTTCGGCGTCTACGACGACGACCTGCCGGTCTTCAGGTGGATCAGGGAGGGGGCGCCCGAGTGCCGGGTCAGCTTCGAGGCGCAGATCATGGACTGGGCCGACGACGTCGCCTACTCGGTGCACGACCTGGAGGACGCGCTGCACTCCGGCCACGTCACCCCCGAGGCGCTCCAGTCACCCGCCGAGCGCGCGCAGGTGTGCGAGATCACCCGCACCTGGTACGCGCCCGGCGCCGACCTCGCCGAGCTGGAGGAGGTCTTCGCCGGCCTGGTGGCCGAGCCGCTCTGGCCACGCCGCTTCGCGGCCACGTTCGCCGACCTGGCCGGGCTCAAGGCCCTCACCAGCGGCCTCATCGGCCGCTTCTGCCGCGCCGCGCAGAGCGCCACCATCGGCGCGTACGGGCCGCGCCACCGCGCCGACCTGCTCGTGCCGGAGACCACCCGGCTGGAGTGCGCCCTGCTCAAGGGCATCACCGCCCACTACGTGATGACCACCGAGGACCACCACGCCACCCAGGCCAGGCAGCGCGACCTGATCACCGAGCTGGCCTCCCTCATCACGCTGGGCGCGCCCGCCACACTGGAGCCCGCCCTCCGCCCCGCCTACCTGGAGGCGTGCGACGACGCGGCCCGGGTCAGGGTCGTCATCGACCAGATCGCCTCGCTCACCGACACCTCCGCCGTCAGCTGGCACCGGCGGCTGACGCGCTGACCGGCGTCACTGCAGGCTGCCCGGGTTGCCCGACGGGTTGAGGGTGAACGGGTCCTCGTCGTCGGGCTTGGGCGACTTCGTGGCCTTGGGCGCCTTCTTCGACGCGCACAGGATCGTGCAGCGCGGCGCCTCGCCCAGCTTGGCGCGCAGCGCTAGCGTCTCCTCCTTGGGCGACAGCGTCCGGTTGCCCGACAGCCAGGCGTCCAGGTAGTCCCACGGCTCGACCATGCCCCGGCGCACCCACCACAGCGACGGGCCGGTCTTCCAGGAGATCGCGAAGTAGAGATTGGGCCCGGTGGCGCGGGCGTTGCCCGAGTTGCCCACCTGCCCCAGCAACTGCCCGCCGGAGACCCGGACGCCCGGCCTGATCCCGTCGGCGACGCCGTCGAGATGGCCGCCGAGGTAGCGGACGCCGTCGTCGCCGATGATCGAGACGAACCTGCCCTCCCGGTGCGCGCCCGCGTCGGTGGACGGCAGCCAGCGGTTGCGCGTGTTGACCTCGTCCACGACGCCGCTCACCGGCGCCACGAACGCGCATCCCTCGGCCGCCCAGATCGTCGTCTTGGGCAGCACCAGCAGCCTGCGCTGGTAGGTCACCTTGCAGCCCCTGACCGGGAACGTGTAGGTGTACTTGGACAGCTTGGGCGGCGGCACCCGCACCGGGTCGTCGCCCTCGGGGGCGCGCACCGACGCCTGCCGCTCGGGCGTCGGCGCCGGGATCGTCGCGGTCACGGCCGCCGAGCCGGGCGTGCCGGGCGTGCCGGCCGAAGCCGGCGACTGCGCGCTGACGCCGGCGACGCCGGTCGCCGGGCTGCACGCGGCCACCGCGAGCAGGGCAGCCGTCACCGCCACCCACCGTGTGCTCCGCATGATCTCCACCCGCGTCACCGTATCCGACCCCAACCTTTACCTTTGTAGCCGACGGGGGGCGTTCTCATAACAGCTTTCCCGCTATCGGATGCTGTCCAGTCACCAGAGTGTGAGGGTGCCGGACGGTGTCCAGTCACCAGAGTGTGAGGGTGCCGGACGGTGTCCCGCTCGCCTGAGGGGAGAGTCTGTCGGGGGAGCCGAATAGACTCACCGCGTGGCTGGCCGGATCCGTGATGTCGACATCGCCCTCGTACGCGAGCGTTCCCCCATCGCCGACGTGATCGGCGAGCACATCCAGTTGCGCAACGCGGGCGGGGGCAACCTCAAGGGGTTGTGCCCGTTCCACGACGAGAAGAGCCCGTCGTTCAACGTCACGCCCGAGCGCGGCATGTTCTTCTGCTTCGGCTGCTCCGAGGGCGGCGACGTGATCACGTTCGTCGAGAAGATCGAGCACCTGTCGTTCGGCGAGGCCGTCGAGCGGCTCGACCAGCGGGCCGGCATCCAGCTGCAGTACGAGCAGGGCGGCTACGTGCCGCGGCGCGACCACGGGGAGCGGGCCCGGCTGATCGAGGCGCACAAGGCCGCCGCCGAGTTCTACTCCGACAAGCTGTTCGGCCCCGACGCGGCCGCCGGGCGGCGGTTCCTGTCCGAGCGGGGCTTCGAGCGGGCCGACGCCGAGATGTTCGGCGTCGGCTACGCCCCCAACGAGTGGGAGGCGCTGGCCCGTCACCTGATGGCGCGTGGCTTCAGCGCCGACGAGCTGGTCAAGGGCGGGCTGGCCAAGCAGGGGCGGCGCGGGCCGATCGACCGGTTCCGCGGGCGGCTCATGTGGCCGATCCGCGACGCCACAGGCGACGTGATCGGGTTCGGCGCGCGCAAGCTGATCGACGCCGACGACGGCCCCAAATACCTCAACACCCCCGATTCGCCGCTCTACAAGAAGAGCCAGGTGCTCTACGGCCTCGACCTGGCCAAGCGCGAGATCTCCAAGCGTGCCCAGGCGGTCATCGTCGAGGGCTACACCGACGTGATGGCCTGCCACCTGGCCGGGGTGCCGACCGCGGTGGCGACCTGCGGCACCTCCTTCGGCGAGGAGCACATCAAGATCCTGCGCCGGTTCCTGCTCGACCAGGCCGAGTTCCGCGGCGAGGTGGTCTTCACCTTCGACGGCGACGCCGCCGGCCAGAAGGCGGCGCTGCGCGCGTTCGCCGACGACCAGAAGTTCGTCACCCAGACGTACGTGGCGGTCCAGGCCGACGGGCTCGACCCGTGCGACCTGCGGATCAAGCAGGGCGACGCGGCCGTGCGCGACCTGATCGCCGGGCGCGAGCCGCTGTTCCAGTTCGCCATCCGCAGCACCATCGCCCGCTACGACCTGCGCAGCAACGAGGGCAAGATCGCGGCGCTCGACGCGGCGGCGCCCATCGTGGCCGGGATCAAGGACGCCGGGCTGCGCAAGCGCTACGCGATCGACCTCGACCGGTGGCTCGGCTTCATGGACGAGCGGTTCGTCATCCAGCGCATCTCCGACGCCGCCCAGACCCAGCAGGGCCGCCCGCAGCGCGCCCCCAGGCCCGCGCCCGTCGATCCCAACGTGCGGGTGGAGGCCGAGCTGCTGAAGCTCGCGGTGCAGCGTCCGGCGCTGCTCGGGCCGCGCTTCGACGCCCTCGACCCGCAGGCGTTCACCGCCCCCGAGCACCTCGCCCTGCACCAGGTCATCGTGGCGGCGGGCGGCCTGGCCTCGGCCGGGCCGGGCGGGCGCGGCTGGGTCGACCGGCTGGTGGAGCACGCCCACGCCGAGGGCGCACGCGCGCTGGTCACCAGGTTCGCCGTGGAGGCGATCCAGGCCGATTCGCACGCCGAGGAGCGCTACGCCGCCGCCATGCTGGCCGCCATCGAGGCCATCGCGGTCGACCGGGCCATCGCCCAGGTGAAGTCGCGCATCCAGCGGCTCAACCCGGTCGAAGAGCAGCAGGAGTACAACCGCCTGTTCGGTGAGCTGGTCGCCTTGGAGCAGCAGCGCCGCGTCCTGCGTGATCGCGCCGCCGGAAGTTGAAAGATCCTTTTACCACGGTAAATCCGGGTGGTTGAGTGGGAATCGTCGGGAGCCGTCCGGGCAGGCAGATCACGGTGCCCGGCCTGGGGGGACGCCGGGCACGTCAATCCGCAACGCGTAATTGACTTTACTTTCCTGATCAAACTCCGGCTAAACCTTAAAGGGATCTCAATTCCGTAAGGGTGACACCCTTACCTTCAGTGCCAAAAATGGGTCTGCCATTTTATGGAAGCAATACTGCAGACTGTCTCCCGTGGGTGCATCGGTGCTGTCAAGTGGACCGCCATCCGTAGACCAGGTGGCGGACCTCGTCGCGAAGGGAAGGGAGCGCGGAAGCGTAACCGTCGATGACGTCGCAGCCGCGCTCGACCGATCCGAGCTACCGTCTGACGCGCTGGAACGCGTCGTGCGGATGCTCGCCGAGAACGGTGTGGAGGTCCTCGAGCCCCAGGGCGACGAGGAGACCACCCGCACCGATGAGGAAGACGTAGGCAAGCGGGCGCCGACCAGCGATCTGGTCCGTATCTATCTGCGGGAGATCGGCCGTGTGCCACTGCTGACAGCCGAAGAGGAGGTGGAGCTCGCCAAGTCGATCGAAGCCGGCCTGTTCGCCGAGGACAAGCTCGGCAACGGGGTCTCGCGTCTGGCCTTCCCCGAATTCAGGGAGCTCGTCTGGCAGGGCACCCGGGCCAAACAACGTCTCATCGAGGCGAACCTGCGGCTCGTGGTGTCGATAGCGAAACGGTATGTCGGGCGCGGCATGCTCTTCCTGGACCTCATCCAGGAAGGCAACCTCGGCCTGATCCGCGCGGTGGAGAAGTTCGACTACACCAAGGGCTACAAGTTCTCCACCTACGCCACCTGGTGGATCCGCCAGGCGATCACCCGGGCGATCGCCGACCAGGCGCGGACCATCCGCATTCCCGTGCACATGGTGGAGACCATCAACAAGCTCGTCCGCGTGCAGCGCCAGCTCCACCAGGACCTCGGCCGCGAGCCGGTGCCGGAGGAGATCGCCCAGGAGATGGACCTGCCCGTCGACCGGGTCGTGGAGATCCAGCGGATCGCCCAGGAGCCGGTGTCGCTGCAGTCTCCCATCGGCGAGGAGGACTCCGACCTCGGCGACTTCATCGAGGACGCCGACGCGGTGGTGCCGATGGAGGCGGCCGCCTTCATCATGCTGCAGGATCAGCTCGACGACATCCTGGCGACGCTGTCCGACCGTGAGCAGCGCATCATCCAGCTCCGCTTCGGCCTGGCCGACGGGCATCCGCGCACGCTGGAGGAGGTGGGCAGGGAGTTCGGCGTCACGCGGGAGCGCATCCGCCAGATCGAGTCGAAGACCCTGGCCAAGCTCCGTCATCCGACGAGGGCACAGATGCTGCGCGACTATCTGGACTGACAGGTGCGGCCGCTCGGGCCGGCGCTCCCGCGGGGGCGCCGGCCCGAGGCTGTCAGCAGCTGTTGGCGCCGTCGAAGGTCCTGATGCCGCGCGGCACCTGGGAGGAGATCGTCTGCCCCGGGTCGACGGTGAAGCAGGCGCCATCGGTGCCGCGCGCCCAGACGATCTTCAGCCGCAGCCGCTTGCCGCAGTCGTTGCGGGCGTAGCCGGTCTTGGTGACGCGGCCCGTGCTCTGCCAGACGGCCACGCACTCGGGCGCGTTGCCCGCCGGCGCGGCCAGGGCCGGCGCCGCGGGGGCCAGGGCGCCGCACACGAGCGCGGCCGCGGTGAGGGAGGTTCGGGTGAACGGGTGCATGTAGCGGTGTTCCTTTCGCCGACGACTGACCGCTACAGAGTGCCCACTCAGCGTGACCGATCTCCCGGAGACTCCCTGCTGGAGCACCAACGTTTACGAGCAGCCCTCGAACTGCGGGACGGCGACCCTGCCGATCGTCAGCCCGGTGTCGCCGAACCACTTCTTCAGCAGCCGCGCGGCGGTGCCGTCCTGGTACATGTCGGTGATCGCCCGGTTGACCTCCTCGCATCCGGCGACATCGCCCTTGTGCAGGCCCACGCCGGTGCGCTGCTCGTTGAACTGGGTGCCGACCAGGCGCAGCCCGCCGCCGTCCCGCGAGGCCAGGCCCGCGAGGATGACGTCGTTGGTGGTGATGGCGTCGACCTCGTTCGCCTTCAGCGCCACCATGCAGGCGGCGTAGTCCTTGAACGGCCGCACCTGCGCCGCAACCTTGCGCTCCTCCACCACCCGCTGCGCCGCGTTGGAGCCAGTCACCTCGCAGATGCGCCGGCCCGCGAGGTCGCGCACGTTGCCGATGCCGCCCTCGTCCGGCCGCACCAGGATGTCCTGGTAGGAGATGTGGTACGGGCCCGCGAACAGCACGGTGTCCTTGCGGTCCTGGCTGATGGTGAACGTGGCCACGACGAGGTCGGCCCGGCCGTCGACCAGCACGTCGTCCCGGTCGTCGGCCAGCACGCCCAGCAGTTCGACGTCCTTGCCCAGCTTCCTGGCGATGTAGCGGGCGACCTCGACGTCGTACCCCTCGAACGAGCCGTCCTGCTTGCGGAAGCCCACCAGGGGCAGGTCGGGGCGGACGCCGATGACGAGCCGCTCCTTGTCCAGGATGCTCTCCCGCTCGCCGCCGCCCACGCCGCAGGAGGCGGCGAGCAACGCGATCACGGCCAGGGCCACCGGCAGCAGCCGCTTCATCGATACTCCCTCAGCCGTGGCCACACCCCGGCGACGAGCAGCACGCCGATGCCGCCGATCGCGAACGGGAGCAGCCGCCACAGGTTGTCCAGCGCGCCCTGGCCGGCGCCGACCGCCTGCTCGAACATCGTCTGGTGCCGGGCGGCCAGTGTCACCAGTTCCTTGTCGTAGGCGTCGAACGAGTCGCGCACCGGGCCGAGCCGGGCCGCGACGGCGGCGCCTTCCCTGCCCTGCGCCACCATCGCGCGCAGGCTCTCGTCGTCCCTCTGGAACTTCACCCAGGCGTCGAGCGCGGCCCTGCCGCGGTCGCCGCTGAGCTGCAGGCCCAGCAGGCCGCGGAAGTTCTCCTCGCGCCTGGTCACGGCGGCGTGGTAGTTCTCCAGGTTGCCCGCTTCGAGGTAGAGCAGCCGCTGCGCCTTGTCCAGGTAGGTGTGCTCGTAGGTGTCGGCCCGCTCCTTGTCGAGCAGGAACCGGCTCTGGTCGCCCTGCATGCTGTTGCTGATCGCGCGGGCCTTGGCCAGGGTGACGATGGAGTCGAAGCCCTCCTCCTTGGCCGTGCGCAGGTGGTCGAGGTCCTGCTGGAGCGCCGTCGCCCCGGACACCATCGCCACCAGCGTCACCACGGTGGCGGCCAGCAGCGCCGGGCCGAACACCCGGCGGAAGCGCCGGGCCAGGAAGACCTGCAGCCAGGCCAGGCAGCCGATCGCCAGCATCCCGGCGGCCACCACCGCCCATCTGAGCAGGGGCAGCGTCACCGTCTTGTCGTCGTAGGTGCGCCGCACGATCGTGCCGCTCTCCAGCGTCAGGTTGTACGCCTGCGGGAGCAGCACCTGACGCATCAGGTCCGTCGCCTCCCGGTAGACGCTCACCACGCCGGCGGGCGGCGGACCGGCGGCGTGCCCGGACTGCTCGTCGAGCAGCAGCGCCCGCGCGGCCAGCCGCTCGTAGCGGCCCAGCCCGTCCAGCACCGACTCGATCGTGCGCCGCTCGGACGGGTCGTCGCCGGCCAGCTCGAACGCCTTCAGCAGCGCCTGGTTGGCGACCGTGCGCTGCTGCTCGTACCGGGTGATGGCGGCCTGGCGGCGGGCGTCGTCGCCGCTGCCCATCACGAGCACGTCGGCGATCTGGGCGTCCATGTCGCTGAGCCCGAAGTAGAGCCCGGCGGTGGCGACGACCTGGGGGCCGGCGTCGCGGCCGATCACCCGAAGGCCGTCGCCGGCGGTCGCGCCGCCCGCCGCGACCGCCGCGAACAGCAGCGCCAGTGCCGCCGCCGCGACGCCGGTCAGGACCCTGATGCTGTCTCTTATACCAATCTGACGCTGCCGA
>NZ_LAVL01000173.1 GCF_001083785.1 Nonomuraea sp. SBT364
GGGGGGCGCTCCTGCTTGGGGCCCGGGTGTCCCCGGGCGGCCGCCCATCGGCCGGGAGGCCGCTGTCGCCGGGGGGCGGCAAACGGCAGGGGCCTGGCAGGCGGTCGCGTCTCGTCAGGGCGCGGCCGTGGCGCAGGACGGAGCCGGGGCGGGGCTGGCACGGATCCTGGCCGGGCTGATCTTGGGGGCGATGGCCGGGTTCTTCGGAGGGCTGTTCGTGGCCGTGCTCGCTGCCATGGTGCTCGGTGACGGGGCCGGGCTGGTGGGGCTGGTGGCGATGACGGCGGTCTTCGGGGTGGCTGGCGCCTCGCTCGGGGCGGCCTCGGCACGTCGTGCCGAGGCCAGGGCGCAGGCCGCCGCCGCGCCGTACCAGAGCGGCCAGATCGCCCCGCAGCCCCATGGCCAGTACCCGCAACCACCCCAGAACCCGCAACCGGGACAGCCCGGGATCGGGCACCCCCGGACCGGGGCCGGGCAAGGGGGGCCGCCGGTGTATGTGCCGCCGCCGTTGTTCCCGAGGCCGGAGGTGCCGGAGACGCCGCGGTGGCTGCTGCCGGCGGCGGCCGGGGCGGGGGTGTTCGCGGCGGTGGCGCTGCCCGACGCGCACGTCGGGCTGGGCATCGTGCTGGTCGCGGTGATGACGGGCGCGGCGGCGCTGCCCGCCGTGGTGCGGCGGATGACGCCGTGGACGGTCGCGTTCGGCGTGGTGGCGTACTGGCTGATCGCGATGGCGGCCGTGCGGGACGCCGACTGGCTGGTGGCGATCATGCTGCTGGCGGGCGCGGGGCTGGTGGCGCTGGCCGTGTCGGGAGCGGGGCTCGGCTGGCTGGGCGTGATCAGGGGCGGCGCGTCGGTGCTGCTGGCGCTGGGGCCGGTGCCCTGGTTCGTGGCCAAGCCGCTGAAGAGGCTGACGGCCCGGCGGCGGGTGCTGCCGACGCTGGCGGGGCTGGGTATCACGGTGGTGCTGCTGGCGGTGTTCGGGCTGCTGTTCGCCTCGGCGGACCCGGTGTTCGCCGGGTATCTGGAGCGGATCACGGCGGCGCCGGACTGGGTGGAGTCGCTGCCGGTGCGGTTCTTCCTGTTCGGGGTGTTCGCGGCGCTGCTGGCGGCGGTGGTGCTGGTGGCGTTGCGGCCGGTCGTGGACCCGGTGGCGCCCGAGGTCAGGGTGCGGGTGAGCAAGGCCGTCTGGCTGGTGCCGCTGACGGCGGTGAACCTGCTGTTCGCGGCGTTCGTCGCGATCCAGATCACCGCGTTGTTCGGCGGCAGCACGTGGGTGCTGAAGACGGCCGGGCTCACCTATGCCGAGTACGCCAGGCAGGGCTTCTTCCAGCTCGTGGTGGTCAGCGTGGTCGTGCTGGGCATCGTGGCGTTCGTGGCGGGGGCGGTCAGGACGGAGCAGCGTGAGCGCTGGCTGCTGTCGGGGCTGCTCGGCGTGTTGTGCGGGCTGACGCTGGTGATCCTGGTCTCGGCGCTGCACCGGATGGACCTCTACACGGACGCCTACGGGCTGTCCCGGCTGCGGTTGTCGGTGCAGGCGACGGTGTGGTGGCTGGGCGCGGTGTTCGCGCTGGTGCTGCTGGCCGGGGCGGTCCGGCTGGCTGGGCGCGGCGCGGGCTGGCTGCCGCGCACGATCGTGCTGGTCACCGCCGTCGGGCTGGGCGTCTTCGGGGTGGTGAACCCGGATCTGCGGGTCGCCGAGTCGCAGGCCGTGGTGCGCGGCGTGCAGAACCTCGACGCCGACTATCTGGGCGATCTGGGCGCCGAGGCGGTGCCGGCGCTGGACCGGTTGCCGGAGCCGCAGCGCAGTTGCGTGCTCGCCGACGTGGTGGAGGCCAACGGCCTGGACGAGCCTGATCCGTGGAACGGCTGGAACCTGGCCAGGTCACGGGCGCGCGCTCTGCTGGCCGAGCGGCCAGTGATCAAGCAGTCGTCCTGTGAGGCCGTGTCCGGGCGCAGTTCCTGATGGTTGAATCTTGGGGTGATGTTCGACGTAGTCATCAGCGGCGGCCGGGTGCTCGACGGCACCGGCGCCCCGCCGTACCGGGCCGACGTGGCGATAGCCGGCGACAGGATCGCGGCGGTGGGCCGCCTCGACGGAGCCGGGGCGGCGGCGGTGATCGACGCGGCCGGGCGGCTGGTGGCGCCGGGGTTCGTCGACTGCCACGCGCACGGTGACGCCGCCGTCTTCGACCGTGGCGTGCAGCTCGCGGCGTTGCGGCAGGGCGTGACCACGTTCGTGCTCGGGCAGGACGGGCTGTCGTTCGCGCCCGGCTCGGCCGGGACCGTCGCCTACGCCTCCCGCTACTTCGCCGCCGTCAACGGGCCGCTCACCGCGCTCAGCGAGGGCCCGCTGACGGTGGCCGAGCTGCTCGGCGGCTACGACCGGTCGGTCGCACTCAACACCGCCTACCTGCTGCCGCACGGCACGATCCGCTTCGACGTGATGGGCGCCTCGCCCGACGCCGCGTCCCGCGACGACCTGGCGCTCATGCTCGCGCGCGTGGAGCGCGGGCTGTCGGAGGGCGCCGTGGGCCTGTCCAGCGGGCTCGAATACCTGCCGGGCCGCTACGCCACCGCCGAGGAGCTGGCCGAGCTGTGCCGGCCGCTGGCCGGTCTGCCGTACGTCACGCACATGCGGGCCTACGGCGCCCGCGCCGGCGTCGGCATGGCCGACGTGGTGGAGATCGCGCAGCTGTCGGGCGCCGCCGCGCACGTCTCCCACCTGCACGGCCCGGCCGACGTGCTGCTGCCGCTGATCGACGAGGCGCACGGCAAGGACGTCGACCTGACCTTCGACACCTACCCCTACCTGCGGGCCAGCACGATCCTGGCCATGGTGGTGCTGCCGCCTTCGGTGCCGGGCGCCGAGGTGGACAAGGCCCTGGAGATGCTCGCCTCCACCGAGCTCGACGCCTGGTGGACCGGGCTGGCGTCGACGTGGCCGAGGCTGACCATCTCGCACGCCCCCGGCCTGGAGTGGGCCGAAGGGCTGACGATGGTGGAGGCGGCCGGCCGGGCGGGCGTGGATCCCGCCGCGTTCTGCCGCCGTCTGCTCGTCGAGACCCGCCTGCAGGCCGGCTGCGTTGCCGCGCGCCCCGACGAGGGCCCGGCCGGCGAGGAGTCCGTACGGGCGGTCCTGCGCCATCCGTCGCACACCGGTGGCTCCGACGGCATCTATGTGGGCGGCCATCCGCATCCGCGGGGGTTCGGGGCGTTCGCCCGTTTCCTCGGGAGGCACGTGCGCGAGCTGGGCGACTGGACGTGGGAGCAGGCCGTGGTGCATCTGGCCTCGCATCCGGCCAGGCGGTTCGGCATGCGCGACCGGGGGTTGCTGCGGCCCGGGTTCGCCGCCGACGTGGTGGTGTTCGACCCCCTGACGGTGGGCGACCAGGCCACCTACGACGCGCCGCGCACGCTGGCCTCGGGGGTGGACGACGTGCTGGTGTCCGGTCAGCGGGTGCTGGCGGCCGGCGAGCTGACCGGTGCGACCCCCGGCCGGGCTCTTCGCCCGCGCTGACCGTACAAGATCCAGAGGATAAGGTCAGAAGCGGACAAAGGGGGAGATGTGCGGGAGATGCTTGGACACTCCGTGCTCGACGGCGAGCTCGGGTTCCCGGTCATGGTCGTGCATCGCGAGGCGCTGGCGCACAACATCGCGGCCATGGCCGCGTTCGCCCGCGATCACGGCCTGGAGCTGGCGCCGCACGCCAAGACGCACCTGTCGCCGGAGATCGCGGCGATGCAGCTCGACGCGGGGGCCTGGGGGCTGACCGTGGCCACGCCGCGCCAGGCGATGACCGTGCGCGGGTTCGGGGTGAGCCGGATCATGGTGGCCAACCAGGTCGTGGACCCGGCCGGGCTGCGGTGGGCCGCCGGGGAGCTGGAGCGCGATCCGGAGTTCGAGTTCCTGTCCTTCGCCGACTCGGTGACCGGGGTGGGCATCCTGGCCGCGCACGCGGGGGCGCGGCCGTTCCGGGTGCTGGTCGAGCTGGGGCACGACGGGGGCCGGGCCGGCTGCCGGAGCATCGACGACCTGCTGGACCTGGCGCGGCACGTACAGGAGACCGAGGGGGTCGAGCTGGCGGGGGTCGCCGGGTACGAGGGCTCGCTGAAGACGGCGGAAGAGGTCCGGAAATATCTGGATCTGCTGCAGGAGGCCGCCGAGCACCTGCGCATCCGAACCCCGATCCTCACCGTCGGCGGCAGCCAGTGGTTCGACGTGATCGGCCGGCACCTCGTCGCCACCCAGGCCCGCATTTTGCTGCGCAGCGGCGCGTACGTCACCCACGACGACGGCTACTACCGGGAGCGCACCCCGTTCAACCGGATGGACGGCGAGCTGTGGCCCGCGCTGGAGGTGTGGGCGCACGTGCTGTCCACCCCCGAGCCCGGCCTGGCGATCGTCGGCATGGGCAAGCGCGACGCCCCGTACGACGAGGGGCTGCCCATCCCCAGGCGCGGCGGCGTCACCGTCGTCAAGATGCAGGACCAGCACACGGTGGTGCACGCCGACGGGCTCAAGCCGGGCGACCTGCTGGCGTTCGGCATCTCGCACCCGTGCACGGCCTTCGACAAGTGGCGGGAGCTTCCCCTCGTCGACCGCGAATACCGGGTCGTCGGCACCATAACCACCCGATTTCAGGAGCTGACATGAAGAAAGAGCTCAGAACCACCGAGGGCGCGGCCCCGATCGGCGCCTACTCGCAGGGACTCGTCGTCGGCGACTTCGTCTACACCTCCGGCATGGGCCCGCTCGACCCGCACACCGGCCAGACCGTCGGCGACGACGTGGCCGCGCAGACCCACCAGGTCATGCGCAACCTCGGCGCCATCCTGGCCGCCCACGGCCTCGGCTACGACGACGTGATCAAGGCGACCGTGCACCTGCAGCACCTGCACCGCGACTTCGCCGCCTACAACGAGGTCTACAGGTCGTACTTCACCGAGCCGTTCCCGGTGCGCACCACCGTCGGCTCCGAGCTGCTGGACATCCTGGTGGAGATCGACTTCGTCGCGCACAAGAGCGCGTAAAGTCGGCTCGTGGACAGTTCGGTGTACGTCTTCGTCGAGGACCTGCGCGGCGAGGGCGTCGAGCGGGTGCTCGACAGGATCAGCGCGTACGGGGTGGCGGGCGTCACCGTCGGCGCCGTCCACCACGCCGCCCGTGACGTCACCCCGCACGGACTGTCCAGGCTGACCATCCGGCGTGACGGGGCACACCTGGTGCCGCCGGCCGACCTGTTCTCCGGCCTGAGGCTCACTCCGACGGCCGGGCACCAGGACGCGCTCGACGGCCTGCGCGCCGCCTGCACGGCACGCGGGCTCAAGCTGCACGGCTGGACCGTGTTCCTGCGCAACGCCACGATCGGCGAGGCGCACCCGGACGTGAGCGTGCGCGACTGCTTCGGCGACCGGGGCGCGCTGGCCTACCTGTGCCCCGCCCACCCCGACGTGCGCGACTACGCCGTCGCGCTGGCCAGGGCGGTCGCCCGGCTCGGCGTCGACAGCGTGGTCGCGGAGTCGCTGCACTTCACGCCGCTCAAGCCGCAGCGCTCGTTCGTGCCGCTCGGCCCGATGGACGCCTACCTGTTCGGGCTCTGCTTCTGCGACTACTGCATGCGCCGGGCCACCGACCTCGGGGTGAACGCCGAGGTGGCGCGCGACGAGTGCGCCAGGATCGTCGGCAGCGTGCTCGCCGGCGACCCGCCCGCGCAGGGCGAGGTGACCAGGGCCGCGCTCACCGCCTACGCCGGCCCCGAGGTCGTCGCCTACGCCCGCGCCCGTTCCGAGACCGTCACCACGCTCGTCTCCGAGGTCGCCTCCGCCGTCGCCGACGAGGGGTCGAAGCTGGTGTTCGTCGACTCGACCGGCGCGGTGAAGGGCTACACCGACGGCCTGCCGACGCCGGGCCTGGCCGCCCACGACGCCTGGCAGCTCGGGGTCGACCTGGTGGCGCTCGGCGACCTGGTCCCCGCCTTCGGCGTGCTCGCCTACGCCCGCGACGCCGCCCGGGTGGCCGACGACGTGGGCGCCTACCTGCGGTCCGTGGGCAAGGACCGGGAGGTGCGGGCCGTGCTGCGGCCGGGGTTTCCCGACAGCGACTCCGCCGACCGGCTGGTCGCCAAGGCCAGGGGGGCCAAGGCGGCGGGCGCGGCGGCGGTCGACTTCTACGCCTACGGGCTGATGCCGTATCCCGTGCTGGAGCGCATCCCGGCCGCGCTGGCCGAGGTCAAGGGCTGACGCCGCCGAGGATCGCCGCCACCGCCCGGTCCGCGAAGCCGGCGGCGAGCGGCTGCCCGCGGAACACCCCTCTGACCCACACCGCCCCGGCCAGCAGGTCCACGATCAGCATCGGGTCGGCCGACGCCGCCAGTTCGCCGCGCCGTACCGCCCGCTCGAAGATCTGCCGCTCGCGGGCGAACCGGTCGGCGAAGAAGCGCCGGACGTCCAGCTCCGGATGGTCGACGGCGGCGGCCAGCGCGGCGACGGCGACGTCGCGGGCCGGAGGCTCCGTCAGGAGCCGGCGCAGGCCCTCCACCAGCGCGACCAGGTCGCCGCGCAGGCTGCCCGTGTCGGGCGCCTCGAACGCCAGCAGGTCGGCCTCGACCAGGGCGGCGCCGAGCAGCGCGGCCTTGGACGGCCACCAGCGGTAGATCGTCGTCTTGTTGACGCCCGACCGCTCGGCCACCCCCTCGACGGTCAGCCCGGCGTAGCCCTTCTCGGCCACCAGCCGCAACGTCGCATCGAAGATCTCCTGCTGCTTCCTCGGCGCCATGCGGTCATTTTCTCCCGGTGAACGCCGTGGCCACGCCCAGCCCCAGGTAGACGACGCCGCTGAGGTAGCGCAGCCCGCGGGCCCGGCTCGTCAGGCGGCCGCTCAGCGCACCGGCGGTGAACGCGTACACGATGTCCGACAGCGTGCCCAGCGCCAGCAGCGTCAGCCCGAGCACCACGATCTGCGCCGCCGGCGAACCCGCCTCCGGGCGGACGAACTGGGGCAGGAAAGCCAGGAAGTACAGCGTGACCTTGGGGTTCAGCAGGTTCACCACGACGCCTTCGAGGAACACCTTGCGCAGCGGCTGCCGCACGGGCGCCCGCGCGGCCTCGCCGTCGCCGCCGCCGGTGAAGGCCCGGATGCCCAGATAGACCAGGTACGCCACCCCCGCCCACTTGACGATCGCGAACAGCGTCGCCGACTGCGCGATCACGTACGAGAGCCCGGCGGCGGCCGCGGCGATGTGCACGAGCGTGGCCGTCTCCACGCCGAACGCGCTCACCAGTGCCGCCGCACGGCCCTGGGAGAGCCCCCTGGCCACGATGTAGAGGTGATTGGGCCCCGGGATCAGCACCAGCGCCAGTGAGGCGCTCACGAAGAACGCGAACGTCGTCCAGGAGATCACATCGACCAGATTAGGGAGGCTTTGGTCTTGACATAAGAGCCAATTACTGGCCTGAAATATAGACCATTGCCCTGCATGGCATAGTTACTGCGTGAATGGAACTCTCGTCGGCCGCTCGGCCGAGCTCACCCGCCTGGTCCGGGTGCTCGACGCCGCCGCCGAGGGCACGGCCGGGGTCGCGCTCATCGGCGGTGACGCGGGCATCGGCAAGACCCGGCTGGTCGGCGAGGTGGTCACCGAGGCGCGCGAGCGCGGCTTCAACGTGCTCGTCGGCCAGTGCGCCGAACTCGGTGACGCCCTGCCGTACCTGCCCCTGGCCGACGCGCTGCGCGGCGCCGATCCCGTGGTGCGCGAGGCGGCGGCCGCCCACCCGATGCTCAGCCAGCTCCTGCCGGGCGAGGAGGGCACCCAGTCGGCCGCGCTGACCCAGCAGCGGCTGTTCGGCACGCTGCTCGGGCTGCTGTCGGAGCTGCAGCCGGTGCTGTTCGTGATCGAGGACCTGCACTGGGCCGACCGCTCCACGCGGGACCTGCTGGTGTTCCTCAGCCGGATGGTGCAGGACGAGCGGGTCTGCGTGGCCGGCACGTACCGCACCGACGACCTGCATCGCCGCCACCCGCTGCGGTCGGTGCTGGCCGAGCTCAAGCGCCTGCCCACGGTGACGAACGTGGAGCTGGGCCCGCTGGGCGCTGGCGACATGTCGGACTATGTCACGACGCTGGGCTCGCTGGACGCCCGCGAACTCGGCCTGATCGTCACCCGCGCCGACGGCAACCCCTTCTACGCCGAGGAGCTCGCCACCGCCGTCGCCGAGGGCGACACCCTGCCCGACAGCCTGGCCAGCCTGCTCATGTCCCGCGTCGAGGTACTGTCGCCCGCCTCCCAGCAGGTGCTGCGCGCCGCCGCCGTGGCCGGCCGCAGCGTCGAGGACGAGCTGCTGCGCGAGGTCTCCGGGCTGCCGCTGCCCGACTTCGAGGAGGCCGTACGCGAGATCGTCTCGCGCGGCCTGCTGCGCGTCCACGGCCACGGCTACGCCTTCCGCCACGCCCTCCTCCAGGAGGCCGTCTACACCGACCTGCTGCCCGGCGAGCGCACCCGGCTGCACGCCGACTTCGCCCGCCTGCTCACCTCACCCGCCGAGCTCGCCCACCACCACGTGGCCAGCCACAACCTGGCCGGCGCCGTCGCGGCCTCCGCCGAGGCCGGCCGCCTGGCCGAGCGACTGGGCGCCCCCGCCGAGGCCCACAGCCACTACGACCAGGTGCTCAGCCTGTGGGACCGCGTCGACAACGCCGCCGAACTGGCCGGCGAGAGCCGCGTCGCACTCGCCTTCCGCAGCGCCGTCATGGCCGCCGACAGCGGCGACAACCACCGCGCCGTCCTCGCCCTGCGCGCCCTCCCGCCCACGTCCGAGGTGAGCGAACGGCTGGCGTACTACCTCTACGAGATGGAGGACGCCGAAGCCGCCGTCGCCGCCGCCGAACACGCCGTGAGCACCGCCTTCGACCAGATCGCGCTGGCCAGGGCCCTGGCCACGCACGCCCGTACGCTGCTGTGGGGCCCGCGCCACGCCGAGGTCGAGGAGCTGGCACACCGCGCCCTCGAAACCGCCCGCGCCGCCGGAGCCAAGGACGCCGAGGCCGGCGCCCTGCTCACCCTCGCCACCCACACCGAGCTCCGCCACGACATCGCCCGCGCCCACGACCTGGTGGAGGCCGCCTCCGCCGGGAGCACCGGCGACCTGGCCATGGACCTGCGCGCCCGCTTCCACCACGCCCGCATCCACTACGAGCAGGGCCTGCTGCCCCAGGCCGCCGAGGTCGCCGCCGAAGGCATCAAGCTGGCCGACGAGACCGGCCTGCGCTGGAGCACGTACGGCACCGACCTGCGCTTCCTGCGCTTCCTCATCCACTACGTGGCCGGCGAATGGGACGAGGCCGAAGCGGTCGCGGCCACGTTCGGCGCCCGCGTCGGCACCGCCCCCGAGGCCACGCTGTCGTCGTTCGCCCTGTTCATCGAGGTGGCGCGCGGCCTGCCTGCCGTGGAGAGCAGGCTGGCGTGGCTGCGGCCGTTCTGGGACGACTCGCTCGTCGCCTACATGTCCCGCGGGCTCGCCGCCGAGCACGCGCTGTGGACCGGCGACCCCGCCGCCGCCCTCGACCACGTCGGCGCCGCCCTCGACTCCCTCCTGCCCGGCGAGTCGGGCGCCGTCCGCATCGCCGCCATCGGACTGTGGGCGATGGCCTCGCTCGGCATCACCGAGGGCGCCGACGACCTCGCCGACCGCGCCCGCTTCTCGGTCAACTCCGGCCCCGTCGGCGAACGCGGGCAGATGGGCCCCGAAGGACGCGCCTGGGCGCTGCGCGTCGAAGCCGAATGGCACCGCGTCCACGGACGGCTCGACGTCGACCTGTGGCGCCAGGTGGTCGACGCCTTCTCGTACGGGTTCGTGTACGAGGAAGCACGGGCCCGCTGGAGGCTCGCCGAGGCCCTGCTGGCCGCCGGGGATCGGGACCAGGCGCAGGCCGAGTGGGAACGGGCCCGCGAGGTGGCCCTGCGGCTCGGGGCCGTGCCGCTGGAGTCCGCGCTGGCCGAGTTCGGGAAGCGGGCGCGGTTCGGCGGCGGGCACGGCGACGGCGGGCTGACGGCCCGGGAGCTGGAGGTGCTGCGGCTGGTGGCCGAGGGACTGACCAACCGGGAGATCGCCGAACGGCTGTTCATCGCGCAGAAGACGGTCAGCGTGCACGTGTCGAACATCCTGGGCAAGCTCGACGCCTCCACCCGAACCCAGGCAGCCGCCGCCGCCCGCCGTCAGGGCCTCCTGGGGTAGGGCTGCTGGGGGCTGCGGCGGTGGGCCGGCTAGCTTCGGCCCTTCGCGGCGAGTTCCCGGACCACCTGGATCAGCTCCGCCGGGTCGAACGGCTTCGTCAGGTAGGCGTCCACTCCGAGGCCACGGCCGCGCCGCTTGTCGTCATCCTGCGCTCTGGCCGTGATCAGGACCACCTTGATGTGGCTGGTCGCCTCTTCCGCGCGCAGCCGCTGGGCCGTGGTCCAGCCGTCCAGGCACGGCATCATCACGTCCAGGGTGATCACGTCCGGCATCACGTCCAGCACCTGCTCCAGGCAGTCTTGCCCGTCGGTCGCGGTCGTCACCTCGAACCCCTCAAGGTTGAGATTGACCGCGATGAGCTGACGGATGACCTCGTCATCGTCAACGACCAGTACCTTGCCAAGAACCTCGCCCACGGCGGCAAAGCTACCCGGGGGAGGCCGGTCACGTGCGGTTTTCACGGGATGTGTTCACGGACGGTTATCTGGTGCCGAGTGGTGGCGGGATGCTGGTAGCCTTGTCACGCATCGAGCCCCCTTAGCTCAGGGGATAGAGCACCGGCCTCCGGAGCCGGGTGCGTAGGTTCGAATCCTACAGGGGGCACTCGATCTTGATCAGCCGTTCCGGCCGCTGACCAGGGCGAACATCGTACGAACGGGCGGGTCTCCAGTCTCACGGAGGCCCGCCCGTTCTCGTCAACGCTCACTAGTTGTGGGCCACGACAGAGCTTCCGTTCAAGCCCTCGCATTGGTCGCCTAGCGGGCGTCTGAAGACGTTGTGGTCTAGACCGCATTGCTGTGCAACTGCTGGGGAGCGTCGCTGTGCTGATGGGGTCGTACTCAACACGGCCCTCACTCCACTCTCACCAAGTTCATGACCAAATCTAGGCGGAGCAGGCGGGCACCGGCCTGATTCGAATGACGGCCCCCAGCGGGACTATCTGGTGATCTGTACCGGCCTTGATAATCAGCCCGCCACCCGCGGTGTCGACGAGCGAGCCGCACAACCGGCCGCCGGCTGACTCCACCACGACGAGCGGGGACGGGCACCGCCCTCGGGCCGAGCCAGGACAGGCCGAGCGCGAGCGCGACCACCGCCACTCCGCACGGTCAGCATCCGTGCCCTGGCGATAGCGTCCTGGACTCGTTCAACCTCGCCACGCGTCCAGTCGCGCAGGTCCTCACCTGTGAGTAACGTTTGGTCCGACGGGGAGCCGGAGGCGGCGCCCATCGCGGTCAGCGTCGCCCAGACCAGCAGGCCAAGTGCGACTGCGAGGAGCAACGGCACCAGCCAGACGAAACGCGATCGTTCCCGCGCCACCCGGTTCGTGGACCAGATCGGCAGTCATGCCCTGACGGTAGCAAAGAATGATCTATGGACATAACTTAGATTATGGCCATGTCATGGCGATCCTGATGTCTGAGGTCGCAGTTTCATCTCGCCAGACATTTTTTCCAAGGATACGCGATCCAATGGAGCGGTGAATGACGCAGTTACGTTGACCGCACTAACGATCACCGGCATCTTCGGGCTGAGTGTGGCAGCCGAGGTTGTGCGGTTGGCGATTGTTGGTCGGATACGACTACGCCAGGCCGACGAGGACCCAGGCGAGGCCCTGCGACGGCGAAGCCGCCGCGTCAGCGACGCCTTCACCGAGGCGGCTTCCCTGATGGAAGATCTGCGACGCGACCTCGAAGCCCAGCAGGCCGCCCGTGCAGCACTGATCGCACAGGCCGAGGAGCAGCAACGCCTCCTTGAGGTCGACCGAGAGCAGGCCGAGAAAATCCGGCAGATCCTCGTTGGCGAGACGAAGGCGACCATCCGCGCCGAGGGGCGCAAGCAGTGGATGTTCAAGGCCGGCGGCCTTGGCCGCGGTCTGGTCCGGGGTCACGCGGTCGCTCCGGCCGGGATGTCCGTCTTCTTCGCTCGCCTGTCGCCGTCGCGGTGGCGAAGCTCGGCGTCGGCCTCTTCGAGGAGGCGGTGGACGAACCCGTAGGAGCGGCCGATGGAGTCAGCGATGAGGCGGATCGACTCGCCGCTGGCGTACTGGGCGACGACCGCAGCGGTGAGCTGGGCGCGCTCGGCACCGACGATCCGCTTATTTTTCTGGATTTTCACGAGGGAACCTCCTTTGTCAAGTGAAGTGACGGACGGCAATGGAGGACTATCCATTCCGCTCGTCGCGGCCATGCGGAGATATGGACCGATCGTCGAACAGCTCCTACGATGTGAGCAGGCATGCCCGCAGAAGAGCAATTTGTTCCACCGTCAGACGAATTCTCTTTCCAAGGGAGACCCATCAATGAGGCCATGGGCCATGAAACGCAACTTAGCTGTCGCCGCCATAGGCGTCCTATGCGTCACAGTCCTTCCCACTCCGACGGCAGCCGCTTCTGCCTCAGCCCCGACCGTCACCTTCGCCTACTGCAGCGCCGGCACCAGTGTCTTCTATGTCTTCTGTGAGGCGCGGTGGGAGGGCGGCACGGACCCGGCCACCGCCGTATGGAGCAAAGGCCCCAACATGATGACCATGAGCACCAGAATCTCGGACCCGGTGGCCCGCTACACCCAGGGGGGCGGTAGCTGCATACCCGGGTCGCTGTTCGGCGCCAAGGTCACCATCACCGACGCTGCCGGCGTCGTCACCGAGAGATGGGTCGGTGGTGGCCGCGCCTGCCGAGGCTGATGCGCGACGAGTCATGGCGCCGGTAATCCAGCCATAGCCTGACCGGAGTCGGGGCGCCCCCTGTCATGGGCGCTCCGACCATGGCTTCGGGGATTCTGCCGCGTTGCTGCGCGGGTGCCGCGCAGGTCATTATGCAGACGTACAAGGCCGGGCGCGCCGTCATCTTCACCCAGGCGCTGAGCGGCGAGTATGCCGGTGGTCAGGGTGCGGCGGACCAGGAGCCACCGATATCCCGTCCGCCGTGTGCTCGCGGCACTCTCCGCTCTGCCGATTCTCGCGAGCGCCACCGCGAGTCGCGGAGCGTGGCGGCCTGCTCGGTGACGGGCGCGGGCCGGCCGGCTGTGGAAGCGCTGTCTGTGCAGCTACCACCTTCGTTCTCCAGATGAACCGGAATTGACCCTGAGGGCTCCTCGCGCCCGGGTCTATCGCTCCCAGACGGTCACCCTGGCCTGAAGGCTCGCGTCGTCGGTCAGCTTGATCACTTGCAGGCGCACAATACGTTGCTCGCTTGTCTGGGCACACACGATGTCGCGTTCGTGGAGGTTCAGCAGCTCGGATACCGCGTTGGGGCCAATGTGGCGGCTGCAGTCTTCGTGGGTCGGCATCCCCCGCTCCGGCCATAGGGCGATTTGCGCCCCTTCGCCCACCGCGTGCAGGTCTCCCACGCTGCGCTGCCCGGTCGTCTCCTCCACATCGCCCGCCGCGAAATCGGCCTCTTCGCCCGCTGAGGGAGCAACTGCATCGAAGTCTTTGGCTTGCTCGGGGTGGATATGGCCGTATTCCTGGAGCGTCACCAGACCCTCCCATCTGGTAGCCGAGACCGGTGTCGGTGCGGGTGTGGAGGGCGGAACTGGAGCGGGTGTGGAGGACTGGGTCGGAGCGGGTGTGGGCACGGGTGTGAGGGTCGGAGTTGGGCTGGGAGGCGGGCTTTCGGGCTGTGACAGGGCGTAGGGCACGACAAGCGCGATGACGGCGACAGCTACGCCGATTGCCCCCCAGGCGGCTCCGTTCAGCCGCATGAAACGATCGCCGGTCAACATCCCCCCTCAACAATCCCTGTTTCCGGGAAGCCTTCTACTCCAGGAGACGCTGAAAGGAGCGTTGAACTGATCGTTATCGAACGGTTACGATGAGTGTCGGTTCGGATGCCGGCGGGGCTTGTGCGGGCAGTCGGATCGCGATCGGGCCTGCCCCATCCATCCCGTAGCTCCGGCCAAGGGCGAGGTGCGCGGCCGCCGCCGGGACCGAGGCTGGAACGCCGCCTCGCCCTCAGCCCGGTAGCGGGCCACGACGGACACCCAGCCCTTGGACACACCGCCCGCGCTGTTGATCGCCGCGGTTGCGTATGTCCCGAACCAGGACACTTCAGGGGCACTCGATCTCGATCAGCGGCTCAGGCTGCGCCGAGCACGGCCATGCTCAGCGCACCTACGACCGGCGCGAGGAGAGCTGATGAACCCCAGCGCCTGGAAGACACGCCGACCCGGCAGCTTGCCGGCGATCTCGGGCAGGCGGTCTGCAACCGCCGGATCGAGCTTGGCCTGTCCGCGAAGGCCCTGGACGGGGTGTTGAACATCGCCATCGGCGAAGGCGACTCCCGCGTGACTTTCACGCCGCGCGCCGCGTGAAACTCGACCCCGGTTGTTGGGGCTGAGGCGAGTTCGCTCCCGTCGGGGGTGAGGGCGTACGCGCCGCTCCACATCACCAGGGGGCCGGCGAGGGCCGTTGGTGTCGATCCGCGGTTCGAGCGGGTGTTCATGATGGGCTTCGCATTGCCGAAGCATCCAGAAAAACTTTCGCCGGTCATGTCAAAGACGCGGTGGCCGCTCCGACCACCCGGTGAAAGCACCTAAGCGGAGGAGCATGACCATGCGGCAGATCATCCACTTCGTTCACGTCTCGCTGGACGGCTACATCGAGGGCCCGAACGGTGAGTTCGACTGGCCCGCCATGGGCCCGGAGCTGTCGGCCTACTCCTTCAGTCTGGTGGATCGGGCTGACACCTTCCTCTACGGTCGTCCGGTCTGGGAGATGATGGCCGGCTACTGGCCGAACGTGGAATCCATCTCCGACGACCCTCATGACCTCAAGTTCGCCCCGGTCTGGCGGCGTACTGCCAAGGTGGTGTTCTCCCGCACGCTGCGGGAGCCGGGACATGGCGCACGGGTCATCAACGGCGCGAACCTGGTCGAGCAGGTCACCGCGCTCAAAGCTGAGCCGGGCAAGGACCTGCTGCTGATGGGCGGGGCGTCGCTGGCCGGCGAGCTCACCGCTCATGGCCTGGTCGATGAGTACCAGGTCGTCGTGCACCCGGTCGTGCTGGGCGGTGGCAAGGCCCTGTTCCCCGGGGTCAAGGAGCGGCTCGATCTGCGGCTTGTCGAGTCGCGGACCTTCGACGCGCGGACCGTTCTGCTGCACTACCGGCCCGCCTCGTCGCGTACGGACGGCGACGGACGGCCCCGACGGTCCGGGTAGTCCAGTTCGTCCGCTCGCCGGAGGTCCTTGGGGCGGCCCAGGGCGCGGCGCATCCGGATCAGGTCCTGCCGGGAGACGTAGCGGACTTCCAGGCCGCCCGGGTCGGTTGCCGTGACGGCGTGGCCGAGGCACTCCCGGACTTGCAGGCCGCCCCAGGGGAGCGCCGGGGTGCAGCAGTCGCCGCTCGCTCCGGGCGAGGTGAACCCCACTTTGGGGCGAAGAAAGGAATCCGGGCGGGCCGGCAGGGGGTTGCCCGATTCGTCGACGAGTCGGGCGTCGACGGAGGCGAAGGCGGCCGCCAGGGCGGGGGCGTGAGCCGCGGCGCCGTCCCAGAGCAGGTCCAGGTCGCCGGTCAGTTCGGCGGATCCATGCATGATGCCGGCGGCCTGTCCGATCACCACGACCCGGGCGCCGGTGCGATGGAGGGCTTCGAGCAGGGGGAACGGGTCGAAGCCGAGGGCGGCGTCCGTCCCGATCGTGCCGGCGTCGTCGTCGGCGTCCTCGTGGCCCAGGCCGGTGGCCGTCCGGTTGAGGGCGTGCTCACGGGTGCGCCGGGCGGCGGCGCGGAGGCGTTCCAGCGGTTCGTCGATCATCTGATTCATGCAACACCGGCCGCACTCCTGGCGCATTCGATTTTCGTCAAAGGGAAAGGCGCGGGTTCGGTCAGCGGAAAAGGGCGGGGCTCCGGTGTTCACGGAACCCCGCCCGCTCGCCGCAGTGCCAAGATCACCACTGTCTCGGCTCAGGCGGCCACTCGCTCGCGGATGTCACGCGCCCGCTCCACATGGCGTTCGTGCGCCGGCACCAGGCGGGCGCCCAGGGCGCGAGCGCCGATCACCATGGCCGCGGCGGCCAGGACGATGTCCTTGAAGATGTACTGCGCCTCCAGCGTCGGGGCGCCGGGGAACAGGTCGGTGAAGAAGAGCGCGTACGGTGCGAAGAACCCGGCCAGAGCCCCGGTCATCACCACCAGCCCGGTCTTCAGGAATCGGCCGGTGACCAGCGTGAGGCCGATGAAGACCTCCATGCCGGCGATCACCAGCTGGGCCGCGTAGCCCGACAGCGTTCCCAGCGACAGCTTCTCCAGCGTGGCCACCGAGAGGGCTTCCGCCGGACTGACTCCTGGGAAGAACTTGAGCGTGCCGAAGGCCACGAAGACCAGCCCGAGGCTGACGCGCAGGACGTCGATGCTGTGCTTGGAAAGCCAGGCGGCCAGCTTCGAAATCGTGTTCTCGATCATTTCGTGCTCCTTGCCGGTGTCGTTTCCGTCTGGATTCAGACTGACGAAATCGGCGCCGGAGAACGTCCTGCCGGCGGAGGCGATCGGTCTACATCTTCACGCGTACGACGGGCGGTGCGCGTACCACGCCACGCCTAAGGGATCAGCCCTAGGGGAACGCGTTCCCCGCCTGTCGCCTGGTCGATATCGGGGTCGATATGGGGATTTAGTTCGATACGTTGGCCCGTATGGTGACCGGTCCTGTTGATCCTGGCCAGGCTGCTCGGACGATGTCGTCCCGGCTGGGGTGGCTGGACGCGTTGCGCGGGATCGGGGCGCTGGCGGTGGTGGGGGAGCACCTGACCACGTGGGCCATGCCGTGGCTGCGGCCGACCGCGTTCAACGTGGGCATGTACGGGGTGCTGGTGTTCTTCCTGGTCAGCGGCTACATCATCCCGCAGTCGCTGGAGCGGCGCGGCGATCTGCGGGGGTTCTGGATCGGCCGGGTGTTCCGGCTGTATCCGCTGTACCTGGCGGTGATCGGGCTGATGCTGGCCCTGTCGCCGTGGATCGCGCTGCGGGCGGACGTGGCCTGGGACGCCTCGGCGGTGGCCGCGCACGCCAC
>NZ_LAVL01000174.1 GCF_001083785.1 Nonomuraea sp. SBT364
AGGTTGGGGTCGCCGGGGGCGGGGCCGAAGGTGAAGTCGGTCAGCTCGTTGTTGAGCAGGAAGCCCCGGCCGGGCACCACGATGCCGTTGCCGCCGGTGGACTCGATCGTGAGGTTGTAGGCGACGACGTTGCCCCACCGGTCGGCGACCACGAGGTGGGTGGTCTCGGGCCCTTCGGCGGCTGTCGCGGTGGCGGTGCCGGACGGCGTGGCGCAGGGCCCGTACTCGCCGTCGGGGCTGCCGGGCGCGGCCGGATGGGTGATCGCGCGGTCGCCGATCAGGCAGGCGCGTTCCTTGGCGAAGCCGTCCGACAGGAGCTGGCGCAGCGGCACGCCGGGGAGGTCGCCGACGTAGGCGTTGCGGTCGGCGAAGGCCAGCCGGGACGCCTCCAGGTATTCGTGCCGGCCGACCTCGGGCAGCGCGTCGAGGATGTTGAGCGCCTCCCCGACGGTCGAGCCGCCGGACGACGGGGGCGCCATGCCGTACACGGTCAGGCCGCGGTAGCCGACGCGCGTCGGCTCGCGCAGCAGCGCCCGGTAGGCGCGCAGGTCGCCCTCCTCCATGAGCCCGGGCCGCACGTCGCGCGTCGAGCCGGGGGTTACCGGGGGCCGCTTGACCGTGGCCAGGATCTCGCTGCCGAGCCGCCCGCCGTACAGCCAGCCGGGGCCGCGCCGGCCCAGCTCGCGGTAGGTGTCGGCGAGGTCGGGGTTGCGGAAGACGGAGCCGACCGGAGGTGGCGCGCCGCCGGGCAGGTAGAGCGCGGCCGTGGAGGTGAAGTCCTTGAACCGGGCGGCGTTCTGGGCGGTCTGGTCGTGGAAGGTCTGGTCGACGACGAAGCCCTTCGAGGCCACCTCGATCGCGGGCCGGAGCGCCTGTCTCAGCGACAGCGTGCCGAACCTGCGCAGGGCGAGGTCCCACTGGGCGACCGCGCCGGGGACGCCGGCCGACAGGCCGCTGGTGACGGCCTCCTCGAACGGGATGCCCTCCAGGCTGGTCGCGGTCATGGCGCGCGGGGCGGTCTCGCGGCCGTCGAGGGTGTGGACCTGGCGCCTCCTGGCGTCGTAGTAGACCATGAAGCCGCCGCCGGCCAGGCCGGCGGAGTACGGCTCGGTCACGCCGAGCACGGCGCCCGCGGCGACGGCGGCGTCCATGGCGTTGCCGCCACTCCTGAGGACGGCGACGGCCGCCCGGCTGGCGTCGAGGTCGACGGTGGCGACGGCGCCGCCGTATCCCTCGGCGACGGGGACCTTCTGCTGGGGCGGATGGTGCGCGGCCACGGCCGGTGCGGCGGGGGCCAGCGAGACGAGGACTGCTGCTGCGGGAACGATCACTCGGCGCATGGTGTCCACCATGGCCCAGGTACGCCCATCGTGGTAGGGCCCCCTGCCACACCCGGAGGATGCGATGGTCATCAGCGGGGCCTAGCGTGGGGGGTGTGGGCAAGAAGTCCGGGTTCGATCCGTACCTAGCGTTGATCATGGCGGTCGCTCAGGTGGTGCTCTCGCAGGGGGCGGCCTGGGGACAGCGGGAGTTCAGGGAGCCGCTCGACGCGGTGGCCTACGTGCTGCTGCTGATCGGCCCCGCGGCGATCCTGTTCCGCCGGAAGTTCCCGGTCGTGGCCTCGGCCGTCGCCCTGATGGCGACCTACGTCTACACGTGGCTCGACTACCCGCTCGGGCCCGTCTATTTCGCGCCCGCCATCCTGCTGTTCTGCCTGGTCACGCAGGGGTTGCGGCTGGTGGCCTGGATCATGGCGGGGGTCACGCTCGCGGTCTTCATCGCCTACGGGTATCTCGGCAGCCAGCTGTCGCTCGGGCTCTTCCACGACCTGGCCGTCACCGCGTTCATCACGCTGGTCATGGTGATCGCCGAGCTCACCCGGATCTGGCGCGAGCGCCGCGCCCAGCAGCAGCGGGCCGCCGACGAGGAGACCAGGCGCCAGGCCAGCGAGGAGCGGCTGACCATGGCCCAGGAGCTGCACGACGTGCTGGCGCACAACATCTCGCTCATCCACGTGCAGGCCTCGACCGCGCTGCACCTCATCGACGACCAGCCCGAGCAGGCCCGCACCGCGCTGACCACGATCAAGGCCGCCTCCAAGGAGGTGCTCGGCGAGATGCGCTCGGTGCTGAGCGTGCTGCGCGAGGGCGCCCCGCGCTCCCCCACCGCCGGGCTCGACCGGCTCGACGACCTGGCCGAGCGGAGCGGCCTGGACGTGACGATCAAGCGGGTCGGCTCGCGCCCGCTGCCGCTCCAGGTCGAGCGGGCCGCGTACCGGATCGTCCAGGAGTCGCTGACCAACGCCGCCCGCCACGCGCCCGGCTCGCGGGTGGCGGTCCGGCTGGAGTACGGCGCGGACGAGCTGACCGTCAGCGTCACCGACACCGGGGCGACCACGCCGGGCGCACTGTCCGAGGAGGGCAGCGGCAACGGCATCCCGGGCATGCGCGAGCGGGCCTCGGCCCTGGGCGGCACGCTGGTGGCCGGACCGTCCGGCGACGGCTTCCAGGTCTCGGCCCGGCTGCCCCTACCCCAGGAGGATCGATGATCAAACTGCTGCTGGCCGACGACCAGGCGCTCGTGCGGGCCGGGTTCAAGGCGCTGCTGAACGCCCAGCCGGACATGTCGGTGGTGGCCGAGGCGGCCGACGGCGCCGAGGCGGTCCGGCTGGCCGCCGAGCACCGGCCGGACGTGGTGCTGATGGACATCCGGATGCCGGGCATGGACGGCCTCACGGCCACCAGGCAGATGCCGGAGGGCCCGCGCATCGTCATCCTGACGACGTTCGAGCTGGACGAGTACGTCTTCGAGGCGCTGCGCGGCGGCGCCAGCGGCTTCCTGGTCAAGGACACCGAGCCGGCCGAGCTGATCCAGGCCGTGCGGGTGGTGGCGGCCGGGGAGGCGCTGCTCTCCCCCAGCGTGACCCGCCGCCTGATCGCCGAGTACGCCTCACGCGCCAAGGAGCCGCTGGCCGCCGACGGCCTGGACCAGCTCACCGACCGCGAGCGCGAGGTCTTGGCGCTGGTCGGCACCGGCATGACCAACGACGAGATCGCCGCCAAGCTGTTCATGTCGCCGGCGACGGCCAAGACGCACGTGAGCCGGGCCATGATGAAGCTGCACGCCCGCGACCGGGCCCAGCTCGTGGTGATCGCCTACGAGTCCGGCCTGGTCAAGCCCGGCTGGCTCTGAGCGGGAATCGCCGCCGCCGCCGCTGCCCGGCCGCCCCCGGAGGCACGTACGGGGTGCGCGAGCCGTGCAGCAGCGCGGCCAGGTGGCGGGCGGGCTCCTCGTACGCGAACACCTCGGTGAGCAGGTCGCGCAGGGCCGCGCCGTCCTCGCCGGACAGCCGCTCCAGCGCCGCCTGGGCGCGCGTGTGCGCGAGCGTCCGCTCGGCCAGGGGCCGCCGCTCGCTCTCGTACGCGTCCAGCACCCGGGCGGGGGCGCCGGCCAGGTGGGCGGCCAGTTTCGCGGCGAGTTCGGCCGCGTCCGTCAGCCCGACGTTGAGCGCGGACCCGCCGGCGGGGAACAGGTGCGCGGCGTCCCCCGCCAGGAACACCCGCCCCGCCCGGTAGCGCTCGGCCAGCCGGGCCTGGGCGACCGTGGCGGTCAGCCAGATCGGCTCGCCCAGCGGCAGGTCGCGGCCGGTCACCCGGCGGAGCGCGGCCCGGAAGCCGTCGGCGGTGACGGGCCCGGCCTCGCCCTTCTCCCGCACGCCGACGACGTGGACGCCGCGCCGCAGGGAGGTGAGCAGGACGCGGCCGTGCGGGAACTCGTTCCAGCCGGGCTTCAGCCCGTCGAGCTCCGGCCGGCCCCGGAAGTGCCCGAGCCGCAGCACCTGGTCGTCGGTGGTGCCGGGGAAGCCGATCCCCACCTGTTGGCGGACCGGGCTCCGGCCCCCGTCGCAGCCGACGGCGAACCTGGCCCGCACCTGCCGGTCGTCCTCCACCGCCAGCGTCACGCCCTGCTCGTCCTGGGTCAGCGAGCGCACCTCCCAGCCGCGCCTGATCTCCGCCCCCAGCTCCACCGCGCGCTCGGCGAGCAGCCGCTCCAGGCGCGGCTGCTGGATGATCAGCGCCCGGAACGGCACGTCCAGCCGGGCCAGCGGCAGCGTCACCGGCCCGAACGGGAAGCGCGGCGGCTTCCCGGAGAACGAGCTGCCTTTCCCGAACCTCTTCAGCAGCCCCCGCTGGTCCAGCAGGTCGACGGCCTGGCCGGTGAGCCCGTTGGCGCGGGGCAGCTCGCTCGGCTCCAGCCTCTTGTCCAGCACGAGCGCCCGCGCCGCGGCCAGCCCGAGCTCGCCCGCCAGCATCAGCCCGACGGGCCCGGCCCCCACGATCACGACATCGTTCATGCTGTCAGGCTAGATTGACAAGAATGCGCCTGTCAATCTAGCCTGACGATGTGGACATGGGAGAACTGTCTGAACGCATCAAGTCCCACGACCCGGCCGTGGGCCTGCGCGCGGTCGGCGCGCTGCACCGGCTCGCCGAGCAGGTCGAGGCCGTCTCGGTCGGGCTCGCCCGCGAGCAGGGCTGGACATGGGAGCAGATCGGCGACGCCCTGGGCATGTCGCGCCAATCGGTGCACGCCAAGTACGGAAAGTGAGGCCCGCCATGTTCGGCATGGAGAAGAGCCCGTTCGGCCAGGCCATCAAGGCCGCCCAGGACGAGGCCAGGCAGCGCGGCGACCGCCGCATGGGCACCGAGCACCTCCTGCTCGGCCTGCTCCGCGACCCGGCCGGCGCTCCGGCCCGGGCGCTCGGCGTCGACGCCGCGGCGGCCCGCGCCGCGCTCGACACCCTCGACCGCGCGGCCCTGCGCGCGATCGGCATCGACGTCGGCGACGCCGACCGGGCCCGGCCGCGCAAGCACCCGCCGCTGTCCGGCACCGCCCTGACCTCCAGCGCCCGCGCCGCGATCGTCCAGGCGGCCAAGGCCACCACCAGGAAGAACCGCGACCAGGCGGGCCCGGCCCAGCTCCTGCTGGCACTCCTGGACCAGCGCCACCCCGACCCGGTGGCCGAGCTCATCGACACCCTCGCCGTCGACCGCGCCGCCGCGCGCGCCCGCCTCGCCCCCTGAGGCGTACGACCGGTGGGCGGCCCGTACTCCCCCGGGCGGACCTCAGGACACGCCCGCCGTCCGATTCGCCGGAAGCCTCCGGCGGCGACCCTGGAGGTACGCCGAAGGAGGAGAACATGAACACATTCGCGCACGCGGGCTTCTGGCCCGTGATCCCGATGATCTGGGGCCTGTTCTGGATCGCCGTCGTCGCGCTGGCCGCGTGGACCTGGCGCCGGGGCGTCTGGGGGCGGCGCGCACGCCCCGCGGAGACCCGGGCCACCGCACCCGCCGAGCAGATCCTCGCCGAGAGGTACGCGCGCGGTGAGATGACCGACGACGAGTACCTCGAAAGGATGTCCGTGCTCAGAGGCGGAGCCTGATAAACGGCACGCACGGTGAAACAACTGTCACTGGCCGCATTCGCCGCGGAAGGCTACTTTTCCTACAGGACCTCTTCCAGAAGTGGGGATGAGATGCGATCAATCGCCAGGTTCTGCGGCCAGTGCAGCTGCGGCTGCCCCGAGCTGTTCGTCGACCCGGCGGCGCCGGAGGATCGCCAGGTGGTCATCACGGACGACTTCGGCCAGCGGGTGGAGATGAGCCTCGACCAGTTCGCCTCGATCGTCGAGGCGGCCAAGGCCGGATCGCTGGACGAGCCGGCCCTGGTCCACTGAGCACTTCAGCGCAGGCGGTGGCGCTGCTCGGCAGCGGCCTGGCCGCCGGCCTGGTCGCGGGCACCGCCTCGTGCACCGCCGTGCAGGGCGGCCTGATGGTCGGGCTGACCGAGGGGCGCGACCGGGCGGTGGCCTGGTTCCTGGCCGGCCGGCTCGCCTCCTACTCGGCGGCGGGCGCGTTGCTCGGGCTGATCGGCGCGGCCGTCAAGCCGCCGCCCGCCGCCCGGGCGGTGCTGCTGGTGGCCGCGGGCGTCCTGGTGATCGTGTTCGCCGTGCGGACGCTGCGCCGCACCGGTTGCGCGCCGCGCGGGCGGGAGCTGCCCCGGATGGCCGCGCCCCTGCTCGGGGCCGCCACGATTTTGGTGCCGTGCGGGGTGACGATCGGCATGGAGCTGGTCGCGGTCTCCAGCGGCTCGCCGCTGCCCGGCGCGGCGGTGATGGCCGGCTTCGTGCTCGGCAGCTCGCCCGCCCTGGCGCTGCTGGGTTACGTGCTGCGGCGCGTGTCCCGTACCCGGCTGTCCAGGGTGACGGCGGTGGCGGCGATCGCGGCGGGACTGTGGACGATCGCGGCGGGGATCAATCTGGGCGGCTGGCTGCCCGCGGCCGCGACGGCCGGGCCGGACCGGCCGCTGAGCCGGACCGTCACCATCTACGCCACCCACGACGGCTACCGGCCCGCTGCCGTGGAGGCGCCCGCCGGGGTCCCGGTCGAGGTGGTGTTCAAGCTGGCGGACCGGGGGTGCGCGGAGACGGTGGCGTTCGCGGGGCGCGACCTGGCGGTGCCGGCCACCGTCAAGCTGCCGCCGCAGCCGCCGGGAGAACTGCGTTACGCCTGTGGGATGGGCATGTTCACAGGGTTCATCAAGTTCTCCTGACGGCCTCGGCGATTACCGTTCGCAATCGGGCGATCACGTGCGACGCTGTGGCCATGGCCTGGAGGCAAGGTGATGTGGCGCTGCCGGCCGTGCCGGCGCCACGGGTGGGAGACGAGGCCGAGCTGCTGATGGCGGCGCAGGCGGGCGACGCGCAGGCAGCGCACCGGCTCGGCAGGCTCTACGCGCAGCGCGGCGACCGCTTGTCGGCGAGGCAGTGGTGGGAGCGGGCCGCCGCCGGCGGCAACATCGACAGCGCCTACAACCTCGGCATCTGGCACGAGAAGCACGGCAGCCTGGACGAGGCCGTCAACTGGTACGAGCGCGCGGCCGGCACCGGCGACGCGGAGGCGGCGGTCAACCTGGCCACGCTCCTGCTGGAGCAGCGCGGCGACTACGCGATGGCGCGGAGCTGGTACGAGAGCGCGGCCAGGGCCGGGTCGCGGGCCGGGGCGCGCAGGCTGGCGCTGATGTGCGAGGACGCCGGCGAGATCCAGGCGGCGCGCGAGTGGCACCGGCACGCGGCGGCCGCCGGCGATGCGCCGTCCGCGCACGACGCCGGTTTCCTCGCCTACTCGGGCGGCGACGAGGAGGAGACCGTGCGCTGGTGGGAGTCCGCCTCCCGGGCCGGGCACGCCGACTCGGCCTACTGCCTGGGCCTGTTCCTGCAGGCCAGCCGCGATCCCGAGGGCGCGGAGGGCTACTACCGGCTGGCCGCCAAGAGCGAGCACGCGGGCGCGGCCTCCCAGCTGGGCGCCATCGCGCTGTCGCGCGGCGACCTGCGCACGGCCCGCGGCTGGTACGAGCAGGCCGCCGGGGCGGGGCGGCTGGAGGACCAGCGGATGGCCGGGTTCGTCTGCGTGGAGCTGAGCGATGCGCAGGGCGCCAGCCACTGGTTCGGCAGGGGCGCGGCGGGCGGCGACGCGGAGTCGGCGTTCAACTTCGCCCTGCTGCTCATCGCCGAGTTCGGCGACCTGGGCGGCGGTCAGCACTGGTTCCGTCAGGCGGCGCTGGCGGGGCATCACCGGGCGGCCGTGGAGCTGGGCGGTCTGCTGACGGCGGCGGGCAAGCCGGGTGAGGCCGAGGAGTGGCTGGCCGATCCCCCGCCGCCCGCCTGGGACCGGCCGGCCGAGCCGGAGCTGGCGGCGCGCGCCGAGCTGGCCGCCGCCGCGACCGGGCGCCGGGGCGGGCACGGGCTGTCGGTGGCGGAGCTGACCGAGATCCTCGGCACCTGGGATCTGATGACCAGGCCGCTGCACGACCACGCCGACGTGCTCGGCTGGCTGGTGGGCCGCAGCGGGCTGCACGCCAGCGCGGTCGAGCACCTGGCCTCGGTGCGCGGCACGCTGCTGCGGCCGGGCAGCGGGCCGTGGCCGAGCCCCGGCGAGATCGAGCACGTGCTGGCCACGGCCCGTGAGCTGCGGCGCCGGCTCGGGCCGGTCAGCGCTGCCCGAGATGGAAGCGGTGCCCCTCGTCGTCGGTGAACACCGCCGACCAGCCCCACGGCTCCTGCTTGGGCGGCATCGTGAACTCGACGCCGTTCGCGCTCAGCCGCTCGTACGCGGCGACGAGGTCGTCGTCCTGGAAGAGGACGTAGTTGGGCTGGTCGGTGGCCAGCTCGGGCCAGTCGGGGGCGGCCTTGAAGATGACGAGCCGGGTGCCGCCGCCGGGCGGCTCGACCTCGATCCACCGGTTCTCGCCGTACCGCTGGTCGGAAGTGACCGTGAAGCCCATCTTGTCCCGCCAGAAGGCGAGCGCTCGTTGCTGGTCATCCACGTAGACGGTGACCTGGCTGATGCTCAGTGCCATGGCGTCCTCCTTATATCCAAGTCGGATATAACCAGCGTGGTGCTATCGTGTCAACCATGCTCACCGCCGCCGGGTTCCACGTGTTGCTGGCGCTGGCCAGCGGCCCCGGCCACGGCTACGCGGTGATGCGGTTCGTCGAGGAGGTCAGCCAGGGGGCGGTCAAGCTGGGGCCGGGCACCCTCTACCGGACGATCAGCAGGCTGGTCGCCGACGGGCTGGTCGAGGAGTCCGACGAAGGAGATCCGGCGGCGCCGCACGACGCCCGGCGGCGCTACTACCGGCTCACCCCCGAGGGCGAGCGGGCGGCCAGGGACGAGGCGGCGCTGCTGGCACGCCTGGTGGCGGCCGCCGGAGAGGCGGGGCTGATCGGATGACGTCGCTGCGACCCCAGGGGCTCAGCCCGCACCTGTTCGTGCTCGGCGCCGAGGAAGCCGTCGCCTTCTACCGGCGGGCGTTCGGCGCGGTCGAGGTGTTCCGCAACACGCTGCCCGACGGCCTGCTCCTCTTCGTCGAGCTGCATGTCGGGGCCGGGCGGCTGCTGGTGAGCGAGGAGAACCCCGCGCTCGGCGCGCTCGCCCCGCCGACGCTGGGCGGCAGCCCGGTGCTGATCCTGCTGGAGGTGGCCGACCCCGGCGCGGTGGCCGACCGGGCCGTCGCCGCCGGGGCCGAGGTGGAGATGCCGGTGCGCGAGATGTTCTGGGGCGAGCGCTACGGGGTGCTGCGCGACCCGTTCGGGCACCGGTGGGCGGTGACCACGGCGCGGGAGCAGCTCACCCCCGACGACATCGTGGACCGCACACCGGACTTCTAGGACATCAGGACGTCAGGCGGCCAGCACCTGGGCCACCGGCGTGTACGGCAGCCGCAGCGCCTCGGCGACCGGCTCGTTGGTGAGCGTGCCGGCGTGCGTGTTGAGGCCGCCCGCCAGGGTCTCGTCCGTGCCGAGCGCCTCCTGCCAGCCCAGGTCGGCCAGCTTGACCGCGTACGGCAGGGTGGCGTTGGTCAGGGCGTTCGTGGAGGTGTTGGGCACCGAGCCGGGCATGTTGGCCACGCAGTAGAAGACCGAGTTGTGCACCGTGTAGGTGGGGTTGGCGTGCGTCGTCGGCCGGGAGTCCTCGAAGCAGCCGCCCTGGTCGATCGCGATGTCGACGAGCACCGAGCCGGGCTTCATCCGCGACACGAGCTCGTTGCTGACCAGCGTCGGGGCCTTGGCGCCGGGGATCAGGACCGCGCCGATCACCAGGTCGGCCCGCAGCACCTCCTGCTCGATCGCGTACGCCGTCGACATCAGCGTGCGCAGCCGGCCCTGGTAGACGGCGTCGATGAAGCGCAGCCGGTCCACGTTCGTGTCGAGGACGGTGACCTCGGCGCCCATGCCGACCGCGATCTGCGCCGCGTTCAGCCCGGAGACGCCGCCGCCGATCACCACGACCTTGGCCGGGGCCACGCCCGGCACACCGCCCGGCAGCACGCCGCGGCCGCCGTTGGAGCGCATCAGGTTGTACGCGCCGACCTGCGGCGCCAGCCTGCCCGCGACCTCGGACATGGGAGCGAGCAGCGGCAGCGCCCGGCCCGCTTGGACGGTCTCGTACGCGATGGCGGTCGTGCGCGCCGCCAGCAGCGCGTCGGTGCACGGCCGGGACGCCGCCAGATGCAGGTAGGTGAACAGCACCAGCCCCTCGCGCAGCCGGTGGTACTCCTCGGCGATCGGCTCCTTGACCTTGAGGACGAGCTCGGCCTCTTCCCAGACCGCGTCGGCGCCGTCGCGGATCTTCGCGCCGGCCGACAGATATTCCTCGTCCGTGATGTGCGAGCCGAGCCCCGCACCGCGCTGGACCGTCACGCTGTGGCCATGGCCGACCAGCTCGTGAACGCCCGCGGGGGTGACCGCGACGCGGTATTCGTGGTTCTTGACCTCGGTCGGCACGCCGATCTTCATGGCGGTGCTCCTTTCGGCGAAAAAAATATCCGGTACGGCGTGCCGTACCGGATGGGGGGTTTCTACAGGCGCGCCCACGCTTCCGTGAGCACCGTGCGGAGGATCGACCCGATCTCGTCGAACTCCTTCGGCCCGGCGATCAGCGGGGGCGCGAGCTGGATGACGGGGTCACCGCGGTCGTCGGCCCGGCAGTAGAGCCCGGCGTCGTACAGCGCGTGCGACAGGTAGCCGCGCAGCAGCCGCTCCGACTCCTCGGCGTCGAACGTCTCCTTGGTGGCCTTGTCCTTGACCAGCTCGATGCCCCAGAAGTAGCCGGAGCCGCGCACGTCGCCGACGATCGGCAGGTCCTTCAGGCCGTCGAGCGTGGCCTGGAACACGGGCTCGTTCTTGGTGACGTGGCCGAGCAGGTCCTCGCGCTCGAAGATGTCCAGGTTGGCCAGCGCCACGGCGGCGGAGACCGGGTGGCCGCCGAAGGTGTAGCCGTGCGCGAACATCTCGTCGCCGTTCTTGAACGGCTCGAACAGCCGCTCGTGCGCGATCATCGCGCCGATCGGCGAGTAGCCGCTGGTCATGCCCTTGGCGCAGGTGATGATGTCGGGCACGTAGTCGAACTTGTCGCCGCCGAACATGGTGCCGAGCCGGCCGAAGGCGCAGATGACCTCGTCGGAGACGAGCAGCACGTCGTACTCGTCGCAGATCTCGCGCAGCCGCTGCCAGTAGCCGGGCGGCGGCGGGAAGCAGCCGCCGGCGTTCTGCACCGGCTCGGCGAAGACGGCGGCCACCGTGTCGGGGCCCTCCATCTCGATCGCCCTGGCCACCCGCTCGGCGGCCCAGATCCCGTACTGCTCGGGCGTCATGCCGGGCACGCCGGTGATCTCGTCGGCGCGGTAGTGGTTGGTGTTGGGCACCCGCACCGAGCCGGGCACCAGCGGCTCGAACATCTGCTTGAAGGCCGGGATGCCGGTGATCGACAGCGCGCCCTGCGGGGTGCCGTGGTAGGCGATCTGGCGGCTGATGACCTTGTGCTTGAGCGGCTTGCCGACCAGCTTGTAATACTGCTTGGCCAGCTTCCAGGCGGTCTCGACGGCCTCGCCGCCGCCCGTGGTGAAGAACACCCGGTTGAGGTCGCCCGGCGTCATCGCCGCCAGGCGCTGGGCCAGCTCGGCCGCCTTCGGGTGCGCGTAGGACCACAGGGGGAAGAACGCCAGCTCCTGGGCCTGCTTGGCGGCGGCCTCGGCCAGCTCGCCCCGCCCGTGGCCGACCTGGACCACGAAGAGCCCCGCCAGCCCGTCGAGATAGCGTTTGCCGTTGATGTCGTAGATGTAGGAGCCCTCACCGCGAACGATGGTCGGGACCTCGGACTGCCGATAGGCGCTGTGCCTCGTGAAGTGCAACCACAGGTTGTCCTGAGCGGCCTTCAGGACGTCGTTTTCCGGCTGCGTCATAGCTATCTTCCCTCGCGTCTGGCCTCCCCACAGTCTGCATCTTCACCTGTGCTTTGCCAAGCGAATGCGTCGCGACACTCTGCAAGAAAACCGAGATCCGCAGAACCGGTATGTAACAGCTACGAAATCCGCAGGTAGATTAGCCCTCGGGGCATCCGGTTTCACGCACTGTGAAGCCTTGTGTGATCCAATGAGACGTTAACTATCGAGAACGACCCCGGGGGACCCACCCGTGACTCCTGACCAGATCGAGAGCGCCGTCGCGGCGGCCATGCCCCAGTCCGTCGAGGAACTGAGGCGCCTGTCCGCCATCCCCTCCGTGGCCTTCCCGGGGCACCCCGAGGAACCCGTGCTGGCGGCGGCCGCGGCCGTGGAGGAGCTGCTGCGCAGCACCGGCCTTTCGCGCGTGCAGCAGATCCCCGTCGACGGCAGCGTCCCCGCCGTCTACGGTGAGGCGCCCGCCCCGCCCGGCATGCCCACGGTCCTGCTTTACGCCCACTACGACGTGCAGCCCGCGGGCGACCCGGCCGCCTGGCGCACGCCGCCGTTCGAGCCCACGCTGATCGACGGGCAGCTCTTCGGCCGGGGCGTGGCCGACGACAAGTCCGGGATCATGTCGCACGTCACCGCGCTGCGCGTGTTCCAGGGCCGCTTCCCGGTGGGCATCAAGGTCATCATCGAGGGCCAGGAGGAATACGCCGGCGAGCGGCTGGAGTCCTTCGTCGAGCGCAACCCCGACCTGCTGCGCGCCGACGCCATCGTGGTGGCCGACACCGGCAACCCGCGCGTCGGCGACCCGTCGGTGACCACGTCGCTGCGCGGCATGGCGGCCTTCACCATGGAGGTGCGCACCCTGCGCGAAGCGGTGCACAGCGGCTCGTTCGGCGGCGCCGCCCCCGACGCGCTCGCCGCGCTCATGCGCATGGTGACCGCGCTGCACGACGACAACGGCGACATCCGCGTGCCCGGCCTGCCGCGCGGCACCTTCCTCGGCCAGGGCCCGTCGGAGGCGGAGTTCCGCAAGACGGCGGGCGTCGTCGACGGCGTCTCCCTGGTCGGCTCCGGCTCGCTGGCCGACCGCCTCTGGGCCTCCTACGCGATCACCGTCACGGGGCTCGACGTGCCCACGGTCTCGGGCGCGGTCAACGCCGTCCAGCCGGTGGCCCGCGCCCGCGTCACCGTGCGCATCCCCCCGGCCGGCGACCCCAAGACCACGGTCAACGCGGTCGTGGAGTTCCTGCGCCAGGTGGCGCCGTGGGGCGTGCAGGTGTCGTTCGGCGACTTCACGGTGGGCTCCGGCTTCCAGGCCGACTCGGGCGGCAAGGCCCGCTCCGCGCTCAACCGGGCCATGGAGCGCGCCTTCGGCCGCCCGCCCCGCGACGTCGGCGCCGGCGGCTCCATCCCGCTGGTCAACACGCTGCTCAAGCAGTTCCCGGCGGCGGAGATCCTGCTGTTCGGCGCCGAGGACGAGGACGCGGCCATCCACGCCCCCAACGAGCGCGTCGACCTGGAGGAGCTGCGCCGGGTGGCCACCACCGAGGCCCTGTTCCTGCGCGAGCTCAGCCTGCCCTCGGCGCTCGGCGTCTAGGGACATCCCCAGGCCCGTCCCGGGGTCCCGGGTACGGGCCGCGTCCGTACGATGCGATGGGCGGCGACGCGGCGGCGATCGCCGCCCTTCACGTTTCCGGGGCCCGCCGGTCAGCTCCGGATGCCGAGATCGGCCAGCGCGGCCGCGCCGCGGGCGGCATGGTCGCCGCCGGCGAGCGCCAGGGTCCGCGCCGACTGGTAGCGGCAGCCGGCGGCGTCGAAGGCGGCCACCGTGGCGAGCAACCGCTCCCGGTCGTCGTCGAGCAGCGCCTGGGCCCGCTCCACCAGGGCATCGGCGACCGGGTTGCCGGCCACGACGGTCCTGGCCTCGGCCAGCCGGTCGCGGGCGTCGGGGGTCCCGGCGAGCACGGCGGCCTCGGTGCGCAGCGCGACGTACCAGTGGTGCCAGAGCCAGGTGACCCACTTCCACACCTGCCGGGGCTCGGGGGCCATCCGCTCCAGCGCCTCCGCCGCCTGCCCTCGGTGCAGCAGGAGTATCGCGTCGAAGACCGCCCCGTAGCCGTAGGAACGCTCCGGCGTGGTGCCGAGCCGGCGCATGACCTCCCTCCATTCGCGCAGGGCGTCATGGTCGTCGCGCAGGCCGTGGATCATCGCCACGCCGGCCGCCGCCGGGCACAGGAGCGACCGGGCGGGGCTGCCCGCCCGCCGCCACGCGTCGAGGAACCGGACACTGCCGGTGAGCACCTCGCCGACGTCGCCCGCCAGCGCGTCGACCATCAGCAGCCGGCACGTGGCGCGGTGACCGACCTCCGCCAGCGACGGGTGCTCGGCCAGCCGTCGCGCCCATCGGCGGGCGCCCGGCACGTCCCCCGCGCCGAGGCCGGCCTCGGTGGCGATGCTGAGCGCGTCGATCAGCTCGTGGGTGCCGGCCGGCGAGATCGGCAGGGATGACAGGAGCGTGATCCGGCGCCGGGCCGTGGCGGCGGTGGCGAACGTGTCGCCGGCCCAGCTCTGAGCGCCGGTGAGGGCGTCGAGCGCGGCCGACTCGGCGAGCGGGTCGCCGGTCGCGCGGGCGAGCTCGACCGCGTGCTCGACACGCGCGATCGTCTCCGGGACGGCGTTGCCGGGCGGGCCCTGGGCGGCGCCGAACGCGTCGGTGAGCACCGCGGCCTCGGCCAGCGCCACCGCGGCCAGCGCGGCCGGATCGTCGCCGGCGGGCTCCCGCGCCTCGTCGACCAGCGCGAGCGCCTCCTCCCGGGACGGGATCCGGACGAACGTGGTCGAGAACCGGAACGCGATCGTGGCCGCGGACGCCAGGTCGGCGGCGGCGCCCGCGTGGTCACCGGCGTCGCGGGCGGCGTCCGCGGCCTCGCGGCGCAGGCGGTACATGTCGTCCCCGACCGTCCGGCAGCCGGCCACGGCCGCGGCCTGCCGGAGCATCGACGCGCCGGCGGCGGGGTCGCTCGCGAGCGCGGCCGCCTGCTCGTAGCGCCGCTGCGACTCGCCGGTCAGGTTACGGGTGAAGGTCAGCTCCGCCAGGCGCCGGGCGAGCTCGTACGCGTCCGCGCGCTGGTCAGGCTGGTCGGCCGCCCACGCCAGGGCCGCGCGGAGGTCGTCGGCCACCAGGTCGAACCGGGCCCGCCAGTCCGTCGCCACAGCCGCCAGGCCGGCGGCCTTGGCCAGGCACCAGCGAAGGTGCCGGAATCGGGCGTCGGCCAGTTCCCCGGCCTCGGCGAGCCGCTCCGTCCCGTACTGGCGGATGGTCTCCAGCGCCCGGTACTCGGTCCCGCCCGGCGACGCGGTCACCACCAGCAGGCTCTGTTCGGCGAGCCGGGCCAGCCCGTCGGCGACGAGGCCCTCCTCGGACCCGGTCACCTCCGCGGCCGCCGAGGCGGTGAACGGCGCCACGAACACCGACACCCGGCGCAGCAGCGCCCGATCGGCGGGTTCCAGCAGGGCATGGCTCCAGTCCAGGGCCGCCCGCACCGAACGGTGCCGTTCGTCGGCGCGGGAGCCGCCGGTGAGCATCCGCAGCGGGTGGGACAGGGCGGCGTTGATGCCGTCCAGCCCGAGCGTGGGGTACCGGGCCGCGGCCAGCTCGATCGCCAGGGCCATCCCGTCCAGGCGCTCGCAGATCGAGGCGATCCGCCCGCGCAGTGCGGGATCCGGCGAGCGGCCCATCGCCGCCGCCCGCTCCGTGAACAACGCGACCGCGTCCGAACCGCCGTCGGCGGCCAGCGACAGCGGCGGGACCGGGTAGACCCGCTCGAACGGCACCATGAGCCGCGCCCGGCTGGTCGCCAGCACCGTCACCCGGGGGCACGTCGCCAGCAGCCGCTCCAGGAACAGCGCCACCCCGTCCACGACCTGCTCGCAGTTGTCCAGCACCAGCAGGGCCTGACGGTCGGCCAGCGCGGCGACCACGGAGTCGGTCATGTCGCGGCCGGGCTGCTCGCCGAGGCCGAGCGCCCCGGCGACCGCGGTCGCGATCATGCCCGGGTCGGTGACCGGGACCAGGTCGACGAACCACACCCCGTCGGCGTACTCGGCGGTCGCCGTCGCCGCGGCGGCCAGGGCCAGCCGGGTCTTGCCCACGCCGCCGGGACCGACCGCGGTCACCTGACGGAGCTCCTTGAGCATCCCGGCCAGCTCGGCCCGCTCGCTCTCCCGGCCGACGAACGAGGTCAGCGGGGCCGGCAGAACCGGCGCCGGACGCGACGGAGCGGCTCCGGCCGGCTCGGGAGCGCGCTGGGCGAGCGCCCGCCGATCCGGCACCTCCAGCTTGCGCAACAGCGAGGAGACGTGACTTTCCACGGTACGCACCGAGATGCACAGCCGGGCCGCGATCTCGGCGTTGCTGAGATGGGCCCCGACCAGTTCCAGCACCTCGGCTTCCCGAGGTGAGATCTCCACTTCTGTCACCACTGTCCCAGTTTCCCCCATCCCCTCCGTGCGCGGTCCGTGCCGTCGATCCGTGGAGCGGTTCCGTGGTCGCCACGGATGTGGCCCCACCGGCCCGGACGACAAGCTGTGCGTACGAACACAGCGGGCCGACGCGGCCCACGACGACAGGAGTGACCATGACCGGCTCTTCCACCCAGGGCATCAGGACCGTGCTGCACCCCGTGTCCGATCTGGCGAAGGCCAAGGCGATGTACGCGGCCCTGCTCGGCATCGCGCCGCAGGCCGACTCGCCCTACTACGTCGGCTTCGACGTCGAGGGCCAGCACATCGGCCTGGTGCCGGACGGCGGACCGCAGGGCATGACCTCGCCGGTGGCCTACTGGCACGTGGAAGACATCGAGGCGAAGCTCGCCGAGGTGACCGCCGCGGGGGCCACCGTGACGGAGGCCCCGCACGAGGTCGGCGGCAGCCGCCTGGTGGCCACCGTCACCGACCCCGACGGCAACCTCCTCGGGCTGATCCAGGACCGCTGAGCCCCCCGCCCTACCCC
>NZ_LAVL01000175.1 GCF_001083785.1 Nonomuraea sp. SBT364
CCATCGACGGCTGCGCGCTCGCCCACGTGGCCGCGCACGCGACGTTCCGGGCCGACAGCCCGCTGTTCTCCTCGCTCTACCTGGACGACGGCCCGCTGACCGTCTACGACCTGGAACGGCTGCGGCGGGCTCCGTACCGGCTGGTGCTGTCGAGCTGCGACTCCGCCCAGATGGCCGCCGTCGGCGCGGACGAGCTGATCGGCCCGGCCACGGCGCTGCTGCACCTGGGCACCGCCGGCATCGTGGCCAGCGTCGTCCCGGTCAACGACGAGACGGCCGTGCCCGTCATGGTCCGCCTGCACGCGGGGCTGCGGCGGGGACTGACGCTCGCCGAGGCGCTGCGTGACGCGCGCGGCGACGACGTCTCCTTCATCGCCATCGGGGCGGGCTGATCCGGCACGCCGGCATGCCTTGATCGGATCCCAGTGATCATGTGACAATTCATTACAGAGGGTATTGGGGGTCACGCCGATGATCCGAGTGCCGATCGAGCGGCGTTAGGATGCCTGACGGGGACGAGGCGTTCGAGCTCGGCCGTACGTGCGCGCTGGCCGCCGCCTGCGGCAGAGATCTGCGGCGGTGCGCCCAGATGTATGCCGGGCTGTTCCCCGCGGCGGTCTTCGACGCCGAGTTCTACACCACGCTGTCGCTGTCGGGCGCCTTCAGCGCGCCCTGGGCCACCGCCGACCGCCTGAAGATCGTCAACCGTACCGCCCTGTGGGTGCTGGCGCTCGACCGGCTGGTGGACCACACCGCCACCACCCGCGAGCAGGTGACGCGGCTGGCCCGCGACTGCCTGGCCGTCGCCGACGGCGAGGTGCCACGGTCGGCCGTCACCCGATTCCTGGCCGACCTGCGTGACGAACTGGCCACGGTCGCGGAGTTCGGCGAGCTGCGCAGGGTCTGGCGCGACCAGCTCGCACGCACGCTGGCCGCGATGGACCGGGCGTGGGTGTGGCGCGACACCGGGGCACGGGTGACGTTCCCCCTCTATCTGGACAACGCCGACAGCCGCGGCACCAGTTTCGTCGACCTGTCACACTGGATCTACGCCGGCGACGCGTGGGCGAAGGCGCACCTGGAGGAGCTGCGCGCGGTCAGCGGGCACGTCCAGCGCTACCTGCACCTGCTCGGCGACCTGGCCTCCTACCGGCGCGACGTGAGCTGGGGCGGCCTGAACGTCCTCATGCTCGGCGTCACCTCCGGCGAGGTGACCGACGCGATGTCCGGCCTGGCGGGCGAGGCGGGCGGGCTGATCGAGCGGCTGCGGCATGGCAGCCCGCGTGCGGCCGACTACTTATGGCGACAAATGGGCTTCAGTGCAGGTTTTCACAATATTTCGGGCTATGCCCGGCATGATTAACCGACAGGTCAGATATCATGACAGCGAGCTTTACCGCCCCGCCTCACCAGTCACCCCAAAAGGCGCAATAAGCGACAAACGGTGACATATTGATTTCTGGGGTAGTTTAACTCTTGAGTGTAATTTGTGGCATTGCTAGGGTGTCTCGGTGCCAGGCATGTGGATCAACCTTTCTCGACGCCTTGACAGGGGTCGCTGACCACGGCGCCGCAGGAGGGCATGCGGCCGTGGCCCGGCCGCGGAGGGATGTACAGGCGGTGCTGGATGGACTTCGGTCGCTCTGATCACTGGCGGCTGCCGACCCCGATCAAGATCCTGATCGCGGGTGGCTTCGGCGCGGGCAAGACCACGATGGTGGGCGCCGTGTCGGAGACCCGCACGCTGCGCACCGAGGAGGCGCTCACCCACGCCGGCGTGCACGTCGACGACCTCTACGGCGTGGAGTTCAAGCCGACGACCACCGTGGCCATGGACTTCGGCCGCATCACGATCCGCGGCGACTACATGCTCTACCTGTTCGGCACCCCCGGCCAGGAGCGCTTCTTCTTCGTCTGGGACGACCTGGCCATGGGCGCGCTCGGCGCGGTCGTGCTGGCCGACACCCGCCGCCTGGCCGACTGCTTCCCGGCCATCGACTACTTCGAGAAGCGCCGCCAGCCGTTCGTGGTGGCGCTCAACTGCTTCGACGGCGCCCGCCCGTTCACCGTCGGCGAGGTGCGCCAGGCGCTCGGCCTGGAGCCGGGCGTGCCGATCGTGCGCTGCGACGCCCGCCGGCGCGATTCCGGCCGGGACGTGCTCGTCACGCTCGTGGAGCACGCGATGCGCATGGGAGCTTCCCCGGTCGGGACGATGTCGTGACCATGACCGGATATTTTTGACCGATGGAGGAGATCGATCGCAGGATCGTCACGCTGCTGGCCGGCGACGGCCGGATGAGCTTCACCGACCTGGCCAGGGAGACCGGGCTGTCGGTGTCGGCCGTGCACCAGCGGGTGCGCCGCCTGGAGAAGCGGGGCGTGCTGCGCGGCTACGCCGCGATCGTCGACTACGACGCGGTCGGGCTGCCGATGACCGCGTTCGTGTCGATCAAGCCCATCGACCCGGCCGCGCCCGACGACGCCCCCGACCGGCTGGCGCACCTGACCGCGATCGAGGCCTGCCACAGCGTGGCCGGCGACGAGAGCTACATCCTCAAGGTGCGCGTCGCCTCGCCGGTCGCGCTGGAGGAGCTGCTCCAGCAGATCCGCGCCGCGGCCAACGTCTCCACCCGCACCACGGTCGTCCTGAGCACCCCGTACGAGCACCGCGCCCTGGAAGCGCCCTCCGAATAGTTCGGTAATGCCGAACGCGAGGTAGGGTGTGGGCGTGGGAGACACCATCCAGTCCGTCGAGCGCGCCGCCGGCATCCTGCGGCTGCTGGCCTCGGGGCCGCGCGAGCTGGGGGTGGCCGAGCTCGCCCGCGCCATGGAGCTGCCGAAGGGGACCCTGCACGGCATCCTGCGCACGCTGGTGCACGTCGGGTTCGTCGAGCAGGACGCCACCACCGGCCGCTACCGGCTGGGCGGCACCCTCCTCCACCTGGGCAGCAGCTACCTCGACGTCAACGAGCTGCGCACCCGCTCGCTCAACTGGGCCGACGCCCTGGCCGGGCGCAGCCGCGAGAGCGTGTGGATCGGCACCCTGCACGAGGGCGGCGTCCTGGTCGTGCACCACGTCTTCCGGCCCGACGACAGCATGCAGGTCCTGCAGGTCGGCACCCTGCTGCCGGCGCACGCCACCGCCCTGGGCAAGGTGCTGCTCGCCTACGACCCGTACGGTGAGAGTGCGAAGGAGCCGCTGGCCGCGCACACGCCGGCCACCCTGGTCACCGCCGACGCGCTGGCCAAGGAGCTGGAGCTGGTGCGCGGCCGGGGCTGGGCGGCCGACCTGGAGGAGCTCGTCGAGGGGGAGGTGTCGATCGCCGCGCCGATCCGCGACCGCCGCGCCGTCACCGTGGGGGCGATCGGCGTGCGGGGGGCCGTCGAGCGGCTGGCCGAGGACGGCGAGCCGCGCCGTGACCTGGTGTCCTACGTGCGCGACGCGGCCCGCGCCATCACCCGGGATCTGAGCCGGTGACCGGTTGACACCACCCGCCGCGCCCCGACTAGGATCTCAAGCCGATGCGTTCGGCAATGCCGAACATGCGAGAAGTGAGGAAGCCGTGGAGTACGTCGCCGCCATCGACCAGGGCACCACGTCCAGCCGGTGCATGGTGTTCGACGAGGGCGGCCGGATCGTGTCGGTGGCGCAGCGCGAGCACCGGCAGATCTTCCCCAGGCCCGGCTGGGTCGAGCACGACGCGGCCGAGATCTGGGAGGCCGTCCAGGGCGTGCTCGCCGACGCCGTGACCGGCAGCGGCCTCGAGCCCGGCAGCGTGGTCGCCCTCGGCATCACCAACCAGCGCGAGACGACCATCCTGTGGGACCGCCGCACCGGCGAGCCGGTGGCCAACGCCATCGTGTGGCAGGACACCCGCACCGACTCCCTGGTCACCTCGCTCGCCGCCCACGAGGCGCTGTTTCGCGAGCGGGCCGGGCTGCCGCTGGCCACGTACTTCGCCGGGCCGAAGATCCGCTGGCTGCTGGACGAGACACCCGGCCTGCGCGACCGGGCCGAGCGCGGCGACGTGCTGTTCGGCACCGTCGACAGCTGGCTGATCTGGAAACTCACCGGCAGGCACGTCACCGACGTCACCAACGCCAGCCGCACCATGCTGATGAACCTGCGCACGCTGGCCTGGGACCCCGAGCTGCTCGACGCGCTGCGCGTGCCCGCCGCGATGCTGCCGGAGATCCGCCCCAGCGCCGAGGTCTACGGCCACACCGAAGGCGGGCTCCCGGTCGCCGCGGCGCTCGGCGACCAGCAGGCCGCGCTGTTCGGCCAGACCTGCTTCGCCCCCGGCGAGACCAAGAGCACCTACGGCTCGGGCAGCTTCCTGCTGATGAACACCGGCGCCGAGCCCGTCACCTCCAAGCACGGCCTGCTCACCACCGTCGGCTACCAGATCGGCGACGCCCCCGCCACCTACGCGCTGGAAGGCTCGATCGCCGTCACCGGCTCCCTGGTGCAGTGGCTGCGCGACAACCTCGGCCTCATCTCCAGCGCCGCCGAGATCGAGACCCTGGCCCGCACCGTAGACGACAACGGCGGCTGCTACTTCGTGCCCGCCTTCTCCGGCCTGTTCGCCCCGCACTGGCGCGCCGACGCGCGCGGCGTCATCGCCGGGCTGACCGGGTTCGTCACCAAGGGGCACATCGCCCGCGCCGTGCTGGAGGCCACCGCCTGGCAGACCCGCGAGGTGGTCGACGCGATGAACGCCGACGCCGGCCTGGCGCTCACCGCGCTGCGCGCCGACGGCGGCATGACCGCCAACAACCTGCTCATGCAGATCCTGGCCGACGTGCTGGCCGTGCCCGTCGTCCGTCCCATGGTGGCCGAGACCACGTGCCTCGGCGCGGCGTACGCGGCCGGGCTGGCCACCGGCTACTGGCCCGGCACCGACGCGCTGCGCGCCAACTGGCACAAGGCCGCCGAATGGCGGCCGGAGATCGACCCGGCCGTCCGGGACGCCGAGCACCGCAACTGGCGCAAAGCCATCGAACGCAGCCTCGACTGGAGCACGACATGACCGCCACCCGCACCACGGCCGGCGAACGGGCCGCGACACGCGAGGAGCTGAGCCGCCACCCCTACGACCTGCTCGTCATCGGCGGCGGCATCCTCGGCACCTCCGTCACCTGGATGGCCGCCCAGGCCGGGCTGCGGGTGGCCATGGTCGACGCGGGCGACTTCGCCGGCGCCACCTCCAGCGCCTCCTCCAAGCTCGTCCACGGCGGCCTGCGCTACCTGCAGACGGGCAACGTCAAGCTCGTCGCGGAGAACCACCGCGAGCGCCGCGCGCTGGCCGGCGAGATCGCCCCGCACCTGGTCAAGCCGCTGTCGTTCGTGGTGCCGATCTACCGGGGCGGCCCGCACGGCGCCGCCAAGCTCGGCGCCGGCGTCTTCCTCTACTCGGCGCTGTCGGTGTTCGGCGACGGCCTCGGCAGGGTCATCACGCCGCAGCAGGCGCTGGCCCGGGTGCCCGCGCTCAAGCCCGCCGGCCTGCGCGCCGCCGCCGTCTACGGCGACCACCAGATGAACGACAGCCGCGTCGCCGTCATGACCGTGCGCGCCGCCGTCGACGCGGGCGCCGTCGTGCTCAACCACGCCGAGGTCGTCGGGCTGCGGATGACCGGCGGCACCGTCACCGGCGCCGACCTGCGCGACCGGCTCGACGGCGGCGAGTTCGGCGTATCGGCCCGGCTCGTGCTCAACGCCACCGGTCCGTGGGTCGACCACCTGCGCCGCATGGAGGACCCGGGCGCCGCGCCCAGCATCCGCCTGTCCAAGGGCGCCCACCTGGTGCTGCGCCGCCACGAGCCGTGGAAGGCGGCGCTGACGATCCCGATCGACAAGTACCGGGTGTCGTTCGCCATCCCGTGGGAGGACCACCTGCTGCTCGGCACCACCGACGAGGCGTACGACGGCGACCCCGCCCAGGTGCGCGCCACCGACGCCGACGTGGCCCAGATCCTCGACGAGGCGGGCCACGCGGTCCAGGACGCCCAGGTGCGCCGCGAGGACATCACCTACGCCTTCGCCGGGCTGCGGGTGCTGCCCGGCGGCCCCGGCCGGGTCGCCGCCGCCAAACGGGAGACGCTGCTCAGCCGCGGCAAGGGCGGCATGCTGTCGGTCGCCGGCGGCAAGTGGACCACCTACCGCCACATCGGCAGGCTGGTGCTCGACACGCTCGCCCACCTGCCGGGCCGGCCGCTCGGCGACGACCTGGCCGACATCCTGCCCGCGGTGCCCCTGCCCGGCCTGGCCAGCCCCGACGCGGTCGCGATGCGGCTGTGGTCCGAGCGCGACCCCGGCGCCCGCATGGACCCGCTCGTCGCCCGCCACCTCGCCTCCCACTACGGGACGCTGGCCTTCGACGTGGCCCGGCTCATCCGGGACGACCCGGCGCTCGGCGAGCGCATGCATCCGGACGGGCCCGACATCTGGGCCCAGGCGGTCTACGCGCGCGACCACGAGTGGGCGGTCACCGTCGACGACGTGCTGCGCCGCCGCACCACGCTCACCGTCCGCGGCCTCGACACCGACGAGGTCCGCGCCCGCGTCGCCACCCTCCTGAGCCCCTGACTCACCGGCGGGCGCGCAGGGCGTCCAGGCGACGCATGACCGGGGTGGCGGTGACCCCGTGCACCACGACGGAGGCCAGCACGGTGAAGCCCGCCACCGCCCACAGTTCGTCCGCCGGCACGCCGAAATCCGCGTGCCCCAGCGCGAACGCCAGGTAGAACAGCGATCCGATGCCCCGGATGCCGAAGAACGAGATCACCAGCCGCTCCCGGGGCCCGGCCGCCCCTCCCGCCTGGGACAGCCAGCCCGCCAGCGGCCGGATCACGAACAGCAGCAGCACGCCGACGGCGGCGCCTCGCCAGGTGAGCGCCGCCAGGCCGCCCGCCGCGACGAACCCGCCCAGCAGAAGCAGCAGCCACGCGGTGAAGAGCCGCTCGATCTGCTCCACGAAGCCGTGCAGGACGGAGTTGTAGCCGTGGCCGCGCTCGGCGTTCCTGATCGTGCACGCGGTGACGAACACCGCCACGAAGCCGTACCCGTGGGCCAGCTCCGTCAGCCCGTACGACAGGAGGGTGGCGGCCAGGGCGACGAACCCGTCGTGCCGTTCGGCCAGGCGCAGTTTCTTCTTCCCCGTGTGGAAGAAGAGACGGCCGAGCACCCGCCCCAGCAGCAGGCCGCAGATCACGCCGGCGGCCGTCCGGTAGAGCACGTCCACGAGAGCCCATTCGCCCGCCCAGCCCGCGCCTCCCACCGCGGCCAGCGCGATGGCCGCGTACACGATGGGGAAGGCCAGCCCGTCGTTCAGCCCCGCCTCGGAGGTGAGCGCGAACCGGACCTCGTCGTCGGCGTTCTCCACGTCGACCGGCTCGCCCACGTGCACGTCGGAGGCGAGGACCGGGTCGGTGGGCGCGAGCACCGCCCCGATCAGCAAGGCCGCCGCGAGCGGCCACTCCAGCAGCACGAGCGCGGCGCCGGCCACCCCGGCGATCGTCACCGGCATCGCCCAGCCGAGCAGCCGCCACGTGGTCCCCCACGACCGCCATCCCACTCTCCGGTTGAGCGCCAGGCCGGCGCCCATCAGCGAGATGACCACGCAGATCTCGGTGATGTGCTCCAGGGCCAGCCGGTGCGCCACCGGGTCGGGCTCGGGCAGCCCCAGGGGCAGCAGGAACAGCAGCACACCCCCGGCCAGGTAGGTCAGCGGCAGCGATATCGCCCGTTTGGCGAGGACCCCCGGGAGGAGGGCGGCCAGCAGCGCCGCGGCGCCGCCTATGGCGAGCAGGAGGTCAGGAGTGGACATCCCGGGCATCCTGCCCGGAAGATCGGCTGTTAGCCCTTCGGCCGCCCGGCAGCTACCCGGTGAGCCTGGCCATGGCCTGGTCGTAGGGCGGGTCGAACCAGTAGTCGGAGTGCCAGCGCAGCTCGGCGAGCGGTTCGCCGGGCTCGGGCTGCGGCGGGTCCCAGCAGAACACGTCCACCGGCTCCCGCCCGCCCGGCGACGCGAGCGGGCCGAACGGGTCGGCCGGGGCGAACACGGGCCCGCCGATCGGGTCGCTCAGCCGGTAGAGGTTGACCCACGGCACCGCCTCACGCACCGAGGGCAGGCTCGGCCCGCCGAAGTAGGCGGGGAAGAAGGCCGCGTACAGCCTGCGCAGCGGCGAGCCGTGGGTGAGCAGCCGCACCCGCTCCCGATCGGCGGGCCCGAGCTGCAGCACCAGGGCGGCGGCGATGACGCTGCCCTGGCTGTGCCCGGACAGCACGACCGTGTCGCGCTCCTGCCGCGACAGCACGCCGACACGCGCGACGAGCTCGGGCAGCACCCGCTCGGTGTAGCAGGGCGGCGAGAGCGGGTGGATGGCCCGCGGCCAGAAGGTGGCCACGTCCCACAGGATGCCGATGGTGCGGCGCAGCGCCGGATCGCTGTAGGTGCGCCGGCCCAGCAGCACCAGGCCGACGAGGATGGCGGTGATGGCCCAGCTGCCGATCGTGGCGAACAGCCCGGCGGTGCCGCCGACCGGCGTGATCAGCCCGAACTGGTAGATCACCGTCACGACGGCGAAGCCGGTCAGCATAACCCCGACGAGCAGCCCCAGCACCAGCCCCGCCCGGTCGGTGAGCGAGGCCAGCGCCCACTTGCCGGCCACGTCGTCGCCGTCGTCGCCGTAGTAGGGGGTGAGCTTCGGGGTGAGCAGCTCCGTGGCCGCACGGCGGATCCGCCACAGCACGACCCCCGCGCAGAGCAGGCCCAGCACCAGGATCGGCACGAGCGCGGCGGTCCACCACACGGCGTCGCCGAGGAAGAGCTTGCGGCCGATCGGCTGCGCCCTGGCGGGCGACTCGGGCACGCCGAAGAACGACGCGGTCCAGAACATGACGCCCAGCGCGAGGGCGTTCGCGCTGCCTGCCGCCACCATCAGCGTGAACCAGCTGGCCATCCCGCGCATCGCGGGCCGCTCCGCCGGCGCCGTCAGCCGCGCCAGCACCCAGGTGGCCGCCAGCAGGAACGCCACCAGCGCCACCAGCAGCGCGAACCGCACCGCGCCCACGCCGGGCAGCTGGAGGGCCGCCCCGCGCGGGCCGCCGAGCGGCAGCCCGGCCAGCGCCGCCACGAGCGTCGCCGCGAGCACCGCCGGCGCGGCGGCCTCCAGGATCCGGCAGGCCGCCGTGAGCGCCCTGCCGCCGGCGTCGGCGCCGCCCGGATCCACCCGCCGGGCCAGGCCCGGCAGCAGCACCAGCACGGCCGCCGCGACCTGGACGGCCGCGTTCGCCGCCGTCAGCGCCCGCCCCGCCCCGGCGAACGGCACCGACACGGCCAGCCCGATCGCGCTGAGCGCGTACGCGACGTGCACCGCGCGCAGCCGCCACACCGGCACGTCGCCCTGCCACAGCCGCCGCCGCGCCAGCGGAAGCGCCGCGTCCTCCGAACCGGCGGGCGATCCGCCGGACCGGCCGCCGGACGGCATCGCCGTACGCTCGTCGCGGTTCCACGTCCGCCGGGCGATCAGCCACAGCAGCCCCACCACGGCCAGCGGCACCAGCGCCGTGACGGCCAGCCGCCGCGACTCCTCCACCCCCCACAGCTCGCCCAGCCAGCGCACCCACACCGGCGCGGTCTCGTACGTGCACGCGCGGCCCGCGGCGGTGCACTGCCAGCCCACCAGGTCCACGCTCGACCCGATCACCGCCTGCACGAGCGTGCCGGTGAGCAGCAGCGCGAACAGCCGCTGGGCCGCCTCGACCACGTGCCGCAGCCGCCGCCCGCGCGCCGGCCTCGGCAGCATGAAGTAGGCCAGGTTCGCCAGCGAGAACGGCAGCAGCAGCAGCCACAGCGCGATCGTCCGGCCGCCGGAGGTCAGCCCGCCCCACGCGTACGCCTCGCGGTGCCGCACGTCCGGCACGTCGGCCTGCTCGCCCTCGGGCCGCCCGGCCGGCCACCACCGGCGGTAGAAGCCCGTCGTCGAGTCGCCCGACACCAGCCGCGGATGCGGATGGTTGAGCATCTGGTCCGGCGGCGTGCCGGACACGCCGTGCACGCGCAGCTCGGTCAGGCCGCGGCTGGTGGTGTCGAGGAACCCGTCCATAGACGCATGGTCGCCGCGCCGGGGGAGTCACGCCATAGCCCGGCGTAATCACGTGTCCATAAGGTTACTCTCCGTCAGAAGCCGTGCCTTGGCCGTCTCCGCCGCGCCGAGGCGCTCCAGGCCGCACAGGACGGCCCCGGTGATCGAGCGGACGCCAGACACCACCGGCTCCGCCTTCGGCGCCCTGACGGCCAGCCCGGCGCCCACGAGGTCCATCAGCAACGGGTGGCCGGCCGTCAGCAGGCCGCCGCCCAGGACGACCTCCGCGGGCGTCTCCAGCAGGCCCAGCCGGCGCAGGCACACCTCGGCCAGCACCACCACCTCCTCGGCCTGCCGCCCGACCAGCGCCGCCGCCACGGCGTCGCCCGTCCCGGCGGCGGCGAACACGCCGGGAGCCAGCTCGTGCAGCCGTCCCCGGTCCACCTCGCCGAAGTGCAGGGCCAGCACGAGCTCCTCGACGGTGGCGGTGCCGAAATGCTCCTTCACCGCGTCCGCCAGCGCGGTCGCGGGGCCTCGGCCGTCCTCGGCGCGCACCGCGTGCCACAGCGCCTCCTCCCCGACGCCCTGGCCGCCGCCCCAGTCGCCGCTGATCCGCCCCAGCGCCGGGAACCTGGCCACCTCGCCGCCGGGGGAGACCCCGGCCGCGTTGATGCCCGCCCCGCACACCACCGCCACGCCCCACGGCCGCGACGCCCCCGCCCGCAGCAGGGCGAACACGTCGTTGCGCACGACGACGTCCGGGCCGAAGCCGCGCGCGGCGAACTCGCGCGCCAGCGCCTCCTCCTCCACCGGCAGGTCCGCACCGGCGAGATAGGCGGCCACGTGGTCGAACCGGCCGGCCCCCGCCCAGCCGGCGTCGCGCACGGCCTCCTCCACGACGTCCACGGCCGCCCGGACGCCCGCGCTCTGCGGGGCGAAGGCGCCCGCGCGGCCGGTCGCCAGGATTTCGCCGTCCTCAGTCACCACCGCCACGTCCGTCTTGCTGTTGCCGCCGTCGACCGCCACCAGGACCCTGCGGCGCGTCATCGCCCCGCCGCCCACGGCAGGTGCGCCCGGTTGGCGTCGAGCAGCAGGCCGGTCAGCTCCCGCGCCAGGTGCTCCTGGCCGACGAGCGGGTGGGCGAGCAGTGCGTCCCGCACCTGGTCGGCGCCGCCTTCGAGGGCCGCGCGCAGCGCGAGCGTCTCGTATGCCGACACGTGCGCGACGAGCCCGGCGTACAGCGGCTCCAGGGGCGGCACCGGCTGTGGCACGGCCCCCGAGGCGGTGATCCTGGCCGGGACCTCGACGACCGCGTCGTCCGGCAGGAACGGCAGTGTGCCGCCGTTGCGGACGTTGACGACCTGGGTGTCGCCGCGGTCGCCGAGCAGCGAGGCGATCAGGGCGACCGCCGCCTCCGAGTAGAACGCGCCTCCCCGCTGCTCCAGCAGGGCCGGCTTGGCCGTCACCGCCGGGTCGGCGTACGTCTCCAGCAGTTGCTTCTCCATCGCCGCGACCCGGGCCGCCCGTGACGGCTCGGTGCGCTGCTCGGCCACCACCAGGTCGTGGGCGTAGAAGTAGCGCAGGTAGTACGACGGCACCGCGCCGAGCCGGGAGAGCAGCGCGGACGGCAGCCCGACGTCGGCGGCGATCTTCTGCCCGTGCTCGCGGATCAGGTCCGGCAGCACGTCCGTCCCGTCCACGTGCACCGAGCGCACCCACGTGAGGTGGTTGAGCCCGGCGTGCCCGAGCGACACCCGCGACGGCTCGACGCCGAGCACGGCCGCGAAGCGGCGCTGGAAGCCGATCGCCACGTTGCACAGCCCGATCGCCCGGTGCCCGGCGTCCAGCAGCGCCCGGGTGACGATGCCGACCGGGTTGGTGAAGTCGACGATCCACGCCTCCGGAGCCTCCCGGCGCACCCGCTCGGCCAGCTCCAGCACCACCGGGACCGTGCGCAGCGCCTTGGCCAGGCCGCCCGCGCCCGTCGTCTCCTGGCCGACGCAGCCGCAGCGCAGCGGCAGCGTCTCGTCCACCTCACGCGCCGCCTGCCCGCCCACCCGCAGCTGGAACAGCACCGCCCGCGCCCCGGCCACGCCCTCCTCGACCGAGGACGTGGCCAGCACCCGCGCCGGGTGCCCGGCGTGCGCCAGCATCCGGCGCGCCATCGCGGCCACCGGCTCCAGCCGCCGCCCGTCCGGGTCGACCAGCGCGATCTCGGTGACGGGCAGCTCGTCACGCAGCCGCGCGAACCCGTCGATCAGCTCGGGCGTGTACGTCGAGCCGCCCCCGACAACAGCGAGTCTCAAACCTCGGTTCCCTTCCCTCGGGTCACGATCCGGCAAGTCACGATCAGCTGGCTCACGATCAGCTGGCTCACGATCAGGTGGCTCACGGTCCGGCGGGTCACGATCGGGGGAGGGTGGCGCCGAAGACCTCGTCGCGCACGGTCTTCAGCGCCAGGTCCAGCCCGCCGGCCAGCACCGGGTTGCCCTCCACGGCCGACAGGCGCACCCGGGGCCGGGGGATGGTCAGCGCGTGCAGCTCCCGCTCGATCAGCGTCCGCAGCGGCTCCCCGCCCGCCAGCACCACGCCGCCGGTCACCACGATCAGCCCCGGGTCCACCACGGACGTGATCGCCGCCAGCCCCACGGACAGCCGAGCCGCCACCTCCCGCAACCCGGCCGCCGCCCGCTCCTCCGCCGGTGAAGGCGCACGGACGGCGGCGGCTCGGGCGGCGTTGGCGACCGCCTCGCAGAAGTCCGCGCCTTCGACGCCGTGGGCGCGCAGCAGCCGCAGGACCGCGGCGCCGCCGGTGAGCGCCTGGTAGCCGTGGTCGCCGTACTGGCCCGCCTCACGGGCCGTGGGGGCGCCCGGCGCGGGCATGTAGCCGACCTCGCCCGCGCCTCCGGTGGCGCCCCGGTGGATGCGGCCGCCCAGCACGATGGCCGAGCCGATGCCCTGGTCGGCCCAGAGCAGCACGAAGTCCGGCGTGCCGCGCGCGGCGCCGTGCGCCTGCTCGGCCACGGCCACCAGGTTGACGTTGTTCTCCACCGACACCGGCACGCCCAGCCCGGCGCTCAGCGTGGCCTCCAGGTCGTCGACGTGCCACCCGGGCATCTCCTCGGCCGTCGCGTACCCCAGCCGCCCCGTGGAGGGGTCCAGGGCCGCCTGGACGCCTATCACCACCCGGCGGGGCGGCTCGGGCGGCCTCGCCCCCGCGAGGGCCGCGCGCAGCCGTCCGGGGAGCTCGCCGGGGGCCGAGGGGGCGGGCACCGAGTACTCGCCGACGACGGTGCCCGTCAGGTCCGCCACGCGCGCCTCGACGCGGGTGAAGGTGACGTCCAGCGCGGCCGCGTACGCCGCCTCCGGGTTGAGCCGGTAGACCTCGGCCGTGCGGCCCGGCAGGCCCTCCCTGATGCCGTCGGGCACGACCAGACCGGCTTCCTGCAAACGGGAGAGCAACTGCGAGGCCGTAGGCTTCGACAGACCGGTGAGCGTGCCGATCTCGAGGCGGGTGAGTGGCCCGCGTTCGAGGAGCGCGCGCAGGGCGGCACGATCGTTGATCGCGCGCAGCAGGCTCGGCGTGCCCGGCACGGGACCGCTCACTGTTACCCCTTCCAGTTAGGAAACTTTCCTAACCGGGGTGAACGTAAGGAGCGGAAGGCCATTCGGTCAAGAGTCGAAATCGACCCGTGACCGTAGGAGAGGGAGGGAAAGGCGGAGAGTGGCTCTACAGGCATGCTAATGTCGTCGTTTGTCGTAACAACAAGCAGATTGGCCCGGAGCGTCCCATTAACCACAATAATGGTCTGGCGGCAACTCGTCAAACAGAGCTCGCCAGGGAGCAGGCGTACGTCACCCGCCTCTACGACCGCCTAGACCTGCTGCGCGAGCGTACCCAGCGGCAGCTCAAGGACGTGCTGGCCATGGGAGCCGTCGGCACGATGCAGAACATGTCCGAGCGCGACGCCTTCGCCGAGATGCACGCCACCCGGCTGGCCCGGCTCTGGGCGGTCGAGCGCGGCCTGGTTTTCGGACGGCTCGATCACCACGAGGAGGGCCGCCTCTACATCGGCAAGCTCGGCCTGACCGACGACGAGCAGGAACGGCTGCTCATCGACTGGCGCGCGCCCGTCGCGCAGCCCTTCTACCGCGCCACCCCGGCCGCGCCGATGGGCGTGACCCGGCGCCGCCACCTGCAGACCAAGGGCCGCGACGTCGTCGGCGTCGACGACGACCTGCTCGACCTCGACGCGCTCACCGAGGACGACCGCGCCACCCTCAACGGCGAGGCCGCGCTGCTGGCCGCGCTGGACGAGCGCCGCACCGGCCGCATGCGCGACATCGTCGCCACCATCCAGGGCGAGCAGGACCGCGTCATCCGCGCCGACCTCAACGGCGTCCTGGTGGTGCAGGGCGGCCCCGGCACCGGCAAGACCGTCGTCGCGCTGCACCGCGCCGCCTACCTGCTCTACACCCACCGTGAGCGGCTGGAGCGCCGAGGCGTGCTCGTCCTCGGGCCCAACCCGACCTTCCTGCGCTACATCGAGCAGGTGCTGCCCTCGCTGGGCGAGACCGACGTGCTGCTGTCCACGGTCGGCGAGCTCTACCCGGGCGTGACCGCCACCGCCCGCGACCGCCCCGAGGTGGCCGCGGTCAAGGGCGACGCGCGGATGGCCGAGGTGCTCGCCAAGGCGGTGCGCGAACGCCAGCGGATCCCGCGCGAGCCGATCGAGCTGAATCTCGGCCGCAACACGCTGACCGTCGACCGCGGCATGCTCGAATCCGCCCGCAACAAGGCCGTCCGCTCGCGCCGCCCGCACAACCAGGCCCGCGCGGTGTTCGTCAGGTCGCTGCTCAACGCCCTGGCCCGGCAGCTCGCCAAGAAGATCGGCAAGGGCCTCATCGACGACGACGAGCTCGCCGACCTGCGCGAGGACCTGCGCACCGAGCCGGTCGTCCGGTCCGCGCTCAACCGCCTGTGGCCCTACCTGACGCCGCAGCGGCTGCTGCTCGGCCTGTACGGCTCGGCCGAACGCCTCGGCGAGGCCGGCTCCGTGCTGTCGGCCGGGGAGCGGGAGCTGCTGCGCCGCGACGGAGGGGAGTGGACCGAGTCCGACGTGCCGCTGCTCGACGAGGCCGCCGAGCTGCTCGGCGAGATCGACGAGCAGGTGCTGCGCGCCAGCGCCCTGCAGGCCGAGGAAGAGCTGGCCGCCGCCCGCCGCGCCGAGGAGCACGAGCGCGAGGCCGAGCTCGCCTACGCCCGCGAGGTCCTCGAACTGACGGGCCTGTCCGACGTCATGGAGGCCGAACGGCTCGCCGAACGCCAGCGCGGCGGCGGCCCCTACCTGACCACCGCCGAACGCGCCGCCGCCGACCGGGGCTGGGCCTACGGCCACGTCATCGTGGACGAGGCGCAGGAGCTGTCGCCGATGGCGTGGCGGACGGTCATGCGGCGGGTCCCCAACCGGTCGATGACGATCGTCGGCGACATCGCCCAGACCGGCTCCGCCGCCGGCGCGCGGTCGTGGAAGGAAGTGCTCGACCCGTACGTGGCCGGGCGCTGGCGGCAGGAACGGCTGACCGTCAACTACCGCACGCCCGTCGAGCTGATGGAGGTCGCCGCCCGCGTGCTGGCCACCGTCGGCACGTCGCTGGAGGCTCCCACCTCCGTCCGTGAGGGCGGCACGCCGCCCTGGTCGGCGCCGCTGTCCGCGCTGCCCGGCCTGGTCAGGGCCGAGGCGGCGGAGGGCGGCAAGATCGCCGTGGTGACCCCCGACGCGCTGCTCGGCGAGCTCGGCGAGGCCGTGCGCGGCGCGGTCGAGGGCGCGGTGGTCGTCGCCCCCGGCGCCGGCCGGGCGCGCGGCGCGGCGGCGCTCGACGCGCCCGTGGCCGTGATGGGCGTGGCGGACGCCAAGGGGCTGGAGTTCGACGCGGTGATCGTGGCCGAGCCAGGCCTCATCGCGGCCCAGTCGCCGCGCGGTCCCAGCGACCTGTACGTGGCGCTCACCCGTGCCACGCAGCGGCTCGGCGTCGTGTCCGAAGGGGCGCTCCCGCAGGCGCTCAGCGGCTTGCCAACCCGTTCGCCGATGCCCGCGAATGGGCTTTGACCGGCTCCGGCGCGGGCACCCACCTGCGAAGACTCGATGTTTCTGCTGATCGGGACACGGTTGACATCTGAGGTGGAGTCGGTAGTTTGCTGCGCAGTCCAGCACGGGACTTGGCCGGTTGGCCGTCTCTGACATCGCCGGATCCTGCGTCCGTGACGGAGCGTGACTTCGTCCACACAGCCAGGTGCAGGGCCGTCGGTCCGTCGAGTCGGGGCACCCCAGCCGGGCGGGGGGTTGGACCCGGGACGGGCCCGGGAGCCCAGTAGACAACGGAATTCCGCGCTCGCCGCCGACGAGACGGGTCCGGTCCGAAGGGTTTCCGGGCCCTCTTCCCGTTCTCGTGCACCGGGCCGTCTGTGCGCCGGGTGGTCCCGTCGGCTACGGGATCACCCTGCCGCCCCCTCACCCGCCGCGCCTGGATGACCTGAGCGCGCTCGCGGGGCGGTAGCGTTTTCGCAAGCAGGCGATCGGCGAGGGAGACGCGCAGTGGTGCAGGAACGAACGGGCCCACCC
>NZ_LAVL01000176.1 GCF_001083785.1 Nonomuraea sp. SBT364
AACGAACCCCTGTTGACCCAGAAGTCCGGCTTGACGTGCACGAAGGCGCCCGCCGCCGCACCGGAGCCGACCGTCGCGAAGGAGCCGACCGCCGCGCCGGAGCCGGTTGTCGGGGCTGAGCCGGTCGCCGCTACCGTCGAGCCGGCGCTCGCGCCGGAGCCGGCCGTGGCCGAGCCGGTGACCATCACGAAGCCCGCGGCGGAGAAGCCGAAGGCCAAGCCCAGGGCCGCCAGGACGAAGGCGCCGAAGGCCGACAAGCTCGCCGAGGCGGTCGAGGCCACCCCGGCGAAGGAGGCCCCTGCGGAGGAGGTCGCCCCCGCCGTGGCCACCCCCGTGAAGGAGACCGCCCTGGCGGAGCCGATGCCCGGCTACTCGGAGCTGACCGTGGCCTCGCTGCGCGCCCGGATGCGCGGCAAGTCCGCCGAGCAGATCGGCGCCTGCCTCGCCTACGAGCAGGCCACCACGGCCCGTCCCGAGGTCGTGCGGATGTACGAGAACCGCCTGGCCAAGCTGCAGGCCGGGGAATAGTCGGCACGACACCGTAGGCTTCGGGCATGAGCTCGAAGACCACCCCCGAGGCGCCCCTGCCGGTCCGCACCGTCCTGCAGATGGTGGGCGGCTGGATCGGCAAGCTGGGCACGGTCTGGGTCGAGGGCCAGATCACCGACCTGAGCGCCCGCGGCGGCACGGTCTTCCTGACGTTGCGCGACCCGGTGGCCAACGTGTCGGCCAGGGTCACCGCCCCGCGCGGCGTCTACGAGGCGACCGAGCCGCGCCCGGCCGACGGCGCCAGGGTCGTCGTGCACGTCAAGCCGGACTTCTGGGTCAACAGGGGTTCGTTCGCCTTCACGGCGCTGGAGATCCGCCCGGTCGGCGTCGGCGAGTTGCTGGCCCGCCTTGAGCGGCTGCGCCGGCTGCTGGCGGCCGAGGGCCTGTTCAACGCCGACAGGAAGCGGCGGCTGCCGTTCCTGCCGGGCACGGTGGGGCTGATCTGCGGCCGCGACTCGGCGGCCGAGCGCGACGTGCTGGAGAACGCCAGGCGCCGCTGGCCCGCCGTGCGGTTCAAGGTCGAGGAGGTCGCGGTCCAGGGCCCCTACGCGGTGGGCGAGGTGACCGAGGCGCTGTCCAAGCTCGACGCCGACTCCTCGGTCGAGGTGATCGTCATCGCCCGGGGTGGGGGATCGCTGGAGGATCTGCTGCCCTTCTCCGACGAGACGCTGGTCAGGGCCGTGGCCGCGTCCCGCACCCCGGTGGTCAGTGCGATCGGCCACGAGCAGGACAGCCCGCTGCTCGACCTGGTGGCCGACGTCCGCGCGTCCACCCCGACCGACGCCGCCAAGAAGGTGGTGCCCGACGTCGGCGAGCAGCTCACTCTGGTGCGCCAGCTCCGTGACCGGGGCCGCAGGGTCGTGAGCGGCTGGCTCGACCGGGAGATGTCGTGGCTCACCTCGGTCCGCTCCCGTCCGTCGCTGGCCGATCCGGTGCGTGAGCTGGAGCGCCGCGCCGAGCAGGCCGAGGCGTTGCGCGACCGGGCCAGGCGCTCGCTGACGGCCTCGCTCGACCGGGCCGGCGACGATCTCACCCATGTGCGGGCCCGTCTGGTCGCCCTGTCGCCTGCGGCCACGCTGGAGCGCGGCTACGCCATCGTCCAGCATCCTTCGGGTGAGGTGGTCCGGCTGGCCGGGGAGATCGCGCCGGGCGCGCTGCTCACGGTCCGGCTTCCGGACGACCGCGTGACGGTGCGCGCGGAGCCTGCCGGGGAGTGAGCAGCGCCCGCGTCAGCTCGTCGAACCCGGCCTTGATCTCCTCGATGCCCAGCCCGCGTTCGTCGCGCTGATAGGAGATCAGCCGGGCGTTGACGGGCGCGAGGAGGGCGTCGGCCAGGAAGCCGGCGCGTGAGCCCGGCCTGGCCTGCGCGAGCAGCGTCGCCAGGTGCCGGTGGTGCACCCCGTACGGCCCGCTGAACCTGGCCTTGGGCGACGCGGTCTCCAGGAGCAGGAAAAGGTCGAGCTGGTCGACGATCCGGTCGACGAGCGCGGCGAGGAACGCCCTGATCCGCTCGGCGGGCTCGGCCCCCGGCCCGACCGGCGGCGGCCCGGTCATGAACGCTTCCTGGAAGCACCGTTCGCGCTCGTCGATGAGCGCGTAGACCAGCCCGGCGCGGTCGCCGAAGCGGCGGTAGACGGTGCCGACGCCCACGCACGCCTCGCGGGCGACCTCGTCGAGGGAGAGCTGGTCGGCTCCCCTGTCGGCGACCATTCGGGCGGCACACTCGATGATCTTCTGCCGGTTCCGCGCCGCATCGGCCCGCTCCGGCTGCGGCTGCCCGAGGACTGGCAACTGTCGGCGCACACGCAGAGCATAGCGATTGCAACCGGAGGAATCTCCGTTTAGGCTCCACGGTTGAGAACGGAGAGTTCTCCGATTAAGGGACGGTAAGCATGGCGAACGACTTCAACCAGCAGGTCATAGAGGAGTTCCGGGCCAACGCCGGCCGCGTGGGCGGCTACTTCGAAGGCTCTGACCTGGTGCTGCTCACCACGACCGGCGCCAAATCAGGCAAGCGGACGACGACTCCGGTGATGTATCTGAAGGACGGCGAGCGCTACATCGTCATCGCCTCCAACGCGGGCGCCGACCATCATCCCGCCTGGTATCACAACCTTCGCGCCACCCCGGGAGGCACGGCCGAGGTCGGCACGGAGACGTTCGAGGTGAAGGCCGACTTCATCGAGGGCGCCGAGCGTGACGAGATCTACGCGCGGATGGTGGCGATCGCCCCCGGGTTCGCCGAGTACGAGGCCAAGACGACCCGCCGCATCCCGGTCGTGGCCCTGCACCGGAGCTAGAACGGCGCGTCGTCGCCCACGGCGGCCGACGGGTCGGACCTGCGGGCCATGGCGGCGGCCAGCTTGACCCGGGCGCCCTGGAGCCACTCCTCGCAGATCGCGGCCAGCTTCTCGCCCCGCTCCCAGAGCTCGATGGACTGCTCCAGGGTGAGCCCGCCGGTCTCCAGCCGGCGCACCACCTCGGTCAGCTCTTCGCGGGCCTGCTCGTATGAGGGTGCCTTGTCGTCTGCCACGCCCCCAACCCTAGGGGCCGCCGCTGACAGAACACGCACTTCACGGGGCGGCGGGCTTGGGGCGCTGTTCCAGCGCGGTGGCGAGCTGCCCCAGCTCCGGCCAGTCGGCCGTGCCCGTGATCACCAGCGTCACGTCGGGCAGGAAGCGGATCAGCGTCCGCTGGTTCTTGTCCTCGCGGAAGCGCCGCTCCCACTGCTGGCCGTTGACGTCCTGGGTGCCGACCGGCTTGTCGGAGTTGGCCATCCGGCTGGCGAACCCGGCCGCCGGCTTCTCGTCGCTCTGGATGAGCATGGCGTGCTGACGGGCCTTGGTGGCGTAGCCGACGTGCAGCACCTGGGCCTTGCCCTCGCCCTTGGCGATCCGGTTGCTGTTGGGGGTCCAGCCTTCGGGGTCCTTGACGGGGGCCCACACCTGGTAGGGCACCGTACGGGCGTAGTTGGCGACCGTGATCGAATAGTCGAGCCTCGGGATGTGCTCACCCTGGCTGCGCGGGGTGATGAGCAGGAACAGCCCCACCGCCGCGAAACAGACGAACAGGGCTACCGCGTAGCCGTAGAAACCTTCGGTGAACCGTCGCACCTTGGCGAGGTTACCCGGTCACCCAGCCGGTCGGGCGAATGCGTCCGACGATGGCCAGGACGTCGTCGGCCAGCGTCCGGTCGCCCGTCTGCACGACCTCGGTGACGGCCGCGGCCAGCGCCCCGGTGATGACGACGACCAGGGCGTTCTCGGAGTCGTCGAAGAGCGCGGCGTTGCGCCTGGCCCAGGTGCGCAGCCGGTCGCGCATGACGACCTCGAAGCCGGGCGGCCCGTCGCCGCGCATGAAGAGCGCGGCGAGCTCGCGCTCTTCGAGGCACCCGTCGAGATAGGCGCGGGCAGCGCCGACGAAGACCCGCATGGGATCGGTCTCGCCGCTGTCGCGCACGTCGCGGGCGGCCTGCTTGGTCCGCTGCGTCTGCCTGGCCTGGAACTCCTCGAACAGTGTCAGGTAGAGGTCGGCCTTGCCGGCGAAGTGGTGGTAGAGGCTGCCCACACTGGCCTCCGCCTTGGCCACCACGTCGGTGACGCCGGCCTCGGCGAAGCCCTTGGAGACGAACACGTCACGGGCGGCCCGCAGGAGAGCGGTGCGCGTGGCCGCGCCGCGCTCGGAGGTGCGGGCTGTGACCGGCTGTTCCACATCGCTGCTCATGGCTGGCACATTATCCTCCGCTGACCGGGGATACAGGGACAACTACGATCGGGATAGTCGTCCACGAGGAGGCCCTTCATCATGTCCGATCAGACGTCGGTTCCGGCAGCACTGGCTACGGGCGAGCACGCCCCTGACCGGAATCTTGCCATGGAGCTCGTACGCGTTACAGAGGCGGCGGCGATGGCGGCCGCCCGCTGGGTCGGCAGGGGGGACAAGAACGGCGCCGACGGGGCCGCGGTCAACGCGATGCGCCAGCTGATCAACACCGTGTCGATGAACGGGGTGGTGGTGATCGGCGAGGGTGAGAAGGATCACGCCCCGATGCTGTTCAACGGGGAGCGGGTCGGCGACGGCGGCGGCCCCGAGTGCGACGTGGCGGTCGACCCGATCGACGGCACCCGGCTGACCGCGCTGGGCATGCCCGACGCGGTGTCGGTGATCGCGGTGAGCGAGCGCGGGTCCATGTACGACCCGTCGGCCGTGTTCTACATGGAGAAGCTGGTGACCGGGCCGGAGGCGGCCGACGTGGTCGACATCGAGGCGCCGGTGGCGGCCAACATCGCCGCGGTGGCCAAGGCCAAGCACTGCTCGGCGGCCGACGTCACGGTGGTGATCCTCGACCGGCCCCGGCACGAGCGGCTGGTCAAGGAGATCAGGGAGACGGGCGCGCGGATCAAGTTCATCACCGACGGCGACGTGGCGGGCGCGATCATGGCGGCGCGCGGCGGCACCGGCATCGACCTGATGCTCGGCATCGGCGGCACGCCGGAGGGCATCGTGGCGGCCTGCGCGCTCAAGTGCCTGGGCGGCGTCATCCAGGGCAAGCTGTGGCCGCGCGACGACGCCGAGCGGGGCCGGGCGATCGACGCCGGCCACGACCTGAGCCAGGTGCTGACCACCAACGACCTGGTCAGGTCCGACGACGTGTTCTTCGCCGCGACAGGCATCACCAAGGGCGAGCTGATGGAGGGCGTACGGTTCCGCGGCGGGGCGGCGGTGACCCAGTCGCTGGTCATGCGCGGGCGCTCGGGCACGATCCGCAAGGTGGAGAGCGAGCACCAGCTGTGGAAGCTGCGCGCCTACAGCGCGATCAACTTCGACACGGCGGGCTGAGCCTCAGCGGCGGCGCTTGCGCTTGGGCGGTTCCTTGACCTTGACCTCGCCGGCGAAGTTGCTGGTGTGCACCTCGACGACGGGGGCGCCGGGCTCGGTGGGCTGTTTGGTGAGCCGTACGGTCTTGTCCTTGGTGACGCGGATGACCTCCAGGTCCTCCGGCACGTGGATCTCCAGGCCGCCGAAGACCAGGGTGGCGTTGATGACGATGCGCCGGTTCTGCAGGATCGCGTCACGCAGGTCGAGCTTGGTGGTGCCGAACATGGCGGTCACCGACAGCTCGGCCGGCACCACCCAGCGGCCGCCGCGCTCCTGCTTCTTGAAGACGGCGGAGACGGGCCGGCCGTCGAGGTTGAGCGGCTGCTCGTCGGCGGGCAGCAGGTCGGCGGTGAGCTGGGCGAGGTCCCCGAGCGTACGCGCCGCGTAGAGCGTGGTGAGGCGCTCCTCCAGCTCCTCCAGCGTGAGGCGGCCGTCGGCGTGGGCGTCCTGGAGCACCTGGGCGATGCGTTCACGGTCGGCGTCGGAGGCACGCAGTTCGTGTGGCTGGGGCGCGCCTTCCCTGGCCGGGCGGCGGGCGGACACCCACTCCTCGGCCAGGCGCTCACCGACTTCTTGCAAGCGTGGCAACCAGGATCCGGGGCGTTCGTTCACACTTCTGACAATATCTGGCGCTCCGCCGGAGCGGGCCCCGGAATCTCCCGGAGATTACGGCCGTTGAGCCGATCAGACGGGCGGCGAGAGGGGTGGTCGTGCATCGGTCGGCACGCTGGGGGCTGGGCGCGGTGGGCGCCGGGGCGGCCCTGATCGTGGGTCTCGATCTGGCCGCGCTCGGCGAGATGAACCCGCTGCGCCGCACGATCAGCGAGCACGGCCTGGGCGAGCAGGGCTGGATCTTCGGGCTGGGGGTCGCGCTGCTGGCGGTGGGCTCGGCCGCGATCGGCCTGTCGCTGGCGCGCCGGCGGCTGGCCGGGGTCGTGGGCACGGTGGCGCTGATGGCGTGGAGCGCCGGGCTGCTGGTGACCGCCTGTTTCCCGAAACATGACTGGTCGGTGGGGCCTTCGCTGAGCGGCAGCATCCATCGGGCGGGCAGCGTGATCGCCTTCCTCAGCCTGCCGCTGGCGGTGCTGATCATCGCCCGGCCGTGGCGGGCGGAGCGGCACCGGGCGTCGCTGGCCGCGTTCGCGTTCGGGATCGTGGCGGTGCTGTGGGTGCTGGGCATGGGCGCGGTGGTCATGGTGGGCGCGCGCAGCGGTCTGGCATGGTGGCAGGTGATGCCGCTCGGCCTGGTCGAGCGGTGCCTGGCCGCGATCGAGGTGATCGCGCTGGCCGCGCTCGGCGTGTGGGCGGCGAGGAAGCCGGTGGGCCTGGTGGAGGAGACGGAGAGCGGGCTAACCTGACCCAGCCTCACGTTTGATCTCCCCCCATCTGGAGGCCGCCGTGCCGTCCCCGCGTGATCGCCAAGCCCGCCTCGCGACGTTCGCCGTCTACGCCGTGCAGGGGCTCTCCTTCGCCACGCTGCTCACCCAGGTGGCCCATCTGCAGGACAAGCACGGGCTCGACACGGGGGCGCTGACGATACTGCTGCTCATCGTGCCGGTCTTCGCCGGGGTCGGCAGCGTGAGCGCCGGCTCGATCGCGGCCCGGCTGGGCAGCAAGGCGCTGCTGCGTGTAGCCCAGCCCGCGGTGGCCGCCGCCGTCGTGCTCGCCGGGCTCGCGCCGAACGTGCCGCTGCTGGTGCCGGCGCTGCTGCTGTTCGGCGTGGCGGTAGGCGCCGTCGACGCGGGCATGAACATGCAGGGCGTGGCGGTCGAGCGCCGCTACGGCAGGGCCGTGCTCAACGGCTTCCACTGCCTGTGGAGCGTGCTCAGCCTGGCCGGGGCGCTGTGGGTGTCGGCGGTGGGCGACGGCCTGCCGCTGGAGGCGGTCATGGCGATCCCCATGGTCCTGGCCGTCGCGGGCTCCCTCTACGCCGGCCCGAAGCTCTACACGGCGGCCGAGGAGCAGGTGGCTCCGGAGACGGCCACCGCCGGCGGCCGCGTCCCGTTCCGGCCGATCCTCCCGCTCTGCCTGGCGATGGCCTTCCTGTACGTCGGGGACGCGGCGGTGTCGAACTTCTCCACGGTCTTCATGCAGGACACGATGGCCGCCGACGCCCGGGTGATCCCGCTGGCCTACGCCGCCTACCAGGCGACGACGCTGCTGGTGCGGCTCGCCGGCGACCTGGCCGTCAGGAAGTACGGCCCGGCGAGCATCGTCAGGCTCGGCGGCGCGATCGCCACCCTGGGCTTCCTGGGGATCGTGGCGGCGCCCAGCCAGCCGTTGGCCGTGGTGGCGTTCGGGCTGACGGGCGTGGGGCTGTCGGTGGTGGCGCCGCAGTCGTTCTCGGCGGCGGGCAAGCTCGACCCGGCGGGCACCGGCAACGCGATCGCCCTGGTCAACCTGTTCAACTACGTGGGCTTCATCGTCGGCTCCGCGCTGGTGGGCGCGATCGCCGAGGCGGCCGACATGCGGGTCGCGTTCGCCGCGCCGCTCGTGCTGGCCGCCGCGATCATCCTGCTGGCCCGCGGGTTCGCGCCCCGGGTCAGGGCCGGGGCGTAGTCGCCTCACGGACCTCCGCGACCTCGACCGGGCGGCGTTCGCGGCGGGACAGCTCGGCGGCCTCGGCGACGTACAGGGCGGCCAGGGCGTCCTCGATCGGGCACAGGCCGGGGGCGCCGCGCAGGAACGCGTCGATCTCGGCGGCGTAGGCGGTGGCGAAGCGGGTGACGAAGTCGGGCCACGCCTCGCCCGGCGGCTGCAGCCCCTCGGTGGAGGACAGCGGGGCGCGCGGGCCCAGGCCGACGGCCCAGGTGCCGAGGGTGCCCGCCAGTTCCATGCGGACGTCGTACCCGGCGCCGTTGTATCGCGAGCCCTGCACGGTGGCCAGCGTGCCGTCGTCGAGGGTGAGCAGGGCGGCGCTGGTGTCGACGTCGCCCGCCTCGGCGAAGAAGGCGGCGCCCCGGTTCGCGCCGGTCGCGTACACCGTGACCACCTCGCGGCCGGTCACCCAGCGCAGGATGTCGAAGTCGTGGATGTGGCAGTCGCGGTAGATGCCGCCGGACTGCGGGATGTAGGCGGCGGGCGGCGGCGCGGGGTCGGCGGTGATCAGGTGCACCCGGTGCAGCTCCCCCAGTTCACCCTCACGCAGCGCGGCGCGGGCGGCGGCGTAACCGGCGTCGAAGCGGCGCTGGAAGCCGATCTGCACCCGGTGGCCGCGGGCCGCCTCCAGCACCTCGGCCGTCTCCTTGACGTCGCCCGCGACCGGTTTCTCGCAGAAGGCCGGGATGCCGCGCCGGCAGGCTTCGCGCAGCAGCGCGGCGTGCGTGCCGGTCGGCGTGGCGATCACCACGGCGTCGGCCTCGAACGGGTCGCCGGGCCTGCCGTGCGGTGAGCTCCGCACCGGGTCGGCCACGATCAGGTCGTCGACCAGCGGATGCGCGGCCAGCGTGGCCGCATGGAAGGCACCGATCCTGCCCAGCCCGAGCAATCCCACGCGCATGGCTTCTTTCTAGGCGAGCACCTCAGTTTTGTCCAGACATTCTGACCTTCAGACCTAGTACGGCCTCCACGGCCTTGCGCGCGGGCAGCCGGGCGAACCCGACCACGACGGCCGGCGGACCTGCGGACGAGCGCATCGGCGCGACGGCCTCGGCGGACAGGCCCAGCTCCAGCGCGGCCGCCGCCACCCGGTCCTCGTCCCAGCCGGGCGGCAGGTCCAGGTAGACGTGCAGCCCGGCCTCGATGCCGCGCACCCGGACGCCGGGCGCGTGCTCGGCCAGCGCGAGGACCAGCGCGTCGCGACGGCGGTGATACTCGCGGCGCATCCGGCGCAGGTGCTTGTCGTAGCCGCCGGTGCGCAGGAAGTGCGCCAGCGCGTACTGCTCGATCACCGGGGAGCCGAGGTCGAGCTCGCCCCGGGCGCGGCGCACGGCGTCGGCGAGGTGGGCGGGGGCGACCACCCAGCCGAGGCGCAGGCCCGGCGCCAGCGCCTTGCTGACGCTGCCGGACAGGATCACCCGGTCGGGCGCGAGGCCCTGCAGGCAGCCGACGGGGTCGCGGTCGAAGCGGAACTCGGCGTCGTAGTCGTCCTCCAGGATCGTCCGGTCACCCTCGCGGGCCCACTCCAGCAGCGCGGCCCGCCGCGCCGGCGACAGCACCACCCCGGTCGGGAACTGGTGCGCCGGGGTGACCAGGACCGAGTCGGCCCGCCGCGCCCGCAGCGCGGCGACGTCGAGCCCCTGCTCGTCCACCGGGACGGGCACCAGCTGGGCGCCGGCCCGGCGCAGCAGGGGCGCCTGGCGGTGGCTGCTGGGGTCCTCGACGGCCAGCGCGGTACGGGTGAGCACGTGCAGGATCAGGCTGAGGCCCTGGGCGACGCCGCCGACGACGACCAGGTTCTCGGGGCGCACGTCGGCCGCGCGCACCCGCCTGAGGTATCCGGCCAGCTCCTCGCGGAGCTCGGGGACGCCGCCGGGGTCGCCGTAGTCGAGGGCGTCGGCGGGCACGGTGGCGAGGACGTGCCTGACCGAGGCCAGCCAGCGTTCGCGGGGGAAGTGGCCGAGGTCCGGGGAGGTGGGCCGGTGGCCGTAGTAGGGGGCGCGCGTCACGGGGGCCGGGTCCTCGACGGCCGGGGCGCGGGCGGCCGCCGGGGCGACCTGGGTGCCGGAGCCGACGCGGGAGATCAGGAAGCCTTCGGCGACGAGCTGCTCGTACGCCTCCACCACCACGCCCCGGGAGACCCGCAGGTCGGCGGCGAGGTCGCGGGAAGCGGGCAGCCGGGTGCCGGGGGTGAGGCGGCCGAGCCGGATGGAGTCGCGCAACTCGGAGGCGATCTGCCCAGCAATCGCCCCTTTATCCCGATTTATCGTGATATGAAGGTCGGCCATATTGGTCCTGTTTTATCTCGATGCTTTGGACTATTTGTGGAGACCATTGGCTTCCTAGCATGCCTTACATGAGAAACGGAGTCGCCGGGGCCGCTGCCGCCATGTTCCTCGTAGGGACGCTGGCCGGAGTGTCCGGGCTGGTCAACGACTATCCCGTGTACGGCGGGCAAGCTGTGCGATACCTGCTCGCGGCGGTCATCCTGATCGCGGTGACGTGGGTGATGAAGCTGCGGTTCGTCCGGCTGACCGGCCGGGAGTGGCTGTTGCTCGGCGCACTGACGCTGGTCGGGCTGGCGATCTTCAACGTGTGCGTGATCGAGTCCACCCGGGAGTCGGGCCCGGCCCTGGTCGGCACCGTGCTCGGCACCGTGCCGCTCTGGCTGGCCATCGCCGGCGGCAGGCCCGCGCCACGGGTGCTGGCCGGCGCCACGGTGGTGGTCGCCGGGGCGACGCTCGCCACCGGGCTCGGCAGCGGCAACCTGCCCGGCCTGCTGTGGGCGCTCGGCGCCCTGGTGGGCGAGGTGGGCTTCTCGCTGCTGGCGCTGCCGCTGCTGCCCAAGCTGGGGGCGATCCGGGTGTCGACGTACTCGACGGTCCTGGCCGTGCCCATGCTGGCCGCGATCGGGCTGGTACGTGAGGGGACGGGGATGTTCCGTACGCCGACGCTCGCCGAGACGCTGGGCTTCGGCTACCTGGCCATCGTGGTGACCGTGGTGGCGTTCCTGCTCTGGTACACCTCGCTGCCCAAGCTCGGGCCGGGGCCGGCGGGGCTGTTCGCCGGGCTGATCCCCGTGGGGGCCATCAGCACCGGTCTGGTGCTCGGCATCGCCACGCCGTCCGGCTTCGACCTGCTCGGCGCGGGGCTGGTGATCGTCGGCATCCTCATCGGCCTCACCACCGCGCGGCGGACGGCGCGCGGGAGCGCGTACCCTACTGACCATGCCGGACTTCGACTACACCGATCTGCTTCCCCTGGGCGCCGATGACACGGAATATCGGCTCATCACCTCGGACGGGGTGAAGAAGATCGAAGCGGCCGGGCGGACCTTCCTCGAAGTGGAGCCGGAGGCGCTGCGCCTGCTCACCGAGACGGCGATCCACGACATCTCCCACTTCCTCCGCCCGTCGCATCTCGCTCAGCTCCGCAAGATCGTCGATGACCCCGAGTCCAGCGGCAACGACCGGTTCGTCGCGCTCGACCTGCTGAAGAACGCCTCCATCTCGGCCGGCGGCGTGCTGCCCATGTGCCAGGACACCGGCACCGCGATCGTCATGGGCAAGCGCGGGCGCCACGTGCTGACCGACGGGGCCGACGCCGAGCACCTGTCGCGCGGCGTGTACGACGCCTACACCAGGCTCAACCTGCGCTACTCCCAGATGGCCCCGCTGACCATGTGGGAGGAGAAGAACACCGGCAGCAACCTCCCGGCGCAGATCGAGCTCTACGCCGAGGACCCGCACGGCCACCCGGACGAGTACAAGCTACTGTTCATGGCCAAGGGCGGCGGCTCGGCCAACAAGTCGTTTCTCTACCAGGAGACGAAGGCCGTACTCAACGAGAAGCGGATGATGGCCTTCCTGGAGGAGAAGATCCGCTCGCTCGGCACCGCCGCGTGCCCGCCGTACCACCTCGCGGTCGTCGTCGGCGGCACGTCCGCCGAGTACGCGCTCAAGACGGCCAAGTACGCCAGCGCCCGCTACCTCGACTCGATCCCCACCGAGGGCTCGGCGTCCGGGCACGGCTTCCGCGACCTGGAGCTGGAGGCGAAGGTCTTCGAGCTGACGCAGAAGCTCGGCATCGGGGCGCAGTTCGGCGGCAAGTACTTCTGCCACGACGTACGGGTGATCCGGCTGCCCAGGCACGGCGCGTCCTGCCCGGTGGCCATCGCGGTGTCGTGCTCGGCCGACCGGCAGGCGCTGGCCAAGATCACGCCGGAGGGCGTGTTCCTGGAGAAGCTGGAGACCGATCCGGCGCGGTTCCTGCCCGAGACCACCGACGAACACCTGTCGGACGACGTCGTCTCCATCGACCTCAACCGCCCGATGGCGGACATCCTCGCCGAGCTCACGAAATACCCGGTCAAGACGCGTCTGTCGCTCACCGGCCCGCTCGTGGTCGCCCGCGACATCGCGCACGCCAAGATCGGCGAGCTGCTCGACAACGGCGGCGAGATGCCGCAATACCTGAAAGACCACGCGGTCTACTACGCGGGCCCGGCCAAGACACCCGAGGGCTACGCCTCCGGCTCGTTCGGCCCGACCACCGCGGGGCGCATGGACTCCTACGTCGAGCGCTTCCAGGCGGCCGGCGGCTCGATGGTGATGCTGGCCAAGGGCAACCGCTCCCAGCAGGTCACCGACGCCTGCAAGCAGTACGGCGGCTTCTACCTGGGCTCCATCGGCGGCCCGGCGGCGCGCCTGGCGCAGGACTGCATCAAGAAGGTCGAGGTGCTCGAATATCCCGAGCTCGGCATGGAGGCCGTGTGGAAGATCGAGGTCGTCGACTTCCCCGCGTTCATCGTGGTCGACGACAAGGGTGACGATTTCTTCACCGACCGCACGGGGCCGGTGCTGAGCATCGGACGGCGCTGAGCCGGACGCGTCAGGGTGCCGGGTAGGGGACAGGGCCGCCCGGCACCGGCGCGCGACGCCCCCGTCGCGCTCGGTCTACGCCCGGATCGTCACGCTCACGCGGCCACCGGCACCCGGTGCGGCGCCACGACGCTGCCGTCGGGCAGCAGCAGGCCGGTGTCCTCGAACAGCACGACACCGTTGCAGAGCAGGCTCCAGCCCTGGTCGGGGTGGGCCGAGATCACGTGCGCGGCCTCACGATCGGCGGACACGGAGTTCGGACAAGTGGGGACGTGACTGCACATCGTGCACCTCTCAGATGGCGCTCCTGGTTTCTGATCTTAGTAGGGCAGCTGGCGCCCGGACGGCGTGCGAAGGTCCAGTGAGGCTCCGCTCGGCCTGCGGGGCCGGCGGCGAACCTGGATCTGGCGCATCTTCACCACGTCCCTCGATGGTTGTCAGTTGCTGTCGAGCCTCGGGCTGATGCCTTCATTGTGACGATTGGCACCGACAGATTCGGCCTCCTTATGTGCCTTCCTGCCCGATGGATCCAGCATGCCCCCGCTCCCTTACCACAGCCTTACAACTTGCTGACGTGCCCCCAGAGTTCCCGTCAGCAATCACTGCCCAGCCGTTACCGGTCGGCGTGTCTAAGAGGAGGCGAAGCGCGGCCACCCGGACGGGCGGTGTGAGCCGTCCGCCCGGGTGAGAACCGAGCTGCGCTCCCATGCTGCCGGACCGGAGTCCTAGGTCGCAAGGCTGATGCAATTGCGAATCACTTGCAATAGTGTCGTGATCAACATCGGAGGAGGACACATGGGCGATTACCGCCTTCCGGACATGCCTTACGACTACGCGGCACTGGAGCCCGCCATCACCGGCGAGATCCTGGAGCTGCATCACGCCAAGCACCACGCCGCCTACGTCAAGGGCGCCAACGACACGCTGGAGCGGCTGGCCGAGGCCCGCGACAAGGGCGAGTTCGGCGGCCTCGTCGGACTGGAGAAGACGTTCGCGTTCAACCTGTCCGGGCACGTACTGCACTCGATCTTCTGGCAGAACCTCTCGCCCGACGGCGGCGACCGGCCCGACGGGGCCCTCAGGGACGCCATCGACGAGCACTTCGGCACGTTCGAGGCCTTCCAGAAGCAGCTCACCACCGCCACCGCGTCGGTGCAGGGGTCCGGCTGGGGCGTGCTGGCGTGGGAGCCGCTCGGCCGGCGGCTGGTCGTCGAACAGGTGTACGACCACCATGGCAACGTGGGCATGAACACCACGCCGCTGCTCGTGTTCGACGCCTGGGAGCATGCCTACTACCTGCAGTACCGCAACGTGCGCCCGGACTATGTGGAGAAGCTCTGGGGCCTGATCAACTGGGAGGATGTGGCCGCCAGGTTTACTGACGTCACCGGTCAGACCGGTTGACTTGGATTCGCAACAAATTATCGGCCACGCCTCTACTGGTGGGTTTACACAAATAGGTAAGCTGCCAGGCATGCGTGCGCCCTCCGGTTACCTCCTCGCCGCGCGCTATCGGCTCGTGGAGCCGGTCGGACGCGGCGGCATGGGCACCGTGTGGCGGGCGCACGACGAGTTGCTCAACCGCGAGGTGGCGGTCAAGGAAGTACGCCTGCCCACCGTGCTCGACGAGGAGCTGCGCGCCGAGCTGTGCGCACGCACCGAGCGCGAGGGCCGGGCCACCGCGATGGTCGCGCACCCCTCGGTCATCACCGTCTTCGACGTGGTCACCGAGGACGACCGGCCGTGGATCGTGATGGAGCTGCTCCGGGCCAAGTCCCTGGAGCAGCTCATCCAGGAGGAAGGACCGCTCCAGCCCAGGCACGCCGCCGAGATCGGCCGCCAGATCCTCGGCGCGCTGCGCGCCGTGCACGCCAAGGGCATCCTGCACCGCGACGTCAAGCCCAGCAACGTGCTGGTGACCGAGGACCGCGCCGTGCTCACCGACTTCGGGCTGGCCGCGCTCGAAGGCGACGTCTCCATCACCCAGGCCGGCATCGTGCTCGGCTCCGCCGGCTACATCGCTCCAGAGCGGGTCCTCGGCTCCAAGGCCAGCCCCGCCGCCGACCTGTGGTCGCTCGGCGCGACCCTCTACACCGCCGTCGAAGGCCGGGGCCTGCACGGACGCCGTACGGCAGCCGCCGCGCTGGCGGCGTTGACCAGCGGCGAGCCCATCCCGATGAGCAAGGCGGGGCCGCTCGCCCCGGTGCTCGACGCGCTGCTGCGCATCAACCCGCACACCCGGCTCGACTCCGTGCGCGCCTCCCTCATGCTCGCCCGCGTGGCGGCGGGCGGCTCCGCCGAGGAACCGCTGACCCCGCGCAAGTCGCCGCGCCCCGCCATGGTGCTCACCGCGCCGTCTTTCCCACGCCGGCCCGCGCACCGCGGGCTCCACCGGGCCGACGTCACCACCTCGGCGACGGTGAGCGTGCCCGTCCAGCGGCAGGACCGCAGAGCGGGTGAGGGAGTTCACAGGAAAAGAGTGGAAGCCCGGCCTGCTCCGTCCGCTTATGCCCGCTTGAAAGCGACGGTGATAAAGTTGTTCCTTCCTCGGCGGTTCTGGCCAAGAGAACTTCGCAAGCGAGGTTAAAGCACTTCCCAAGCGAGAATCGATATCTTCTTCTCATGCCGGAACAGCAGACGCGCCTGCTAGCGGAGCGTTACGAGCTCATCTCGCCCCTCGGCCGGGGCACCATGGGCACCGTGTGGCGTGCCCGCGACCGCGCCCTCGGCCGCGAAGTGGCGGTCAAGGAGATCCGCCAGGATCCCGGGCTCACCGAGGAGCAACGCGCCGAACTGCGCGAACGCATGGTCCGCGAAGGGCGCATCGCCGCCCGCATCAGCCACCCGGCCGTCGCCGCCATCCACGACGTGCTCATCCACGACAACAGCCCGTGGATCATCATGGAACTCATCGAGGCCCGCTCCCTGGAGCAGGTGATCGACGAGGAAGGACCGCTGCCGCCCCGGCTCGTCGCCGAGATCGGCGTCGACCTCCTCGGCGCGCTGCGCGCCGCGCACGCCCAGGGCATCACGCACCGCGACGTCAAACCCGGCAACGTGCTCATCACCGAGAGCGGCCGCGTCGTGCTCACCGACTTCGGCATCGCCAAGGCCGAAGGCGACTCCCGCCTCACCAGGACCGGCATGGTGATCGGCTCCCCCGGCTACACGGCCCCGGAACGTGCCAGAGGCGAATACACCGGGCCCGAGTCGGACATCTGGTCGCTCGGGGCCACGCTCTACTTCGCCGTCGAAGGACGGCCCGCGTACGAGCGGTCCACGATCGCCGAAACGCTGGCGGCGCTCCTCAGCGAGAGCGCCGACCCGCCCACCCAGGCCGGCCAGCTGCGTCCCGTGCTCGACGGGCTCCTGCACAAGAACTACAAGAAGCGGCTCAACGCCCCCAAGGCGGAGACCATGCTGCGGATGGTCGCCGACACGCCGACCAGCGAGATGCCGGCGATCACCGCCGAGGTCCTGAACCAGGAGTCCCCTGTGCCCCACCCCTCCCC
>NZ_LAVL01000177.1 GCF_001083785.1 Nonomuraea sp. SBT364
GGCCCACCCCCGCCACCTGGGCCACCGAAGCCGCTCCTGCAGCACCCCTCCTCACCCTCAGGAGCCTCGTCACCGCCGCCGCTCGGGGGACGGGCCGAGCTGGAGTGCGAGGAGGAACCTGCCGTGCTGCGGATCACCGTCCTCGGCCGCCTGGAAGGCACCGCACCACAGGCATCGCGCGTGTGACATCCGGGTGAGGTGCGCGCTCAGTCGCCCGGCCGTACCAGTCCCGTCTCGTACGCGTAGACGATCGCCTGGGCGCGGTCGCGCAGGCCGAGCTTCATGAGCACCCGCCCCACGTGCGTCTTGACCGTCTGCTCGGCCAGCACCAGCCTGCCGGCGATCTCCTGGTTGGACAGCGCCTGGGCGACCAGCGTGAGCACCTCGGTCTCGCGCTCGGTGAGCACGCCGAGCCGTCCGCGGTCGCGTGCCCGGGGCGGGGACAGCCGGGCGAACTCGTGGATGAGGCGCCTGGTGACAGCCGGGGCGATGAGCGCGTCGCCGGCCGCCACCACGCGGACGGCCTCGGCGAGCTGGGCGGCCGAGGCGTCCTTGAGCAGGAACCCGCTGGCCCCGGCCCGCAGCGCCTCGTAGACGTAGTCGTCGAGGTCGAACGTCGTCAGGATGAGCACCCTGGAGCGCGCGCCGGACGGCGACAGCAGCCGCCGGGTGGCCTCCAGGCCGTCCATCACCGGCATGCGCACATCCATGAGCACCACGTCGGGGTCCAGCTCGGCGGCCCGCTCGACCGCCTCCCGGCCGTCGGCGGCCTCGCCCACCACCTGGATGTCCGGCTGGCCGCTCAGGAACGTGGTGAACCCGGTGCGCACCATCCCCTGGTCGTCGGCGATCAGCACGCGAATCATCCAGCCCCCCGTCGGCGGATCGGCACTCGGGTCACGCGGACCCCTGTTCGTCGACCGGCAGAATCGCGGTCACCTGGAAACCTCCCACGGGCACCGGCCCGGCGTCGAGCGTGCCGCCGAGCAGCGCGGCCCGCTCGCGCATGCCGACGAGGCCCTGCCCCGCCCCGGGCTCGCCGGGCGGCGCGGAGCCGGGCCCGTTGGTGACGTGCAGCCGCACGGCGCGCTCGTCGCGGCCGAGGTCGAGCATGACGGTGGCGCCGGGCGCGTGGCGCATGGCGTTGCTGAGCGACTCCTGGACGATCCGGTAGGCGGAAAGGCCCACGGCAGGCGGTAACCCGTCGAGCGAGTCGGGCCGTCTGACCAGCACCGACAGCCCGGTGGCGCGGGCGTTGGCGATCAGATCGTCGATCCGGTCGAGGCCCGGCTGGGGTGCGGTGCCGGTGCGGCCGTCCTGGTCGCGCAGGACGCCGAGCACCTGGCGGAGCTGGGCGATCGCGTCGAGGGACAGGCCGCGGATCTCGGCCAGCCCGGCCTCCAGCTGGGCCGGATCGCCCGCCGCCCGCAGCGGCACCGCCTCGGCCTGGATGGCGATGACCGACATGTGGTGCGCCACCACGTCGTGCAGCTCGCGGGCGATGCGGGCCCGCTCCTCCAGCACCGCCTGGGCGCTCACGGCCTCCTGGGTGCGCCGCTCCTCCTGCACCAGCCTGTCCGTGGCGCTGCGCCGCACCCGCACGTTGTAGCCGAACAGGACGGCGACGGCCAGCATGGTGACGGCGATGGGGGTCGAGTTGCGATGCAGGATCCACACCGCCAGCACGCTCAGTGCCAGGACCGCCATCGTGATCCGCCGGTCGCAGCGCACCGCCACCGCGTAGATCACCAGCAGGTAGCACAGGATCGCCGGCATCGTGTAGGGCAGCGGGTCACCGGAGCCGCGGTCGGTGGCCCAGGTCACGAGGGGGATCAGCCCGGCGGCGATCCGCCAGGCGATCAGCGGCCGGCGGTCGCGCAGCACGAGGGGCAGCGAGAAGGCCACGGCCGCCACGTACGGCAGGAACTGGCCGAGGCTGCCGCTCCCGCGCCATGGCTGCGGGTCGGACGCCGTGGCGATGAAGATGAGGAAGGCCAGCACCAGGTCGCCCGCCCGCGCCAGGTCGACCCGGTCGAACGGCAGCAGGCCGAGCCAGCGCGGCACGCGCAGGGTGAAGCGGCGCGGCGCCGGCGGGTCGGCGTCGCCCCGATAGAGCGCGAGCCTGAACGGCTCCAGCACGGCCGAGAACACCCCTGAAGCCTACGATCCCCGAGCTCGTAGCCGCATCGGACCCAGGTCTGATGCGCCCTCACTCTCAGGTATGGCTTACAACATTACGATCGCTGTGAGCGAACATCGGCAGGGAAGGGAACAATCATGGGCTCCAATGAATTGAGTCGATGTAACTCAACCCTTTGGAGTTCGCATGAGTGAGAGCTTGATCCTCCCGGTCCTGCCGCTCGACGACGAGGTCGTCCTGCCGGGCATGGTGGTTCCGCTGGACCTGTCCGACTCCGAGGTGCGGTCCGCGATAGACGCGGCGCAGGCATCCGGTGGCAACAAGCCACGGGTCCTCCTCGTTCCCCGGATCGACGGCCGTTACGGCGCCGTCGGCGTGCAGGCGGTGGTCGAGCAGGTCGGGAGGCTGCCGGGCGGCGAGCCGGCCGCCGTGGTCCGCGGCGTCAACCGGGTGCGGGTGGGCACCGGCACGACCGGCCCCGGCGCCGCGCTGTGGGTCGAGGCGATCACGGTCGACACCGTCGCCGCGGGCGAGCGCGCCCAGGAGCTGGCCAAGGAGTACAAGGCCCTGGCCACCACCATCCTGCAGAAGCGCGGCGCCTGGCAGGTGGTCGACCAGGTCAACCAGATCGACGACCCGTCGGTGCTGGCCGACAGCTCCGGCTACACCCCCTGGCTGACGACCGCGCAGAAGGTCGAGCTGCTGGAGGCGGCCGACCCCGCCGACCGGCTGGCCAAGCTGGTCGAGTGGTCCCGCGAGCACCTCGCCGAGCTGGACGTGGCCGAGACGATCCGCAAGGACGTCCAGGAGGGCATGGAGAAGCAGCAGCGTGAGTTCCTGCTGCGCCAGCAGCTCGCCGCCGTCCGCAAGGAGCTCAAGGAGCTCAACGGCGACTCGGCCGAGACCGAGGAGGAGGACTACCGCGCCCGCGTCGAGGCCGCCGACCTGCCGCAGAAGGTGCGCGAAGCCGCGCTCAAGGAGGTCGACAAGCTGGAGCGGACCTCCGACCAGTCCCCGGAGACCGGCTGGATCCGCACCTGGCTCGACACCGTCCTCGACATCCCGTGGAACGAGCGGACCGAGGACAACTACGACATCATCGGCGCCCGCGAGGTGCTCGACGCCGACCACACCGGCCTGTCCGACGTGAAGGACCGCATCATCGAGCACCTGGCCGTGCGCAAGCGCCGTCAGGACAAGGGCCTCGGCGTGGTGGGCGGCCGCCGCAGCGGCGCCGTGCTCGCCCTGGCCGGCCCTCCCGGCGTCGGCAAGACCTCGCTCGGCGAGTCCGTGGCGCGCGCGATGGGCCGCAAGTTCGTCCGCGTCGCGCTCGGCGGCGTCCGTGACGAGGCGGAGATCCGCGGCCACCGGCGCACCTACGTCGGCGCGCTGCCCGGCCGCCTCGTCCGGGCCATCCGCGAGGCCGGCTCGATGAACCCCGTCGTCCTGCTGGACGAGGTCGACAAGGTCGGCGCCGACTACCGGGGCGACCCCACTGCCGCGCTGCTGGAGGTGCTCGACCCGGCGCAGAACCACACCTTCCGCGACCACTACCTGGAGGTCGAGCTCGACCTGAGCGACGTGCTCTTCCTGGCCACGGCCAACGTCCTGGAGGCGATCCCGGGGCCGCTGCTCGACCGCATGGAGGTCGTCACCCTCGACGGCTACACCGAGGACGAGAAGGTCGCGATCGCCCGTGACCACCTGCTGCCCCGCCAGCTCGAGCTGGCCGGCCTGACCGCCGACGAGGTCACGGTCGGCGACGACGCGCTGCGCCGGCTCGCGGCCGAGTACACCCGCGAGGCCGGCGTCCGCTCCCTGGAGCGCTCGGTCGCCCGCATCCTGCGCAAGGTCGCGGCCAACGACGAGCTGCCCGTCGCGGTCGGCGCCGACGACCTGGTCGGCTACCTGGGACGGCCCCGGTTCGTGCCGGAGTCGTCGCTGCCGGAGGCCAGCCAGCGCACCTCGGTGCCGGGCGTGGCCACGGGCCTGGCCGTCACCGGCGCGGGCGGCGACGTCCTGTACGTGGAGGCGTCGCTGGCCGACCCGGAGACCGGCGAGACCGGCCTCACGCTCACCGGCCAGCTCGGCGACGTGATGAAGGAGTCGGCCAGGATCGCGATGTCCTACCTGCGTTCCCACGGCGCGGAGCTGGAGCTGCCGGTCACCGCGCTGAAGGACCGCTCGGTCCACGTCCACTTCCCGGCGGGCGCGGTGCCCAAGGACGGCCCCTCGGCCGGTGTGACGCTGACGACCGCGCTGGCATCACTCCTGTCGGGCCGCCTGGTCCGCGGCGACGTGGCCATGACCGGCGAGATCTCGCTGACCGGGCGGGTCCTGCCGATCGGCGGCGTCAAGCAGAAGCTGCTCGCGGCGCACCGGGCCGGCATCACGACCGTCCTGATCCCGGCCCGCAACGAGCCGGACCTGGACGACGTGCCCCAGGAGGTGCGCGACGAGCTGACCATCCACCCGGTGAGCGACGTCCGCGAGGTCCTCGACATCGCCCTCGCCCCGGCCAAGGTCGCCTCCGCGGTCGCGGCCTGACCGCCCGGCGCCCCGCCGCACCCCGGGTGCGGCGGGGCGTCCGCGCGCCTGCGGCCGTACGCGACCCCCGGGTCGGCGGGCGGCACCCCGGGGCCCCGGTGCCCCGAGGAACGGTGCGGAAAGGGAGGCTGGATCAGCTCCAGGCCAGGGCCATCCAGGGATGGCAGGGGAGGAGCCCCTGGAGGCGTCCCCGCGGTCGCCCCGGCCTTCCGCTACGACGTGGGCGTGCTCAACGCGCTCACCTTCACGATGATCGGTCACCACCGTGACAAGGGACCGGGTGTGGTGCGGCCCGGCGGCATCTACATCCGCAGCTCCGGGTCGGGTGAGGCGGTCCACGAGGGGCCTGACGGCGACCTCGTCCCCGGCCTGCTGGACGAACTGATCCAGTGGCGCAATGAGGGCGATCTGGATGTGCCCAACCATGTCCGTGCCGCCATGGCCCATCTCAACCCGGTCAAGGTCCACCCACGGCGTGACGGCAACGGGCGGATGTCCAGGGCGCTGCAGACGCTCGTCCTCGGCCGGGACCGGATCACCACCCCCGGGTTCTGCTCGATCGAGGAGTGGCTCGGCCGGCATCGCACCACCGTGGACTATGACGACGTCCTCGGCCAGAGGCCGGCGCAGGCGGGGGAGATCGGGATGCTCCTCGAAGAGCAGGTCGGCCAGGACGGGCTCAACCTCCGCTGCGTGGCCGCCCTGTACGAGGTGTTCGTGAACCGAAGGGTGCGCCGCCGCCGGCTGCGGCCGTACGGCGAGACCAAGGGCCGCTTCTACGAGCCCGGTCCCCGGATGCTGGCGATCAAGGCGGATTTCGCCCGGTGGGTCCAGCCGCTGCGGGACCCGTACCGGTAGTGACTCAGATCACCGGACATATCCGGAATACCCGACATCGCGCTGGCCGTTGACCACGGCGTGAACGAGGCATACGCGGACCACCGGAGCGCCATGGGCCCCCGGTGTTGTCGCATGCGTATGGGGCGAATGCGTACCCCGCACACCCGCTGACGATCCGCCCGTCTCCTCGAAGGTCACCATGATCACACCCCATTTCGTGCTGCGCAGGCTGAGCCACCTGCCGTTCCACCCCGGCACCGCGTAGCCCCGCCGCGCGTTCCTGACGTTTACGTCCGTTCCAGAGCGTTCGTTCCAGAGCGTCCGTTCCAGAGTTTGTGGGGAAATGTTGTGATCCAGGCTTCCGGCCTGCGCAAGTCGTACGGCGGCACCGTCGCGCTCGACGGGGTCGACCTGCACGTGCGGCAGGGCGAGATCTTCGGGGTGCTCGGGCAGAGCGGCGCGGGCAAGAGCACCCTGCTGCGCTGCGTCAACCTGCTCGAACGCCCCACCGCGGGCACCGTCACCGTCGACGGCCAGGAGCTGACCACGCTGGGCGGCAAGGAGCTGAATCTGGCCCGCCGCCGCATCGGCATGATCCACCAGCATTTCGCGCTGCTCTCCTCGCGCACCGTCGCCGGGAACGTGGCCTTCCCCCTGGAGGTCATGGGCGTGCCCGCGGCCGAACGGCGGCGGCGCGTCGGCGAGCTGCTGGAGCTCGTCGGACTCGGCGGGCGCGGCGGCGACCGTCCGAACCAGCTGTCCGGCGGGCAGAAGCAGCGCGTCGGCATCGCCCGCGCGCTGGCCGGCAACCCGTCGGTGCTGCTGTCGGACGAGGCCACCTCCGCGCTGGACCCGGCCACCACGCAGTCGATCCTGGCCCTGCTCAAGCGGCTCAACACCGAGCTCGGCCTGACGATCCTGCTCATCACCCACGAGATGGACGTGGTCAAGAGCGTCTGCGACTCGGTCGCCATCATGACCGGGGGCCGGATCGAGGAGTCCGGTGCCATCGCCGAGCTCATCAGGACACCGGGCTCGCGGCTGACCCGGGAGATCTTCCCGCTGCCCGAGCCCGCGCCCGCCGGCTCGGTCACGCTCACCTTCACCGGCGACCCGCGCCAGCCGGTGGTGTCGGAGGTCGTGCGCAAGTTCGACGTCGGCCTGAGCATCCTGGGCGGCTCCATCGAGGAGCTCCCGGCCGGCCCGGTCGGCCGGCTGCGCGTCGCCCTCACGGGCGACGACACCGGCTCCGCGCTGGCCTACCTGCGCGAGCGCGGCCTGCTGGTGGAGACGCCGTGAGTACGCCGAGGGGGAAGCGATGACCTGGGACGAGATGGCCCCGCTGCTGGGCGAGGCCACCTGGCAGACGGCGCTGATGGTGGCCTGGTCGACGCTGTTCACGGTGCTGCTCGGGCTGCCGCTCGGGGTGGCGCTGGTGGTGTTCGACAGGGGCGGGCTGCGGCCGCTGCCGGTGCTCAAGTCGGTGCTCGGCGTGATCGTCAACGTCGGGCGGTCGCTGCCGTTCATCGTGCTGATGATCGCCATCATCCCGTTCACCCGGCTGGTGGTGGGCACCACGATCGGCACGGCGGCCGTGGTCGTGCCGCTCACCGTGGGCGCGGTGCCGTTCTTCGCCCGCCTGGTCGAGACCGCGCTGCGCGAGGTCGACCTGGACGTGGTGCAGGCGGCGCAGGCGATGGGGGCGGGCCGCGCGACCGTCGTGCGCAAGGTGCTGCTGCCCGAGGCGCTGCCCGGGATCGTCGCGGGCGTCACCGTGACCGTGGTCGCGCTCATCGGCTACACGGCCATGGCCGGGACGATCGGCGGCGGCGGACTGGGCGACCTGGCGATCCGCTACGGGTACCAGCGGTTCGAGACCGGGCTGATGATCGCGACGGTGGTGCTGCTCGTGGTCATCGTGCAAATCATGCAGAGCTTGGGCGACCTCGTCGCCCGGCGTCTTTCTCATAAGTAAAAGGAAAAATCATGAAGCTTCGTAGCGTTGTGGGTGCTGCCGCACTCTCCCTGTTGCTCGCCGCATGCGGCACGTCACAGTCCGCCACCCCGGCGGGATCGGGCGGGTCGGCCGATGCCGTGCTGAAGGTGGGCGCCAGCCCCGTACCGCACGGCGAGATCCTGACCTACGTCAAGGACAACCTGGCCCCCGCCGCCGGCCTGAAGCTGGAGATCGTCGAGTTCACCGACTACGTCCAGCCGAACGTGCAGCTCAGCGAGGGCCAGCTGGCCGCCAACTTCTTCCAGCACAAGCCCTACCTGGACGACTTCAACTCCTCCAAGGGCACCGAGCTGAGCTTCGTCACCCCGGTGCACCTGGAGCCGCTGGGCCTGTACTCGAAGAAGGCCGCGGACCTGGCCGGGCTCGCCTCGGGCGCCACGGTCGCCGTGCCGAACGACGCCACCAACCTGGGCCGCGCGCTCAAGCTGCTGGCCGACAACGGCGCGATCACCCTCAAGGAGGGCTCCGGCACCGCCGCCACCGAGCGGGACGTGACGGGCAACCCGAAGAACCTGCAGTTCAAGCCGCTCGAAGCGGCGCAGCTCCCGCGCTCGCTCGACGACGTGGACGCGGCGGTCATCAACGGCAACTACGCCATCGAGGCCGGGCTCAAGCCCGCCGGCGAGGCCCTGGTGCTGGAGAAGACCGACGGCAACCCGTACGTGAACGGCCTGGTCGTGGCCAAGGGGCACGAGAAGGACGCGAACATCGTCACCCTCGGCAAGCTCCTCCAGGACCAGAAGGTGAAGGACTTCATCGCGCAGAAGTATCAGGGTTCGGTGGTCGCGGCCCGCTGAAAAGGCATTTTGGACCGTTTCAAGCGGCTTGAAAGCCGTGGGCAATGGCGGCGGCGTACGAATACGGGGACAGAAAAACTCACCTCTCCCGAGGAGTCCCCGAATGCGATTCGTCAATCGAATCCTGATCGGCGTCGCCGCCGCCACCGCGGTGGCGACCGGCGCCCCCGCCGCGGCGTCCGCCACGACCACCGCGACGGCTTCCGCCACCGGCTCGACCTCGTACGAGGCCGACTGGGGCGCCTACCACTCCGCCGACCACAAGGCCACGGCCAAGGGTCACGTGAGCGTGGAGAAGAAGAAGTACAAGGACTGGTACTGGAAGACCTATTGGGTCAAGAAGCGCGTCTGCTGGAAGGACGCCGACGGCGACAAGAAGTGCAAGTGGGTCAGCCAGAAGGTCAAGAAGCACAAGTGGGTGTGGAAGTACGAGGACGTCTTCACCGTGCACAGCAAGCTCTCCAACGACAAGTGGTGGGGCAAGAACAAGTGCGCGTGGGAAGTGTTCAAGGTCGTGACCACCGGCGGCGACACGTACTTCAAGCGGTTCAAGAACTGCCACAAGTTCCCCAAGCACTTCTCCTTCTCCGGTAAGGACGCCGCCCACATCTACGTGGACGTCAGCAGGGGCCGTCCGTGGGGCCCCACCGGCGAGCACTCGGGCTGGCAGGACGTCTACCACGCCGTGTGACCCACGCTGAGCCGCGGCCTCGACGACGAGGCCGCGGCTCCGTCATGTCCGGGGTTCTGGCGCGGCGGGAATCAGCAGAATAGTGTTCGGTCCATGCATCCGGGAGCCATCGCAGCCGTCACCCCCGACAAGCCCGCTGTGATCATGGCGGGCTCCGGAGAGGTCGTCACCTACCGCCGGCTCGACGAGGAGTCGAACCGCCTGGCCCACCTGTTCCGCGCCGCCGGCCTCCAGCCGGGGGACCACGTCGCCTTCATGCTCTCCAACCATCCGCTCTTCCTGGCCGTCGCCTGGGCGGCGCACCGCTCCGGCCTCTACTACACGGCGATCAGCTCGCGGCTGCGGAGCGACGAGCTGGCCTACATCGTCGACAACTGCGGCGCCCGGGTGTTCATCGCCGGCGCGGACCTGGCCGCGGTCGCCACCAGCATCACCGCCGCCACCCCCGGCGTCGAGCTGCGCCTCATGCTCGACGGCGTCGCCGAGGGCTTCTCCTCCTACGAGGAGGCGGTCGCGGCGCAGCCGGTCACCCCGATCCCCGACGAGTGCCAGGGCGCCGACATGCTCTACTCCTCGGGCACCACCGGCAGGCCCAAGGGCGTCAAGCCGGCCCTGTCCAAGGCGCCGCTGGCCGAGCCGAACGTGCTGCTCAAGCTCATCGAGGGCCTGTTCGCGCCCTCCGCCGACAGCGTCTACCTGTCACCGGCGCCGCTCTACCACGCCGCGCCGCTGCGCTACTGCATGTCGTTCCAGCGGCTCGGCGCCACGGTCGTGGTCATGGAGCGCTTCGACCCCGAGCAGTACCTGGCGCTGGTGGAGAAGTACCGGGTCACGCACTCGCAGCTGGTGCCGACCATGTTCATCAAGATGCTCAAGCTGCCCGCCGGGACGCGCGCCCGCTACGACCTGTCGTCGCTGGCCTGCGCCATCCACGCCGCCGCGCCCTGCCCCGTCCCGGTCAAGGAGCGGATGATCGAGTGGTGGGGGCCGATCGTGCACGAGTACTACGCGGGCACCGAGGGCAACGGCTTCCTGTACGTGAACGCGCACGACTGGCTGGAGCACCGGGGCACGGTGGGGCGTTCGCTGCTCGGCACCGTGCACGTGTGCGACGAGGAGGGCGACGACCTGCCGGTGGGCGAGCACGGCACGGTCTACTTCGAGAGCGGCGCCTTCGAGTATCACGGCGACCCGGACAAGACCCGTTCGGTCCAGGACCCGAAGGGCCGGGGCTGGACGACGCTCGGCGACATCGGCTATCTGGACGCCGACGGGTTCCTCTACCTCACGGACCGCCGCTCGTACATGATCATCTCCGGTGGGGTGAACATCTACCCGCAGGAGGCCGAGAACGTGCTGTGCCTGCACCCCCGCGTCGCCGACGTGGCGGTGCTGGGCGTGCCGGACGAGGAGATGGGCGAGCAGGTCAAGGCCGTGGTCCAGCCGGTGTCGATGGCCGAGGCCGGGCCGGAGCTGGAGGCGGAGCTGATCGCGTACTGCCGGGAGCGGCTGGCGCACTACAAGTGCCCGAGGTCGGTCGACTTCCGCGAGGAGCTGCCGCGGCACCCGACCGGGAAACTTTACAAACGCCTGCTCAAGGATGAGTACCGGGCCCGCTACCAGCAGTGATAAGCCCCACGTCAGCCCTCTCAGGTTCCTGTGATCAATGCCTTAACCCGCACTTACGCGGCTCTTGGCACTCTTGAGTCATCGGGACTTGAGGAGATGTGAGATGAACGCGAACGAGCCTCACGAGCAGGGCGCCGGAGGGTGGAGCCAGTTCGGTGACACGCCGCCCTCCGCCGGGGGCTTCCCCAGGCGCGACGACACGCAGGCGATGGCCCAGCCGGTGCCGCCGCCCCCGCAGCAGCCGTCGAAGAAGCAGGGCTTCTCCGTCCGGCAGAAGGCGATCGCCGGGCTGGCGCTGGCGGCCATGGCCGTCGCCGGCGGCGTCGTGGGCGGCGCCGTCGCCACCTCGTTCCAGGACCCGTCCATCGCCGCGGTGAGCGCGCCGAGCCCGACGTTCAAGCAGGTCTCCAACCCGCTCACCGTCGCCGAGGTGGCCCGGCGGACGCAGCCGTCCGTGGTGATGATCCAGGGCTCCACCGGCGAGGGGTCGGGCGTCGTCCTGTCCGCGGACGGGCTGATCCTCACCAACAACCACGTCGTGGTGGGCGCCGGCCAGGGCGGCCAGATGTCGGTCAAGTTCAGCGACGGCAAGACGGCCAAGGCCACCGTGGTCGGCACCGACCCGGCCACCGACCTGGCCGTCATCAAGGCCGAGGGCGTCTCCGGGCTCACCGCGGCGCAGCTCGGCGACAGCGGCCAGCTCCAGGTCGGAGACTCGGTGCTGGCCATGGGGAGCCCGCTCGGCCTCGACGGCTCGGTCACCATGGGCATCATCAGCGCCCTGGACCGCACGCTGTCGGTCGGCGGCGAGCAGGAGCAGCAGCTTCCGCCCGGCTGGGGCCGCGAGCAGGGCCAGCCCAGCCAGCCCACCACGATCGGCGGCGCGATCCAGACCGACGCCGCCATCAACCCCGGCAACTCGGGCGGCGCGCTCGTCAACGCCTCCGGCCAGGTCGTCGGCATCAACACCGCGATCGCCACGGCCGGCAGCAACGGCAACATCGGCGTCGGCTTCGCCATCCCGATCAACACCGCCAAGCACGTGTCGGAGCAGCTCATCAAGTCGGGCAAGGTCAGCCACGCGTTCCTGGGCGTGAGCGTCGCCGACGCAACCGGTGACGTGCCCGGCGCGCTGATCAGCCAGGTGACCGCCGCAAGCCCGGCGGAGAAGGCCGGGCTGCAGCAGGGCGACCTGATCACCAAGATCGGCGGCAAGCCGGTCGACGGTTCCGAGAACGTTGTCGGGCAGGTCAGAGGTTTCAAACCGGGCCAACAGGTTCAGATCACTTATATGAGGAACGGTCGCGAGAGCACCGCCACCGTGACCCTCGAAGAGAAGAAATAACAGAAGCCCCCTCCCGGACGGGTGTGCCGTTGAGATCGCTGCGGACTCGGCGGCACACCCCCCGTATGTCAGGAGTAGCGCCGGCCCTCGTCACGCCGGTACGCCCACGCCGCGACCGCCCCGGCGGCCACCGTCCAGACCGCCATCGTCACCAGCGGCAGCACGTCCGGCTCGACGCCCGCGGACGCCCACCACACCAGCTCGCCGGCGCCCCGGCTGGGCACGAACGACGAGATCGTCCGCACCAGCTCCGGCATCACCTCCAGCGGCAGCATCAGGCCGCCCACGATGGCGAACGGGAAGAACAGCACCTGCGACACCCCGATGGCCGCCTTCGACGGCAGCAGGAAGCCCAGCACCAGGCCGATCAGCATGAACGGCAGCGACGAGACGAGCACCGCGCCCACGCCGAGCAACAGCCGGAGCGGGGTGACGGCCGCCTCGGTGAACAGCGCGGCGATCAGCAGCACCGGGACCATCGACACCAGCATCACCGCCGTCGTGGTGAGGATGCGGCCGGCGAAGCGGGGCAGCGGCCCGGCGGGCAGCGTGCGCAGATACGGGTCCCAGGGCTGCTCCCGGTCCTGCGCGACCGTGATCGACAGGCCCATCAGCGTCGCCGACATGGCGCCGACCAGCGTCATCGACCCGGTGGAGATCGTGGAGGCCAGCGGGTCGTCGCCGACGAACGGCACCGCGAACGCCAGCATCGAGATGGCCGGGAACAGGCTGCTCGCCAGCAGGCCGATCGGCACCCGGATCTGCTCCAGCACCTGGTGCCGGGTGTGGGCCATGACGAGGCTAGACATGCACGCTCTCCTTCGCGGTGATGGTGAGGAAGGCATCCTCGAGCGAGCTGGGCCGGATCTCCAGGCCGGAGAACGGCACCCCGCTGCGCACCAGCTCGACGACCAGCTCGTCGGAGTCGGAGGTCAGCAGGTGGAACCGGTCGCCCTCGCGCTCGCAGGAGATCAGCCCGGGCAGCGCGGGCAGCCCGGCCGGCCCGGCCGGCTCGGGCAGCCGGTCGGCGACGAGCGAGACCCGCCGCACGCCCACCATGTCCCGCACGGCGCGGACGGTGTCGTCGGCGAGCACTCGGCCCTGCCCGACGACCACGACCCGCTCCGCCAGGGCCTCGATCTCCTCCAGGTAGTGGCTGGTCAGCAGCACGGTGCCGCCGGACTCGTGGTAGGCCTTGACGCCGTCCCACAGGGAGCGCCTGGCCTCGACGTCGAGGCCGGTCGTCGGCTCGTCCAGGAAGACCAGCCGAGGGTTGCCCACGAAGGCCAGCGCCACGGCCACCCGTCGCTTCTGGCCGCCGGACAGGCCGCCGATCTGCCGCTTGACCAGGTCGCCCAGGCCGAACCTGTCCAGCAGCTCCGCCTTGCCGGTCGCGCCGGGGAAGTGCGCGGACACCAGGTCGACGATCTCGCCCACCCGCAGCACCTCGGGCAGCCCGGTCTCCTGCGGCGTGACGCCGATGCCGCGCCGTACGACGGGATCGGCGGGGGAGCCGCCGAGCAGCTCCACCGTCCCCGACGACGGGCGGCGCAGCCCCACGAACAGGTTGATCAGCGTCGACTTGCCCGCGCCGTTGGGGCCCAGCAGGCCGACCAGCTCGCCGGCGCGGATGTCCAGCGACACGCGGTCGAGCGCCACCACCGCCCCGTAGCGGCGCGTGGCCTCGACGGTTCTGGCCAGGACGGTCATGCGGTGCCTCCCGCGGTGTCGAGCAGGGCGCGGATCGCCCTGGTGTAGTCCTCCAGGGCCGCCCGGCCCCGTCGCGTCATGGCGACGTACGTGACGGGCGTGCGGCCCTTGTGTGTCTTGACGATGCGCACGTACTCCGCCTCCTCCAGCTTGGACAGGTGCACGGACAGGTTGCCGGCCGTCATGCCGAGCAGTTCCTTGAGCGAGGGGAAGGCCATCTCGTCGCCCTCGCAGAGCGTGTTGAGCGTGACCATCACCCGCAGCCGGGCCTGGGCGTGGATGACCGGGTCGAGCTCCGGGGCGGCGTCGGTCACGAGCGCCGCCACAGCCACAGCCCGGCGGCGATCTGGCCGCCGCCGAGCAGCACCGCCGTGAGCAGCGCGTGCCAGCCGGCCCCGAGCATCAGCCCGAGCCCGTTGACGCCGGCGATCCAGACGCCGATGAAGAACATCGGCCACTGCAGCCAGACCGCGCCGCCCGCCATGTAGAGGATCGCCACCACGGTCAGCGTGCCGCCCGCCCACAGCAGGCCGGACAGCTCCGGGGGCAGCAGCGGGGACACGCGCATCGCGATCACGATCATCAGCGCCATCCCGGCGAACCACGTGTAGCCGTACATGGTGCCCTTGACCTGGTTGTCGCCGCGCGTGTGGCTGCTCATCCGCGCGATCTCGTACGCCGCCACCGAGCCGGCCGCCACCTGGGCGATCATCAGCACGGCCAGCGCCTGCATCTGGCTGATCGGCGCGTACGGCTCGCCGTTCAGGCCGTAGTGCAGGAAGAACGCGGTGAAGCCGAGCAGCCAGGCCACGCCCCACGGCACGTACATCCGCAGCGGGTCGGGCTGCAGCGCCCGGTTCGTGACGGCCCGCTGCTGCTCGATGACCCGCAGCGTCTCCTCGGGACTGGGGACCCGCTCGCCGTCGTCTGTCATCCCAACTCCTCTTGACCTCAAACTGGTTTGTACTTTAAACCAGCTTGCCGTGCCAACGCAACGGGAGGGCACCCTTCGCTCACCGCCGGGTCAGGACCTCGGACTCCCACAGGTCGCGGTAGTAGCCGGGCGCACGCACCAGCTCGTCATGACGGCCGCGCTGCGTCACCCGGCCCTCCTCCAGCACCACGATCTCGTCCACCAGCTCCAGGCCCCGGAGCCGATGCGTGACCAGCAGCGTCGTACGGCCGCGCGTCACGTCCAGCAGGTCGGTCATGAGGGCGTCGGCCGTCTCCTCGTCCAGCGCCTCGGCGGGCTCGTCGAGCAGCAGCACCGGCGGGTCGTGCAGCAGCGCCCTGGCCAGGGCCAGGCGCTGCAACTGGCCGCCGGACACGGTCCGGCCGTCCTCGCCCAGTTCGGCGTCCCACCCGGCGCGATCGGCCCACTCCTCCAGCCGGGCGTCCCGCACGGCCCGCCGCAGCTCCTCCTCGCCCGCCTCCGGACCCGCCAGCCGCAGGTTGTCGCGGAACGTGGCCTGGAAGATGTACGGGTCCTGGGTCAGGCCCGTCATCATCGCCCGCACGTCGTCGGCGCCGATCTCGCGGATGTCGATGCCGTTCACCGTGACGCTGCCCGCCTCCGGCTCCACCAGCCGCATCAGCGCCGACAGCACCGTGCTCTTGCCCGCCCCGCTCGGCCCCACGAGCGCCACCCGCCTGCCGGGCGTCAGCGTCAGCGACACGCCGTCGACCGCCGCTCTCCCCGGCCCCGGGTGACGTACCACCAGGCCGGTGGCCTCGACCGTCAGGGGAGACGCCGGGCGCGGGGCGGGGGAGACGGGGTCGGTGACGGCCGGGGGAGCGGCCTGGACGTCGCGCAGGCGGCGCAGCGCCGCCAGCACGCCCGCCAGCCGCTCACCCGCCGCCGCCAGCGGCAGCACCGGCTCGAACGACACCAGCGCCGTCAGCGCCAGCACCGCCGTCGCCACCGTGCCGGCGCCCGCGCCCTGCGCGATCAGCACGATCGCCGCCACCGTCAGCCCCTGCACCAGCGTGCCTCCGGCGAGCGCGGCCGCGTGCACCCGGGCCTGCCGCCGCTCCAGGGCGGCCAGCGCCTCGTCCGCCGCCCGGGCATCGCCCAGCGCCCGCCCGGCGGCCCCGTACGCGGCCAGGTCGGCCGAGCCGTGCACCAGGTCCGCCACCCGGCTCGCCAGCTCGGCGCGGGCCGGCGCGATCCGGGCCGACCATCGCCGCGCCGCCGCCGCCGTGCCCGCCGGGAGCAGCACCCCGGCCACCACCAGCCCGGCCACCAGCACGAGCGCCGTCACGGGCAGCACGAACAGCCCCACCACCACGGCCGCCAGCCCCGCCAGCGCCGCCGCCGCGGCCGGCAGCAGGCAGCGCACCAGCAGGTCCTGCACGGCCTCGGTGTCGTCGACCATCCGGCTCAGCAGATCGGCCCCGCCGAGGCCGGCCCGGCGCGGCGGGATCAGCGACTCGTAGAGCCGCTCCCGTGTCCCCGCCTGGGCCCGCAGCGCCACGTCGTGGCCGGTCAGCCGCTCGGCGTAGCGGAACACGCCCCGGCTGGTGGCGAACGCCCGCGTCGCCACGATCGCCACGCTCAGCGCCGCCAGCGGCGGCTGCTCGGCCGCCCGCGTGATCAGCCACGCGGCGGCGGCGATCAGGCCGACCCCGGCCAGGTCGGCCGCCCCACCGGCCAGCACGGCCCAGGTCAGCCGCCACCCCATCCGCCGCCTCACG
>NZ_LAVL01000178.1 GCF_001083785.1 Nonomuraea sp. SBT364
AGCGAGGCCCGGCCCCGTCGGCGGTGCGGCGGGCGGGCCCGATGCGGCGGCGCGGGCGCGGCACGGTGCCGATGGCCGTCGCGCTGGCCATAGCCCTGCTCGTGGCCGGCGGCGTGCTGGTGTGGCAGTGGCGCACTCCTGCCGATCCCGGCCTCAAGCTGGAGGCGGGCACCGGCCGGTCGGGCGACACCCTGTTCACCGTGCCTGCCTCGACCGGTCAGGGCTCCAACCAGAAGCTCAACGACGTGGCCTCCGCCGGAGGCGCCGTCGTGGCGGTGGGCAGCGACACGACGAGCCCGACGCCGCGGCCGCTGTTCCTGTTCTCACCCGACGGCAAGCGGTGGCAACTGGGCAGGGTCTCCGGCGCGGCGGCCCCCACCGTGCAGCGGGTCGTCGGCGGCGGCGGCCACTGGCTGGCCAGCGGCGGCGACGAGCTGACCGGGCGCGCCATGTGGACGAGCACCGACGGCCTGGCCTGGGAGGCGGTGGAACCGGCCGGGCTGGCCGCGTTCCGGGACGGCGACGTGGTGCACGACATCGCCAGGACGGGGTCCGGGTTCGTGGCCGTGGGCCGTTCGACACTGGACAACGGCGGCGCGGGACCGGCCGCCTGGCACTCCGCCGACGGCCGTGCCTGGGACCGGGTCGACACACGCGGCCTGGAAGCCGGCGAACTGCGGGCGGTGGTGGCCAGGGGCGACACGGTGGTGGCGCTGGCCCAGCCGGCCCAGGGCGACGGCTCACGGGTGCTGCGCTCGGCCGACGGCGGCCGGAGCTGGGCGGCGACCGGGTTCCAGCTGCCCGAGGCGATGCCGAGGGCGGGCTCGCTGGCGGTGGCGCCGAAACGGTTCGTGCTGGTGCCGGTCCGGCACCGCACGGCGTCGGGCGACGTGCGGGTCTACTGCTCGCCGACCGGCGCCGAGTGGGCGCAGTGCGGCACGATCGACGAGCTGGGCGGTCAGAGCCCCGGCGTGGAGTCGCTGATCTCCCACGCGTCGGGGGTCGCCGCCGTCACCCAGGCGAACCTCGGCGAGTACGCGGTGCTGACCAGCGCCGACGGCCGATCCTGGAAGGAACGCGCCGAGCTGGGCGACCTGGCCGGGGCGACGCTGCGCGGGTTCACGATCTCCGGGGACGGCACCCTGTTCGCGGGCGGCGACCAGGCGGCGGCCGACGTGGACAACCAGCTCGTCCTGATGGCCGCGCCGCCGCGCGGCAAGCCCGCCCGGGTACGGCTGGCGGACGTGGACGGCCTGTCACGGGCCGCCCGCGAGACCTCCCGGCTGGCCGGCCACGACGGCCGCTATGTCGCGGTGGGCTCGGCGTCCGGCGACGCCGGCATCTGGACCAGCCTGAACTGGCAGGACTGGACGTCCATCAGCCTGGGCGGCCCGCGCCAGCAGCAGCTCCACGACGTCGCCCACGGCCGCCGGGGCTGGCTGGCCGTCGGCAGCACCCAGACGGACGTCCAGGTCACCGAGCCGCTGCTGGTCGCCTCCGAGGACGGCAGGGCCTGGCGCAAGGTCGGCGCCGACGGCGACCTGGCCCGCCCGGGCGACCATCCGTACCTGGACGCGCGCGTCCTGGCGGCCGGGCCCGACGGCTACGTGCTCGCGGGCGAGGACCGGGGGCCGACGGGCACGGTGTCCGCGGCCCTGTGGTTCACGCCCGACCTGCGCAGGTTCACCCGTTCGGCGAAGCTTCCGCAGGGCGGCTCCGACGTGCGCGTCCACGACCTGGCGGCCACCCCCGGCGGTTACGTCGCGGTGGGCGGCGCGGGCGCCGGGCCGGAAGAGAGCGGCATCGTCTGGGTGTCGGAGGACGGCGTCAACTGGAAGGCCCGCAAGCGCGTGGCCCCGCCGGGCACCTCCTCGGCCGGACTGCGCCAGGTCGCCGCCTACCAGGACCGGCTGGTCGCCATCGGCACCGCCGTGACGGACGAGGGCGCCCGCCGCGCCTTCTCCGCCGTCTCCGAGGACGACGGCGCGACCTGGCGCACGGCCTGGCTGCCCGCCGAGCGGGCGGCGGCGGTCCACGACCTGGCGGCGGCCCCTCAGGGGCTCGTCGCCGTTGGGTGGCACGGCGCTCCCGACGACGGCGACAGCGCCGCCTGGACCTCGGAGGACGGCCTCGGCTGGAGCCGCCTGGACCTGACCGAGGACAACCTCGCCGGAGCCGGGACCCAGTGGCTGACGGCGGTGACGGTGGCGGGCGAGGAAGTCGTCGCCCTGGGCCGCTCCACCACCTACAGCGACGACCACCTCATCCTGTGGACCTCCACCCTCACCTCCAGCCGCTGATCACCGCGGAAGCGCGTCCCACTCCTGAAGCGCCTCCAGGAGCCCGGGCGACAGGGGCAGGCGCGCCAGGTCGCCGCCGGTGCACCAGCGGGCGTCGGCGGCGTCGTCCGACGGGCTCAGCGCGCCGCCCGTGACGGTGGCCAGGTAGTCGCGGATCTCGTACGTGACGCCGGCCGGGCCGGGGCGGTCGACGGCGCCCGCCAGCGGGCCGACCATGACGCGCAGGCCGGTCTCCTCCAGGACCTCGCGGCGGACGGCGGCCTCGTCGGTCTCACCGGGCTCCACCCGGCCGCCGGGCAGGGACCAGAGACCGGCCGACGGCGCGTGGCCGCGCTGGACGAGAAGCAGCCGCCCGGCGTCGAAGATGATCGCTCCCACACAATTTACGCGCACATGGCCAAGATTACGACGGGATAACGATGAGCGGCCTTGACGGGGCCGTGCCCGAGGAAGCACCGTGGGTAGCTGTGAGAGCGGCTCCAACGTGCCCACGGTGTTTCGGCCGGCTTCACGGGCCAGGTGCGTGGTCCAGCGCATGGCGTTGCGACGCGCACGGCGACGTCCTGCCGTATCAGCCGCCCCGGCCGCCGTCCGCGACGGCGCTGGAGGCGATGCGGAAGAACTCCATGGTGCCCGTGTGGCTGCCCTGGCCGTTGCCTTCCAACTGGCTGGTGACCGGCTTCGGGGAGGTGGGCGACGACCACAGGGGTGTCCGGGCCAGCGTGGTGGCGCTGAGCGGGCCCTCGTTCATGCATGGGCCGGCCGACCTGCTGATCGTCGCCGAGGAACCGGGCGTGGGGCTGGGCGCCGCGTTCGCCGGACTGGACGGGCCCGACCCGGGCGAGGGATTCGACCACGGCCCGCCCAACGCCAAGATCGAGGTCCTCGGGCATCCGACGCCGCTGTGGTGCGTGGGCGCCGGGGCGGACCGGGCCGTCTACGCGGGCGAGGCGCTGGGCAACTGGCTGTGGACGATCGCCTGGCCGTCGGAGGCCGGCTGCCTCATCGCGCTCGCCGAGCTCAACCTGTTCGACCTGCGTGATCTCGACCTCGACGTGCCTTACGGGGCATTCTCCCCGCGCCTGGAAGACTGACAGGCGCTCCCCCCAACGGCGTGCTGGGGGAGCGGTGCTGCGGTTCTTCGTTGAGGCGTTCGTGACGATGTTCGTCATCATGGACCCGCCGGGCGTCATCCCGCTCTTCCTCGCCTACACGTTCGGGCGCACCGCACAGGAACGCAAACGGGTCGCCTGGCAGGCGGCGGTGACCGCGTTCTGCCTGATCGTGGTGTTCGCGGTGTTCGGCCAGGCGATCCTGGGCTACCTGCACGTGGAGGTGCCCGCCATGCAGATCGCCGGCGGGCTGCTGCTCCTGCTGGTCGCGCTGGAGCTGCTGCGCGGGGCGGCCGAGCCGCGCGCCGACACGGTGCGCTCCAACGTGAACGTCGCCCTGGTGCCGCTCGGCACGCCCCTGCTCGCCGGGCCCGGCGCGATCGTGGCCACCATCGTCTTCGCCCAGCAGGCCGCCGGGATGCCGGGCGGCTTCCTGGCGCTCGGGCTGGCGATCACGGCCGTGCACATCCTGCTGTGGCTGTTCATGCGGTTCTCGGTGAGCATCATCCGCCTCATCAAGGAGAACGGCGTCGAACTCGTCACGAGGATCGCCGGTCTGCTCCTTTCGGCGCTGGCCGTACAACTCATCCTCAACGCGATTCGCTCACTCACGCAGACGGGCTAGAGTTCGGAGGCGTGACAGCGCGTATCGAGCGAGTGGTGACCGAGGGCGTCGTCGAGATCGACGACGTCGAGCACAAGGTCGAGAACAACACGTGGATCATCGGCGACGACGACGAAGTGATCGTCATCGACCCGGCGCGTGACGCCGACAAGATCCTTGAGCAGGTCGGCGAGCGCGAGGTGCTCGCCGTCATCTGCACCCACGGCCTGCCCGACCACGTCGGCGCGGCCATCGAGGTGGCCAGCCGCGACGAGGCGGTCATCGCCCTGCACCCCAAGGACAAGCCGCACTGGCGGGAGACCTGGACCGAGACCTGGCCCGACATCGACATGGAGGACGACGGCATCTTCGGCGTCGCCGACGTGCAGCTCGACGTCATGGAGACGCCCGGTGTCTCGCCCGGCGGCGTCTCGCTCTACTGCGAGGCGCTGGAGGCGGTCTTCACCGGCAAGACCCTCCAGGCCGACGGTCCGGGCAAGCTCGGCGGCGAATACCCGCGGCTGGCCGACCAGCTCACGGCGATCGGCGGGCGGCTGTTCACGCTGCCGGCCGAGACGCGGGTGCTGCCCGCACATGGCGAGGAGGTCACCGTCGGCGACCTGGAGCCGCACTTCGACGACTGGATCTCCGGTTCGCTGACCCGCGAGCCCGAGCCCGAGGGCCCGCTCTCCGACGGCACCCGGGTCTCCGGCATCAAGCTCAACCCGGGCGACGAATAGGGTGTACGACCAGCTTCCGCTGGAAGGGATGCCGCGGCGGCTCTATTCGTGCACGCCGTCGCGGTTGAACGCCTGGCTCGACTGCCGGCGCCGCTACCGGTTCACCTACCTGGACCGGCCGCAGCCGTCCAAGGGGCCGGCGTGGGCGCACAACAGCGTCGGGGCGAGCGTGCACAACGCGCTCGCGGCCTGGTGGCGGGAGCCGTACGAGCGGCGCACCCCGCTGACGGCGGCCACGTTGCTCACGGGCGGGTGGATCGCGGAGGGGTTCAGGGACGGCGAGCAGTCGGCGCACTGGCTCGGGCGCGCCCGAGATCTTGTGTCTGGATATGTCGCGACTTTAGACCCGAGTGACGATCCCGTCGGCGTCGAGCGCACCGTCGCCACCCGTACCAAGGTCATCGCCCTGTCCGGCCGCATCGACCGGCTCGACCGGCGCGGCGACGAGCTGGTGGTCGTCGACTACAAGACCGGGCGGCGGCCCCTCACCCAGGACGACGCGCGCTCCTCGCTCGCGCTGGCGGTCTACGCGATCGCGGCGTCCCGGATGATGCGCACCCCCGCCCGCGCCGTCGAGCTGCACCACCTGCCGACCGGCGAGATCGTCGAGTGGCGGCACACGGACGAGTCGCTCGGCCGCCATCTGCGCCGCGCCGAGGAGATCGCCCTGGAGGCGTCCGACGCCGACGAGCGTTACCGCGAGGCGGTGTCCTCCGGCGGCCCCAGCGGCTCACGCGGCCGTGCTCAGGCCGGTCCTGGACGAAGGGGCCCGTCAGGCTCCTCGGCCGCCCAGGCGGCACCTGAGCGGCAGGCGGCCCCCGTTGAGGGGGCCAGGACCGCTGCCGAGGCCGCGCCCCGCGCCTGGCCCTCCGCTGCCGACGTGCGGCGGGAGCAGTCCGCGGACGTGCGGCGGGAGCGGCCGTCGGTGGGGCCTGCGGTCGTGCCTCCCGCGATCGACGAGCTGTTCGCGCCCAGTCCGGGGCCGATCTGCGGCTGGTGCGACTTCCGCCGCCACTGCCCGGAAGGGCTGGCCGCCGCCCCGGAACGCCGCCCCTGGGACGGCCTCGCCGAGTAGCGCCCGGGCCCGCTCCTGAGGCCCCCGGGCAAGCGGTGGCGCCGCCAGGGCCGGGCGAGCGGTCGTGTCGTCAGGGCCAGTGGCGGGGGTCGAGCGCGCCTTTGAGACCGTTGCGGACGTCGTAGCCGGCCGCCTCCAGCCGCTGCCGGGAGTCGCGCAGCATCCGCCGGGTCGCCGGCATGAACGCGCGGTCGTGCAGCGGCTCCGGCAGCGCGTTCATGGCCAGCCTGAACGCCGTCAGCCCCGCCGTCACCACGCCCTGCGGCATCTCCGGCAGGATCGCGTACATCCTCCTGGCCCACGCCGGCAGGGTGTAGTAGCACAGCGCCCCGAACGGGAAGTAGACCGGCTTCCCGGCGGTCAGCAGCCGCAGGTGCCGGGGCATCCTGGGCCACAGCAGGAACCGCACGGCCGCCCTGGCCTCCTCGGTGACCCGCAGAGCGGGTCGGGCCCGCTTGAAGTAGGCGTGCAGCTCGGCGCGGGTGCCGGGCACGTCCTCGGGGTGCAGCCCGACGTAGGCGGCGCTGCGCCGCTGCTCGGCGAGGTAGCGGTCGGCCTGCCGCCCGGTGAGGGCGAGCCCGCCGCGCCGGGCCACCTCCAGGTACGACGAGACCTCGGCGCAGTGCACCCACAGCAGCAGCTCGGGGTCGTCGACGCGGTGCACCCGCCCGCCCGGCTCGACGATGCGCAGGCCGCGGTGGATGTCGCGCACCCGCCTGCCGATGGCGTCGGCCTCCGCCGGGGTGCCGAACGTCACCCGCCCCACGAAGTCCGCGGTACGGCGCAGCCGCCCGAAGGGGTCGTCGCGGAAGTCGGAGTTCTGCCAGACGCCGAGCATGGCCAGCGGGTGCAACGCCTGGAGCATCAGCCCGCGTACGCCGCCCACCCACATGGTGCGGTCGAGGTGCACCCGCCAGGTCGTGCTGCGCGGCGACTGGACGGCGAGGTCTTCGGACATGGTGAACGCATGTTTACACGGCGCTCGACCTGGTGTCCAAAGAGCGGCCCTCGGCCTCGTTCCAGAACCGGACCAGCGCGGCGGCGGTCGTCTCAGGCGCCTCCACGGCGGGCGAATGGACGGCGCCGGGAACCACGACGCATTCGGCGTCGAGGCGGGCCGCCATCTCCGACTGCGTCTCGGCCGGCCAGCCGTCGTCGTGCTCCCCGTACAGGACCAGCGTCGGCACCTCGATCTGGCGCAGCTCGGGCGTGCGGTCGTGCATCGTGAGCACCTGCTCGGCCATGCACGCCAGGCCGGTCGGGGAGTTGGCCAGGAGCCGCTCGCGCAGGAACGCCAGGATGTCGTCGGGCACCCCGGCGGCCAGCGCCTCCGGCTCGAACCTGGCGTGCCACACGTGCTCCAGGCCCAGCTCGGGGATCTCGCGCAGCATCTTCCTGCCGTGGTGGGCGCGCTTGCCGGCGATGGCCGAGGGGCCGGAGCTCATCAGCGTGAACGAGGCGAACTTGGTGCGCCCGTCGATGACGGCCTCCCGCGAGACCAGCCCGCCGAAGGAGTGGCCGACCAGGTGCACCGGCTCGCCGCCGCCGACGGTCTGGGCCAGCAGGTCGACGTCGGCGCCGAGCGCCGGGCAGGTGTAGGCGGCCGGGTCGTCGGGGCCGGGCGACTCGTACTGGCCGCGCAGGTCGATGGCCAGCACCCGGCGGCCGGACTGGGCCAGGGTCTGCAGGACCGCGATGAAGTCTTCCTTGCTTCCCGTCAGGCCCGGCACCAGGAGCGCGGGCCAGCGCTCCACCACGCCGCTCACCGGCAACGCCTCCAGGGCCGCGAACGTGCCCTCGGGGGTGTCGATCTTGCGTGGTGCAACGCCGGGAGGCAGCTGCAGGAATCGCGGCGTACTCACGTGGGGCAACAATACCCAGAGGTCAGCGCCTCAACACCGGCTAACCCGTTACGCTGGTGCCAGATTTCGGGGGAGATGTGAGCTATGGGCGAGCTGGAGATCCGTCCCGCGACATCATGGGACGACGTCTCCGCCGTGTGCGGGCCGAACGGGGCGTACTCGGGTGCTGCCGCATCTGGTTCCGGCTGCCGGGCGCGGAGTTCCGGGAACTCGACGCCGGCGAGCGCCGCGAACGGCTGTGCGACCTGGGGTGACCAGGGCAGGGCGCGGGCTTCGTGGAGATCGCGCGACGTACGCCGGCCCGGCCGATCACGCACCTGTTCCTGGGGCTGAAGGCCCCCCGAGGACGTGAGAAGGGCGCGCACCCGGGTGGGTGCGCGCCCTTCTCGGACGGTCGTCAGCCTGCGCGTCGGCGGTTGCCGCCGCCGCCGCCACCGCCACCACCGCCACCGCGGGACTGGCGGCGCTGCTGCTTGCGCTCGGTGGCGGCGGACGGGGCGATGTCGTCGTCGTCCGTCGCCAGGTCCGGTGACTGGAAGATCACCGCGAACGGGCTGGGCGGGATGATGCGCTCCGGCTCCTGAGGCGCCGCCGGCGGGGGCGGAGTCGTCAGGAAGCTGGGCACCGGCTCGGCCGGCGACGGCTCCACGGCCGGCGCCACCCGTGCCGCCCGTGCCGCCCGGACCGGCTCCGCGGCCCGCGTGGGCTCGGCGGCCCGCGCGGGCTCCGGCGCCTTGGCGGGCTCGGGGGCCCGCGCCGGCTCGGGAGCCTTGACGGGCTCCACGACCGGGGCGGCCTGGGTGACCGACTCGGCCGCGCTGTCGTCCGTGCTCTCCGTGCGGTCCGTCTCGGTACGGGCCGTGCGGTCTGTGCGGTCTGTGCGCTCCGCCGAGGTGCGGCGGGTGCGGCGGCGCGGCTCGGCGGCCACCGCCTCCACCTCGTCGGCGGAGATGATCGCGGGCGTCTCCTCCGGCTTGCGGGAGCGACCGTTCACGAGCTCGACCTCCGGCGTCTCGACAGTTGTGCCCTCCTCGGAGGGCTTGCCACCACGGGTGCGGCGGCGCTGGCGGGGCGTGCGGGCCGGACGGCGTTCCTCACGCTCCTCGCGCTCGTCGCGGCGTCGGCCGCCACGAGCGCGGGGCCGGCCCGTCTCACCGAGATCCTCGATCTGCTCCGCCGACAGGCCCGCCCGGGAGCGGTTGGCGTGCGGCAGCACACCCTTGGTGCCCTCGGGGATGCTGAGCTCGGTGAAGACGTGCGGCGAGGTGGAGTAGGTCTCCACGGGCTCGGGGAAGTCCAGGCCGAGCATCTGGTTGATCATCTTCCAGCGGGTCAGCTCCTCCCACTCCACGAACGTGACCGCGATGCCCGTGCGCCCGGCCCGGCCGGTGCGGCCGATCCGGTGCACGTAGGTCTTGTCGTCGGTGGGAGCGTCGTAGTTGACCACGTGGGTGACGTCGTCGATGTCGATGCCGCGGGCCGCCACGTCGGTGGCCACCAGCACGTCGATCTTGCCGTTGCGGAACGCGCGCAGGGCCTGCTCACGCTGGCCCTGGCCGAGGTCGCCGTGCACGGCCGCGACCGCGAAGCCACGGGTGTCGAGCTGCTCGGCGACCATGTCACAGGCTCGCTTGGTCTCACAGAAGACCATGGTGAGCCCGCGGCCATCGGCCTGGAGCAGCCTGGCGACGATCTCGATCTTGTCCATCCGGTGGGTGCGCCAGACGATCTGGCGGACCTGCGGAGTGGTCTCGCCCGCGCCGCTCTCGTGCTCGGCGCGCACGTGAGTGGGACGGCTTAGGTACTTGCGCGAGAGCGAGACGATCTCACCCGGCATGGTGGCCGAGAACAGCATCGTCTGCCGCTGCGCCGGGATCAGCTTGAAGATCCGTTCGATGTCGGGCAGGAAGCCCAGGTCGAGCATGCGGTCGGCCTCGTCGAGCACCAGACTGGTGATCTGACTGAGGTCGAGATGCTTCTGCTTGACCAGGTCGAGCAGGCGTCCGGGGGTGCCGACGATGACGTCGACACCGGCCTTCAGCGCCTCGATCTGCGGCTCGTACGCGCGACCGCCGTAAACGGTCAGGACACGGGAGCCGAGCTTGCCAGCGGCGGTGACGAGGTCACCGCTCACCTGGTGGGCCAGTTCGCGGGTCGGCACGACGACCAGCCCGCGGGGCTTCTTGCGGTTCTTGCGCGGCTTGCCGATGCTCTGCAGCATGGCGATGCCGAACGCGTAGGTCTTGCCCGTGCCCGTGCGTGCCTGTCCGATGAGGTCCTGACCGCTCAGGGCGAGCGGGAGAGCCATCTCCTGGATCGGGAACGGTGTGGTGATGCCCTCGGTCTCGAGGGCATCGGCGATTTCTGGTGTGACTCCGAGGTCTCGGAAAGTCGTCAGCGTGGCCTGCCTCAGTCTCAAATGAAGGCGGGCCTGCCGGGACCGATCGGGCGGAAAAAATACCCCCGTGCCTGGGTCCTCGCGGTAGAGCCAGCCCTCTCATGTCATCAGCGACCGCGCACCCGGGGAGCGGGGGCATCCGGGAGAGATTCCCCCGAATTTACACAGTGCGGTCGCACTTTCACAGAGCAGTGTACTCGATACCACAACGCTGGCCGAGCTCACGTATGTTCCCGAAGATTCACCGAAGTACGCTGCGACGTATGAACGAGTCCCCTGGGGTCGTCGATTTGCTCGGCGTCCTGGCCTATGCCGAGCTCAGCGCGTTCACGCGGATGACCGACGACGCTGCGCGGCTGGCGCCCTCGCTGGCCGACCGGGCCGCGCTCAGCGAGCTGGCCGTGGCGGAATACGCGCACTTTCGGCTGCTGCGCGACCGGCTCACCGAACTCGGCGCCGACCCGGACCTGGCGATGCAGCCGTTCGCCGAGGCGCTGGACGCCTGGCACCGCCAGACCGCGCCGACCGACTGGCTGGAGGCGCTGGTCAAAGCATATGTGGGGGTAGGCATCGCGCTCGACTTCTACCGGGAGGCGGCCCGGCGGCTCGACCCGTCGATCGCCGAACTGGTCGACGAGGTGCTGGCGGACGAGGGCCGGGCCGAGTTCGCGGTGGAGCGGGTCCGGGCCGGCGTCACCGCCGACCCGGTCGCCGGGGGACGGCTGGCGCTGTGGGCCAGGCGGATGGTCGGCGAGGCGCTCAGCCAGGGGCAGCGGGTGGCCGCGGCCCGGCCGGAGCTGGCCATGATGCTGGTCGAGTCGGGGGCCGACGACCAGGCGGAGATCTCCCGGATGTTCGCCCGCCTCACCGAGGAGCACAGCAAGCGGATGGCGGCGCTGGGCATCTGACCGTCTTCGGGCCGGTCTCGGCATAGCGCGGCGCGAGGCGGCGAACGGCTGTAGCGTGCCAGGCATGAGGGCCTCGCGCCGCTACGGCAGTTCCTTGACGAGATGTGGGCCGAATCGCTGGCCATCGCGGGCCGTGCTGCGGAGGGGCGGCGCCTGGTGCCCGACCGCGTGGCCGGAGCTCGCACCCCGCCGCCGCCGGCCCCGCGGCTGCGCAATCCCCTCCACCCTCGCCTGACCGCATCGCTCCTTCACGGCAGGGCGGGCTCGGGTTGTCGAGGCGCGTGCGGGTTTTCATGGGGTTTTCGCGGCAGGGCGGGCTCGGGTCGGCCGCCGCACGGAGTGGGGGCCCGTCAAAGGATTGTTTTACGGCGGGGCCGGCTCAGCCGGTCGCCGCACGTGGTGCAGGGCCTCCAGGGGAACGGCCGCTGACCGGATGGTGGCCGGCCGCCGTTACGCGAGCCCGAAGGTTGCCCGGCTGGGTGGCTTCCCGGCTGGTGATTCCTGGTGGGACGGAGCCTCACACCTCAGCCCGGCCGGGCCCGCAGTGCTCGGGGCGGTGACTCCCGGGCCCCGGGGATGGGCGGGGCGCGAGAGTCACGCGGGCCCTGCGGTGCGGGCCGGGAAAACTACAGTGTGCCGCCGAAGCCCACCGGACGGGATTCGTCTTCGCCGATCTCTATGAAGCCGAGCGCCGCCACCGGCACGACCACGCGCCTGCCCTTCACATCAGTGATGGCGAACACGCCCCGCTCGGCTGCCAGCGCTTGCCTGATCTCCTCTTCGACCTGCTCCGACGACAGGTCGGTCTCCACCACGAGCTCGCGGTGTACGGAACGTACCCCGATCTTGACTTCCATCGTGCTCCCTTTCGACGGGGCTGTGCTGATCCCATCGTGGCCGCTGCGCGCCGCAAACACGCCGATTGATCGCGCCCAGCGAACGGGTTATGCCGTACGCGGAAAACCGCTGATGCCCCGCCAGGCGAGCCGGGCCATGAGCTGCTCGGCCGCGTCCTTCGGGATGGAACCGTGCTTGGTCACCCAGTAACGGGCGCTGACCTCGGCCATGCCGACCAGCCCGACGCCGAGCAGGTGCGCCTCGTCGCTGGCGCAGCCGGTGTCTTCCTGGATCACCGCGCTGACCATCTCGGCGCACTCGCTCAGTGACCGCTCCACCCGCTGCCGCACCGGCGCCACGTTGCGCAGGTCGGACTCGAAGACCAGGCGGAACGCCTCGCCCTGGGTGGAGACGAAGTCGAAGAACGCGCTGAACGTCGCCTGCACGCGCAGCTTGTTCTCGTTCGTGGAGGCCAGGGCCTCGCGGCAGCGGTTGACCATGTCGTCGACGTGCAGGTCGAGCAGTGCCAGGTAGAGCTCCAGCTTGCCGGGAAAGTGCTGGTAGAGCACCGGCTTGCTGACCCCGGCCCGCTCGGCGATCTCGTCCATGGCGGCCGCGTGGTAGCCGTTCTCGACGAAGACTTCCTGCGCGGCGCTGAGCAACTGCCGGCGGCGGGCGAGTCGGGGCAGCCGAGTGCCCCGGGGCTTGGCGTCCGGGGTAGCGGTCACGCGGGTCTCCAACGGTCTTCGTGCGGGTCGTGCCGACATCCTACGTGCGGGTAGCGGCCGTCTCAGCGATAGTCGTCATCATCGAGTTCGACCACGCGGTCCTGCTCGGCCGCGTCGGCGGGGTCGACGTCGAACGGGATCTCCCGGCGCGGCCCGGAGTCGTCGTCGCTCAGCCTCTGGTGCTGCTCGACGGCATCGGCTTCCGGCGCCTCCAGCGGCCGTTCCTCGTCGTCGGCGAAATTCGCCTCGTTCCCGCGTACGTCCATCTCCGACATGTCGTTCCCCCTTCACATGTGGCCCCGTTGCATGTGGACGCACCCAGCCTACGCCGCGCCGAAAAGGTCGCCGTGTTCCTCGACCCGGGCGAGTACGTCGGCCGTGGTGAACACCAGCTCGTCGGCGTGTTCGCAGCCCTCCACCTCCTTCCAGAGCAGCGGCGTCGAGACCGTCGGCCGGGCCCTGGCGCGCAGCGAGTAGGGGGCCACGGTGGTCTTGGCCGGGTTGTTCTGGCTCCAGTCGATGAACACCTTGCCCGGCCGAAGCTTCCTGGTCATGACGCTGACGACCTCGTCCGGATGCTCCTTGGCCAGCGCCTGGGCCAGCCGCTTGGCGTACGCGGACGGCTCCTCGCGGCAGTCCCAGGCGGCGTAGAGCTGCATGCCCTTGCTGCCGCTGGTCTTCGGCCTGGCGGTGAGCCCGTCGGCGGCCAGCAGCTCGCGCAGCATGAGCGCCACCCGGCAGCACTCCACGATCGTCGCGGGCGGGCCGGGGTCCAGGTCGAACACGAGCGTGTCGGGCGGCAGCGCCTCGCCCTCGTCCGAGACGCGCCACTGCGGAACGTGGAGCTCCAGGGCGGCCAGGTTGGCGTAGTAGACCAGGGTCGGCAGGTCGTCGACGACGGCGAAGTCGATGCTCTCGCGGTCCTTGGTGCTGCCCGGCACCGGCAGCCGGACGCGCCGTACCCAGCCGGGGGTGTGGTCGGGGGCGTTCTTCTCGAAGAACGACGGGCCGTCGACGCCGTTGGGGTAGCGCTTGACCGTCAGCGGGCGGCCCGCGAGGTGGGGCAGCAGCACCGGGGCGACGCGGCTGTAGTAGTCGATGACCTCGGCCTTGGCGAAGCCCTCCTCGGGGTAGAGCACCTTGTCCAGGTTGCTCAGGGTCAGCTCGCGCCCGTCCACCTTGACGGGGACCTTCACCGCGTCACCTCCGAAGGGAGCTTGTCGGGTCGCGGCCCACGCCATACGGGATGGCGCAGGCGCTGGTCGTCGGTCCACATCGTGTAGGCCACCTCCCCGACCAGATCGGGTCTAACCCATCGATTACGCCACGGGACCTCGTTGCTGAAGGGGCTCCGGGGGATCTCCAGCGGTCGCAGGAGGGCGTACAGCTGATCCAGGGCCTCCTCGGTGAAGCCGGTCCCGACGTGGCCGACGTACGTGAGACCGATGGGCGTGAACACGCCCATGACGAGCGAGCCGATGCCGCCGGACCTGCGGCCCTTGCCGGGCTTCCAGCCGCCGATCACCACTTCGGTGATGCTCAGATTCTTGACCTTGATCCAGGCGGGGGAGCGCACGCCGGGCTGGTAGGGGGAGTCGAGCCGCTTGGCCACCACGCCTTCGAGGCCCTGCTCGGTGGTCGCGGCCAGCAGGCCGGAGTCGCCCGGGAAGTACGGGGGCGCGCCGATGTCGAGCTCGTCCAGGAGGCTCCGCCTGGCCTGGTAGGGCAGGTCGCACAGGGACATGCCGTCGAGGTAGAGCAGGTCGAAGGGCAGGTACGTGACGGGGTAGCGCTCCAGCATCAGCGGCTCCGGGTCGGTCAGGTGCATGCGCCGCTGCAACCGGACGAAGTTCGGCCTGCCGTGCCGGTCCAGTGCCACTACCTCGCCATCAATGACAGCACTTTTCATGCCGAAGTCTGAAATTTCGGGGTATCGGCGCGTGTAGTCGGCTCCGTGCCTTCCCGTCACCCGCAGGCCGCCGTCCACGTGCACGATGGCGCGGATGCCGTCCCACTTGACCTCAAGGCCGTACCGGTCGTGATCGGAGGGTAGTTCCCCAGGTACAGCCAGCATCGGTTCAATCGTGTGTGGCATTGGTTGCACCATGACGGGTATGTGCCCATTGGTGGACCGCCCGCTACTGCTGAGGAGTGCCCATGCGCAGCATCTGGAAAGGTGCGATCTCCTTCGGGCTGGTCACCATCCCGGTCAAGCTCTACTCGGCCACCGAGCAGAAGGACGTGAGCTTCCACCAGGTGCACCGCGAGGACGGCGGCCGGATCCGCTACAAGCGGGTGTGCACCGTCGACGGGGAAGAAGTCGCCTACGCCGACATCGCCAAAGGCTACGAACTGGGCACCGGCGAGATGGTCGTGCTGACCGACGAGGACTTCGAGGGGCTGCCCCTCAGCACCTCCCGCCGGATCGACGTGCTGCAGTTCGCCCCGGCCGAGCAGATCGACCCCATCTACTTCGCCAAGTCGTACTATCTCGAACCCGACGCCCAGGGCGCCAAGCCGTACGTGCTGCTGCGCAACGCGCTGGAGAGCTCGGGGCAGGTCGCGGTGGTCAAGGTGGCGCTGCGCCAGCGTGAGTCGCTGGCCACGCTGCGGGTGCGCGACGGCGTGTTCGTCCTGGAGACCATGCTCTGGCCGGACGAGATCCGCAGGCCGGACTTCGAGTTCCTGGAAGAGGACATCGAGGTGCGGGCCCAGGAGCTCAAGATGGCCGAGTCGCTGATCACCACGATGGAGGCCGACTTCGACCCCACCGAGTACCACGACACCTACCGCGAGGCGCTGCAGCAGGTGATCGAGGCCAAGGTGGCGGGCAAGGAGGTCATCGCGGCGCCCGAGGAGGAGGAGGCCGGGCCCGCCGTCGACCTCATGGCCGCGCTGCGGGCCAGCGTCGACGCCGCCAAGCGCGAACGCTCCGGCGAGGGCGCCAAGCCCAAGGGGGCCGCCAAGGAGTCCAAGGAGTCCAAGGAGAAGGAGTCCAAGGACAAGGAGGCGGCCCCCAAGCGCAAGGCCCGCAAGTCCGCCTGACTCAGATGGACAGCCATTTCTTGGCGCCGAGGTTCTTCAGCCTGTCGGTGCGGGCATAGCCGATCTTGCCGCGCTCGGGCGCGAGCACCTTCGTCCACTTCTTGCCGGTGAGCGCCGCGCACGACCCCAGCGTGCGGCCCTCGGAGCCGAAGTGCTCCAGCTCCTTGGACCGCCGCTCCGGCTTCACATACACCCGGGTCCCGGCCGTCACCTTGTACGCGCACGTGGTCAGGCGCGTCCGAGCCGCCGCGTCCCCCCGTCCCCCGGGCCGCCCCTCCCGCACCTCACGGGAATCACCCGGCCGCACCTCCCGCGCCTCACGGCCGTCCCGCATCCCGCGCGGCCCGCTCACCCTGCGTCCACGCGCGTCCCCGGCCTCCTGGGGGTGGCGCGTTTCGCGGAGTTCGCGCACCTCACGGGCACCGCGCGCGTCCCCGGGCTGACCCGCCCGCCGCCCGCGCGTGTCCCGTGCTTCGCGTACGTCCTGCGGCCGGCGCGCGTCCCGCATCCCGCGGGGCTCGCTTGGGTGGCTGGGGGTGTGGGGGTGGCGTGATTCGTGTGGTTCTCGCGGTTCGCGGGAGGCGCGGGTGTCGTGCATGGCGTGGGGTTCGCCGGCCCAGCGGCCTCGCTTGTCGCGGAACTCGCGCACCCGCGGACCGCGCTCGCCACGATCGTCGCGATCGTCGCGGGCCTCCCCGGCATCGTGGGGGCCGCGGGTGCGCGAGTTCCGCG
>NZ_LAVL01000179.1 GCF_001083785.1 Nonomuraea sp. SBT364
GGGGTGGCCCGGGGTGCAGGGGCGGTGGTCGAGGTGCGGGGCCTGGTGGTGCGGGGAAGGTTGCGGCTGGGGCGTCTGGACGTACGGCGCGGGGAGCGGCTCCTGGTGACGGGCCCGAACGGCGCGGGCAAGAGCACGCTGATGCACGTGCTGGCCGGCGAGCTGCCCCCCGACGGCGGGACCGTGCGGCGTCCGGCCAGGGTCGGGTATCTGAGGCAGGACCACGTGACACCCCCGAGGGACAGGACGCTGCTGAGGGCGTTCGCCGAGGGCCGCGAGGGGGACCTCGACGAGCAGGCGGAGACCCTGCTGGCCCTGGGCCTGTTCAGGCCACGTGACCTGCTGCTGCGGATGGGCGAGCTCTCGTACGGGCAGCGGCGCAGGGTGGAGCTGGCCCGCCTGGTGACGACCCCGGTGGACCTGCTGCTGCTGGACGAGCCGACGAACCACCTGTCTCCGCTGCTGGTGGAGGAGCTGGAGGAGGCGCTGGCCGGGTACGGCGGCGCGCTGGTGGTCGTGACGCACGACCGCCGGATGCGCGCCGCCTTCACCGGTTCGCGGCTGGAGCTCAGGTCTCCCTGATGGCCGAGCCGACGTCGCGGACCCGGTCGGCGAGCAGGCCGAGCGCGCCGACGGCCCGGGTCATCGGGTCGTCGCCGTTGCCGCCGAGCGCCTTGGCGCGCACGTACGCGGCTTTGATGTCGGCCCAGCGGGCCGCCTGGCCGGGGGTCAGGCGGCCGCGGAGTTCGGCGAGTTTGAGCAGGTTGGCCTCGGCGTCGGAGGTCAGGGTCTGCGCCTCGCCGAGGTAGTGGTCGTCGAGCACCGCTTCGAGCTCGGCGTCGTTCATGGCGGGGACGATGCGTTCGGCGAGCTTGTTCATGTTGCGGTAGGAGCCCTGGAGGCGGTAAGGCGGCTCGGTGCGGGCGGTGTCGGACTGGGCGGCGGAGGCGATGTAGGCCCGGTTGTTGGCCAGCACCACCTCCTGCACCCGGACGAGCTTGCGCAGCACGCTGAGCACCTGGTCCAGTTCGGGTTTGGTGTAGGGGTGCTTGAGCTGGTCGGGCCGTACGCCCTGGTCGCCGCGGGCGAGCCGGACGAGCAGCTCGACGTCGGACCGGTCGCGGGCCGACAGCGGCGCGAGGACCGGGTTGGAGGTGAGCGCGTTGTCGATGAAGCTCAGCGCGAACAGCTCCTCCCGCCCGGACAGCACGTCACCCAGGTTCCACACGTCGGCCCGGTTGGCGAGCATGTCGGGGATGCGGAAGCGCTGCCCCGATTCGGTGTACGGGTTGCCCGCCATGCACACGGCGAACCGCTTGCCGCGCAGGTCGTACGTGCGCGTCCGGCCGTTCCAGACGCCTTCGATGCGGCGTTGTGCGTCACAGAGCGAGATGAACTTCTGCAGCAGTTCCGGCGAGGTGTGCTGGATGTCGTCCAGGTAGAGCAGCGTGTTGTTGCCCGTCTCCAGCGCGAACGAGATCTTCTCCACCTCCTGCCTGGCGGTGGCGTCGGGCGCCTCGGCGGGGTCCAGGGAGGTGACGCGGTGCCCGAGCGCGGGCCCGTTCACCTTGACGAACACCAGCCCGAGCCGGCTGGCGACGTACTCCATGAGCGTCGTCTTGCCGTAGCCGGGCGGCGAGATGAGGAGCAGCAGCCCCATCTGGTCGGTCCGTTTGCCCGCGCCCGCGGCACCGAGCTGCTTGGCCAGGTTGTCGCCGATCAGCGGCAGGTAGACCTCGTCGAGCAGCCTGTTGCGCACGAAGGCGCTCATCACCTTGGGCTTGTACTCCTCCAGCCGCAGCCTGGCCCGTTCGGCGTCGACGAGCTCGCCGCGCCGCTTCTGGTAGGCGCGGAAGGCGGGCACCCGTTCGGTGGCGAACCGCCGGGTCCTGGCCAGCATCTCGTCCAGCCGGATCTCCAGCTTCCGGCCACTGATCCGCGTGTGCGCGCCCAGGAGGCCGTAGGCGGTGGCGGTGACGGCCGCGCCGGAGTCGTGGCGGGGCAGGTCGCACAGTTGCACGGCAATGGCCTCGGCCAGCTCCGGCCCCTGGTCGAAGGCGCCGAGCCAGGCCCGTGCGAGCTGTATGCGCTCGGGCAGCGGGACGGCCTTCAGGTCCTCCTCGAACTCGCGGGTCCGGCCGGGCCCGAGCGCCTGGTGGAACCCGGCGACCAGGTCGCGCGCGACCTTGCTGGTCACGAACCCGGCCGGCTGCCCGGCCAGCTCCTCCAGCAGGTATTCGCCGGCCAGATCGCCGGCGTCCCAGGCGCCGGCGGTCGCCAGGAAGGCCGAGATCAGCGCGCCCAGCTCGGCGGCCAGCGCCGTCAGCGCCGGTGTGGGACCGAAGACCTCGCGGGCCCGCACCAGCGACACGGCCCGGGTGGTCAATGTTTTACGTGAAACATCGTCGATCCCGTGCGCCCAGAAAAGCTGCGCCCCGGCCCGCGCTTCTGGCGGATAACGCAGCAGCCCGGCGCCGTCGCGGAGCCGGACGAGGACGTCCAGGATGGCCGCCGCGTCGTGGTCGTGCACGCCGCGCTCGTACCCCTCGTCGTAGCGCTCCTGCGCGGCCTGCCGTACCAGCGCCTGGAGGTCGGCGCCGGGCACGGCCGCGTCCAGGAGGGACGCGGCGAGGTGCTCGGCGCGGTAGACCTCCGGGGTCTCCGAGACCAGCAACTGGTCCCAGTACGGCCGGGTGTCGGCGAACGAGGCCGGGACGGGGGCGCGGTAGTCGGTGCCGGTGATCGCGAAGTTCATCTCGGAGCCGTGCGGCACCAGCGTCAGGTCGATCGGCTGGGTGTTGACGGCGAAGCGGTGGTGGCCCAGGCGGATGGTGTCGCCGCCGTCGGTGAACAGGTCGAGCCGGTCCCGCAGCGCCCGCCCGGCCTCCTGCTGCGCCGCCTTGACCCGGCCGTCGAGCTCTTCGGCGCGTACGGCGTCGCCCAGCTCGCGCAGTTCGGCCGCGACCGAGCGGAGCTTGGTGATCATGGGGTCGGTGGCGAAGTAGGTGTTGACCTCGTCGAGCGTGCCCAGGGTGCCGAGCCGCCTGGTGACGCCGGCCAGGATGCGCTCGGCGGAGGCGAACAGCCGGTCGGCGCGCCGGGCCAGCGCGTCGAGCTGCGACTGCTTGCGCGAGGAGAACGCCTCGTAGACGTCGTCGCGCTTGGCGGCGAGCTGGGCGGCGAAGTCGTCGAACTCGCCGAACCGCGACTCCAGGTTCTCCACCTGGATCATCAGCCGGCCGAGCTGCTCGTCGCAGGTCGCGGGGGTGTCGGCGACCGCGAGCGCGCCGGTGATGGCCTGTCCGAGCAGCGCGAACTCGGCGGCGAACGCGGCCCGGCCCTCGCTGCCGAGCAGCTCGCGCCGCCGTCCGTCGAGGACGGCCCGCGCGCGGTTGACGCCGCCGAGCACCTCGGCGATGCGGCCCAGGATCGCGGTGCGCACGGTGGCGTCGGCGATGTCGAGCGAGCCGACGACCTCGGTGACCACCTCCAGCCCTTCGGCCTGCGTCGCCAGCCGGTCGGCGACGGGCTCGGCCTCGGCGGCGGTGGCGATCGCGGCGGCCTCGGCGGCCAGCGCTTCGACGGCGGCGGCGTAGCCGGTGAACGCGTCGGCGCCCTCCAGGAACGCCACCGCCCGGCGGCCCGCCGCGTCCAGCTCCGCGCGCACCTCGGCGGTCAGCTCGTCCAGCCGGGCCAGGTCGACGTAGCGCACCTCGCGCAGCGTCACCAGGTGTCCCTGGGACCGGCGCAGGGTGGCCAGCAGCGTCACCCAGGCGTCGGCCGTCGTGGGCGTGTCGCCCCTGGACCGCCGGACGAGCTGCGTGACCTCCTCCTCGGCCTCCTCCAGGGTCCGGGCCGCCTGCCGGGTGAGCTGCTCGACGTTCTCGTACTCGTCCAGGACCTGCTCGGCGGTGGCGCGCACGTCGCCGAGCGGCTCGCTCAGGCCCTGCTCGCCGAGCCAGTGGAAGCTGTCGAAGGCGCGCGTGCAGGCGGCGATCAGCGCCTCGAACGTGGCCGCCGACGGCGCCATCTCCTCGATCATCCGGGCGACCGAGAGGCAGTCGGAGATGCCGCGCACCAGCTCGGCGTTGCCGATCCGCTCCAGTGGCCCGGTGCCGGTCGGCTGGGCGGCCGCGTAGGTGTCGGAGACGTACGGCGTCTGCCACACCTGCATCGGGTGCACCCGCGTCGGTTCCTCGGAGGTGGCGCGGAAGACCACCATCGTGCCGTCGTCGAACAGCGAGTAGCCGTGGCACACGATGGGGTTGGCCACCTCCTTCCTGATCACGTTGTACGGCAGCAGCAGCGAGCGCCCGTCGCCCCTGGCGTGGAAGACGTAGAGCACGTCCTCGCCGTTGGGGGAGCGCACCACCCGCTCGAACTCCAGGTCGGTTACGTCCGTGTCGAACGTCTTGCTGACCCCGGTGGCGAGGTAGTAGCCGCCCGGGAAGATCAACCCCTGGTCCTCGGGCAGCCGCTGGCACGCCTGGCCGATGCCGTCGAGCCTGGTCACGGCCTTGGTGCGGGTGTTGAAGACCAGGTGCCGCCAGACGGTCTCCTTGTACGGCCGGATCCGCATGAGGACGAGCGGGCCGACGCGGGCGTGCTCGACGTCGGCGTCGGCCAGGCTCTGCAGCGGTTCGGTGACGGGCTCGGAGTAGATGCCCTCACCCGACTCCGTGTTGTTCTCGATCTTGATGGTGAGGTCGCCGCCGACGGTCTCGACGAACACCTCGCCCTCGACGGAGATGTGCGGGTGCCGGCCGAGCACGTGGTCGTCGCGGGTGGTGGGCGTCCACTCGAAGTCGTGCGAGGGCGGGAAGACGTGATCCCGCTCCCCGCGATTGTCCTGATAGTGCGGGACCCCGCTGGGCGTGACCGTCCAGCGCAGCACCCGGATGTCCGCCGGCCCCGTCCGGAACACGGCCAGCAGCTTGCCCTCCACCCGTCTGAGCTGCGCCAGCCGGGTCTCCTTGTAGTAGCGGTAGAGCTCGGCGAAGTCCTTCCTGAACGCCTCGTCGTCCAGCGTCTCCAGCTTCTCCTGGTCGAACCGGAACGTGTCGCCGTCCCGGGTGAACCGGTGCACCGCGAACACGTCGGCGACCGAGGTCTCCGGCTTGAGCCCGATGAACACGTTGTAGCCGAACAGCATCACCCCGCCCAGGGAGACGATGTCCCTGGGCACGCAGTTGTTCTCGGTACGGATGCGCTCGGTGCCCAGCAGCCGCAGCTCCGCCCCGCCGAACACCTCCAGCCGTTGCGCGTTGACCGCCTCGGCCGCCTTCGTCAGCGCCTTCGCCTGGGCCCCGAGCCGGTTCCTGAGCACCTCGTAGGTGCCGGCCTCCAGATCGGGCCGGACGTCCTCGGTCACGCGTCAGACCTTCGCGGGGGCCAGCGCCGCCACCGGGGAGTCGGCCACGCCCAGCCGGCGCGCCGTCTCCAGCAACTCGCCGAGCGGCCCGGAGTCCGGCCCGCCTCGCTGGATGAGCTGCATGAGCAGCGCCGACACGGTCAGGTTCTTCAGGTCCTCGCTGCCGATCCCGCCGACCAGCCGCCCGATGTCCTCGACCAGGCTGGCGCTCCCGTTCAGGTACGGCGTCGCCATCGAGCGGACGACGCCGGAGTGCTCGACGAAGCCGTCGACCACCTTGCCCGCGGTGATGGAGCCCACGACCTTGTCGAAGAACATCGTGTCGCCGCCGACGATGTCGATGTTGGCCTTGGCCAGGCCCGCCGCGAGCACGCTGGCCTGCGACTCGGCCACCTGCCGGGAGACGTCGATCTGCTTGAGCCGCACTTCCTTGTCGGTCTCCAGCCGCAGGCGGTACTCCTCGTGAGCCCGGCTGGACTCGTCCAGCGCCGCCATCGCGGCCGCCTTCTCCGTGAGACCCTCGGCCTCGGCCTTCAGCTTCTCGCCCACCGCGGCGGCGGCCGCCAGGGCCATCGCCTGCTCGCCCGCGGCCTTCGCCTTGAGCCGGTCGCCCTCGACCACCGCCATCGCCCTGGCGCCTTCGGCCTCGGCCCTGAGCTTCTCGCTCAGCACCAGCGCCTCGGCGCGGCCCACCTTCTCGATCGCCTCCGCGTCGCGCTCCCTGACCTGGACGTCGGCCAGCCCGGCGGCCGCCGACTCGGCCTGGACGCCTTCCGCCAGCCGGATCTTGGCCCGGGTCTCCAGCTCGGCGGCCTGCTGCCTGGCCTCGGCGAGCACCAGCTCCTCGCGGGCCCTGAACTTCGACGCGGCCTCCGCGGCCTCGGCCGCCTTGATGCCCTTGACCAGGTTCTCCTGCGCCTCGGCCTCGGCGGCGATGATCACCGACTGGCGGGTGCGCTCGGCCTCCTCGACCACGCGCAGCCGCTTGATGGCCTCCTCCTGCTCGGCCACGGTCTTGTCGACGGCGATGCGCTCGCGGATGACCTCGGCGATCGACCGCTTCTCGGTCTCGACCTCCTTGTCCTTGGCGATGCGCGACAGCTCGGTCTCCCGTTCGCGGGCGATGACCTCCAGCAGGCGGTCCTTCTCGATGCGCTCGGACTCGATCGCGATCACCCGCTCGCGGTTCTTCTCCGCGACGGCCACCTCGCGGGCCCGGTTCTCGTGCTGGACGCCGAGCTGCTCGTCGGTCTTGATGTTGGCCGCCTGGGCCTTCAGCCGCTCCTCGGCCTGCACGCGGGCGATCTCCGCCTCCTCGCGCGCCTTCATGGTCTCGATCTCGCGCTTCTGCTTGATCTCGGCGTCCGCCTGGCGGCGCTGCAGCTCCAGGATCGCCTCGCGGGCGTCCACGTTCTGGCGGGTGATCTCCTTCTCCTCGGTTCGCTGGAACTCGTTGGTGCGCACGTGCTCCAGCGCCGTCAGCTCGGTGATCTTCCGGATGCCCTGGGCGTCCAGGATGTTGCTCTTGTCGAGCTGCATGAGCGAGGTCTGCTCCAGGTAGTCGATCGCCGCGTCCTCCAGGCTGTAGCCGTTGAGGTCGGTGCCGATCAGCCTGACGATCTGGTCGCGGAACTCGTCGCGCTTGGTGTAGAGGTCGACGAAGTCGAGCTGCTTGCCGGCGGTCTTGAGCGCCTCGGAGAACTTGGCGCTGAACAATTCCTGCAGCGTCGACTCGTCGCTGGCCCGGACGGTGCCGATGGCCTGGGCGACCTTGATGACGTCCTCGGCGGTCTTGTTCACCCGTACGAAGAAGGTGATCTTGATGTCGGCCCTGATGTTGTCGCGGCAGATCAGCCCTTCACGGCCGGTCCGCCCGATCTCGATGGTCTTGACCGAGATGTCCATGATCTCGGCCCGGTGGACGACGGGGAGCACGATGGCCCCGGTGAACGTCACGTCGACCTTGTTGACCTTCGAGATGATCAACGCCTTGCCCTGTTCGACCTTACGGAAAAGGCGGCTGACGAGGATGAGCAGCCCTATGACGATGACCAGGACGACGGCTATGAAAATCCCGAAACCGGTGGAGATGACATCCATCAGTGCTCACTTTCGTAAGGCATGACCCAGAAGAATTCGCCTTCTGCGTCGTATTCGAAGATCAATGCGCTGTCGCCACGGGACAGCGTGTCCTGGCCGGTCGTCCGCACCTGGATCACCGCCGATGAACCGTCGGCGGCGGTGACCTCGGCCTGGCCGAAGTCGGCGCCCGCCCGGCCGGTGCGGATCACGCACATCTGGCCGACGAAGTCGCCGCGCGAGGGCTGCCGTTCGCGGGGCACCAGCCGCCGCAGCGGCGCCACCAGCGCGCGGGTGGCCAGCCAGCCCCCGGCCAGCGCCGGCAGGGGTACGACGGGCAGCGTGGTGAGCTGGCTGCCGATCAGGGTCAGCAGCCAGGCGATCGCGATCAGCAGCGAGAGCGTGACCCCGGCCGGCACGCCGCCGAATCCGAGCCATGGCGCGTCGTGCTCGCCGGTGTCGAACAGCCCTGTCACGACAGTCAGCCAGTAGCCGACGACCACGATCAGCGGATAGGTGAAAACGGCCATCGGATAGCTGAACGCGACATGCAGAAACTCGCCCAATGCTGGTTGCCCCGTCCCCCGGTGCGTATCCGTTGTCGGACTATATCTGGATAAAGCGTGAGTAAAGGAAAAAGTTCCCGAAAGGTTAGCTGGCTTGACCTCAAGAGCACTTGAGGAAGCAGGCTGGGCGGCATGAGCGAAGAGATGATGCGGGCCGCGGCGTTCGACGTCCACGGCGGCCCCGAGGTGTTGCGCGTGATGGAACTGCCCGCCCCGCAGGCCGGGCCGGGGCAGGTGCGGGTGCGGGTCAGGACGGCGGGCGTCCAGCCGTTCGACGCGGCGGTGCGCGCCGGCTGGACCCCGCCGAACGTGACCGGCGAGCTGCCGCGCATCCCCGGCAACGAGTTCGCCGGCGTGGTCGACCAGGTGGGCGAGGGAGTGACCGGAGTGGCGGTGGGCGCCGACGTGCTCGGCTTCTCGCTGCTCAACTCCTGTGCCGAGTACGTGGTGGTGCCCGCCGGTGACGTGACGCCCAAGCCGGCGGAGCTGCCGTGGGAGGTGGCGGGCGGGCTGACCGCCGGGGTCCAGACGGCCGAGCTGGCCATCGACGGGCTCGGCGTGGGCGACGGCGACACGCTGCTCGTGCACGCCGCGGCGGGCTCGGTCGGCACCGCGGCCGTCCAGATCGCCCGGCGGCGCGGCGCCACCGTGATCGGCACCGCCCGTGAGGAGAACCATCCCTACCTGCGCGACCTCGGCGCCGTCCCCGTCGCGTACGGGGACGGGCTGGCCGACCGGGTGCGCGCGCTCGCGCCGGGCGGGGTCGACGCGGCGCTGGACGGCGCCGGCGGTCACGCCCTGGAGGTCTCACTGGAGCTGGTCAAGGACCGCGCCCGCATCCTCACCCTGGTCGAGCACGGCAAGGCCGCAGAGCTGGGCATCAAGGTCACCCAGGGCGTCCGCACGGCCGAGCGCCTCGGCCGCTACGCCGCCCTGTACGCCTCCGGCGCGTTCGCCTTCCCGGTACGCAGGACGTACCGGCTGGAGGAGGCCGCGGAGGCGCACCGGGAGATCGAGACGCGTCACGGCCGGGGGAAGGTGGTGATCGTGGTCAGCGCCGGCTGACCGCGACCCGGGTCGACATCCTGCCGCTTCTATGGTTTCATGCACATGCAAATATTGCATGCGCCTAATACCGATGGAGGCAACCATGACGACCCGAGTGCAGCGCAACGGCGAACCGGCGACCGCCGAGGACCTCACTCCGCTGGCTTTCGCCGGATTTGCCCACTTCACCGCCATGCAGGTGCGCGACGGCCGGGTACGCGGGCTGGACCTGCACCTTGAGCGGCTGCGGAACGCCTCCAAGGAGCTGTTCGGCCGGGCGCTCCCCGACGAGCGGGTGCTGTCGTACCTGAGGGCGGCCCTGGAGGGCGGCCCGGCCGACACCTCGCTCATGGCCACCGTCTACTCACGGGCGGGTGAATTCACGGCGGCCGACGCCGAGCCGGAGATGCTGGTCCGCACCGGCCCGCCCTCGAACGGTCCCCGGGGCCCGCTGGCGCTGTCGGTCGTGGAGCACGAACGCTTCCTGCCCGCCATCAAGCACGTCGGCGAGTCCGCCAAGACGTACGTCCTCCGCCAGGCCGTGGAGCAGGGCTTCGACGACGCGGCGTTCGTGGACCGGCGGGGCCGCCTGAGCGAGGCGTCGATCTGGAACCTGGCCTTCTGGGACGGCGAGGCGGTGGTGTGGCCCGAGGCCGCGATGCTCACCGGGACCACGATGGGCATCCTGCGCCGCCGGCTCGACCGCCTCGGGGTGCCCCAGCGGGTCCGGGAGATCACGGTCGCCGACCTGCCGTCGCTGGCCGGGGCCGTGGTGATGAACTCGTGGACGCCGGGCGTGCCCGTGCACCGGATCGGCCGGGAGCCGGTGCCCGGCGCGCCGGAGTTCGTCGAGCTGCTGCACCGGGCCTACCGGGAGGAGCCGCTCACCACACCGTGACGACCGCCTCCGCGATGGCGAGCTGGACGTCGTGCAGCCGGGTCTCGCCGTCCTCGACGCTCCACAGCGCGTTCTGCAGGATCCGGCCGAGCGTCCAGCCGGCTGCCCGGCGCCGGTCGAGCTCCAGCACATCGGTCATCAGGTCGAAGCGCCGCAGCACCGCCCGCCGCACGTCGCCGGTGGCGACCACGTCGTCCCACCGGTTGTCCAGCGCGGGCAGCAGTTCGAACCCCGGGTCGCCGGCCAGCGGTTTCGGGTCGATCGCCAGCCACGGCTCCCGCTCGGCGGCCAGCACGTTGTCGTAGTGCAGGTCCCAGTGCAGCAGCCGGTCGCCCGGCTCGCCGGCCAGTTCGGCGACCGCCCCGGCGCACACCCGCAGCCAACGGCGCTCGTCCTCGCCGGGCAGCGCCTCCAGGGCGGCGGGCACGTCGTCCAGCATGCCCTGAGCGATGTCGGCCAGCCGCCGCGTGCCCGGCGGCGCGGGCCGCGCCACCAGCCGCCGCAGCAGCCCGGCCAGGATCTCCAGCGCCTCCAGGTCGTCCGGCACCGCCGACAGCGACCGGTTCGAGTCGAGCCGCTCCAGCAGCAGGGTCCCGGTGTCCGGATCGGCGTCGTACAGCAGCACGGACGCCTCGCCCGCCCACGCGCGCAGGCCGGGCCCCTCGCCCGCGTTCTCGTCGCTGACCGGCTGCAGCTTCAGCGCCGCCGGGGTGCCGTCGGCCCGGACCACGGGCAGCACCAGCGACACCACGCCGTGCATCGGCCCCCCGTCGAGCCGCAGCTCCCACTCCTCCAGGTAGCGCTCGGCCAGCGCGGGCAGCCCCGCGGACCAGGCCCGCCCGGCCTCACCGTCCCACTTCACATGACTCTCGGTCAGCGCCGGCGGCACGACGATACGCATGGATCAATAGTGCCAGGGGAACGGCGACCAGTCGGGCTCGCGCTTCTCCAGGAAGGAGTCGCGCCCCTCGGCGGCCTCGTCGGTCATGTACGCCAGCCGCGTCGCCTCGCCGGCGAACACCTGCTGACCCACCAGCCCGTCGTCGATCGCGTTGAAGGCGAACTTGAGCATGCGCTGCGCGGTCGGCGACTTACCGTTGATCTTGCGCGCCCACTCCAGCGCCGTCGACTCCAGCTCGGCGTGCGGCACCACCGCGTTGACCATGCCCATCCGGTGCGCGTCGGCCGCGTCGTAGGTGTCGCCGAGGAAGAAGATCTCCCTGGCGAACTTCTGCCCCACCTGCCTGGCCAGGTAGGCGGAGCCGAAGCCGCCGTCGAAGCTGGCCACGTCGGCGTCGGTCTGCTTGAAGCGGGCGTGCTCGGCGCTGGCCAGTGTGAGATCGGCCACCACGTGCAGGCTGTGCCCGCCGCCCGCCGCCCAGCCCGGCACCACGCAGATGACCACCTTGGGCATGAACCGGATCAACCGCTGCACCTCGAGGATGTGCAGCCGGCCGGTCGAGGGGGTGCCGTCGGCGTACTGGTAGCCGTCCTTGCCTCGGATGCGCTGGTCGCCGCCCGAGCAGAACGCCCAGCCGCCGTCCTTCGGCGACGGGCCGTTGCCGGTCAGCAGCACGCAGCCCACGTCGGTGCTCTGACGGGCGTGGTCGAGGGCGCGGTAGAGCTCGTCGACCGTCTGCGGCCTGAAGGCGTTGCGCACCTCCGGGCGGTCGAAGGCGATGCGGACCGTGCCCTGGTCGACCGCCCGGTGGTAGGTGATGTCGGTGAAGTCGAACCCGTCGACGGCCTGCCACGCCTTGGGGTCGAACAGCTCGGAGACCATGGGGCAGAGCCTAACGGGTGGGTCAGGGGACCTCCGCGCGAAGCTCGGCCAGAAGCTGCCCCTGGTCGGCGAGCATGTCGGTGAGGATGCGGCGGGCGGTGCCGAGCAGATCGGCGAGCTCGGGTGTGGCCAGCGTGTAGACCACGGTGCTGCCTTCGCGGATCGCACTCACGATGCCCGCCCTGCGCAGGACCGCGAGTTGCTGGGAGAGACTGGACGCCTCGATGTCGATCTGGGCCAGCAGATCCCTGACGGGTAGCGGCCCTTCCTGGAGTAGCTCCAACACTCGGATGCGAGCGGGGTGGCCGAGCGTCCGGAAGAAGTCGGCCTTGGCCTGGTTGACCTCCACGTGCATAGTGCCAGACTAATCCAGCGCAGTTGCACAATTCTTCAAGTCGTAACGTTGTTAGATAGCATGACAGCGGGGACTAGGGAGTAGCCATGGGCCGAGGAAGAGCCAAGGCGAAGCAGACGAAGGTCGCTCGCCAGCTGAAGTACACCAACCACAACATCGACTATGACCGGCTCCGCGAGGAGTTGGGCGCCGATGCGGGGCGCGACGAGGTGCGCCCGGCTACGGCGTCCGAGCAGGAGTCCGAGCGCGCGCAATGACGCGCGTCAGCTCCGCGGGGGCGAACGTGACGTTCGCGAGCCGCCTGGCCTCGGGCGCCTGATCGGGCGCCACGAGCTCCAGGCGGTGCAGCACCTCGCGGATGATGACGCGCATCTCCAGCAGGGCGAGCTGCGCGCCGACGCAGAAGCGCCGGCCGCCGCCGAAGGGCATCCAGGCCCGGCTCTGCTGCCCGTCGAGGAAGCGTTCCGGACGGAACTCCGCCGGTGACGGGAACGCGGCGGGGTCCTGGTGCACGAGCGGGATGAACGGCCCCGCGTACCATCCGGCGGGGATGTCGTAGCCGCCCAGCCGGAGCGGGGCGTCCAGCAGCCGGGGCGCCTCGTAGACGACGGGCCGGGCACGCAGGGTCTCCTTGACGACCGCGTCGAGGTAGCTCTCGTCGTCCGGCAGCCGTCGTAGCACGTCAGGCAGGCGCAGGAGCCGCTCGAAGGCCCAGGCCAGCCCGGTGGCCGTGGTCTCGTGACCCGCGATGAGCAGCGTGATCAGCTCGTCGCGGATCTCGTCGTCGCCGAGCCCCGAGTCCAGCAGCCGGCTCAGCACGTCCGTGCCGCCGGGCTCGGCACGCCTGCGGCGGATCTCGTCGTACAGGATCGCGTCGACGGCGGCCCGCACCTTCAGGAACCGCGCGTACGGCAGGAACGGCAGGGAGCCCGCGGGGCCGCGCAGCCGGGCCGGGAGCATCGCGACGGCCATGGAGCCGCCCGAGTCGATCAGGCGGGGGAGCAGCGCGCGCAGCCGGCCCATGCGCCCGGCGTCGCGGATACCGAAGATCAACCGGATGATGATCTCCAGCGTGATCTCCTGCATGCGGTCGCGCAGCGCGAACGGCCTGCCGAGCGGCCAGGCGGCGATCTTCTCGGCGGCGATGGCCGCGATCTCGTCCGCGTAGCCGGCGACCTGTTTGGCCCGCAGCGGCGGCGTCAGCGACTTGCGGTGCCCGGCCCAGGCATCGCCGTCGAGCGTCAGCACCGAGTGCGCGCCGACCAGCGGTTCGAGGAAGTCGCGCCGGGCCGCGCCGGCCAGCCCGCCGCCCTGGTCGGTCCTGAACACCTGCTCGGCCAGCTCGGCCGTCGCCACGTACACCTCCGGCGGGAAGCCGAACCAGCGGATCGTGAAGACGTCGCCGTACCTGCGATGACACTGCTCGATCAGCCCTGCCGGGTCGCGCATGAACCAGGCGGTCTGGGCGATGGCGGGAAACCGGGGTCCGGGGGGAAGCACGCGAATCAGCTCCAGATTGATATGTACGTACGTCATATACGCTCGTCTACATCTGTAGCATGGATCACGTGTCACGAAAAGAGGCGGGATATCGCGAAAAACTCCTCGCGGGCGCGGTGAGCTGCCTGCAGGACAAGGGCTACGCCCGCACCACGGCCCGCGACCTGGTCGCCGCCTCGGGGACCAACCTGGCCTCCATCGGCTACCACTTCGGGGGCAAGGACGCCCTGCTCAACGAGGCCATCGCGGGCTGCTTCGAGGCGTGGACCGAGCGGGTGGAGCAGGCCGTGTTCGGCGGCGCCCTCGGCTCACCCCGCGACCTGCTCGAACGCGCCATGATCTCGATGGTCGACGTGTTCGAGGAGATGCGGCCGCAGCTCGTCATCTGCGTCGAGGGCTACCCGGCGGCGCTGCGCGAGAGCGTGCTGCGCGAGCGGCTGGCCGCCTCCTACGCCAGGGCCCGCGAGGCGGGCGCCGACATGCTCCGCAGGGCCGCCGCCGAGCTGGGCGTCGAGCTGCCGGTCGCGCCGGAGGCCCTGGTGTCGGTGCTGATCGCGATCTCCGACGGGCTGATGATCCAGTGGCTGCTCGACCCGGCGAGCACGCCCGACGCCCGCCAGGCCGTCGACGTGCTCGCCGCGCTGTCGGCGTTCACCGGGCCGTGTGGGTGAGGATGGCCGCCGCCAGCTCGTCAGCGAGCTGAGGCATGATCATGTGGCCCATGTCCTGGACCATCAGCAGCTCCGCGCCGGGGATCCGCTCGGCGATGATCGCGCCGTGGCCGGGCTTGGCGGGCTCGTGCGTGCCCTCGATGACCAGCGTCGGCGCCTTCACCCGGTGCAGCACGCCTACGGGCTCGAAACCGGAGTCCTCCGCGCCGGCCCGCCGATGGTTCATCGCCGCCCCCAGGTTCCTGGCCCGCTCGTGGACCCGCTCGGCCAGCCGCCGCTCTGCGTCCTCGTCGAACGGCAGCGCGGTGCCGTTCATCACCCGCGCCTCGGCGATCAGCTGGTCGATCTCCTCGCCCCGGCTCGCCGGCGGCGGGCTCGCGATCACCTGACGGAAGTACGCCAGGAACTCCGGCGTGGGCGGCGGCAGGCTGCCCTCCGGCTGCGGCCGGCCCAGCAGCGCCCGCATGAGCACCTCGCCCTCCCGCTCACCCAGCGGCGACGAGCCGACGACCGTCAGCGTCCGCACCCGCTCCGGCTGCTCCACCGCGACGAGCTGGCTGATCAGCCCGCCCGCCGAATGGCCCGCCAGATGCACGCTCTCCAGCCCGTACGCGTCCATCACGCGCAGCATGTCGTCCTTGATGTCCAGCCAGCTGTACGGATGCGCGTCGAAGTCCACGGTGCCCGACTTGCCGGTGTCGCGGTGGTCGTAGCGGATCACCCGGCGACCGCCCGCCACCAGCCGCCCGACGAGCTCGTCCGGCCACGTGATGCCCTGCGCGCCCGCGCCCGCCACCAGGAGGATCGGCGGGTGCGCGGGGTCCCCGAACTCCTCGGTCCAGAGCTCGACGCCGTCTTTGTCGATCAGGTTCGTTTGCATGCCCCTCAGCCTGCCGGACCAGGCCCGTGCCGCCTTCCGTAGGACTACTGGTCTCCTACAGTAGGCGGGCCAGTTCAGTACGACTGGTGATGCCCAGCTTGGGATAGACCTTGTACAGGTGGTACTCGACCGTCCGCGGGCTGAGGAAGAGCCGGGACGCCACCTCCTTGCTCGACGCGCCCTCCGCCACCAGCCGCGCGATCCGCAGCTCCTGCGGCGTCAGGGCCGCCAGCGCGTCGCCCGCCGGACGCTCCGACGCCTCGCCCGAGGCCCGCAGCTCCGCGTGCGCCCGCCGCGCCCACGGCTCCGCGCCGAGCCGCTGGAACGTCTCCAGCGCCGCCCGCAACGGCCCCCGCGCCTGCCCGGGCTGCTGTGCCCGGCGCAGCCGCTCCCCATGGAGCAACGCCGTGCGCGCCTCCTCGAACGGCTCCCCGTGCAGCCGCAACGCCTCCTCGAACGGCTCCGGCGTGCCCTCCACCAGCCCCACGCAGCGCAGCCGCAGCGCCCGCGACTCGTCCGTCCGCGCCTCGGCCGCCCACCGGTCCAGCCCCTCCAGCGCCGCCCGCGCCGCCGCCGTCTCCCCGGCGGCCATCGCCGCCTCCACCCGATCCGGCGTCGACCGCCACACCACCGTCGGATGCCCCGCCCCCGGCCCCGCCGCCGTGATCGCCTCGAACCTGGCATGCGCCGCCGCGAACCGGCCCATCCCCAGATCCAGCATCGCCAGCGCGTACGCCGCCACCGCCGCCCGCAGTCCCACCCGATGCGGCACCGCGATGGCCAGCGCCGCCCCGGCGAACTCCCGGCACCTGTCCTCCTCGCCCCGCAGGGCCGCCACCACCGCCAGATTGGCCAGATGCGCCGCCTCCGAGTTCGAGTAACCCGCCTCCCTGGCCAGCGCCAGCCCCTCCTCGGCCACCGCCGCGCTCTCCGCCAGCCGGCCCCGGATCCGCTCCGCCGTCGACACGTACTCCAGCACCACCGGCAGCTGCCCCACCATCCCCGACACGCGGGCCACCCGCCCCGCCGCCGGATCAGCTCCGCCGCCACCGC
>NZ_LAVL01000017.1 GCF_001083785.1 Nonomuraea sp. SBT364
CCCCCCCGACGCCCCGAACGACCCCAAGCCCGGCGAGAAGCCGGAGAGCTCCACCAAACCCGAAGGCAAGCCAGAAGCGGACGGCAAGCCGGACGCGGGTGATAAGCCCGGTGGGAAGCCGGAGGCGGATGGCAAGCCGGAGGCGGGTGATAAGCCCGGTGGGAAGCCGGAGGCGGATGGCAAGCCGGAGGCCGGTGACAAGCCCAGCGGCAAGCCCGAGGCGGGGGACAAGCCTGAAGGGGACACCAAGCCCGAAGGTAAGCCGGAGGCGGACACCAAGCCGGACGCCGGTGACAAGCCCACTGGGAAGCCGGAGGCGGACGGCAAGCCGGAGGCCGGTGACAAGCCCGGTGGGAAGCCTGAGGCGGACGGCAAGCCGGACGGCAAGCCCGAAGGGGACACCAAGCCCGAAGGAAAGCCGGAGGCGGACGGCAAGCCGGACGCCGGTGACAAGCCGGACGGAAAGCCTGAGGGCGACGGGAAGCCTGAGGCTGAGGCGAAGGAAGAGCCGAAGGACGAGGACCGGGGCAGCAGGCGGGATCACGGCGCCGAACCCGACCGGGGAAGCGAGCGGGATCAGGACATCGCCGATACTCCGGGCAAGGACCATCCGGACGACCCCGATCCGAGCAGGCCGCAGGTCGTCGAGGTCGAAGGCGTCAAAGTGCTCCAGATCCCCCTCGACCCGCCGACGGCCACGGAGCTCGAAGGCATCCTGGACAATCTCGACCGCGCGCAGCCCGCGGAGATGCCCTCGGCGACCGACGACTCTCCCTCCACACAACCACCGCCCACCCAGGGCGCCTGCGACAACCAGCCGGGCGGCAACCCGTCAGGTGACGGTCAGCCGCGTGACGGGTCGTCCGGTGAGGCGGCCGTTCGTGACGCGGGGCAGAACGGCGTCGGGGACGCGCCCCAGGACGGTGGCCAAGGGTTCGTGGTGCCGCCGACTCCGCCGCCGGACAGTGCCGCCGGAGCCGACGCCCAGAGCGTCGCGGGCACCGGCGTGAACGGCGACGGCGGCGACGTGGTCTCGGCCGAGGCCCGCCCCATCGACCCCGAAGCGCTCAGGACGGTGATCGACAACGCCCGCGAGATCCGGCCCCACACCCTGCCCGGCATCGAGGGCGGCTACGGCGGCCCCGGCGCGCAGGGCGGCAGCGCTCCAGTGGCCGGCGCAAGCGTCCCCGACGGCGCCACGGGCGGCGTGGACGGCGGCCTCTCCAGCGGTGCCACCGGCACGTACACCGGCCCTGAGGCGCAGGCTGGAAGCCCTCCGATGGGGGCTGCCGGTGCCACCGGTGCCACCGGCGCCGTCGAGGGCGCGTACGGCGACTCGGGTGCACAGGGGGACGGGCAGGGTGAGGGACGGGGTGACGGACAAGGTGCCGGGCAGGGTGACGGCACGCCGCAGGAGCGCGCTGATGGAGAACGCGCGGGAGATCCAGCCGATGGACCTGCCCTCGGTCGAGGTGCCGCCGGGGGAGTGGGGGAGGGGCGCGTGGGCGCCTGAGCACATCGAGCCCGACGGGCCGGCCGGGTCGGTCGACCCGGGGGCGCCGGAGAGGAGTGCGTGATGTACGTCGATCCGCCCGCGCCCAGGCCGCGGCAGCCGGGGGAGATGCCGCCCAAGGCAGGCGGCGGGGGGCCGCTGGACGGCCAGCCGAGGGCGTGGGAGTTCAATCCCGAATACCAGCGCCTGGTCACCGCGTGGCAGAACGTGATGCCGCTGCTGGAGGGCATGTCGACGGCCCTGGACAAGGCCTACCAGCTCGCCAGGAGCCCCCAGACGTGGGACGCGCCCGTGGGCGGCCGGTACGTGGAGGACATGGGCCAGTGGCGTTCGAGGCTGGCCCTCTACCGGCAGGCGGTGCTGACGTCGATCAGTGACGAGGCGGCCGACACGCCGCGCTGGATCCCCAGCCCGATCGGCGCGCCACACGCCTTCTCCTGAGAAGTGGGAAAACCGGACACTCGGTCGTACAGTGGGAACGTGGGTGCATCACCCGACTACGGCCCCGACTTCGAGCGGCTCCGGGAGCAGGATCCCGAAGTCGCGCAGGTGCTGCTCGACGAGGTGGCGCGGGTGCGCGGCGGCCTGCAGCTGATCGCGAGCGAGAACTTCACCTCGCCCGCCGTCCTCGCCGCCCTCGGTTCGACGCTGAGCAACAAGTACGCCGAGGGATACCCGGGACGGCGCTACTACGGCGGCTGCGAGGTCGTGGACCGGGCCGAGCGGCTGGCGATCGACCGGGCGCGGGAGCTGTTCGGCGCGGAGCACGCCAACGTCCAGCCGCACTCCGGCGCGTCGGCGAACCTGGCGGCGTACGCGGCGCTGATGCAGCCGGGCGACACGATGCTGGCGATGGCGTTGCCGCACGGCGGCCACCTGACGCACGGTTCGCGGGTGAACTTCTCGGGCCGGTGGTTCGACGTGGCCTCGTACGGGGTGCGGCGCGACACCGAGCTCATCGACTACGACGAGGTGCGGGATCTGGCGCTGCGGCACCAGCCCAAGCTGATCGTGTGCGGGGCGACGGCGTACCCGAGGCTGATCGACTACGGGGTGTTCCGCGGCATCGCGGACGAGGTGGGCGCGTGGCTGCTGGCGGACGTGGCGCACCCGATCGGGCTGATGGCGGGCCGGGCGATCCCGTCGGCGGTGCCGTACGCGGACGTCGTCACCTTCACCACGCACAAGGCGCTGCGCGGGCCGCGCGGCGGCGGCATCCTGTGCACGGCGGAGCTGGCGGCGCGGATCGACCGGGCGGTGTTCCCGTTCATCCAGGGCGGGCCGCTGATGCACGCGGTGGCGGCCAAGGCGGTGGCGTTCGGGGAGGCGCTGCGGCCGGAGTTCGCCGACTACGCGCGGCGGGTGGTGGCCAACGCGCGGACGCTGTGCGACACGCTGGCGGCCGAGGGGATGCGGCCCGTGTCGGGCGGCACGGACACGCATCTGGCCCTGATCGACCTGCGTGAGCTGGGCGTTTCCGGCGCCGAGGCCGAACGCAGGTGCGCGGCCGCCGGCATCACGCTCAACCGCAACGCGATCCCGTACGATCCGGAGCCGGCCGCGGTGACGTCGGGGATCAGGGTCGGCACCCCGTGCGTGACCACGCAGGGGATGGGGCTCCAGGAATTGAAGGAGATCGGGTCGCTGGTCGCGCGTGTGGTGAGAGATCCTGGTGCGGTGGCGGACGTCCGGGAAAGGGTGTCTGCTCTGGCTGCCATACATCGGCCATATCTCAGCGAATATTAAGCTGGTCTGTGTCGTTTTCCGGTCACAGTCGGCCGGAGCATCCGGGAAACTAGGTCCGTGCGCGAATATCTGTTCATGGCACTCGTCGCGGCCGCGGTGACGTATCTGCTCGTCCCGCTGGTGCGGCGCTTCGCCGTCCGCATCGGTGCGGCGCCCGAGATTCGCGAACGTGACGTGCACACCACGCCGACGCCCAGGCTGGGCGGCCTGGCGATGTTCGGCGGGCTGGTCGCGGGCCTGCTGATCGCCAGTCAGCTGGACAACACCGGCGGGGCGCTGGCCGACGCCGACGGGGAGCCGGTGCTGGCCCTCATCGTGGCCGGCGGCCTCATCACCCTGACCGGCTTCCTGGACGACTGGTGGGGCATGGACCCCTTCATCAAGCTGGCCGGCCAGATCGCGGCGGCCGGCGTGCTGGTCCATTTCGAGCTCCGGCTGACCTACATCCCGCTGCCGAAGGACTGGGGCGGCTCCACCAGCCTCGACTACACGCTGAGCATGATCATCACCATCCTCGTGGTGGTGGTGGCGATCAACGCGGTCAACTTCGTCGACGGCCTCGACGGGCTGGCGGCCGGGATCGTGTGCATCGCGGGCATGGCCACCTGGGCCTATTCGATCTTCCTGGCGCAGAGCATCACCGGTGACCGGATCACCACGACCGCGGCCATCGCCGCCGTTCTCATCGGCACCTGCCTGGGGTTCCTGCCGCACAACTTCCATCCGGCCAAGATCTTCATGGGCGACACCGGGGCGATGCTCATCGGGCTGGTGCTCGCGTCCTCCATCGTCACCATCACGCCGGTCGACCCGTCGGTCATCGAGGGCATCTCGGTCAACCGGTTCGGCGTGCTGCTGCCGCTGCTGGTCCCGGCCGCGGTGCTGGTCCTGCCGCTGATCGACCTGATCACCGCCGTCGTGCGGCGCACCTCCCACGGCATGTCGCCGTTCGCGCCCGACCGCGGCCACCTGCACCACCGGCTGATGGACATCGGCCACTCGCACCGGCGCGCGGTCCTGATCATGTACGCGTGGGCGTTCGTCTTCGCGTTCGGCATCGTGGCGATGGCCACGATGGGTGTGCCGCTGCTGCTGTTCCCGGTCGTGATCGTGATCGCGCTGGCCGTGCTGGTGCTGCTGATGGTGGCGCCCCGGTGGCGCGGCCGGGGCGGCGCGCACGCGGCCGACGGCAAGCAGTCGGACGACGACGGCCCGCCCACCGGGCCGATGCCGCCGATCGTGCCCGAGACCGAGGTCAGGCGCCGGATGCCGCCGGACGTCGGCCCGCCGCAGCAGGATCGGGCGAGCGCGGAGCGTAACCCGGTCATTCCGGTCTATCCGGGCCGTCCATGATCCTGAACTAGAAACGGCAGGTAAAAGCGGTCTTCCGTGAGCTTGTGATATCTTTCACGAGCAGGAACCCCCAAACGCACATGTTCTGGGGGTAGCAAACGCTCGCTTGATAACTCGCTGATGGAGCACCGATGCAGGCCAACGACGTGCGCGTACTCAAAAGCGCCGCGATTCCCACCCTCGGGGTCGGGGCGGTCGCCGTGGTCGTCAGCCTTCTGGTGGCGGGTGGCGGAGGCGCCCTCGGCGCGGCGCTCGGCGTCCTTCTCGTCGCCGTCTTCTTCAGCATCAGCGTGGTGGCCGTCTCCTACGCCGCCCGTGTCTCCCCGCAGATGATGGCCATCGCCGCGATGGTCAGCTACCTCGTCAAGGTCGTCGTCATCATGGCGATGCTGGTCGCCTTCCGTGACACCACCCTGTGGAACACCCAGGCGTTCGCCTGGAGCGTGGTGGCCGGCACCCTCGTCTGGACGGCCTTCGAAGTCCGCGCCTTCATGAAGACGAAGATGCTGTACGTCGACCCCGACGCCAAGGTCCCCGGACAGGGCGACTGATGAGCCTGGTAAAAGACGGGGTCCGATATGACTAGTCCTCTGCTCGCCTGCTATCGTCAGGGCCGCGATGAGCCAACAGGAACGCCGACCGGAAACAGACGGTCGGGACTTCTCCGACGCCATGTGGTCGGTCCCCAGCTACCTCCTCGCCGGGATGGCAGTCTACGGCGGACTCGGGTGGCTGCTGGACCGCTGGCTCGACATGTCCGCGTTCTTCCCCATAGGCATCGTCCTGGGGGTCATGCTCGCCGGCTACGCGGTCTACCGGAGACACGGTCGCTGACCCCTCGTCTCGACCGCTTCACCGAGGAAACTTCTGTGATCCACTACGACGTTGAAGGGAACGCCGCGTGAGTGCGCTGACGGTCCTAGCACCACCGGGTGAGTTCGGGGCGCCTACGCCTGACGAGCTGTTCAATCTCCCGCCGATCATTGCCGGGGTCGAATGGTTCACCAAGCCGGTGCTGGTCGCCCTCCTGAGCTCTGTCCTGGTCATCGGCGTCTGCTGGGCGGCTTTCGCCAGCCCTAAGCTGGTGCCCCGGGGTGTGCAGAACGTGGTCGAGCTCGGCTACATGTTCGTCCGCGACCAGGTCGCCCGGCCCTTCCTGGGCAAGGACGCCGACCGGTGGATGGGCCTGCTGGTCTCGATCTTCTTCCTGGTGCTGGTCTGGAACGTCATGGGTGTCATCCCGGTGATCCAGTTCCCGGTCGCCTCGCACATCGCCTTCCCGATCGTGCTGGCGGTGACGATCTACATCCTGAAGATCTACCTCGGCATCAAGCACCAGGGTGGCCTCGGCTACTTCAAGAACATGATGTTCCCCCCGGGGCTGCCGAAGCCGATCTACTTCCTGCTCGCCCCCATCGAGTTCCTCTCGAACATGATCATCGCGCCGTTCACGCACGCGGTGCGACTGTTCGCCAACATGTTCGCGGGCCACATGCTGCTGGCCTTCTTCAGCATGGTGGGCTTCTGGTTCCTGTTCGAGAAGCTGACCCCGCTCGGCGCGCCCATCGGCATCGTCGGCGTGGTGATGACCATCCTGCTCACGGGCCTGGAGATGTTCATCCAGTACCTGCAGGCGTTCCTCTTCGCGATGCTGGCCGCGATGTACATCGGCGGCTCGCTGCACCCGGATCACTGAGAACCAAGACCGGAATTGTCCAGACCGGTGATACTCCGCTTCACCGGCCGTCCAGTAAAGGAAAACAGCAATGAGCGTTCTCGCTGAGGTCTCCGGCAACGTCACCGCCATCGGTTACGGTCTCGCCGCCATCGGCCCCGGCATCGGCGTCGGCATCATCTTCGGTCAGGGCGTGCAGGCCATCGCGCGTCAGCCCGAGGCCTACGGCCTGATCCGCCAGAACATGCTCCTCGGCTTCGTCCTCACCGAGGCCCTCGCCCTGATCGGTCTGGTCGCCCCGTTCATCTTCCAGGGCATCGCCTGATCATCCCCTCTGACGAAAGGCTGCACCCATGATCACAGCAGCTAAGCTCCTCGCGGAGGAGGGGGCCGCCAACCCTCTCTTCCCGCACACTTACGAGCTCGTCGTCGGTATCTTCTCGTTCTTCGTCGTCGTCCTGGTCGTCGGCCGCATCCTCGTCCCGCGTATCCAGAAGACGCTGGCCGAGCGCACCGACGCGATCGAAGGCGGCATCAAGAGGGCGGAAGAGGCCCAGGAGCAGGCCAAGGTCCTCCAGAAGCAGTATGCCGAGCAGCTCGAAGAGGCCAGGCGTGACGCGGCCCGGCTGCGCGAGGAAGCTCGCGAGCAGGCCGCGCAGATCAAGGCGGAGCTCCGCGAGGAGGCGCAGGCCGAGGCCCGTCGTCTCGTCGAGGCTGCGCACACCCAGATCGAGGCGGACCGCCAGGCGGCGTTCGCCCAGCTCCGCAACGAGGTCGGTCGCCTGTCGACCGAGCTCGCCGGCCGCATCGTCGGCGAGTCCCTGGAGGACGAGACGCGGCAGAGCCGCATCGTCGACCGGTTCCTCGACGAGCTGGAGAGCTCCAACGCGCAGGCGGTGCGTTAATGAGGGGCCTGAGCAGGACTTCGCTGGCAGAGGTCGAGGAGCGCTTCAACGCGGTCGCCGGTAGCGCCGACCTCGGCACGCTCTCCGACGAGCTGTTCGCTGTCGCGGATCTGCTCGACCGCGAGCACGGCCTGCGCCGCGCCCTGTCCGACCAGGCCCGGGCCGGCGAGCAGAAGGCCCGCACGGCCCGCGCGCTGCTCGAAGGCAAGGTCAGCGAGGCCGCGGTCGCCACGACCGAGGCCGCCGTCTCGGCCAGGTGGTCGCGCGCCGGCGACCTGGCCGACGCGCTGGAGCGCCTGGGCGTGATCGCCGCCGCCGCCGAGGCGGAGGGTCAGCGCAAGCTGGACGAGGTGGAGGACGAGCTCTTCCGCTTCGGCCGCATCGTCGCCGCCAACCCGGACCTGCGCCGGGCACTCGCCGACACGGCCGCCCCCGAGGCGGGCAAGCGCGAGCTGCTCACGGGTCTGCTCGGCGGCAAGGCAGCATCGACCACCCAGCGCCTGGTCGCGCAGGTGGCAGTGCATCCGCGAGGACGTAGCCTGGAGACGGGGCTGGAGGAGTTCGGCCGCTTGGTGGCCGAGCAGCGCCAGCGTCTCGTGGCGGTCGTGCGCAGTGCCGTCGAGCTGACCGAGGCGCAGAAGCAGCGGCTCGCCGCCTGGCTTCGCTCCTCCTACGGCCGAGACGTGCACCTGAATGTCGAGGTGGACAAGCGAGTGCTCGGTGGGTTCTCGGTCCGCATCGGCGACGAGATCATCGACACCACAATCGTGGGACGAATCGAAGAAGTCCGCCGCCGGTTGGCCGGCTAGGCGAAGAGGGAGACAGAGTAGAGATGGCGGAGCTTACGATCCGGCCGGACGAGATCCGGGACGCGCTTGAGCGCTTCGTCCAGGCGTACGAACCGGAAGGCGCCGCGCGCGAGGAGATCGGGACCGTCGTCGACGCCGGCGACGGCATCGCCCATGTCTCCGGCCTTCCCTCGGCGATGGCGAACGAGCTGCTCGAGTTCGAGAACGGCACGCGCGGCCTGGCACTTAACCTCGACACCCGCGAGATCGGTGCCGTGGTCCTGGGCGAGTTCAGCGGCATCGAAGAGGGCCAGACGGTCCGCCGGACGGGCGAGGTCCTGTCCGTGCCCGTCGGCGACGCCTTCCTCGGCCGCGTGGTCGACCCCCTGGGCAACCCCCTGGACGGCAAGGGCGCCATCGAGTCCGAGGGCCTGCGCGCCCTTGAGCTCCAGGCCCCGTCGGTCGTCCAGCGGCAGCCGGTGAAGCAGCCGCTGCAGACCGGCATCAAGGCGATCGACGCCATGACGCCGATCGGCCGCGGCCAGCGCCAGCTGATCATCGGTGACCGTGGCACCGGCAAGACCGCGATCGCCGTGGACACCATCCTCAACCAGCGCGAGGGCTGGCTGTCGGGCGACCCGGAGAAGCAGGTCCGCTGCGTCTACGTCGCCGTCGGCCAGAAGGGCTCGACGATCGCGCAGGTCAAGGCGCGTCTGGAGGAGGCCGGCGCACTCGAGTACACGACCATCGTCGCCGCGCCCGCCTCCGACCCGGCCGGCTACAAGTACCTTGCCCCCTACACCGGCTCGGCCATCGGCCAGCACTGGATGTACCAGGGCAAGCACGTTCTCATCGTCTTCGACGACCTCACCAAGCAGGCCGACGCCTACCGCGCCGTGTCCCTGCTGCTGCGTCGCCCGCCGGGCCGTGAGGCCTTCCCCGGCGACGTGTTCTACCTCCACTCCCGGCTGCTGGAGCGCTGCGCGAAGCTCTCCAGCGACATGGGCGGCGGTTCGATGACCGGTCTGCCGATCATCGAGACGAAGGGCAACGACGTCTCGGCGTTCATCCCGACCAACGTCATCTCCATCACCGACGGCCAGTGCTTCCTGGAGACCGACCTGTTCAACGCGGGTGTCCGGCCCGCGATCAACGTCGGTATCTCCGTCTCCCGAGTCGGCGGTTCGGCCCAGGTCAAGGCCATGCGCAAGGTGGCCGGCACGCTCAAGCTCTCCCTGTCGCAGTACCGCGACCTGGAGGCCTTCGCGGCCTTCGCCTCCGACCTGGACGCGGCTTCCCGCGCCCAGCTCGACCGAGGCCAGCGCCTGGTCGAGCTGCTCAAGCAGCCCCAGTACTCGCCGTTCCCCGTCGAGAAGCAGGTCGTGTCGGTGTGGGCCGGCACCACCGGTGAGCTCGACGAGGTGCCGGTCGAGGACGTGCGCCGCTTCGAGACGGAGTTCCTCGACTACCTCAGCTCCTCGCAGAAGGGTGTCTTCGACGGCATCCGCGAGACCAACGAGCTGCCGGACGACGCGGTGACGGTTCTGAAGGACGCCATCACGGAGTTCAAGAAGGGCTTCACCACCTCCTCGGGTGAGCTGCTGGTCAAGGACGAACCGGTGGCGCCGCTCGGTGCCGACGAGGTCGGCCAGGAGAAGATCAAGAAGGTCGTCCGTCCGGCGGCGGAGAAGTAGGACATGGGTGCCCAGCTAAGGCTGCTGCGGCGGCGGATCAACTCGGTCAAGTCGACCGCGAAGATCACGCGCGCCCAGGAGCTCATCGCCTCTTCGCGGATCGTGAAGGCGCAGATGCGGATGCAGGCGGCGCTGCCGTACGAGCGTGAGATCACTCGCGCCGTCACCGGCGTCGTCAGCAACGCGGCGAGCGTCGACCATCCGCTGACCGTGGCGAAGGAGAACCCCGCCAAGGCGGGCGTCCTCATCGTCACCAGCGACAGCGGGTTCTGTGGCGGCTTCAACGCGAACGTCCTGCGCGAGGCCGAGGCCCTGCGCGGGCTGCTGGAGAGCCGCGGCCTGAGCGTCGTCCCGTTCGTCACCGGGCGCAAGGGTGTCACCTGGCACTCCTTCCGCCAGCGGGAGATGGGCGGGCAGTGGGTCGGTTTCTCCAGGAACCCGTCCTACGCCGACGCCAAGGAGATCGCGAACACGCTGATCGACTCCTTCAAGGACGACAACGGGATCGACGAGATCCACATCGTCTCGACCGAGTTCGTCTCGATGCTGACGCAGAACGTCGTGGTCAGGCGGGTGCTGCCGCTGGAGGTCGAGGAGACCGAGGCGACGGAGTCCACCACGATCCCGCCGTACTTCGAGTTCGAGCCCACGGCGGGCGACGTGCTGGAGACGCTGCTTCCGCGTTACGTGGAGTCGCGCATCTTCACCGCGCTGCTGCAGTCCGCGGCCTCCGAGGAGGCCGCGCGACGGCGCGCGATGAAGTCCGCGACCGACAACGCCAACGAGCTGATGCGGATGCTGACCCAGCAGATGAACCAGGCTCGCCAGGCCGAGATCACCCAGGAAATCAGCGAGATCGTCGGTGGCGCCAACGCGCTCGCTGACGCCGCAGCGGGGAAAGAGTGAAATGACTGCAGAGGCTGTTGAAACTGTAGAAACCCCCGCGGCCGGCACTGGCCGCGTGGCCCGCGTCACCGGCGCCGTCGTTGACGTGGAGTTCCCCGTCGAGGGGATGCCCGAGATCTACAACGCGCTCAAGGTCGAGGTCACCCTCGGCGGCGAGACCAAGACCCTGACCCTCGAGGTCGCCCAGCACCTGGGTGACAACCTCGTCCGGGCCATCTCGATGCAGCCCACCGACGGCATGGTCCGCGGCCAGGCGGTGCTCGACACGGGCAACCCGATCTCGGTGCCGGTCGGCGACGTCGTCAAGGGCCACGTGTGGAACGCGCTGGGCGAGACGCTCGACGTGCCGACCTCGTCGCTCAAGATCGAGGAGCGGTGGGGAATCCACCGTCCGTCGCCTGCCTTCGACCAGCTCGAGTCCCGCACGGAGCTGCTGGTCACCGGCATCAAGGTCATCGACCTGCTCACCCCGTACGTGCAGGGTGGGAAGATCGGTCTGTTCGGCGGCGCGGGCGTCGGCAAGACCGTTCTGATCCAGGAGATGATCCGCCGCGTCGCCCGTAACTTCGGTGGCACCTCGTGCTTCGCCGGTGTGGGCGAGCGCACCCGTGAGGGCAACGACCTCTGGCTGGAGATGGAGGAGGCGGACGTCCTCAAGGACACCGCGCTCGTCTTCGGCCAGATGGACGAGCCCCCGGGCACCCGTCTGCGGGTCGCGCTGTCGGCGCTGACGATGGCGGAGTACTTCCGCGACGTGCAGGGGCAGGACGTGCTCCTGTTCATCGACAACATCTTCCGCTTCACGCAGGCCGGTTCCGAGGTCTCCACCCTGCTCGGCCGTATGCCGTCCGCGGTGGGTTACCAGCCGACGCTGGCCGACGAGATGGGTGTGCTCCAGGAGCGCATCACCTCGACGCGTGGTCACTCGATCACCTCCATGCAGGCGATCTACGTGCCGGCGGACGACATCACCGACCCGGCCCCGCACAACGCGTTCGCGCACCTCGACGCGCAGACCGTGCTTTCGCGGCCGATCTCGGAGAAGGGCATCTACCCCGCGGTGGACCCGCTCGACTCCTCCTCCCGGATCCTCGACCCGCAGATCGTCGGCGAGGAGCACTACCGGGTGGCCCAGGAGACCAAGCGGATCCTGCAGAAGTACCGCGAGCTCCAGGACATCATCGCCATCCTCGGTATCGACGAGCTCTCCGAGGAGGACAAGGTCACCGTCCAGCGGGCCCGCCGCATCGAGCGCTTCCTGTCGCACCCGATGTACGCGGCCGAGGCCTTCACCGGCCAGCCGGGCGAGACCGTTCCGCTGGACGAGACCATCGCCTCCTTCAAGGGCCTCTGCGCGGGTGAGTACGACCACCTGCCCGAGCAGGCGTTCTTCATGGTCGGCGGCATCGAGCAGGCCGTTGCCAAGGCCAAGGAACTCGAGCGTCGCTAAGCCGCCCTACCGGTGGTGGCGCGGTTTCCGCCGGGCCACCACCTGATCGGAAAGGAACCTACACAAGTGGCGAAGCTACGCGTAGGGGTTGTCTCACCCGAGCGTGAGATCTGGTCGGGCGAGGCCGACATGGTGATTGCCAAGACCGTGGACGGCGAGATCGGTATTATGCCGCAACACGCACCGGTGCTCGGCGTCCTCGTCGAGGGCGGCGTGCTGAAGGTGAAGCGGGAGGGCCAGGACGACCTGGTCGCCGCGGTCCACGGCGGTTTCATCTCCGTGGCCGACGACGAGGTGTCCGTGCTCGCCGAGGTGGCCGAGCTCGGTTCCGAGGTCGACGTCGCGGCTGCCCGTGACGCTCTCGACCGGGCTCAGGCCTCGATCGAGGCCAACCAGGAGGACGCTGACGCGGCCATCGAGGCGAAGCGGGCCAGGGCCCGGCTGCGCGCGGCGGGCGAAGAGGTCTGATATCACGAGTGCTAGGGGGCGGCAGGCATGGTCGAGACTTTGGTGATCTGTGCGCTGCTTGCCGCCGCTCTGGCGGTCGTACGTTACTTCATGCTCGCCCGCCGGGGGAGCGTACCCTGCCGGCTGCGTGTCGGGCAGGAGCCCTGGCGCAGCGGCGTAGCCCGCTACGCCGACGGGGAGCTCCACTGGATTCCGCTCATGGGTGTGCGACTGAGGCCGCGCCACGCGATCGCGAGGCGCGGCCTCGTCGTTTCCCAGCGCAGGGAGGTCGACGGCGGGCTGTACGCGGTCGACTGCTCCGGTTCGACGCGTGACCTGTCGCTGGCCATGAGCGCCGACGCGCTGACCGGCTTTCTCGCCTGGCTGGAGTCGGCGCCGCCCAGCGCCTATCTCGACGTCGCCTAGCGGGTGCCGCCGGGCTTCCACAGGATCTCGCTGCCCGCATGGGCGATCCGGCACAGGATGAACAGCAGGTCCGACAGCCGGTTGAGGTAGGTGGCGCTCAGCGGGTTCATGTCGTCGTGGGCGTGCAGGGCCGCCCACGTGGTCCGCTCGGCCCGCCGTACGGTGACCCGGGCCACGTGCAGGGTCGCGGTGGCGGGGTCGCCGCCGGGCAGGATGAAGCTGCGCAGCGGCTTGAGCCTGGCGTTGAAGTGGTCGCACTGCTCTTCCAGCCGGTCGATGTAGGACTGCTCGACGCGCAGCGGCGGGAACTCGGGATTCGCCGTGACCGGGGTGGCGAGGTCGGCGCCGAGGTCGAACAGCTCGTTCTGGACGCGTATCAGCACCTCCACGAGGTCGGCGGGCAGCGTGCCGTGCGCCAGGGCCAGCCCGAGGTGGGCGTTGGCCTCCTCCACGTCCGCGTAGGCGGCCAGCCGCGGATCGGTCTTCGACGTGCGGCTCATGTCGCTCAGCGCCGTCGTGCCGTCGTCTCCGGTGCGGGTGTAGATGCGGGAGAGGACGACCGGCTTGTCCTTGTCTGCACGCGTCATGGGCCCAGCGTAATGACAAATGTCATCCGGATCGGACGCGCAGCGCATGCCAGGTCCCTGATTTCAGCAACTACCAGGGCGAACGCCGGATACGGGACCATCTACTCATGACGAAGGAGAGGACCTGATGCTCGAGATCAGCGAACTGCGCAAGCGCTTCGCCGCCGCCCCCGGCTCGCCTGAGGGCAAGCTCGCCCTGGACGGCATCGGCTTTGCCGTCCGGCCGGGCGAGATGTTCGGGTTCGTCGGCGCGAACGGCGCCGGCAAGACGACGACGATGCGGATCGTCATGGGGGTTCTCAAGGCCGACGCCGGCTCGGTGAACTGGCAGGGCAAGCCGCTGGGCTACGCCGAGCGGCAGCGGTTCGGCTACATGCCGGAGGAGCGCGGGCTCTACCAGAAGATGCGCGCGGGCGAGCAGATCGAGTACTTCGGCCAGTTGCACGGCCTGAGCGCGGCGGCGGCCAAGAAGGCCACCGACGAGCTGCTGGAGCGGCTCGGCCTGACCGAGCGCAGGAACGACTCGGTGGAGTCGCTGTCGCTGGGCAACCAGCAGCGTGTGCAGCTCGCCGTCGCCCTGGTGCACGAGCCCGAGGTGCTGATCCTGGACGAGCCGTTCTCCGGGCTCGACCCGATCGCGGTCGAGGCGCTGGCCACCGCGCTGCAGGAGCGCTGCCGCGGCGGCGTCCCGGTCATTTTCTCCAGCCACCAGCTCGAACTGGTGGAGCGGCTGTGCGACTCGGTCGGCATCGTGTCGGCGGGCCGGATGGTGGCCAGCGGCACGGTCGGCGACCTGCGCGCCGCCGAGGGCCGCACGCTGCGGGTCGTGGTCCGCGGCGCGACGCCCGGCTGGGCCGACGGCCTGCCGGGCGAGCTCAGCCTGGCCGGCGACCGGCAGGTCCTGCTCGTCACCGGCGGCGACGACCAGGAGATCCTGCGCCGCGCCATCAAGGCCGGGCACGTGGAGCACTTCGGCGTCGAGCAGCCGTCCCTCACCGAGATCTTCAAGGAGGCCGTGGCGTGAACGGCATGATGCTGGTGGCCAGGCGCGAGATCGGCACCCAGATCAGGACGCGGGCGTTCAAGATCGGCCTGCTGATCACGGCGGTGCTGGTCGGTGCGCTGGCCTTCGCCCCCAAGCTGCTCGACCGCCCCGACACGTACACGGTCGGCACCGTCAACTCCCAGCAGCTCCCGCTGGCGCAGGCGGCCCCCGACGCGAAGTTCGAGTGGCGCTCGTTCCCCGACGAGGCGAAGGCCAAGGAGGCGGTGCTCGCCGGCGACGTGGACGCGGTGCTCGTCGACGGCGTCAAGGTCATCACCGACGGGGAGATCGAATCCGAGCTCGGCGTGCTCATGCAGAGCACCAACCGCGAGGTCAAGCTGGGCGCGGCCGGGGTGTCGATCCCGCCGCTGCAGATGGAGTCGGTCGGCGCCGACACCCGCTACGAGGCCGCGCGCACCGGCATCGCCGTGGTGCTCGTGCTGGTGCTGTTCATGCTCATCATCGGGCAGACCATGATGGTCGCCATGGGCGTGGTCGAGGAGAAGGGCAGCCGGATCGTGGAGATCCTGCTCAGCTCGATCCGGCCGTGGCAGCTGCTCGGCGGCAAGATCATCGGGTTGGGCGTGCTCGGTCTGATCAACCTGGGCACGATCCTGGTGGTCGGCCTCGGCGCCTCGATGGCCTCCGGCTTCGCCGCCGAATTCCCGCCGGGCATGGCGGGCATCGTGGCGGGAGTGCTGATCTGGTTCATGCTCGGCTACGCCTTCTTCGCCACGCTCGCGGCCGCGCTGGCCTCGCTGGTCTCCCGGCAGGAGGAGGTCGGCAACGTGATGTCGCCGCTGACCATGCTCATCATGGCGGCCTACTTCGTGGCCTTCTACGCCACCAGCGACCCGACCGGCACCGTGGCCACGATCGTGTCGTTCGTGCCGCCGTTCTCCTCCATGGTGATGCCGGTGCGGATGGCCGCCACCGAGGTGCCGCTGTGGGAGGTCGCGGCGTCCGGCGCGCTGATGATCCTGGCCGTGCTCGCCACGCTGTCCTTCGGGGCCAAGGTGTACGAGCGGGCCGTGCTGCGGACCGGCGCCCGGGTCAAGCTCGGTGAAGTACTGCGCGCCAAGTGATGGATCCGATCGGGCGGGCACGACGCCACACGCGCCACATGATGGCCTCCATCGTGGTGATGCTGTGGCTGTTCCTCCTTACGCGGCTGGCCCTGCACGACGGGGGCGAGCAGGTGTGGCGTGTCGTGCCCGGGCTGATCGCGGCGGCGGCGTTCACCTGGTTCTACCAGCGCTCCGCCGCCGCCGTGCTGCGGAGCCACTACGCCCGGCGGGACGTGACGATCGCCGCCGCGCTGGCGGTGGTCGCCGCGGCCCTGGGCGGCGGCGATCCGATGAGCTGGGGGTTCTCGCTGGCGGCCTGGCTGTCGGTGGCGGCGCTTGGCGTACGGGCACGCACCGCCATGGTGATGGCGGCGGGCACGATGGTCACCGGACTGCTCCTGGGCTTCGGCAACTTCCTCGTGGACCCGGACATGCTGCTCGTCCGCGACGTCACACCGGGCTCGGCGGCGCTCTACCTGATCGGCGTCTACGGGTTGTTCTGCGTGGCGTTCCCGTGGACCAACCGTGTGTGGATGTGGATCTGGCAGCTCGCCGTGCAGGCTGAGGAGGGCAAGCAGGCGCACACGCGGCTGGCGCTCGCCGAGGAGCGGCTGCGTTTCTCCCGGGACCTGCACGACCTCGTCGGCCACCAGCTCTCGGCCATCGCCGTCAAGACCGAGCTCGCGGTGCGCCTGGCGGACGCCGACACCGGGGCGGCCAAGGCCGAGATGGCCGAGGTCAACGCGCTCACCAGGAAGGCGCTGAAGGAGCTGCGGCAGGCCGTGCGCGGCTACCGCGAGCTTGACTTGGGCGCGGAGCTGAATAGCGTGAAAGGGGTCCTGGAAGCGGCCGGGGTGCGCTGTGAGACGCGCCTGCCCCACCGCGAGCTGCCCGAGGGCGTGGCGGCGGTGTTCGCCTATGTGGTCCGCGAGGCGGTGACGAACGTGCTCAAGCACAGCACGGCCACCTCCTGCGACATCCTCATCCGGTTCACCGACGAGGAGGCGGAGCTGCGGGTGCGCAACGACGGCGTCGGCGGCCGGAGCGGCGACGAGCTGGGCAGCGGCCTGTCGGGGCTGGCCGAGCGCGTGGCGGCCGTGGGTGGCACGCTGTCGGCGGGGCCGGCGGGCGACGGACAGTTTCTGCTGCGAGCGGTCGTGTCGCTGCCGATTGCTGGGTAGTGGGGGAGTGTCGGGGTTCGCCCCCGGCTGATGTTTTCTGAGGAGGTGGCATGCGCGTCCGGGGCAATCCGAAGGCACAGGTGGTGCGGACCGGTCAGCGGCTCGACGCGGGGACCTCGGCGGGCGTGCGGTCGATGCTGCACGAGGCCGTCGAGTCCGGCGAGGGCGACCTGATCCTCGACCTCTCCAAGCTGGAGATGATCGACGCCACCGGTCTCGGAGTGCTCGTGGGCACGCATCGGCTCGCGCTGAGCGCGCAACGCCGCCTCGTCCTTCGGGGGGTGCCCCCGCGGATCATGCGGATCCTTGCGGTGACCCGGCTGAATCGGGTGCTCCACGTCGAGGTGACGCACGCCGCGGTGGCCTGAGCGTCACATATCGGAACGGGTGGCGATCAGCCGTCACCCGTTCTCTCAGGTCCGGGCACGCAGCCGGGCCAGCGTCCGCGGCGTCTGGGCGTCGAGCCAGTCGGCGAGCTGCTCGAACGACACGCAGCGCACCTCCGGCCGGGTGCAGACCCGATCCATGAGCCCGAGCAGCGCCCGCTGGTAGATGCCGCCGTTCCAGCTCGCGAAGTGGTGGCCGATGAACACCGGGGCCCGGTCGGTGCGCAGCGAGCGCTCGACGGCCCGTAGGTAGGCGTCGCCGGCCTGCCGCTCCCAGCGCGGCCGCAGCCGCCGGGGGCCGGGCCTGGCGCCGCTCTGGACCGCGTAGAGGTTGTAGTCCATGGCGAGCACCTGACGGCCGCCCACGCCGATGCCGGGCAGCGGGAACTGCCACAGGCCCGCCCGCTTGCGCGGCCACGCCACCGCCCCGGTGCCCGACGCGTCATAGCGCCACCCGTACGACCGGAAGGCCCGGAACATCGCCTGCCGGTCGCCTTCCAGGCAGGGGGTACGGCCGCCGCGCACCGCGTCGCGGACGCGGAAGGGCAGGTCGGGCAGGTGTGTCAGGCCGGAGTTGCGCCGCCAGTCGCGGACGAAGCGGTGGAACTGGCGGATCTCGCTGCGCCAGTCGGCGGCCGACCAGGAGCCGACGCCGCCGCTGCCGCAGAAGTGGCCGTTGAAGTGGGTGCCGATCTCGTGGCCGGCGTTCCAGGCCGCGGTCAGCTCGCGGGCCTGCAGCCGCATCCGCGACGGGCGCTGGAAGCCGATGTCGGAGCTGCCGCGCCGGTGGCCGGGCGGGCGGTAGAGGCGGCGGTGGTCGGACGGCAGCAGGTAGACGCCCGACAGGAAGAAGGTCAGGGTGGCCCGGTTGCGGGCCGCGGCCTCGCGAAAGGCGCGGAACCAGCCGTGGCCCACCCCGGCGCCGTCGAAGGAGATGACGACGAACTGGGGTGGCCGTTCGTCTTCGGCGAGAGGGCACCGCACGCTTTCGCACCAATCGCGCCGGATGACCGTCTCGGCCTTTTCCTGGGGCGGCTTGCTGGGTGTACTGATATGCCGGACCTGTCCCGCGCAGGAGGTGGTCGCCGCAATAACGAAAATGCCGATAATCCCGCGTATCACTCGGCCATGAAACCACGGTGCGTAATCAAATCATCACGACGCTCCGAGTGATCGGCTGAAGATGTGCACGGCCACGCCCACCAGTTCGTCGATCTGGGGCGGATCGTCTGCCAGCAGCCATTCGATGAGCAGCTCCTGCAGCGCGCCAATTACGCCGAGCGCCACCAGGCGCCGATTCGCTCCGGTGGACACCGGGAATTCGGCCGAGGCGTCCTCCACGAGACGGGCGAAGGAGTCGATGGCGCGCTGGCGTGACGCCGACAGGATGTCGCCCGTTCTGCGCACCTCCAGGTGCATGATGCGGGCCCGGCGCCAGTCGGCAGTAGCGAACTCGATATATGCCCGTATCCCCGCTTTGATCCGTCCATCGAGTGTGTTAGGGGCTTCCTGTAACGCTTTGGCCACGACCGCCAGGCTTTCCTCCACGCAACGCTCGTGGAGGACCTGAAGGAGTTCCTCCTGGCTGCTGAAACATTCATAGAAGGCGCGGTTGGAGATCCGCGCCTCCGAGCACAGCCTTTCGATCGTCGTGACCGTGAAACCTGGTTTCGCGTATAGCGTGTAGGCGGCTGTCATCAGCCGCTCGCGTCTGTCCGCCAGCCTTTGCTCAGCCGACATTCCCCGGTAAGACCGGTTCACATTCCACCCGTTCGCATGATCGTGGCCCCCGAGCACACAATTATGGATGGATGATCGCATTAGGGAAAGAGTATGAAGATTATCTCTTACGTCGGCCATGCAAGAACGTGACAAGTCTGATCAGCCGCTCAAGCTCTTGCTCGCCCCTGGTGAACGAGGTCAGGTTCATCCCGGGCAGCGCGAACCGCTGGCGGGAGACCGCCTTGGGCCGGGCGAACTCGCGCAGCCCGTCGGCGCCGTGGATGCGGCCGAACCCCGAGTCGCCCACCCCGCCGAACGGCAGCGCGGGCACGCCGGCGAAGGAGATGACCGAGTTGATCGCCGTCATCCCGGTCCGCATCGCGCGGGCCAGCTCCGTCGCCCTGCGCCTGTTGCGCGAGAACACCGTGCCCGCCAGCCCGTAGGCCGAGGCGTTGGCCAGCTCCAGCGCCTCCTGCGCGTCGCGGGTGCGCCGTACGGTGATCGTCGGCCCGAACGTCTCCTCGCGGACGGCGGGGGAGTCCTCCGGCACGTCCGCCACGATCACCGGGTCGACGAACGGCGCCCGCACCGAGTCGGGCCCGCCGGTGACGACCGTGCCCGACTTGGCGGCGTCGTCGATGTGCCGCCTGATGATGTCGAGCTGGCCCGGCATGGTGATCGGCCCGTAATGCTCGCCCGCCTTGACCGAGGCGGCCCGCTCCGACAGCTCGCGCATGAACGGCTCGTAGACCGCGTCGACCACGTACACCCGCTCGACGCCCACGCACGTCTGGCCGGCGTTGGACATCGCCCCCCACAGGCACGCGTCCGCGGCGGCCTTCAGGTCGGCGTCGGCGTCGACGATGAACGCGTCCTTGCCCCCGCACTCGGCCACCATCGGCGTCAGGTTCTCGGCGCAGGCGGCCATGACGCGCTTGGCCGTCGCCGTCGAGCCGGTGAACGCCACCTTCTTGACCCGGGGGTCGCGGGCCAGCGCCGCACCGGTCTCGCCCAGCCCGGTGACCGTCTGGAAGATCGGGTGCTCGGGCACCGACTCGGCGAACAGCCCGGCCATCCGCACGCCGACGCCCGGCGTGAGCTCGCTCGGCTTGAACACGACGGTGTTGCCGGCCGCCAGCGCGTAGGCGATCGAGCCCATCGGCGTGAAGACCGGGTAGTTCCACGGCCCGATCACGCCGACGACGCCGAGCGGCAGGTACTCCAGGCTGGCCGCCAGGTTGACGCCCAGCATCCCGGCCCCCACGCGCCGCCGGCGCAGCACCTTCTCGGCGTTGCGGGCCGCCCAGTCGAGGTGGGTGATGGCCAGCACGATCTCCAGCGTGGCGTCGCCGACCGGCTTGCCCGTCTCGTCGTGCACCAGCGCGGCCAGCTCCCGCAGATGGCGGGTGAGGACCGCCTTGCAGTCGAGCAGCCGCCGCCTGCGCTGGGCGTGGTCCAGCCCGCCCCACCACGCGGCGGCCGCCTCCGCCCGCCCCACGGCCGCGCTCACCGCCTCGGCGCTCTGGTTGGGGTGGCTGCCGACGACCGCGCCGGTGGCCGGGTTCAGGGAGTCGAACGTGAGCGTCGTCATGGCGTCACGATAGACCGGTAAATCAGTACTTACTAGAATCGGCACTCGCTAGAAGAGCGTCGGGTTCTCCGGCTCGATGCCGCGCAGGGCTTGGTAGTCGAGGGTGACGCAGTCGATGCCGCGGTCGGCCGCCAGCACCCGCGCCTGCGGCTTGATCTCCTGGGCGGCGAAGACGCCGCGCACCGGGGCCAGCAGCGGATCACGGTTGAGCAGCTCAAGGTAGCGGGTGAGCTGCTCGACCCCGTCGATCTCGCCGCGGCGCTTGATCTCGACCGCCACCGTGGCGCCGCCGCCGTCGCGGCACAGGATGTCGACCGGGCCGATGGCCGTCATGTACTCGCGCCGGATCAGCGAGTAGCCGTCGCCCAGCGTGGTGATGTGCTCGGCCAGCAGCTCCTGCAGGTGCGCCTCGACGCCGTCCTTGATGAGCCCGGGGTCGACGCCCAGCTCGTGGCTGGAGTCGTGCAGGATCTCCGCCATCGTCAGGACCAGCTTCTCGCCGGTCTTGCCGTGGGTGACGGTCCAGGTGCCGTCGTCCTCCTTGAGCTTGCACGGCGGATTCATCCAGTTGAGCGGCTTGAAGGCGCGGTCGTCGGCGTGGATGGACACGCTGCCGTCCGCCTTGATGAGAACGAGCCTCGGCGCCATCGGCAGATGTGCCGTGAGCCGTCCGATGTAATCCACGCTGCACCGCGCGATGACCAGCCGCATGACGGTCAACCCTATCGGCTCTGGAAAACTACAGGTATGGCGTTCGAAATGGTGGGAGTGGTCGGGCTCGGCACGATGGGGGCCGGGATCGCGGAGGTGTTCGCGCGGGCCGGGCTCCGGGTGATCGGCGTCGAGGCCGACGCCGACGCCCTGGCCAGGGGTCGCGGCCACCTGGAGAGATCGACGCAGCGGGCGGTCGACAGAGGCAGGCTGGACGGCGCGGGCCGGGACCGGATCCTGGGCCTGATCACGCTGACCACCTCGCGCGAGGACCTGCGCGACGCCGACCTGGTGGTGGAGGCGATCCCGGAGATCCTCGACCACAAGATCTCGCTCTTGCGGGACCTGGACCGGATCTGCAAGCCCGAGACCGTGCTGGCGACCAACACCTCCTCGCTGCCGGTCACCGCGCTGGCCGCCGCCACCGGCAGGCGGGGGCGGGTCGTGGGCATGCACTTCTTCAACCCGGCGCCGGTCATGAAGCTGGTCGAGGTCGTGGGCACGGTCGTGACCGACCCGGACGTCGTCCCCGCGATCGCCGAGCTGGCGGCGCGGCTGGGCAAGACCGCGGTGACCGTCGGCGACCGCGCCGGGTTCGTGGTCAACCGGCTGCTGCTGCCCTATCTCAACCATGCCGCGGTGCTGATGGAGCAGTGCGTGGCGGCGCGCGACGACATCGACGCGGCGATGACCCGGGGCGCGGGGCTGCCGATGGGGCCCTTCGAGCTGCTCGACCTGATCGGCCTCGACACCGCGTACGAGGTGATGGGGGTGCTGTTCGACGAGACCCGCGACCGGCGGCACGCGCCCGCGCCGCTGCTGCGCGAGCTGGTCGCCGCCCGGCTGCTCGGCCGCAAGACCGGGCGCGGCTTCCACGGCGAGGAGCCGATGCGCCGCGAGCCGGAGAAGTCGTCGGTGATCACCTTCGCCGTCGACGGGCCGGACCCGGGCGGGCTGGGCGAGCGGTTGCGCTCCGCCGGCTTCAAGTCCTCCGACGACCCCGAGGTGATCCTGCGGCACGCCGACCGGCCGGTGATCGAGCACGCGGTCCGGCTCCGGAACCCGGCCCGGCTGGTCGGCGTGCGCGTGGTCGGCGACCGGGTCGCCGAGCTGGCCGCGACGATCCTCACCTCGCCGGAGGCCGCCAGGTGCGCGCGCGACCTGATGAAGGTGATCGGGCTGACGCCCGTCGCGTGCCGCGACCGGGCCGGGTTCGTCACCGACGCGCTGCTCTACCCCTATCTCAACGACGCCGTGCGCATGTACGAGTCGGGCTACGCCTCGATCGCCGACATCGACACGGCCATGAAGCTGGGCTGCGGCTACCCGGCGGGGCCGTTCGAGACGCTGGAGTCGATCGGCCTGGCCGTGGTGCGCGACGGGCTGCGGGCTCTCTACGCTGAATACCGCGAGCCCGCCTACGCGCCCGCGCCGCTGCTCGACCAGCTCGTCACCGCCGGCGTGCGGTCCTTCCCGCGGCCATGAGCCCGCGCCGAGCCCGCCGCAAGGAGTCCACCCGGCCTGTCGCCTTCCCGAGCGCCACCGACCGGGTGGAGGAGTGGCCCGACGGGGAGTGGAAGGTACGCGCCCTCACCGGCGCCTCCTCCGGAAAGAACTACCGCTGTCCCGGCTGCGACCAGGAGATCCGCAGCGGCCAGCCGCACCTGGTGACCTGGCCCAACTGGACGGGCGGCGACGAGGAGCGCCGCCACTGGCATTCCGTGTGCTGGCGCAAGAGACGTGACCGCGGCCCCGGCCGCAGCCGCTACTGAGAGGAGCGACGTGGAGATTCGCGCGGCGAGCGTGCTGCCCGCCCGGCGGGAGCCGATCGAGTTGCACACCGGCGACGGCCTGACCCTGGTCGGCGAGCTGGCCCAGCCCGAGGACCGGCCACCCGTGGCCACGCTGGTGACCTTGCATCCGCTGCCCACGCACGGCGGCTTCATGGACAGCCACGTGTACAAGAAGGCGGCCAACCGGCTGCCCGCCCTGATCGGGCTGGCGGTGCTGCGCTTCAACACGCGCGGCACGTCCTCCGAGCGCGGCACCTCGCAGGGCGCCTTCGACGGCGGCGAGGGCGAGCGGTTCGACGTGGCCGCGGCGCTGGAGTACGCCGAGTATCACGACCTGCCCCGCGTGTGGGTGGTCGGCTGGTCGTTCGGCAGCGAGCTGGCGCTCAAGTGGGCGCACGACCCGCTCGTGGAGGGCGCGATCCTGCTCTCCCCGCCGCTGCACCGGGCCACCGACGCCGACCTGGACGCATGGGCGGCGTTCGGCCGTCCGCTGGTGGCGCTGGTGCCCGAGTTCGACGACTACCTGCGTCCGGAGGAGGCCAGGCGGCGCTTCGCCCGGGTGCCGCAGGCGGAGGTCGTCGGCGTCGACGGGGCCAAGCACCTGTGGGTGGGCGAGCCGTACGTGCGCATCGTCCTGGACGAGATCGTCCGGCGGGTCGCGCCCGAGGCCCACCCCCTGCCGACGGAGGTCTGATCGCGCTAGAATCTTGTTCGGTTCCGAGCGAGGAGGCACGATGGGCGCGTTTGCTCTCGATGGGAAGAAGGCCCTGGTAACCGGGGCGTCCAAGGGGATCGGCAAGGCCATCGCCCTCGCCTACGCCGAGGCCGGCGCGGACCTGGCACTGGTGTCCCGCAACGCCGAGTCGCTGGCCGAGGTGGCCAAGGAGGTCGAGGCGCTCGGCCGGCAGGCCGTCGTCATCCCCGCCGACCTGACCAGCAGGGAGGCGGCGAGCGCCGCCGTCGCCGGGGCCGTCGACGGGCTCGGCCACCTCGACGTCGTGGTCAACAACGCCGGCGGCTCCAACTTCCTCGTCGAGTTCAAGGATCTGCGGCTGTCCGGCTGGGACAAGATCATGCGGCTCAACCTCGACTCGGCCATGGCCGTCTGCCACGCCGTCGCGCCCCACCTGCTCGCGCGTGGCAGCGGGTCCGTCATCAACGTCGCCTCCGTCGCCGCGCTCGGCGCGCCGTTCCTGGCCCCGTACGCCGCCGCCAAGGCCGGGCTGGTCGCGCTGACCAAGACGCTCGCGCTCGAATGGGCGCAGGCCGGAGTGCGGGTCAACGCGCTGTGCCCGGGCTGGACCGCCACCGACCTCAACCGCAACCTGTGGGAGAACGAGGCCAGCAGCCAGGCGACGGTGGCGAGCGTGCCGATGCGGCGCTGGGGGAGCGTCGAGGAGATGGCCCAGCCTGCCGTGTTCCTGGCCGCTCCGGCCTCCGCCTACGTGACCGGACAGGTGCTGTTCGTGGACGGTGGCGCCACCGCCGTGTAAACCGGTCAGGTATATCCGGTATATCGGCCCATTGGGTGGAGTGATTGTCGCGGGGAACGAGGCTACCTTGTGTGAGTGCAGCTCTACACGAGATCAGCCGGGACCGGGCTCCCGGTCGTCCTGCTCCACGCGTTCCCGCTCTCGTCGGCCATGTGGCTGGCACAGCGGGAGGGGCTGGCGAGGTCGTGCCGGATCATCACGCCCGACCTGCGCGGCTTCGGCGGATCGAGGCTGGGCGACGACGAGCCGTCGGTCGAGGTGATGGCCGACGACGTCGCCCGGGTGCTCGACGCCGAGGGCATCGACCGGGCCGTGGTCGGCGGCCTCTCGATGGGCGGCTACGTGACGATGGCGTTCTGCCGCCGCCACCCCGACCGGCTGCTGGGCGTGATCCTGGCCAGCACCAAGGCCGGCCCCGACGCCGATCCGGCCCGCGACAACCGCGAGCGCATCGCCCGGGCGGTGCTGGAGACGGGCAGCGACGTGCTCGTCAGCGACGTGCTGCCCACGCTGATCGGCCCCACCACCCGGCAGCGCCGGGCGATGGTGTTCGGGCGGGTCAAGGGCCTGGTGCAGTCGGCGCCGCCCGCCGCCGTGGCCTGGGCTCAGCGGGCGATGGCCGCCCGGCCCGACTCCTTCGACACGCTCGGCGCGCTCAAGGTGCCGGCGCTGGTGCTGGTCGGCGAGGAGGACGAGCTCGCGCCGCTGCCCGAAGGCGAGGCCATGGCCAGGGCGGTGGCCGAAAGCAGGGTCGAGGTCATCCCCAAGGCCGGGCACCTGACCGCCGTCGAGCAGCCCGAGGCGTTCAACGCGGCGGTCGAGCGCTTCCTCAGCTCCGAGCTTGCCTCGGTATCACGACCTCGCGGATGATCAGCGCGATCGCCGCGGCCACCGGGATCGCCAGCAGCGCGCCCACGATACCCAGCAGCGCGCCGCCGAACAGCGCGGCGATCACCGTCACGGCCGGTGTCACGTTCACCGACTGCTTCATGATGCGCGGGTAGATCAGGTAGTTCTCCACCTGCTGGTAGATCAGGAAGAAGATCGCGCACGCGAGCCCGGCGGGCACCGAGCCGAGCAGCGCGACACCGGTCACCACGACGGCCCCGATCGTGGCGCCCACCAGCGGGATCAGGTCCGTCAGCGCGACGATCAGAGCGAGCGCGAGCGCGTACTCCACTCCTGCGATCGACAGGAAGACCCAGGTGATCACGCCCGCGATCACCGAGATGAGCACGTTGCCGGCCACGTAGCCGCCGATGCCGGCGAGGATCTGCTCGCTGATCGCGCCGGTGCGCTCGCGCCGGGAGGAGGGGACCAGCTGGAGCAGATACGCCTTGATCGTGTGCAGCGAGCCGAGGAAGTAGAGCATCAGCACCAGCAGCGTCACCGTGGTGAAGAGACCGTCGAGCACCACCAGCCCCGCGCCCACGACCCCGCTGGCCAGCGCCGGGCCCAGCGTGCTCGTGACGAACGAGGCGAGCTGCTGAAGGATCTGGTAGTCGGCCTCCAGCGCCCGCACCGTGGGATGCGCCCGCAGCTCGGCGACATAACCCGGCACCGCCTGGACGAAGTCGGCGAGCTGCTGGGTGACCGGCGGCACCACGGCCAGGCCGAACAGCGTGAACGCCACGATCACCGCGGCGAACACGATCGAGATCGCCCACCGCCTGGCCATCCCGCGCCCCTGCAGCGCCTCCACGGCCGGGTTGAGCCCCACCGCCAGGAACATCGCCACGACCACCAGGATGATCGTGCTCAGCGAGCTGACGATCATCTGGGCGAGGCCGATGGCGGTCAGCACCCCCAGCCCGCCCACCAGCCCGAACAGGAACGGCCCCCGGGCCAGCGGCTTGCCGGGCAGGCCGTACGGCGGCTGTGGTGGCGGTGGCGGGCCGTCGTCGGCGGCGGCCTTCGGGGACTCGACCTCGGTGGTCACAGGGCGGGCTCCTGCGGTGGCGGGGGTGTGAACAGAAAGAGAGCCTAGCGACCTTCGCGGTCACCAGGCTCTCTCCGGCTGCCAGATCAGCCCCCGTGCATGTCGCCCATGTCAGGCCGTCGCGGCTACTCCTGCCACCACTCCGAGTCGTCCTCGGACTTGGTCTCCGGCTTGGCCGCGGCCGCGGTGACCGGGCGGTCGTTGACCGGGGCGGGGGCCGGAGCTGCGATCGCGGGCTTCGGCGGGGCCGCGGTGACCGCGGGCTCCGGCTCCAGGCCCGGCAGGGCGGCGCCGCCGAGCAGCTGGCGCAGCTGGGCCAGGTGGCTCGTGATGCTGTCGCGCTGCCGGGTCAGCTCGTCGACCTGGCGCTGCATCGAGGTGCGGGTGCGCTCGGCCTCGTTCTTGGCCTCGGTGACGATCGTGTCGGCGCTGCTCTTGGCCTCGGCGACGATCTGCTCGGAGTTCTTGCGGGCGTTGGCGACGAGCTGCTTGGCGTGCAGATCGGCCTCGCGGCGGGTCTGGTCGGCCTGCTGGGTCGCCTTGGTGGCCCGGGACTCGGCGGTGGCCGCGCGCTGCTCGGCCTCGGCGACCAGCTTCTGGGTCGCGGCCTGCGTGCTGGCGTGGCGCTCCGCCTCCTGGCGCTCCGCCTCCTCACGCCGGGACGCCAGCTGGATCTCGAACTCCGCCTCGTCCTGCGCCCGCTTGGCCTCCGACTCCTCCAGCACGCGCTGTGCCTGCGCGCGCATCTCGTCGGCCTGACGCTTGGCGGTGGTCAGCACCTCGTCGCGCTCGCGCTTGGTCGAGGCGCGCAGCTGGGCGACCTCCCGCTCCGTGGTCGTGCGCAGCTTGGCGATCTCGCGCTCGGCGTCGGCCCGCTTCTCGGCCACCTCGTGGTCGGCGGTGGCGCGCAGCTTGGCGACCTCCCGCTCGGTGGTGGCGGTCAGCTCGTCGGCCTCCCGGCGGGCCGTCGAACGGATCTCCTCGGCGTCCCGCTCCGCGCTGGTGCGCATCTCCTCGCTCTCGCGAGTGGCCTGCGCGCGCTTGTCGGCGGCCTCCGCCTCGGCGGCGGCCCGCAGATCGGCGGCCTCGACCTTGGCCGCGGCCTTGATCTCGTTGGCCTCGGACCTGGCCGCCTGGACGAGCTCGGTGGCCTGCTCCTCGGCCAGCCGCAGGAGCTGCTCGATGCGGGCGCCCAGACCGGAGTAGGTGGGGCGCTCCTGCTCCTGGAGCTGGCGCTGGGAATCGGACAGGTCGCGCTGCAGGCCCGTGACCTGCTCGCGAGACTGGCGCAATTCGGCGTCTAGCTGCTTCAGGTGATCGTGCACCTGGTGCCGGTCGTAACCGCGGAGCACGACGTCGAACTCGCGGGCAGGGGCATCCTCGAAGAAGTTGTTGAGCTGGGCGTCGATGTCGGACTGCATGGAGGCTCGATCCTGGGTTGTCGAGACGGCTACACGGGCCGGACGGGGGGTTCGGGGCACCCGAGCCAGGAGCCTGTGCCTCGCGGCAGGCTCCTCGTCCGGTGGAAAGCCAGCGTACTCCGCACTTGCCGCGTGCGAAGCCCCGTCCAGGTTTCTGCGTGACTAGTTACAAATGAACGATTTTTGCGTTAGCTAGGGCCTAGCCGCCTGGACCAGCTCCGTGAGCATTCCTCCAACATCCTTGGGATGCAGAAACGCGATCTGCGAACCCATCGTGCCGTGCCGGGGACGCTCGTCGAGCAACCGGACGCCCTTGGCGCCGATCTTATCCATCGCGTCCGCGACGTCGGGGACCCCGAACGCCACGTGGTGCACTCCCTCACCCCGCTTGGCCAGGAATTTCCCGACCGGCGAGTCGGGCGAGAGCGGCTCCAGCAGCTGGATGTAGGAGCCGCCGCCGGCGCCGTCGGCCACCAGCAGCATGGCCTCCTTGACGCCCTGCTCCTCGTTGACCTCCCGCGCCACGACGGTCAGCTCGAACGTCTCGGCGAACAGCTTGATCTTCGCCTCCAGGTCATGACAGGCGATCCCGATGTGGTCGATACGCATGAACATGTGTGGCCAACCTCCATGGCGGTCATCGTGCTACCCGTGGGTATGGTGTCAAAGAACCGTTCCCCGTCAGTGGTCAGGAGGGGTCTTTGGGCCCGCGTCCCGATACTGCGCGCATCCCGGACGGTGGTGGGTGCGCCGGTAGCCCGCGCTCTCCGGGCGTGCCCCACCCGCCTGTTCCTGCCCCCGGCTTCTCGCCGCAAGCCATGGGGACGATTGTGGCGCGCCCGCTACGCCACCGCATCAGCCCTCGGGCTGACATCCCCTGGTCCGATCGACGCACCGGCAGCACCCCGACGGTGACCACCCGCGCACCGGTCGGCGACCCACGCGCCCTCACCCGCCGAACACCCATGTCGGCGGCGCGCGTCGTGCCCCCTGCCGCACACTCCCGTGCGGCGGAGCCACGACGCCGGACGGGCACCCATGGACACTCGAACCACCGCAGTTTCCAACCCTTGTGCGCCTAGGAGGCCCGCCATGTCTGGTTCCGTCATCGTCGCCGGAGCTCGTACCCCGATCGGCAAACTGCTGGGCGCCCTGTCCGGGCTGTCGGCCGTGGAGCTCGGCGGGATCGCCATCAAGGCCGCCCTGGACCGCGCCGGGGTGTCGCCCCAGGACGTGCAGTACGTGATCATGGGCCAGGTGCTCCAGGCCGGCGCCGGGCAGATCCCGTCCCGCCAGGCGGCGGTCAAGGCCGGCATCCCGATGACCGTGCCGTCCCTCACGATCAACAAGGTCTGCCTGTCCGGGCTCGACGCCATCGCGCTGGCCGACCAGCTCATCCGCGCGGGCGAGTTCGACATCGTCGTGGCCGGCGGCATGGAGTCGATGACCAACGCGCCGCACCTGCTGCCGGGCCTGCGCAAGGGCGTCAAGTACGGCGGCTCCGACGTCGTCGACTCGATGGCCCACGACGGCCTGTTCTGCGCCTTCGACCAGTGCGCCATGGGCGAGTCGACCGAGCGCTACAACGCCGGGCTCGGCATCGGCCGCGAGGAGCAGGACGCGGTCTCGGCCCGCTCCCACCAGCTCGCCGCCGCGGCGGCCAAGAACGGCGCCTTCGAGGCCGAGATCGTGCCCGTGGAGATCCCGCAGCGGCGCGGCGAGCCGATCGTGGTCAAGGACGACGAGGGCGTGCGCGGCGACACCACCGCCGAGACGCTCGCCCGGCTGCGGCCCGCGTTCGCCGCGGACGGCACCATCACCGCCGGGTCGGCGTCCCAGATCTCCGACGGGGCGTGCGCGGTGGTGGTCATGTCCAGGGCCAAGGCCGAGGAGCTCGGGCTGCCGTGGCTGGCGGAGATCGGCAGGCACGGCAACGTCGCCGGGCCCGACGCCTCGCTGCAGTCGCAGCCGGCCAACGCCATCAAGCAGGCACTCGCCAAGCAGGGCCGCACTCCCGGCGACCTGTCGCTCGTGGAGATCAACGAGGCGTTCGCCAGCGTGGTGATCCAGTCGGCCAAGGAGCTCGGCGTGCCGATGGACATCGTCAACGTCAACGGCGGCGGCATCGCGCTCGGCCACCCCATCGGCGCGTCGGGCGCCCGCATCGTCCTGACGCTGGCCCACGAGCTCAAGCGCCGCGGCGGCGGCCTCGGCGCGGCCGGCCTGTGCGGGGGCGGCGGCCAGGGCGACGCACTGATCATCAACGTGCCGGCATGAGGCTGATCGTCAACGGGCCCCGCATGAAAGTGCGCCCCGCTCTCCAACCCAGGAGAGCGGGGCGCGGGCTAAGGGGGATGATGCGCCCGGCCGCGAGGGAGGTTGCGGCCGGGCGTTCTTGCGATGGTCATGACGAGAGCAGCCTGGCGAAGACCGAGCGGTGGCGGCGCCCGCCCCGCTGCTCCTTCACCGCCTGGCGTACGCGCCGCTGCTCGGCGGCGGCCTCGCGCAGCTCTCGCGCGTGGTTCTGCATGACGACGTACTCGAACTCGGCGTTCATGGAGAGTGCTCCTTGGTTCTCGTTTCCCTGCACTCTCGAGAATGGTCCTAAGGCCCCGGGTGACACATCGGGCGGATGCCCTATCTGTGCCGGGTCCGGGCGCCAGGGGGTACCTAGACCGGGGCGGAGCACGTCCTAAGGCTCCCCGGTGTACTTGACGCTCACCTTGGTGAAGCCGAGGGACTTGAGCATCCCCTCCAGCATCGTGCGGGTGTTGGCGTCGGCGCGGTTGCGCAGGTCGCTCGCCACGGCCGCCTCGGCGATCTTCTTCTCCGCCAGCACGTACAGCTCCCGCTGGTCACCCGGGGAGGACGACAGGAAGTCCTGCACCCGGTCCAGCAGGCCGCGCTGCTGGGCGAAGACGTAGGAGCGGGAGTTGTCCAGGTTGGGCTTCTCCAACTGGGCGCGCGGCAGGCGGACGGTGGCCGTCTTGCGGTCCTCCGACACGATGATCGCGTCCTTGGCCAGGGCCGAGAAGTCGACGTAGGCGTCGACGCTGCCCGCGCCCACGAACAGCGTGCGGGTGCCCTTGACCGCGTCCGGCAGGAAGTTGGCGTCCTTCTCCAGGTCCACCACGACCTGGAAGGAGCCGGTCGCGGCCTCGTACCGGCTCATGTCCTTGATGGACTGCAGCAGGACCGGCCCGGTGCGGTCGACGGCACGCTCGCCGAGGGGGTTGAGCCAGGTCCAGGCCACGCGGCCGCCCACCACGAGCAGGACCGCCAGGACCAGGAGCCCGGCCAGATATCGCCACCTGCGGCGCCGCCGGGGGGTGAGCGCGGCGGGCGCCGTACGGGATGTCGTCATGCCTGCTTGACTACCCGAGGGACGATCATCAGTGCCACCCATGAGGTGACATCTTCGGTCCCCAGCCCGGCGAGGCGCTGGGGTCGGGGTAGACCGGGTAGACCTGAGGGCTGCTCTCGGAGTCGGGCTCGGTGGCGACCGGGGTGGCCACCTGGACCGACGTGCCCGCCGGGCCGCCGCCGAAGTGGGTGGTCGACAGCTTGCAGGTCTGGAAGTCGCTGAAGAACATCCGCAGCCACTCGCGGCGCTGGTGCTCGTTCAGCCCGGAGAACCAGGCGGCGGCGTACTCGTGCTCCAGCAGCGGGCCCCCGGGCAGCGGCTCGCCGCGCAGCCACGCCATCACGATCTCCCGGTAGCCGTCGGCGGGCCGGCCGTGGCAGCGCGCGGCCAGCGCGTCCAGGTATTCGCGGGCCGCCTCGTCGGCGAACCCCGCCGACAGGTCGGGCAGGTGGATCGGCGCCAGCCCCGACGACGGCGTGAGCGGGTCGTCCAGCGGCCGCTGCTCCACCCGGGTGAACGCGGCGGGCGTCTCGGCCAGGCGCGAGGCGATCTCGGTGAACGCGGCGCCGAGCTCGGTCAGCCCGGCGCGCATGCCGGGATGGACGCAGACGGTGATCGGCCACTCCTGGCAGCTGTAGGCGATCTCCTGCGCCGCGGCGGGCTTCGGCTCGGCCAGCACCCGGGCCACGCCGGTGCCCGCCAGCAGCACGGCCAGCAGGGCGAACGCCAGCACCAGCGCCTGCCGCGTGACCAGCGCCGCCCAGCCCAGCAGCAGCGCGCAGGTGACGCCCAGCAGCCAGATGATCTGGTTGAGGAAGATCGTCCCGCTCAACCCCTGGAACAGGTCGTACGGCTCGCCCGTGCCCGGCGCCAGCCGGTCGGCCCAGCCCTCGCCGTCGGCCAGCCAGGTGAACAGCCCGTAGCAGGCCAGGCCCGCCAGCGGCGGCGTCAGCGCGTACGGCAGCACCCAGCCGGCCACCCACCCGATCACCGAGTAGAGCGCCAGCCCGGCCATGCCCATGCCCAGGCCCGACAGGCTCAGCCGCCCCGACTGCTCGGTGAGCACCGTCTTGATGGCCAGCACCAGCACGGTCGCGGCGAACGAGCCCAGCACCACCACCACGATCGCCAGCGGCGCCCGCAGCGCCCGCCAGGTCGTCAGCTGCAGGCCGCGCGACGCCCGGCGCTTGCGCAGCGCCACCCAGGCGGCGAACGCGGCCGCCACGGGCCCGGTCAGCCGGAGTGAGCCGATGACCGCCGCCACGATGTTCTCCCAGGCGTCGACGCCAGGGATCAGGACGCTCCACGCCGCGACCAGGCCGAGAGCGAGAAGCACGGCCACCGTGACGGCCGCGCTCTGTCTCAGCTCCTCGCGTGAAACGCCCCCGTGCTCACGCACCCTTGTCCCCGTTGAAGTTCATCAAAGCACCCCCCGTGCCCCGTCGGCGCGGCGGAAGCGGTCAGGCCCGGCCGTCCCCACGGCTGATGGACTTGGCTTCCCCGTCACCATTCGATGCGAGAACCATAACTGAGCGTGATGATTGCCGCCCGGATTCTTGGCCAAGCGGAGAATCCGAACGCGCTCCGTAAGCAGACGAAACTGGACGAGCGGCGCGCTACCGTAGCGCTGTGTCGCAGCCCAAGCCCCTCAACCTGCCGTTCGATCCCATCGACCGTGCCGCGGAGTCCTGGCGCGCTCACTTCGGTCCCTCTTCCGCCATGGCCGCCGTCACGTCGATCATGAGAGCGCATCAGATCCTGCTGTCGCAACTTGACTCGCTCCTGAAGCCGTACGACTTGACCTTCGCCAGATACGAGGCTCTGGTCCTCTTGACCTTCAGCCGGACCGGGGCGCTGCCGCTTTGGAAAATCGGGGAGCGGCTGATGGTCCACCCGACCAGCGTCACGAACACGGTTGACAGGCTCGAGAAGTCCGGGCTGGTGCGCCGCATGCCCAATCCGCGGGACGGCCGTGGCGTGCTCGCCGAGATCACCGACGCCGGCCGCGACGTCGTGCGGCGCGCCACCGCCGAGCTGATGGCCGCCGACTTCGGCCTGGGCATGTACGGCGAGGCCGAACTGGGAGAGATGTTCGGGCAGTTGCGCACGCTGCGGGTGGCGGCGGGTGACTTCGCCGGCCCGGACATGCGGCAAGATGAGGAGCATGGCGGACTTCTCTAGGCCCGGATCGCTCTACGGAGCCATAGATCTGGGCGCGCGCAAGCAAGCCCTGGAGGCGCAGGCCCGACGGGAGGCCGGGGGTCCCCAGGGAGCCTCGCCGGCCTCGGTCGTCGACGTGACCGAGGAGACCTTCACCAGCGACGTCATCGACCGCTCGATGACCACGCCGGTCGTCCTCGACCTGTGGTCGCCCCGGGCGCCCGGCAGCGCCCAGCTCAGCCCCGTGCTGGAAAAGGTCGTCGGCGACGCCGGCGGCAAGGTGATCCTGGCCCGGGTCAACGTCGACGCCAGCCCGCAGATCGCGCAGGCGCTGCGCGTCCAGGCGGTCCCGACGGTGCTGGCCATCTTCCAGGGGCAGGCCGTCACCGGCTTCCAGCAGGTGCTGCCCGAGCAAGAGGTGCAGCGCTGGCTCGACGAGCTGATGGGCGCGGTCGAGCAGTTCTACCAGGCCAACCCCGGCGCCCGGCCGCCGGACGCCGAGCAGGGTGAGGAGGCGCCCCAGGGGCCTCCCGCGGACCCCGACCTGGTGGCCGCCGAGGAGGCCATCGACAAGGGCGACCTCGACGCGGCCGCGGCCGCCTACGAGCGGCTGCTGGCCCGCGCCCCGGGCAACGAGGACGCCAAGATGGGCCTGGCGGGCGTCAGCCTGATCAAGCGCACCGCCGACGCCGACCCGGCCGAGGTGCAGCGCAGGCTGCAGGACCCGGCCGACCTCGACGCCCAGCTCCTGGCCGCCGACCTGGAGATGCTGTCCGGCGCGGTCGACGAGGCCTTCGACCGGATCATCGCGGTGGTCAAGCGCACCTCCGGCGACGACCGCGACAAGGCCAGGCGCCACCTGCTGGGCCTGTTCGAGGCCTTGCCGGCCGAAGACCCCTCCTTGGCGAAAGCGCGTAGAGCTTTGTCGAGCGCGCTGTTCTAACCTGGAGGTATGCGGGTAGTCACGCTCTCCGCCACCTACGGCACGGCCGGCAGCCACATCGGCCCGGCCGTGGCCGAGCGGCTGGGCGTGCCCTTCGTCGACCGCGCGATCCCCGGCGCCGTCGCCCAGGAGCTGGGCTGCACGCTGGAGGAGGCGCTGGCCCATGACGACCGGGCCGAGCACGGCCTCGGCAGGCTGCTGTCGGGCGCGATGCGGCTGCCCACCGTCACCTTCGGCGGCGTCGACATGTACGTGCCCGGCGTGCTGCCGCACGCGCCGGAGGAGTTCGTCCGCCACACCGAGCGCGTGCTCATCGAGACCGCGCGCGAGCAGGGCGGCGTCTTCCTCGGCAGGGCCGGGGCCGTCGTGCTCGCCGACCACCCCGGCGCGCTGCACGTCCGGCTCGACGCCCCGGTCCAGCGCCGGGTCCGGCAGACCGCCACGCTCGGCGAGCTGACCGAGCGCGAGGCACGCAAGATCATCGAGGACAACGACCGGGCCCGCACCGCCTACGTCCGCCACTTCTATCGTGCCGATCCTGCCGACCCCCGGCTCTACCACCTGGTCGTGGACAGCGCCGCGATCCCCGTGGCGGTCTGTGTCGACCTGATCGTGACAGCTGCGGAGGCGCTCGCTTGACCAGTTGCCCCCTACCATGGGAGGACTTCTTGGTCAGGCGCGAAGGAGCGATTGACGTGGCGACCGTCCCAAGTGTGTCGTACTCCATCACCGTGCGGCTCGAGGTGCCGGCCGGCGGCAAGGCCGTCAGCCAGCTCACCCATGCCGTAGAGTCGGCCGGCGGCGTGGTCACCGCCCTCGACGTCACCAACGCGGGCCACGAAAAGCTCCGCATCGACGTCACCTGCGCGGCTCGTGACACCGACCACGCACAGGCCATCGTCGACCAGCTCGAAGCGGTCGAGGGCGTCGTCATCCACAAGGTCTCCGACCGCACCTTCCTCATGCACCTCGGCGGCAAGATCGAGATGAAGTCGAAGGTGCCGCTGCGCAACCGCGACGAGCTCTCCATGGCCTACACGCCCGGCGTGGCCCGGGTGTCCATGGCGATCGCCCGCAACAAGGAGGACGCCCGCCGGCTGACCATCAAGCGCAACACCGTCGCCGTCGTCACCGACGGGTCGGCCGTGCTCGGGCTCGGCAACATCGGGCCGGAGGCCGCGCTGCCCGTCATGGAGGGCAAAGCGGCGCTGTTCAAGCGGTTCGCCGGCATCGACGCCTGGCCGATCTGCCTCGACACCCAGGACGTCGACGAGATCGTCCGTGCGGTCCAGCTCATCGCGCCCGGCTTCGGCGGCATCAACCTCGAGGACATCGGCGCGCCGCGCTGCTTCGAGGTCGAGCGGCGGCTGCGCGACCTGCTCGACATCCCGGTCTTCCACGACGACCAGCACGGCACCGCGATCTGCGTGCTCGCCGCGATGACCAACGCGCTGCGGGTGGTCGACAAGCGGATCGAGGACGTGCGCATCACCATGGCGGGCGCGGGCGCGGCGGGCAACGCCGTGCTGCGGCTGCTGCTGGCCTCGGGCGCCCGCAACGTGATCGTCTGTGACTACCTCGGCGCCGTCCATCAGGTCCGCGACGACCTCGACGACTCGCTGCGGTGGATCGCCGACCACACCAACGCCGAGGGCTACTCCGGTGACCTGCGCGGCGCGGTCAAGGGCGCCGACGTGTTCGTCGGGGTGTCCGCGCCGGGGATCCTGACCGGCGACGACATCGCCACGATGGCGCCGGGGGCGGTCGTCTTCGCCCTCGCCAACCCCGAGCCGGAGGTCTCCCCGGACGACGCCCGCGAGCACGCCGCCGTCGTGGCCACCGGGCGGTCCGACTACCCCAACCAGATCAACAACGTGCTGGCGTTCCCCGGCGTCTTCCGGGGGCTGCTCGACGCGCAGGCCACCGAGGTGACCCCGGAGATGCTGCTGGCCGCCGCCGGGGCGCTGGCCGCCGTGGTCACGCCCGAGGAACTGGGGCCCAACTACATCATCCCCAGCGTCTTCCACCCCGATGTGGCGGGCGCCGTCGCCGCCGCAGTCCGCGAATCCGCCGGCGGCCGCGCCCGCGGTTTCACCGAGGCCTGACCGGGCCGCTCTCACACACCGGCGGCCCGATGCCCGTCCGGGGTGTCCCGCGTGAACGGGGGAGGGCGGCGTGCCGTCCGGCGACGAGGGCCGTCGCCGGGGGCGTCCGGCGCGGGCCGGGAGCATCCGCCCGAGGCAGGGGAGACGGCGCTCTCCGGCGGGCGCCACTTCCAGGCGAGCGGGTGGCACCCACCCCGGTGACGGGGGCGGTGTCCCGTCCGGGGCGGCGCGGGTCACCGAGCGCACGAGGGAGTGAACACCCGCCACCAGGCAGGTGGCGGTGTCCTGCCCAAGCTCAAGCCGGGCGCGTATCTCCGGGAACGGAGGGCGCGGCCTCGTCCGGTGAGGGTGGAAGCCGGGCTTCGCGGGGGAGGGGTGGAGGAAGTGCCCGTGCAGGGGAAGCCGCCGGTGCGGACCGGCCCGGACCCGGGGCCCCGGGCCGATCACCTGCGGCGTCACCACGTTCGGAACGGAGAGGTCGACGGCGAGCATGGACGGGGACCCCGGCAGCACCGGCCGGGAGCGCGTCCGCCGATCGAGTACGGTCATGTCATTCCCTTTAACGGGTCTTCAGTGCCATTAGAATGGCCATGAGGTCGGCGCATGAGGAGAATTAATGGAACAAGAGTCCCGTTTGGCGGGAACGGTCCGTCCTGGCGGCCGTACGGCGAAGGTGCGTGCGGCCGTGCTGCAGGCAACCCAGGACGAGCTGGTCGAACGCGGCTTCCACGGCCTCAACATGGAGCAGGTGGCCGCCAGGGCGGGCATCGGGAAGACCACCATCTACCGCCGCTGGGGCACCCCGGCCGGGCTGGTCACGGAGCTCATGACCGAACTGGCCGCCCAGTCCTCGCCGCCCCCCGACACGGGCAGCATCCAGGGCGATCTGGAGGCCAACGCGCTCAACGTGCTGGGCGCCATCAACGACCCTCATCTCGGCGCCACGTTCCAGGCCGTGATCGCGGCCGCCACCTGTGACGAGGGCGCCGCCAGGGCGCTGCGCGCCTTCTACGGCCGCCGCATCGCGGAGTGGGCGAAGGTGGCCGACCTGGCGGTCGCGCGCGGCGACCTCCCGGCGGGCACCGACGGCGAGGAGCTCATCAAGGCCGTCTCGGCCCCGCTCTACTATCGTCTGGTGGTCACCCGCGAGCCGGTCGACCACGAGACGGCCGTGCGCTCGGTGACCCGCGCCTTGATCGCGGCCAGGGCCGGCGCCTTCGTCACAGGCGACCCGGATCCCGCCGGCCCGACCGGCGTGGACGCCGAGGGCGAGGTCAGTACGGGTCCCGCCTCGAACGGGGCCACAGCGACCCGTACCACCAGACGATCCCGCCCGTGAGCACCAGTCCGCCGGCGGTGGCGAGCTTGCCCATCAGGTCCACCGGGGGCCCCGTGAAGGGCAGGTGACGCCGGCCGCCCGGGCAGTCGTTGCGCACCCGGGTGGAGTCGATCAGCGTGTCCGGGTGGGCCTCGCCGACCGAGTACGCCTCGATCTCGACGCTGCCGCCGTGCCGGATCCGTACGTGCCGGGTGATCGACTTGCGCGCGGGGATGGAGCCCGTCGCCACGGACGTGGAGTCGGCGCGCAGGTCGAAGCGGGCCAGCTGGCGGGTCTGGTTGCGCAGTGTCACCCGTACGGTGCCGGCCCGGCAGCCGACGCGGTCGACGCTCATGGTGAACGGGTCGCCGGTGTCGGGCTTCGGCCAGGCGGGCGCCGCCGGGGGCGGGAGGAGGACGAGGCCGAGGAACAGTCCCAGGCAGGCCAGGGCGAGACGGCGCATATGACCCTCCCGAGATTCGCGAACTTTGATACCTACCGTGCCCGTATGACTACGAAAAGTAACATCGTCGGACCGGGGGAGCGGGAAGGCCCGTTGACCCTTCATGATGGAGGTATGGCGGAAGCGATCTACGTCGGCGGGTTGTTGGTGGCGACGCCGCTTCTCGATGACCCCAACTTCCGGCGTAGCGTCGTGCTGATCCTCGAACACGACCTCGACGGCGGCACCCTCGGGGTGGTTCTCAACAGGCCGAGCGAGATCTCGGTGACGCAGGTCCTGCCGGTGTGGGATCCGCTGGTGACCGGCCCGCCGGTGCTCTTCGAGGGCGGCCCGGTGCAGACCGACAGCGCGCTGGCGCTGGCGGCGGTGCCGAGCGGCGAGGAGCCGCTCGGCTGGCGCCGGCTGCACGCGGGCACGCCGGCGGTGTCGCGGCTCGGCACGGTCGACCTCGACGCGCCGCCGGAGATCCTCCAGGGCGAGATCGCCCAGATGCGCATCTTCGCCGGCTACGCGGGCTGGACGTCGGGGCAGCTGGCGAGCGAGATCGCCGAGGGCGCGTGGTACGTCGTCGACTCCGAGGCCGGTGACACCTTCCACACCGACCCCGGCTCGCTCTGGCGGCACGTCCTGCGGCGGCAGCCCGGCGAGCTGGCCTTCGTGGCCACCTGTCCCGACGACCCGACGATGAACTAGCGCTCAGGCGTCCCAGCCGGGCCGCAGGGAGCGCTCCACGAACTGAAGGGTCTCCTCGATCCGGCGCACCATGACCTGGAGGTCGGGCCTGGTGGCCGCGCAGCCGATGTCGACGCGCATGGGCGCCATCGCGAACGCCACGACCAGGTGCGGGAGCGGCCCGGCGTCGGGGGCGAGGCCCGAGCGGCCGGCGATCGCCTCGGTCAGGCGGCGCTCGGTCTCCATGCCCCGGGCGATCGTGGAGGCGACGAGCTGCGGATTGGCGTCGAGGACGCGCCGCAGCTTGAGGAATCTCTCGGTGTCCTCGGACGTTGACTGCTCCATGTCGCGCAGCACGGCGCGGACGGCGTGGGTCATCGAGACGAACGGCGGCTCGCCGGGCGGCCGGTCCGCCAGGGTCTCCAGCATCGTCTCCTCGCCCTGGTCGTGATACCAGAGCACCAGGTGATCCTTGCTGGTGAAGTAGCGGAAGAAGGTGCGGGGGGAGACGTCGACCGCCCCCGCGATCTGGTCCACCGTGGTCGAGTCGTACCCTTGTTCGAGGAACAGGTCGAACGCGGCGTCGAGCAGCGCGAGCCGCGTCTTCTCCTTCTTGCGTTCCCGTAGACCCACCGGCGTCACTCCCTCGAAACCTTTCTGTCACACTATGCCAGAAGTCAGGATGCGACGAATAAAACCCATTTGTCATCTGGCAGGGTCTGACATAGATTACCCGGGCTTATGGGACGTACGCCTCGGTGTGGGGCGTGATGTGTTTAGGGGGACCTCATGGCACAGACGAAGGTGGCCGAAGCGCCGCCACCGGGGGAGAAGACGGCCAATCCGTGGCTCGTGCTGCTCGCGGTCAGCCTCGGCGTCATCATGGTGATGCTGGACGGCACCGTGGTCGGCATCGCCAACCCGGTGATCCAGCACGACCTGGGCGCCTCGCTCGCCGACCTGCAGTGGGTGACGAGCGGCTACCTGCTCGCGCTGGCGGTCTTCCTGATCACCGCGGGCAAGCTGGGTGACCTGTTCGGCCACAAGCGCGTGTTCCTCATCGGCGTCGCCGGCTTCGCGATTACGTCGGTGGGCATCGGCCTCAGCCAGCAGCTGGCGGACATCCTGCCGGGCGTCTCGCCGGTCGGCGCGCTGATCGGGCTGCGGGTGCTCCAGGGCCTGTTCGGCGCACTGCTGCAGCCCGCCGCGCTGGCGCTGCTGCGCAACGCCTTCCCCGGTGAGAAGCTCAACCAGGCCATGGGGGCGTGGGGCGCGATCATTGGCCTGTCCAGCGCCGCCGGCCCGATCGTGGGCGGCCTGCTGGTCGAGGACCAGGGCTGGGAGTCGGTCTTCTTCATCAACGCGCCGGTGGGCGTCATCGCCCTCGTCATGGGCATCTTCCTGATCAGGGAGAGCCCGGTCAAGGTGCTCAACCGCATCGACTGGGGCGGCGTGGTGCTGCTGTCGGGTGCGATGTTCGCGCTCGTCTGGACCATCATCAAGGCGCCCGAGTGGGGCTGGGGCGACTCCACGACGCTCGGCTTCATCGTCGCGTTCGTGGTGCTGATCGGCGCGTTCATCTTCTGGCAGAGCCGGGCCAGGCAGCCGCTGGTGCCGCTCTCGCTGTTCGCCAACGCCTCGATCTCCATCGGCACCGTGCTGATGATGATGGTCGCCTTCGCGATGTTCGGCGCGATGTTCTTCCTGGGCTTCTTCTTCCAGGGCGTGCACGGCCTGAGCCCGCTGGAGGCGGGTCTGCGCATGCTGCCGATGAGCGCGGGCATGATCGTGGCCTCGCCGCTGGCCGGCATGATGATCGGCAAGCTCGGGCCGAAGATCACCATGGCCTCGGGCCTCGTGGTGACCGCCGGCGCGATGTTCCTGATGTCCCAGCTCAGCATGGACGCCACGTTCATCGAGAGCGCGATCCCGTTCGTGGTGCTGGCCTTCGGCCTCTCGCCGGTCTTCGTCGGCGCCACCGAGGTCATCGTGGGCAACGCGCCCGTCGAGCTCAGCGGCGTCGCGGGCGGTCTGCAGCAGTCGGCCATGCAGGTCGGCGGCGCGCTCGGCACCGCGATCCTGGGCGCCGTCATGGCCGGTGAGATCGCCGACAAGCTGCCCGGCTACCTCGGCCCGGCGGCCCAGGCGATCCCGCCGGAGCAGCTCGGGCTGCTGGAGAAGGCGGCCGCGTTCGGCGGCCTGCCCGCGGGCACGCCCGCGCAGCTCGTGCAGGTGGTCGGCCCGGCCGTGAACAACGCGTTCATGGACGGGATGCACCTGGCCTTCCTGGTCAGCACCGGCGTCGCGATCCTCACCGCGATCCTGGCCCTGTTCGTCAAGGCCGGGCGCAAGACCGAGGGCGCGCCGGTCCACGTCGGCTGACGTCTCTCCGTCCGTACGGCTCCCTTCCCCGCGCGGGACGGGAGCCGTACTGCTGTCCGTGAGCGGGAGCGGTCGGCGGCGGGAATAGACTCGGTGGGGTGAGCACGAAGATCCTTCCAGAGCAGGAGACCCGTCCGCAGACGTCGCACGGCGACGGCGACCACGAACGGTTCGCCCACTACGCGGACAAGCACAAGATCACCGAGTCCATGGTGACGGGCACGCCGATCCGCGCGCTGTGCGGCAAGATCTGGGTGCCCAGCCGCGATCCCAAGAAATATCCGGTCTGCCCGGAGTGCAAGGAGATCTATGAGGGCCTGCCGCCCGGCGGCGGCGAGGGCGGCGACGACAAGCAGTGAGTGTTGCTGACGTGTGATCCACCCCGTGGGGGCTACGGTTCGTATCCGGACCACCCCCTACCGTAACGGGAGATCGCATGACCCGGCGCGCCGCCGTTCTGTTCGCCTGCGTGCTCGCGGCCGGGATCACGCCGCCGACTTCGCCGGCGGTGGCTTCGAGCTGCCCTCGGGCGGCGGCTCATCCGCGTTCGCCCGAGCCCCGCGCGCCCAAGCCGGGTGACGTGGCGGCGGTGACCGCCGAGCTCGCCGAGCGCCTGCGCGGGGTCAAGCTGCCCGCCAGGATCACGGTGCCGACGTGGGTGCACGTCATCACCGACGGCACCAGCCGGGCCACCACGAAGGCGGTCAAGGCGCAGATCGCCACGCTCAACGACGCCTACGCGGGCCGCCTGGGCGGGGCCGACACCGGCGTCCGCTTCCGCCTCGACGGCATCGTGGTCACCCGCGACGCCGCCTGGTTCAGCGCGCCGATCGCGCACGAGAGCGCCATGAAGACGGCGCTGCGCAAGGGCGGGCCCGAGACGCTCAACCTCTACCTCGCCCAGCCCGGTGACCTGGTGCTCGGCTTCTCCTCCTACCCCTACTGGTACGCCTCGCAGCCGCGGCTCGACGGCGTGGTGATCGACTGGCGCGGCCTGCCCGGCGGCACGCTGAACGGCTACGACCAGGGCTACACCGGCGTGCACGAGATCGGCCACTGGCTGGGCCTGTTCCACACCTTCGAGAACGGCTGCGCCGACCCCGGCGACGGCGTGGCCGACACCCCGGCGCAGGCCGGGCCGACCGAGGGCTGCCCGGCGGTCCAGGACACCTGCGCGCAGCCGGGGCACGACGGCGTGCACAACTTCATGGACTACGCCCAGGACCGGTGCATGCGCGAGTTCACGGCCGGCCAGGGGCATCGGATGCGCCAGATGTGGGCCGCTTACCGGGTGCGTCCTACGATGTCCAGGTGACAGCACCAAACGCACTAGATGCCCCTCACGAAATCCCGCGCATCTTCGGCCATCCGTACCGGGTGGCCACTGTGGGCATCCTCCTGGTGGTCACCTTGATCGCTTTCGAGGGCATGTCGGTCGGCGTCGTCATGCCACAGGTCGCCACGGACCTCGACGCCCAGGAGATCTACGGGGTCAGTTTCTCGGCGTTCCTCATCGCCAGCCTGTTCGCCAACGTGGTCGCGGGGCTGTGGTCGGACCGGCGGGGCTACGCGCTGCCGTTCCTCGCCGGCGTGGTGCTGTTCGTGATCGGCATGGGCATGGCCGGGGCCGCCGTGAACGAGACGCTGTTCCTGGTGTCGCGCGCCGTGCAGGGACTGGGCGCCGGGGCCTCGATCGTGGCCCTCTACGTGATGATCGCCCGGGTCTACCCGGCCGTGATGCGGCCCCGGGTGTTCGCCGCCCTGTCGGCCGCCTGGGTGGTGCCCGCCATGGTCGGCCCGGCGGTCGCCGGCTTCGTGGGCGACACCTGGGGATGGCGCTGGGTGTTCTACGGCATCATCCCGCTCGTGCTGCCCGCCCTGGTCATGCTCGTCCCGGCGCTCAGGCGGCGGCCCACCGACGACGAGACGCCCGCCGGACAGGGACCGCGCTCGCGCCCGGCCGCCATGACCACCGCCGCCGGCGCGGCCGCCGTGGGCGCGGGCGTGCTGCTGTACGGCGTCGACGCCCTGCACAACCAGCCGCTGCGCGGCGGGATCGCGTGCGCCGCGGGCCTGGCCCTGCTGCTGTACGGGCTCGTCAGGCTGCTGCCCCGGGGCGCGCTGCGGTTCGGGCGCGGGCTGCCGACCACCGTGATGATGCGCGGGCTGTTCTCGGCCGCCTTCTTCGGGGTGAACGGCTTCATCCCGCTGGTCCTGCACGACGTGAAGGGGTTCGAGACCGGCGCCGCGGGCATCGCGCTCACCACCGGCGCGCTCGGCTGGTCGGTCGGGTCGTACCTGCAGAGCAGGCGCACCGCCGAGCCGCACCGGCGGATCCGGCTCGGCGCGGCCTGCGTGACGGCGGGCATCGTGCTGTCGGTCCTGGCCGTGCTGCCCGGCGTCACCGGCTGGGTCGCGGTGCCCGCCTGGGTGGTGGCCGGATTCGGCATGGGGCTCGGCATGACCACGGTGAACGTCACCGCGCTCAGGCAGTCGCCGGTCAGCGAGCAGGGCGCCAACAGCGCGGCCCTGTCGGTCACCGACATGCTCGGCTCCGCGCTCACCCTGGGCATCGGCGGCGCGCTGGTCAACCTCATCGGGCACGCCCCGGCCGACCTCGTGTGGGGATTCGTGGTGATCTGCGCACTCATGGCGGTGATCGCGCTGGCGGCCGTGCTGCTGTCCGCGCGGATCGCGGCAAGGTGATTCTGCCCCTTCAGCCACAGCGATCACGGTTCGCCTGATCCTCGCGCCCGGCGGTGATACGACTGCGGCACGAGGAGGTGCCATGGAGGGTGATCACCGCAGACGGCCCTACGGCGGGCGCGAGGGCGAGCCGGACGAGCTGTGGGACCCGGCCGCCCGCAACGCCAGCAGCAGCGCCGCCCGCCGTGGCCTCGAACCCGCGGATCCGGCCGGCCCCGTGTGGGACTCCCTGCCGCCCTCCGCCCGCCTCTACGGCGCGCCCGCCGATCCGGGTCCCCGGGTACGGCGCCGCGTGTGGCGACGGTGGGGCGGGGCGCTGCTCGGCGTGCTGATGGCCGTGGGCCTGGTGGCCGGGCTGGTCGCGGTGGCGCTGCGGGTCGCCGCCCCGGGCGGGGAGCAGGCTCAGCTCACCGACTCCATCGCCGGGGTGCTCCTGACGCTGCCCGAGGGGTGGCAGGAGGGCAAGGTGCCGCCCGTGACCGGGTTCACCTCGGTCGCCAGGGCTCCGGGGGGAGCCGCGCTCGTCATGGCCAGGCCGGTGCCCGGTGAGGCGGCCGACCCGGCGAAGGCGGCCAAGGAGGCGGCCGAGCGCTACTCGGACCTGCTGCTGAAGGGCGACCGGGTGACCGTCGTGGCCGACGAGCCGCTGGCCCGGGGGCACACCAGGGCGCTGCGGGCCGAGTACGACGACGTGGTGAACCGGCCCGCCTATCTGCGGGTGACACTGGTCACCGAGAACGGCCGGACGGCGCTGCTCGTCGGCCTGCTCCAGCCCGAGGACGAAGCGGGCAGGCAGGCCGTGGACACGGTGCTCGCCAGTGTGCGATATGCCGCGACCCGCCCATACCACTCCTGGGGCGGCTTGGCCAGAATCCCCGATGCACGGCACGTCTTGTCGGTGGGCCCGATTACTCTTGGGTCACTGTGAGAGAGCGAAGCACACGAACCCCAGAGGTGATGCGGTGAGCACGTTCGCCGCATCCCACCTGTCGCCTTCCTATCCGGACCGGGCCGCGTGGGGCACCGCCCCCAAGCTCCGGGCCTGGCAGCAGCAGGCGTTCGACCTGTATTTCAGGCGCGAGCCGCGTGACTTCCTCACCGTGGCCACCCCCGGAGCGGGCAAGACCACCTACGCGTTGCGCATCGCCAGCGAGCTGATCGCCAACGGGGTGATCCGGGCGATCACCATCGTCACGCCCACCGAGCACCTCAAGCGCCAGTGGGCCGACGCCGCGGGCAAGGTCGGCATCAGCATCGATCCCGAGTTCAAGAACAGCCAGGGCACCACCAGCAGCGACTACGTCGGCGTCGCGGTCACCTACGCGCAGGTCGCCATGCACCCCGCGCTGCACCGGGCACGCACCGAGGCGCGCAAGACCCTGGTCATCTTCGACGAGATCCACCACGCGGGCGACGCCAAGTCGTGGGGCGACGGCGTGCGCGAGGCGTTCGAGCCCGCCACCCGCAGGCTGCAGCTGACCGGCACCCCGTTCCGCTCCGACGACAACCCGATCCCGTTCGTCGGCTACGAGGAAGACGCCGAGGGCGTCAAGCGCAGCGTCTCCGACTACTCCTACGGCTACGGCCCGGCGCTCGACGACGGCGTCGTGCGGCCGGTCATCTTCCTGGCCTACTCCGGCGAGATGAAGTGGCGCACCAGGGCCGGCGACGAGCTGGCCGCCACGCTCGGCACCCCGCTCACCAAGGATCAGCTCTCCCAGGCGTGGCGGGCCGCGCTCGACCCGAAGGGCGACTGGATCCGCCAGGTCATGCAGGCCGCCGACCGGCGCCTCACCGAGGTGCGGCGCGGCGTGGGCGGCGGCGGCGGGCTGGTCATCGCCACCGACCACGAGGCGGCCCGCGCCTACGCCCGTCACCTGCGCGCGATCAGCGGCGAGGGCGCCACGGTGGTGCTCTCCGACGACCCGGGCGCGTCCAAGAAGATCAAGCAGTTCGCCGCGTCCGGCGACCGCTGGCTGGTCGCGGTCCGCATGGTGTCGGAGGGCGTCGACATCCCGCGCCTGTGCGTGGGCGTCTACGCCACCTCGACCTCGACCCCGCTGTTCTTCGCCCAGGCCGTGGGCCGGTTCGTGCGGGCCCGCAAGCGTGGCGAGATGGCCTCGGTGTTCCTGCCGTCGGTGCCGACGCTCATGGGGCTGGCCAACGAGATGGAGGTCGAGCGCGACCACGTGCTCAACCGCAGGCCGCCCGAGGACGGCCTGGACGACAGCCTCCTGGAGCAGGCCAACCGCAAGAAGGACAACCCCGACGTCCTGGGCGACGAGCTGCCGTTCGAGACCATGGAGACGTCGGCCACGTTCGACCGGGTGCTGTTCGACGGCGGCGAGTTCGGCACCGGCGCGGAGGTCGGCTCGGCCGAGGAGGAAGACTTCATCGGCCTGCCCGGCCTGCTGGAGCCCGACCAGGTGGCGACGCTGCTGCGCAAGCGGCAGTCCGACCAGCAGGCCGCCAAGCGCAACCAGCCCGCCGAGCGGGCCCCCGCGCTGGCCCCGCACGAGCAGATGGCCGAGCTCAGGCGCGAGCTCAACGGCCTCGTCGGCGCCTGGAACCATCGCACCGGCCAGCCGCACGGCGTCATCCACTCCGAGCTGCGACGGGCCTGCGGCGGCCCGCCCATCGCGCAGGCGACGGCCGAGCAGATCCAGGAGCGCATCGACAAGATCCGTCAGTGGGCCACCCAGCGCCGCTGAGCGTCCCGCGGGTTCAGATGACGATCCGGCCCGTGGCCAGGGCGGCGACGCCGATCACCGCCCCGGCCACGGCCACCGCGAGCAGCACCAGCTCGCCGGGCCCGAACAGGCGCCTGCCGTGCTCGCGCCGCGTGATGACGAACAGCACGACGCCGGGCGCGTACACGATGCACGACAGCAGCAGGAACTGCGGCCCGGCGGCGAAGATCAGGAACGCCGTGTAGGCGGTGGCGAGGGCCGCGATCGTGAGCTCGCCGCGCCCGCCCTCGCCCCGGCCGGCGATCATCAGCGCGTAGCCGGCGGCGAGCAGGTAGGGCACCAGCGACAGCGAGCTGCACAGCTTGAGCGTGAAGGTGAACGCGTCGTCGGAGAAGAGCGTGGTCAGCAGCACGAGCGTGGTCAGCGACGCGGTCATCACCAGGGCCGTGACGGGGGCGCCCCGGCGGTTCTCGCGTCTGAGGAAGGCCGGCATGTCGTCGTCCTTGGCGGCCACGAACAGCACCTCGGCCGCCATGAGCGTCCAGGCCAGGTAGGCGCCCAGGACCGAGACGATCAGCCCCACGCCGATGAAGGCCGCGCCCCACGGCCCCACCACGGCCTCCAGCACGCCCGCCATCGACGGCTGCCGCATGCCGCCGATCTCCGCCCGGGGCAGCACGCCGTACGACAGGAGGGTGACCGAGGCGAACAGCGCGAGCACGCCGAGGAAGCCGAGCACCGTCGCGCGGCCCACGTCCCGGCGGCGGCGCGCGTACCGGGAGTAGACGCTGGCCCCCTCCACGCCGAGGAACACGAACACGGTCACCAGCATCGTGGCTCTGACCTGCTCGAACAGCGGCCCGTCGCCCCACAGGTTGGCGGTGAACACGCCGGCCTTCAGCGTGACGGCGAGGATCACCACGAACAGCAGCAGCGGCACCAGCTTGGCCACGGTCACGATCCGGTTGATCGAGGCCGCCTCCCGCACCCCGCTGATGATCAGCAGGTGGAACGCCCACACGCCCGCCACCGAGATCACCACCGCCGGGACGGTGTTGCCCTCGCCGAACGCCGGCACCAGCCCGCCGAGCGTCGACTTGATCAGCACCCAGTACGTGACGTTGCCCACGCAGGCGCTGGCCCAGTAGCCGAACGCGGAGAAGAACCCGGGGAACTCGCCGAACCCCGCCTTGGCGTAGGCGTACACGCCCGCGTCGAGGCGTGGCCGGCGGACCGCCAGCGTCTGGAACACCAGCGCGAGCATGAGCATGCCGGCCCCGGCCACCATCCACGCGATCAGCGCCCCGAACACGCCGGTGGCCTGCGCGAAGTTGCTCGGGAGCGAGAACACCCCGGCGCCGACCATGGAGCCGACGACCATGGCCGTCAGCATCGTCAGAGGCAGTTGCCCGGCCGCCCGGGAATCGGTGGAAGTCATCGCCGCCGGATGTCATTCCGTCCGGGCTCGCGGGGGAATCGTGAGGTGCCGGTTCCTTTGCCGAAGATTGTCACGCTCTGCGAGTCTGTTCGTTTGGCGACAGAGTCGTGACCTTCCGTTAGAGCGCGGGCGGATGAGGCAACACTGACCTTGGCTGCCCTGGGAGATGAGAAGGACGTTGCCGATGTCGTCGGAGGCCACCGGAAAGTCGATGCTGAGCGTCTCTTCCGGCCTCTCCCGCAACGCCGTCATCGTCCGCCTCGACGGCGAGGTCGACGGCGAGGCGGTGCCCGTTCTGCGGGAGCATCTGGAGCGCGTCTGGGAGATCGCGCCCACCCCCTACCTCATCATCGACCTGGCCGGCGTCGCCTTCTGCGACTCGATAGGGCTGAACGAGCTCGTCGACGTCATGCACCGGTGCGAGGCCCGCGGCACCCGGCTGCTGCTCGGCGGGGTGCAGGGCGTCATGGCCCGGGTGCTCTACATCACCGGGCTGCGCAACGCCTTCGAGGTCTTCGACACCTACGACGGGGCGCTGCGGCACGCCAATCTGTGAGAACCAGCTTTCCCGGTTCGGGTGATAGCAGGTGACGACACCCGACGAAAGGGGGCGAGCTTGATCACGGACACGGAACGTGTGTCCACCGACGCCGAGGTGATCCAACGCTCCAGGCAGGAACCGGCGGCCTTCTCCACGCTGTTCGACCGGCACGCTCCGGCCCTGCACCGCTACGTCACCCGGCGTCTGGGCGACTCGCTCGCCGACGACGTCGTCGCCGAGGCGTTCCTGGCGGCCTTCCGGCGGCGCGACCGCTACGACCTGAGCCACGCCGACGCGCGGCCCTGGCTGTACGGCATCGCCGCCAACCTCATCGGCAAGCACCGCCGTACCGAGGTCAGGACCTATCAGGCGCTCGCCAGGACCGGCGTCGACGACGTGGTGGAGAGCTACGCCGACCGCGTCGAGTCACGGGTGTCGGCGTCCGCCGCGCACCGCGACCTCGCCCGCGCGCTCGCCGCGCTCACCCCGGACGAGCGGGACGTGCTGCTCATGATCGCCTGGGCCGACCTCGGCTACGAGGAGGTGGCCGTGGCGCTCGGCATCCCGGTGGGGACCGTGCGGTCCCGCCTGCACCGGGCCAGGAAGAAGACCCGCGCCGCATTGGGCGGGACAGACCCGACCCAGATCGCCGAGGAGGCAGAAGATGGATGACCTGCGTTCGCTCCAGGAAATGCGCGCCGACGCGCCCGAGCCCGGCACCGAGCGCCTGGCCCGGATGCGGGCCACGGTCATGGAGGGCGCCACCGCCCAGCCGTACGAGCCGCTGACGGCCGGTGCCGACGGCTCGGCACGCGCCAGCCTGGCGCGGCGCACGCCCCGCCGCCGCCTGCGCCGGGTGGGCGCCGCGCTGGCGGGGGCCGCGGCGGCCGCCGTCGCCGCGGTCACCCTGTACGGGACCACGGCGGCTCCGGCGTTCGCCGTGGACAAGCGGGCGGACGGGACCGTCGAGGTGTGGATCAAGGAGTTCCGCGATCCCGGCGACCTGGAGGCCGAGCTCGCGGCCGCCGGAGTCAAGGCGGTCGTGGACTACCTGCCCGCGGGACAGACCTGCAAGGAGCCCCGGGGCACGCACCCCGCACCGGGCGGGCGCACCGAGACGAAGATCGGCAGGAGCCGGGACGGGATCTCCTTCTCGATCACCGGAGGCCAGGTCAAGGACGGGCAGACGCTCGTTCTCACGGCCGGTGTCGACCGGAGCGATCCCGGCAAGCCGCCCACCTCGCTGTCGCTCGGCGTCGTGGCGGGCGAGGTCGCGCCCTGCGAGCCCGTCAGCCTGCCGAAGCCCACCGGGCCGGCCCTTTCGGGTGAGCGGGGTGTGCGCACCGGGACCGGCGAAGGCGACGGGCCTGCCCTGAACAGGGTGACGGAGTAACACCCTCGCTCCGGCGCCCTGACGGCCGGCGGCCCCCGCGCGGGGCCGCCGGCTCCCGTTGGGCTGCGCCGCATGTCTCCTGTCGACGGACCCGTGGGAGCCGATGCCGGTGGCCGGGGTCGCCCGGCTGTTCGCGGACCTGTCCGCGCCGTGGTGCATCGGCGGCGGCCACGCCGTCGAGCTCGCCGCCGGACGGGCCTTCCGCGAGCACGGGGACGTGGACGTCGGCGTGCTGCTGCGCCCCCGGCCCGTGAGGGAGACCCTGCCCGGCAGGGTGCACGACATCTGGGTCCGCGAGACGTCCGGCGGGCCGTGGCGGCCCCTGCTGGCCGGTGAGCAGCGGGCATGGCTCGCCGCGGCGCTCGTGGCGGAGCCGGGGAGTCATCCCTGGCTGGAGCAACTGGTAGAACCCCCGTGATCGGCACGTGGGTGGCCGGTTGTCAGCGCGGCTCGTAGCCGGCCGTCCCGAAGGGCCAGTGCGTGGACAGCCAGGCCGTCACGGCTTCGTACAGGGGCGCGTCCAGTTCGGCCCGGTCGGCCCGGACCCAGGAGGACACGTGGGCGTCGTGGTCGCCGTCACCGGGATAGATGTAGACGCATCCGATCACGTCGTCGCCGGCCGCATCGAGGACGGTGTAGGTGAATCCGCGGCGCAGGGCGAAGTCGTTCGCGTGGCGCTCCAGGTCGGCCAGGTTCGCCTCCAAGGTCATGCCGCCCACGGGAGGCCAGTTCCCGTCCGGGTAACCCGGGGTCGCGCGGATGTGCTCGATGCTGCTGGTCCAGGCGGCGTGGTCGGCGGCGTTGTGCCGGGGGCCCAGGGGTTCGAGGCGGAACCGCGAGGTGGCCAGGTGGGCCGGGACGGCGAAGTCCTCGGGGACGAATGCACGGTTGTCCATGGGACCCAGGCTAGGGGTCCCATGGGCGCCGGCTAACGGACGATCGGGGCGCCCTTGAGGGTCGCGCCGGCGGAGTCGAGCTCCGCGAGTGCGGCCTGGGTGGTGCCCCGGGCCACGCCCGCCGTCAGGTCCAGCAGGACGCGGACCGCGAGGCCGTGCTTGACGGCGTCGAGGGCCGTGGCGCGGACGCAGTGGTCGGTGGCGATGCCGACCACGTCGACGTCGTGCACGCCGTGCTCGCGCAGCCAGTCGGCGAGCGTGACGCCGTCGCCGGAGGTGCCTTCGAAGCCGCTGTAGGCCGCCGCGTGGGCGCCCTTGCTGAAGACCTCCTCCACGCCCGCGACGTCGAAGGCCGGGTGGAAGTCGGCGCCGGGAGTGCCGGCGACGCAGTGCGCGGGCCAGGAGTCGACGAAGTCAGGGGCGGCGGAGAAGTGCGCGCCGGGGTCGACGTGGTAGTCGCGGGTGGCCACGACGTGGTCGTAGCCGTGCTCGGCCACGTGCCTGGTGATCGCGGCGGCGACCTCCGAGCCGCCCGCCACGGGCAGGCTGCCTCCCTCGCAGAAGTCGTTCTGCACGTCCACGATGATGAGCGCGGTTCCCATACTGAGCACGATACGTCAGGCGAATTCCGTGGGGATGGCCGCGTACCCCCTGCCCAGGTGGAGCGCGTCCTGAGGCAGGTGGGTGATGGCGTCGGCGTGCCTGGCGCGGGCGTCGGCCAGCGGTTCGCGGCCGACGACCTCGCCCTCGCGCGCCAGCTCGTGCAGCAGCGGGACGCCGTCCTTCGGCACCAGGCCGGAGGTGGTGACGAGCTCGGTCTCGTAGTGGCCGGACTCGTTCAGCAGCCGGTAGGCCTCCTTGCGGCCGCCACGCGAGGGCTTGCCGACCGAGCGCTTGGCCACCGGCTCCAGCTTGCCGTTGGCCGTCTCGCGGGCCACGAGCTTGTAGACCAGGGCGGCGGTGGGCACCCCCGAGCCGGTCACCAGGGAGGTGCCGACGCCGTAGCCGTCGACGGGGGCGGCGGCCAGCGCGGCGATGGCGTACTCGTCCAGGTCGGAGGTGACCAGGATGCGCGTCTCGAAGGCGCCCAGCGCGTCGAGCTGCTCGCGTACCTCCTGCGCGGCGGCGGCCAGGTCGCCGGAGTCGATGCGGACCGCGCCCAGCTTCGAGCCGGCCAGCTCGACGGCCGTGCGCACCGCCCGGGCCACGTCGTAGGTGTCGACCAGCAGCGTGGTCTCGGGCCCGAGCGAGGCGATCTGGGTCTCGAACGCCTGCCGTTCGGAGTCGTGCAGCAGCGTGAACGCGTGCGCGGCCGTGCCCGCCGTCGGGACCCCGTACAGGTGCCCGGCCATGAGGTTGGAGGTGGAGGCGAAACCGGCGAGGTAGGCGGCGCGGGCGGCGGCGACGGCGGCGCTCTCGTGGGTGCGGCGCGAGCCCATCTCGATGAGCGGCCGTTTGCCGGCGGCGACGGTCATGCGGGACGCGGCGGAGGCGATGGCGCAGTCGTGGTTCAGGATGGACAGCGTCACCGTCTCGAGGAGCACGGCCTCGGCGAACGTGCCCTGGACGACCATGATGGGCGAGGCGGGGAAGTACAGGTCGCCCTCGCGGTAGCCGTAGACGTCGCCGGAGAAGCGGTAGTCGGCGAGGAAGTCGAGCGTCATCTCGTCGACCACCTGGTTCTCGCGCAGGAAGGTGAGCTCCTCCTCACCGAAGCGGAAGTTCTCAAGGGCGTCGAGGACACGTCCCGTGCCGGCCACAACCCCGTAGCGCCGCCCGCCCGGCAGATGCCGGGCGAACACCTCGAAAACCGCCCGCCGATGCGCGGCCCCGCTCCGCAAGGCCGCCTGCAGCATTGTCAGCTCATAGTGATCGGTCAGCAACGCGGTGCTCATGGTCATCCTCACGAGTCGAAGACTACGGCTCAGATAGGGCAGACTCATGGATGTGGGTAGCACCTCTCCAATCACCGTCGAGCGTCCGGCAACGGACGTCCGGCCCGATCTGCCATGGGTGACGATCGTCTGGAACGACCCCGTCAATCTGATGTCCTACGTGACGTACGTCTTCCAGACCGTCTTCGGTTACCCCAAGGCCAAGGCCGAGAAGCTGATGATGGACGTCCACCACAAGGGCAAGGCCGTGGTGTCCAGCGGCACCCGCGAGGAGATGGAACGCGACGTGCAGATCCTGCACTCCTATGGCCTGTGGGCCACCGTCCAGCCGGACTCGGTCAAGTGAGCTCCGGGTTCTCCGCCGGCAAGGGCGGCGGCGTGGTCACCACGTTCGAGGCGGGCGAGGTCTCGCTGCTGCGCTCGCTGGTCTCCATGGTGCTGGGGATCGTGGCGCCGGGCGAGACGAGCGACGACCCGCTGGAGCGGGCGCTGGGCATCGGCGGGGGAGTGGCGCCGTCGGATCCGGTGCTCGCCCGGCTGTTCCCGGCGGCGTACGAGGACGCGCAGGAGGCCTCGGAGTTCCGCCGCTACACCGAGGCGACGCTGCGCGACGGCAAGCGGGCCGACGCGCGGACGCTGCTGGAGACCGCCGAGCCCGGCCGTGGCGAGCTCACCTCCGAGCAGGCGCAGGCGTGGCTGCGGGCGCTCAACGACGTGCGGCTGACGCTCGGCACCAAGCTCGGCGTGACCGAGGAGATCCACGAGGAGATCGAGAAGATGCCGGAGGACGATCCCCGCTACCCGGCCTTCGTCACCTACGACTGGCTGACCTACCTCCAGGACAGCCTCGTGCGCGCGCTCTGGTAACTTCCGCAGCATGCTGACGATCTCGCAGGAACTGGTTGACAAGATCGTTGCCCACGCCAGGGCCGACCACCCGGACGAGGCGTGCGGCGTGATCGCGGGGCGCGACGACGTGCCGGAGCGGTTCATCCCGATGGCGAACGCCGAGCGTTCGCCCACCTTCTACCGCTTCGACTCGATGGAGCAGTTCCACGTGTGGCGGGAGATGGACGACCGCGACGAGGTGCCGGTCGTCATCTACCACTCGCACACCGCGACCGAGGCCTACCCGTCACGCACCGACGTCTCCTACGCCTCCGAGCCGGACGCCCACTACGTCCTGGTCTCCACCCGGGACGCGAACGAGGTGGAGTTCCGCTCGTACCGGATCCTCGACGGAGAGATTTCCGAGGAAGAGGTAAGGTTCATCCCATGATGGTCAGGCCGGTGCAGAGTTTCCTCTTCGCGCACACCCCTGCCGTTGTCGTCTACGACTGTCGCTGAGCCGGAATTCGCCAGCCAGCCTTCGGCGTTGCCGCCGATGGGACGACCCTGATCCGAGGAGACTGACAGCGATGGCCATCGAGGTTCGCATTCCGACCATCCTGCGTACTTACACCGACGGCGCCAAGGCCGTCGACGCCGAGGGCGCCACCCTCGACGACCTGATCACCAACCTGGAATCCCGCCACCCCGGCATCAAGGACCGCCTGGTGGACGAGGCCGGCCTGCGCCGGTTCGTCAACGTCTACCTCAACGACGAGGACGTGCGCTTCCTCGGCGGTCTCGGCACCCCGGTGTCCGACGGCGACACGGTGACCGTGCTGCCCGCCGTCGCCGGCGGGTGACATGCGATTCGAATCGCTGATCGACTCGGTGGGCCGCACCCCGCTGGTCGGCCTGCCCCGGCTGTCGCCCAGCGCCGACGTGCGGGTCTGGGCCAAGCTGGAGGACCGCAACCCGACCGGTTCGATCAAGGACCGGCCGGCGCTGTGGATGGTGCAGGAGGCGGAGAAGGACGGCCTGCTCACCCCGGGCTGCACGATCCTGGAGCCCACCAGCGGCAACACCGGCATCTCGCTGGCCATGGCCGCCAAGCTCAAGGGCTACAAGCTGATCTGCGTCATGCCCGAGAACACCTCCGACGAGCGCCGCCAGCTCCTGCGCATGTGGGGGGCGGAGATCATCTCCTCGCCCGCGGCGGGCGGCTCCAACGAGGCGGTGCGGGTGGCCAAGGGCCTGGCGGCGGAGCATCCCGACTGGGTGATGCTCTACCAGTACGGCAACCCGGCCAACTGGCGCTCCCACTACGAGACGACCGGTCCGGAGATCCTGGCGGACCTGCCCACCGTGACCCACTTCGTGGCCGGGCTCGGCACGACCGGCACCCTCATGGGCGTCGGCCGCTTCCTGCGCGAGCGCGTGCCGGACGTGCGGATCGTGGCCGCCGAGCCGCGCTACGGCGAGCTGGTGTACGGCCTGCGCAACGTCGACGAGGGCTTCATCCCGGAGCTGTACGACGAGTCCGTGCTGACCACGCGCTTCTCCGTGGGATCGGCCGACGCGTTGCGCCGCACCCGGGAGCTGCTGGCGTCGGAGGGCGTCTTCGCCGGCGTGTCCACCGGGGCCGCCCTGCACGCGGCGCTGGGCATGGCGCGCAAGGCCGTCAAGGAGGGCGAGCGGGCCGACATCGTGTTCGTGGTCGCCGACGGCGGCTGGAAGTACCTGTCCACGGGCGCGTACGAGGGCACCTTGGACGAGGCCGAGCAGCGGCTCGAAGGCCAGCTCTGGGCCTGAGACGGCGAAGAGGGGCGGCCCGGCCGGGCCGCCCCTCTCGTCATGCCGTCAGTTGAACAGGACCCGCAGCGAGAACGACACGTCCGTGTCGGTCTGGTGGCCGCTGAGTCCCACGGCGCGCAGCATCTGCAGGTTGGCCTTCTCCTCGCCCTGAAGGTTGTTCAGGTAGAGGCTCTCGACCTTGTCCAGGTCGACGAACAGGCCGTACGTGGCCGAGTCCGCCTCCGGGACGGCGGTCTGGAAGGTCTCGTTGTCGCCCAGCGCGCCGTCCTCGGCGAGCTTCTTGGCGTAGGCGTCGTCGGTCGCGACCGTGAAGACGCCGTCGCCGGCGACCTTGGCGACCTGCGCCTGCTGACCCTGCGCGGCGAGCGCCTTCTGGACCTTGTCCACGATGGCCTGCGCCGCGGCGGCGTCGGTGGCGATCCGGACCCCGGCCTTGAACTGCTGCGACTCCAGGCCCTCGCTGTCCAGGGCGATGGTGAGGTTCTGGCCCAGCACGGTCGCCAGGTCGCCGGGCAGGTTGAGCCCGAGCTGCGTCTTGGCCTGCTGGACGAACTGCTGGAACTGGGCGCCGCTCGACGTCTTCGCGGCCGACTTCTCGATCTCGCTCCACTTGTTCGTGATGAGCTTGTCGAGGCCGGACATCGAGAAGGCGCCCACGGTGCTGTCGGGCAGCGCGGCCAGGGAGGTGCCCGGCAGGTCCTCGCCGTTGGTGAGGTTCTGGCCGCCGCGCACCGCGCCGGCCAGCTCGACGTAGGAGCCGTCGAACCGCAGCGCGCCCGCGAACCGGGCGGTCTTGATCTGCTCCATCAGCACGGCCTGGTCCGGCGTGAGCGTGTCCTTCGAGAGCTCGGCCAGCTTGCCCAGGTGGCCCCAGAACGACAGGACACCCTGCTCGCCGATGGCGTCGAGGTCGCTGCCGAAGTCGGGGTTGTCGGCGAGGCTGCCTTCCTCCGCGCCGTACTTGTCGGCGAGCTTCTGGTTGGCCGTGAGCAGCGCGTACTCGCCGCGGAAGGCGATGCCGTACTCGGACTTGCCCATCATCTTGGCGATGCCGGCCTTGGCGGCCTCCTCGTCCTTGACCTGGACGGCCACGGCGAAGTCGGGCTCCTCGCCGCCGGAGGGCAGGATGCCGACGCCGGCGCGGCTGCCGAGCCACGGGTCGACGTCCTTGGCCCAGTCGACGTCCTTCAGGCCCTCGGGGCTGTCCATCTTCAGCGCGTCGAACAGCGCCTTGCGCGGGTCCTCGCCCTGGAAGGCGTCCTTGGTGACGGTGAACTTCCTGGCGATCTCGAACAGCGCCAGTTTCTGGTTCGCCGCCGGGTCCATGTCGATGCGGACGTAGGCGATCGAGGCGGCCGGCAGCACGTCGGCCGGCTGCGTCCCGCCGCCGCCGATCGCGCCCACGGCCCACACGGCGCCGCCGCCGAGCAGGATCACGGCCAGCGCGGCCGCGATGGCGATGAACAGGTTCTTGCGGCCCTTCGCGGGCGGCTCTCCGGCGCCGTGGCCGAGCATCTCCGGGCCCTGGCCCTGCCAGCCGCCGCCGCCCTGACCGGGCTGCTCCTGCCGGCCGTACGGGGCGCCGTAGCCGGGCTGCTGGCCGTACGGCGGCTGCTGTTGCCCGTAGCCCTGCTGCTGGCCGTAACCGGGCTGCTGGCCATAGCCCTGCTGCTGCTGGCCGTAGGGCTGCTGCTGCCCGTAGGCGGGCTGCTGGCCGTAAGTCCCCTGCTGGCCGTAGCCCTGCTGGGCGTACGGGTCCTGCGGCTGGCCGTACTGCGGCTGTTGCTGGTAGGGCTGCTGCGGCGGATACGGCTGGCCGTGCCCCTGGGGGGCCTCGGGCGGCTGCTCGTTCCATCGGTACGCCGTGGTCCGGTCAGGATCCTGGCCAGGTGGGGGATTATTCGCAGACATCACTCAACTCACAGTGTGGACTTATGACCACGTAGAAGTTAGCTGATGTTGCTAGACGGCCGCTTGCAATGTGCTGAAGTGGGGGTTATGCCCTGTTCAGCTGCTGGCGGAGCGCACTGATGTGGACCTCGCCGTCGCCGTAGTCTTGAACGTTGGCCCAGGGGACGAACGTGCAACCGGCGTAGACGACGCGGCCCAGGGTGCGCGACAGCCAGGACTGCCGGCCGTGCCGGTCGCGCGTGAGGCGGAGCAGCACCGGCCCCCGGCGGGCCGAGACCATGAGCCCGTAGACGGTGCTCGCCTGCTGCAACTCTCCCCGGTTGCGCACCACGCGGATGTCCACGACGTGACCGACCCACACCCCATTGGCGTCCCAGACGGACTGACCGATGAGTTCGGTGACATTTGCCATGATCGAACTTTCTCAGCCGTGTCACGTTTTCGCAGGTAGGCGCGCGGATGGACGGATGCCGTAGAGTATGGCCTACTAGAATATAGTTCCATTTTGAGGGCAGGGGCTGATGACCAAGTTCGACGAGGCCACGCAGGCGATCCGGATCGACGAGACCACCTACGACGTCTGCCTCGACCCCGGTTACTCCATCGGCGGGCCGCTCAACGGCGGCTACCTCATGGCCGTGGTGCTGCGCGCGGTGGTGGACGACTCGCCGTTCGAGCACCCGGTGAGCACGACCTCGCAGTTCCTCAAGTCGCCGGTGCCGGGGCCCGCCCAGGTCCGGGTCGAGCGGCTGAAAGCCGGCCGGACCGCCGCGTTCACCCGGGCCACGCTCGTCCAGGACGGCGTGTCACAGATCGAGAGCCTGGTCACCACCGCGACGCTGACCGGCGCCGAGCCGCTCTACAGCGACAAACCCGCGCACGTCATGCCGCCGCCGGAGGAGTGCGTCAAGCTCCCCAACCCCAAGCCCGAGTCGAACATGACGCTCAACGCCCAGATGGAGCTGCGCTTCGACCCGCCCACCATCGCCTGGCTGAGCGGCGGGCCCACCGGCCGGCCCGAGTCGCGGGCCTACTTCCGGATGACCGAGCCGCAGGACGCCGACCCGTTCGTGCTCGCGCTGGCCGTCGACGCGCTGCCCCCCGTGGTGTTCAGCGCCGGGCTGCGCGGCTGGGCGCCCACCGTGGACCTCACCTGGCACCTGCGCGCGCTGCCCGCCCCCGGGCTGCTCACGCTGATCGGCGGCGGCCGCCTCATCTCCGACGGCTGGTTCGACGAGGAGGTCGAGGTGTGGGACTCGGCCGGCCGCCTGGTCGCCCAGTCGCGCCAGCTCGCCCGCGTGGGGCGCGGGTGACACACGCGGTGTGAGCATTCTTACGCGGTGAAGACGCCGCAGGTCGCCTACCCTCTGAAGCGTGCCGGACGCGAGTATTGGGATCTTCGACAGCGGGGTCGGCGGCCTGACGGTCGCCCGCGCGATCATCGACCAGCTGCCTCACGAGTCCATCACCTACGTGGCCGACACGGCCCGCCAGCCGTACGGGCCCAAGCCGCTGGCCGAGGTGCGCGCGTACGCGCTGGAGGTGATGGACCACCTCGTCGAGCATGACGTCAAGATGCTCGTCATCGCCTGCAACAGCGCCAGCGCCGCGGTGCTGCGCGACGCCCGCGAACGCTACGACGTGCCCGTCGTCGAGGTGATCCAGCCCGCCACCCGGCGCGCGGTGCGCGCCACGCGCACCGGCAGGGTCGGGGTGATCGCCACCAGGGCCACCATCGACTCGATGGCCTACCACGACGCCTTCACCGCGGCGCCCGACGTGCTTCTCACCGGCGTGGCCGCCCCACGCCTGGTCGAGTACGTCGAGCGGGGCGAGACGATGAGCCAGGAGCTCATCGACGTCGTGCGCGGCTACCTGGAGCCCATCCAGGCGGCCGGGTGCGACACGCTCATCCTCGGCTGCACCCACTACCCGCTGCTCACCGGCGCCATCTCCTACGTCGCCGGCGACGGGGTCACGCTGGTGTCCAGCGCCGACGAGACGGCCAAGGACGTCTACCGCATCCTGCACGACCGCGGCCTGGCGGCCGGGAGCGAGGCCACCCCCCGGCACCGCTTCCGCGCGACCGGCGACTCGCTGCTCTTCGCCCGGCTCGGGCGCCGCTTCCTGGGCCCGGAGATCGATGCGGTCGAAGTCGCTCCAGTGGGGGGTACCACCTACGAGGGAGGCCCACATGAAAGTGACCATAGTCGGCTGCTCGGGAAGCTTTCCCGGCCCTGACAGCCCCGCGTCCTGCTACCTCGTGGAGGACGAGGGGTTCAGGTTGCTGCTCGACTTCGGCAGCGGGGCGCTCGGGGCGCTGCAGCGCCACATCGGCCTGTACGACGTGGACGCGATCTGCCTGACGCACCTGCATGCCGACCACTGCCTGGACCTGTGCCCCTACCACGTGGTGCGCACCTACGGCCCGGCCGCGCCGTACCCCAGGGTGCCCGTGCACGCGCCGGCCGACGCGCCCCGCCGGCTGGCCGCCGCCTACGGCATGCCGGACGAGCCCGGCCTCGAATCCAGCTACGACTTCACGCCGCTGGCGCCCGGCAGCTTCGAGGTGGGCCCGTTCAGGGTGACCGCCGCCCGCGTCGCGCACCCCGTCGAGGCGTACGGGTTCCGCGTGGAGGGCGGGGGCGGCAGCGTCGCCTACTCCGGCGACACCGGCGAGTGCGACGAGGTCGTCAAGCTGGCCGCGGACGCCGACCTGATGCTGTGCGAGGCGTCCCTGCTCGACGCCCCCGACCTGCCGGAGGGCCTGCACATGTCCGGCCGCCAGGCCGCCGAGCCCGCCGCCAGGGCCGGCGCCGGGCGGCTCGTCCTGACCCACCTGGTGCCCTGGAACGACCAGGCCACCGTGCTCGACGACGCCACCCGGGGCGGCTACGCCGGTCCCGTCGAGCTGGCCCGCAGCGGAGCCTCCTACGACCTGAGCTGAGGCTGCGAGAAGTCGCGCATCCGCACCAGCGGCGAGAACACCAGCGGCAGGAACGACACCAGCCTGCCCGCCATGAACACCCACAACGCCTCGCGCACGCCGATCTGCTGCGCCACGATGCCGCCGAGCAGCGCGCCGAGCGGCATGGTGCCCCACACGACGAACCGGACCGTCGCGTTGACCCGGCCCAGCATGTGCTCGGGCGCCACGGTCTGGCGGTAGGTGAGCTCGCCCACGTTGTAGAGGATCGCGCCCAGCGACAGCGCGATCGAGGTGATCGCGAAGAACGAGGCCCGCCAGTCGGCCTGCGTCATGGGCAGCAGCAGGCCGAACGGCGAGGTGAGGGCCAGGGCCAGCCACGTCACCCGGGCGGTGCCGTACCGCCTGAACAGCGGGCCGCCGATGAGCCCGCCGATCAGCCCGCCCACGGCGCCCGACATGAGCAGCGCGCCGACCACGCCGGGCGGCAGCATGACCACGTCCGCCAGGAACAGCACCGACAGGCCGAGCACCGCGCTCAGGCACAGGTTCGTCAGCGCGGTGGTCGTCATGAACGTGCGCAGCAGCCGGTCACGCCAGGCGAACGCGAACCCCTCGCGGATCTGGGACAGCATGCCGGTGTCCCGTGCGCGGGCCGGAGCCTGGTCGGGTGTCTTGATCGTGCCCAGGAAGAGCACCGAGGCGAGCGAGGCCAGCGCCGTGGCGAGCAGCGTGATCGGCGCGCCGATCACCTGCACCAGCACGCCGCCCAGGCCGGGACCGGCCAGCGCGCCGCTGGAGCGGACCACTTCAAGCTTGGCGTTGCCGTCGGCCAGCCGCTCCTTCGTCACCAGGTCGGGCAGGTAGGTCTGGTCGGCGACGTCGTTGAACACCCCGGCCGCGCTGACCAGCAGCGCCACCACGCACAGCATCGCGATCGAGAGCACGCCCAGCGCGTTCGCCGCCGGGATGCTGGCCAGCAGCAGGCATCTGGCCAGGTCGGCGGCCATCATGACGCGGCGCTTCCGCATCCGGTCGACCCACACCCCCGCGGGCAGGCCGATCAGCAGGAAGGCCACGCTCTGTAACGCCGACAGGACCCCCAGCGAGAACGGGGATGCGTGCAACGTCAGCACGGCGACGAGTGGGAGCGCCACACGCGAGATGTTGGCGCCCATTTCGTTGGCAACGTGCGAGCTCAAGAACCGGAGAAAGTCAGGGCTACGCAACACCCCCGTTGTCATTGCGTCAGGATCCCTGTGTCGGACACATTCGGTCAAGGGCGTTGTGGCTCGGAGATAGGGTGATCTGCATGTCTCGACAGGATGGCCGCAATTCTGACCAGCTCCGTTCCATCAACATCACAAGACGGTGGCTTTCTCACGCCGAGGGTTCGGTGCTGGTGGAGTTCGGCGGCACCCGGGTCCTCTGCGCCGCCTCGGTGCAGGACAGCGTGCCGCGCTGGCGCCGGGGCAGCGGGCAGGGGTGGGTGACCGCCGAATACGCGATGCTGCCGCGCGCGACCAACACCCGTAACGACCGCGAATCGGTGCGCGGGAAAATCGGCGGGCGCACGCACGAGATCTCCCGGCTCATCGGGCGCTCGCTGCGCGCGTGCGTCGATTACAAGGCGCTCGGCGAAAACTCCGTCCTGATCGACTGCGATGTCCTCCAGGCCGACGGCGGCACCCGCACCGCCGCCATCACGGGCGCGTACGTGGCGCTCGCCGACGCCGTCGCGTGGATGCGCGAGCGCAAGATGTGCCCCGGCGACCCGCTGATCGGCTCCGTCTCCGCCGTCTCCGTCGGCGTGGTCGGCTCGGTGCCGATGCTCGACCTCTGCTACGTCGAGGACGTCGCCGCCGAGACCGACATGAACGTCGTCATGACCGGCGACGGCAGCTTCGTCGAGGTGCAGGGCACCGCCGAGGGCGCGCCGTTCGACCGGGCCGTGCTCGACCAGCTCCTCGACCTGGCCGTGGCCGGCTGCGAGGAGCTGACGCTGATCCAGCAGGAGGCGCTGAGCTCATGAAGATCGTGCTCGCCACCCGCAACCAGGGGAAGATCGCCGAGCTGCGCCGCATCCTGGCCGGCTTCGAGATCGTCGGGCTGGAGGAGTTCCCCTCGATCGGCGAGGTCGCCGAGACCGGCGTCACCTTCGAGGAGAACGCCCTGCTCAAGGCGCACGCCGTGGCCCAGGGATCCGGGCTGCCCGCCGTCGCCGACGACTCCGGCCTCTGCGTCGACGTGCTCAACGGCATGCCCGGCGTCTTCTCCGCCCGCTGGGCGGGGCGCCACGGCGACGACGAGGCCAATCTGCGGCTGCTGCTCGCCCAGGTGTCCGACGTGCCCGCCGGGCTGCTCACCGCCCACTTCGCCTGCACGGCCGCGCTCGCGCTGCCGTCGGGGGAGTGGCGGGTCGCCGAGGGCACGCTGCCCGGGCGCCTCGTCACCACGCCCCGGGGCGCCAACGGGTTCGGGTACGACCCGATCCTCGTGCCCGACGGCGAGACGCGCACCACGGCCGAGCTGTCACCCGAGGAGAAGGACGCCATCAGCCACCGGGGCCGCGCCTTCCGCGCCCTCGCGCCGATCGTCCGCGAACTGCTCTCGGCGTAACCACCGCGTAAGAACCCCCAGCCGCCGGGCGGCGTAACGTCGGTGACGTGCAGAGCAATCAGGTCATACCCGCCTGGGCGGGCGCGCTGGCGGGCATCGTGGCAGGGGGCGTGGCGCTCGGCGTCGCCCAGCTCGCGGCGGGGGTGGTCGGCGACGACGCCTTCCCCGTGGTGGCGGTGGGCGACGCCGTGGTGGACCTCTCGCCGGCGCCGCTCAAGGAGTTCGCCATCGCCACCTTCGGCGAGAACGACAAGGCGGTCCTGGTCGGGGGCGTGTTCGTGGTGCTGGCCCTGGTGGCGGCCGGGCTCGGGGTGCTCGCCACCCGCAGGCTCCGGTACGGCCAGGCGGGGCTGGCCGGGTTCGCCGTCGTGGGGCTGGCCGCGGTACTCACCCGGCCGGGAGCCCAGCTGATCGACGCGCTGCCCACCGTGGTGGGCGTCGCGGTGGGCGTGTGGGCGCTGTCCTGGCTGATCGGCCGCGCCGCTTCCCCGGCCGTCGCCCCCGCCGCTTTCCCAGCCGTCGCCCCCGCCGGCGAGACGCCGCTTCCCGCCGTCATGCGGGCCGGTGGGGAGCCGTACGTGTTCGACCGGCGGCGGCTGCTGACCGGGGCCGCAGGGGGCGTGGTGGTCGCGGGCGCCGGGACGCTGCTGGGGCGCGGGCTCGGGAGCCGCCGGACCGTGGACGCCGCCCGGGTGAGCCTGGCCCTGCCCGCTCCGGCCACCCCCGCCCCGCCGCTGCCGCCGGGGACCGACTTCAAGCTCAACGGCCTGACACCCTTCATCACGAAAAATGCGGACTTCTACAGGGTCGACACCGCGCTGATCGTCACCCAGGTGGACCCGGACACCTGGACCCTGCGCATCCACGGCCTCGTCGACCGGCCGATCGAGATCACGTACCAGGAACTGCTGAAGAGGCCGCTGACCGAGGCCGACATCACCCTCACCTGCGTCTCCAACGAGGTCGGCGGCCCGTACGCCGGCAACGCCCGCTGGCTCGGCGCGCGCATGGCCGACCTGCTGCGCGAGGCCGGCCTCCGCTCGGACGCCGACATGCTGCTGTCCACCTCCGCCGACGGCTTCACCTGCGGCACCCCGCTCGACGTGGTCATGGGCGGGCGCGACGCGCTGTTCGCCGTCGCCATGAACGGTGAGGCGCTCCCCGTCGACCACGGCTTCCCGGTGCGCCAGGTGGTGCCCGGCCTGTACGGCTACGTGTCGGCCACCAAGTGGGTGGTGGACCTCAAGGTGACCAGGTTCGACACCGACGAGGCGTACTGGACGCCGCGCGGCTGGGCGGCCAAGGGGCCCATCAAGACCCAATCGCGCATCGACCTGCCCAAGCCGGGCGCCACGGTGACCGCCGGCCGCACCACGATCGCGGGCGTCGCCTGGGCTCAGCACACCGGCGTCGACGCCGTCGAGGTCCGCGTCGACCGGGGCGCGTGGCAGCAGGCCAGGCTCGCCGCCGTGCCCGGCCCGGACACCTGGCGGCAATGGGCGCTCGACTGGGACGCCACCCCCGGCGACCACACCATCGAAGTACGCGCCACCGACGCCTCCGGGCGCACCCAGACCGGGGAACGCCGGCCCATCACGCCCGACGGCGCCACCGGCTGGCACACCGTGACCGTCCAGGCGGCCTGACGCTTCGTCGTATTCCGTCCGCGTTTGCGCAGGTCGCCTGGGCAGTCATGGCCGACAATCTTCCTGACTTTGGCCCATCAGCCGTGGCACCCCGCCCTACGATCGGCTGTCGAGCATGACAGGAGGCAGGACGTGTTCCGCGACCGCAAGTCCGGCGTCCGGTGGGTCCTTCCCGAGGGGCAGTACAACCCCGTGGTCGCTGACGGTGTCCGATGGCTCGAATACGAGCGCGCCGCCGGTACCGGTGGGCCCGACGCCGGTCGTTCCCACGCCGGTGGATCCGACCCTGGCCGGCCCAGTACCGGTGGCCCCTACGCCGTCCGGTCCGATTCCGGCGGGTCCAGCTCCGGTGGCGCCGGTACCGGTGGGCCCGACGCCGGTCGTTCCCACACTGGTGGATCCAGTGCCGGTGGCCTCTACGCCGGTCGGTCCGACTCCGGTGGGCCGGACGCCGGTCGTGCCGATGCCGGCAGGCGCCATCCTGGCCGGCACGACTCCGTCCCCCCTGATGCGAGCCGGCCGGATGCCGTCCGGTCCGGTGAGGGCCGGTCCGATGGCGCGCCCGCCCGGTTCAGACATGGCACGCCACCCGGCTTCCTGCGGCAGCGGCCGACTTCCGCCAAGGGGCCGCGGAACGGCTCACCCCCGCCGAGCGGAGCGTCACCCGCATCCGGGGGTGTGCCACCCGCGCCCGGAGGTGTGTCATCCGCGCCCGAGAGCGCGTCGCCCTCTTATGGAGGCGCGTCGCCCGGGGCCGGTGATGCGGGGCAGGCGTTCGGTGGCGGATCATCCGCGTCCGTCAGCACCGGGCCCATGTCCGGCGCAACTCCGCAGGGCGCAGGGCCGCTGACCGGAGAACCGCGCACCTCGGGACCGCCCATCCAGGCATCCCAGTCGAACGGCGCACACCAGCCCCTGTGGACCCCGGACTCTCCCCAGGGCCGCCCCCCTGAACCCCAGGACGCCCCGCCTGCGGGCGCCCACCACGCCCAGCCTCCCAGGACCACCACCCCGCTCGGCACCGTGATGCCGGGCTCGCCCAACGGCGCCGCGAACTGGCTGGCAGGGCCGCCGTACAGAGCGGCTCCGGAGCCACCCAACGGCCCGCCGGCGAGCGCAACGCCGGGTTCGCCGAACGGGACGGCGGCAGGTACGACGCCGACCTCTCCGAACGGCTCGGCGACGGGTAGGACACCGGGATCGCCGTACGGGAGGGCGCGGTCGTCCAACGGGACGGCGGGCACGACGCCGCCGGCACCGAACGGGGCGGCGGCGGGTGCGATGCCCGGCTGCTCGGCGTGGGCGGGCACGTCCGCCCCGGCGAACGGCCAGGCCGCGCCGCAAGCCGGACGAGCCACCCCGAACGGCCCCGCACCGACCTCGAAGCGAGCCGCCCGGCCGGCACCGGAGCCGGGCGAGCCGCCCGAGCCGTCGTCGCAGCCGGTCGCGTCGCCCGAGGAGGCGTCGGCGAGACCGATCCCCTGGCCCGAGGAGGTGTCCGCGAGACCGATCCCCTGGCCAGGGGAGACGCCGGCGCGACCCGTCACCTGGCTGAGGGAGTCTCGCCAGGCAGCGGGGACGTCCCCGGGGTGGGGCGAGGCGGTCACGGGACCCGTGGCCGGTCGGGCGCAGGTGGCCGGCGACGGGCGCTGGGCGAGAGGGCGCGGGACGGCGGACTACGACTGGTTCGACTGGCCGCATCGGCCGCCGAAGCTGGCCGACAGCAGGCCGTACGGGATGCCGGGCGGGCTGGTGCCGCCGGACCCGCAGGTGGAGAGGGACCTGGTGGCGGCCGTGACGCCGGGGACGCGCTTCCCCGATCCGCGCGGCACGTGGGTGCGGCTGGTCAACGGCGGCGGCCCGGCGGACGACCCGTTCCGGGTGTCCAACGCCGCCGACTGCGCGCTGGCCGTCCTGTCCACGTGGCACGGCGAGCCGGCGGCGTCGGCGCCGAGGATGCCCGAGTACGACCGGGTGGGGCGGCCGCTGCTCACCGGTGAGTCCGGGAGCACGGCGCGGATGGAACGCTGGATAGGGCAGCGCTTCCAGCACGCGGGGCAGGGGCGGCACGCGTACCCGATGGTGGCGCGGCGGCTGCTGGAGGCGGGGCACGGCGCGTCGGCGGTCATCGTGGTGCGCTGGCCGGGCGGCGGGACGCACGCCTGGAACGCGGTGAACTATCACGGTGAGGTGATCTGGATCGACGCGCAGCGCGGGCACATGGCGGTCGAGCCGCCGTACCTGACCGTGACCGGGGTGTTCTGCGTGATCCTCGACCGGCAGGGGCAGCCGCGATGAACATGGATCAGGCCAGGGCGATGGCGGAGGAGTACTTCAACGGGGTGCGCCCGGCCGGGGAGGCGCTGTCGGTGGGGATCCACGCGTTCGCCGAGGGGTACGTGGCGTGGGTGCGTGAGCTGGAGCCTGACGATCCGGCGCGGCTGCCCGACGGGGTGGGGGGCGGTTGCGTGGTGATCGACAGGGCCACGGGCGAGGTGGTGGCGCGGCCGCTGCTCGACCCGGAGTCGGTGGCCGAGCTGTGGCCGGGGCACCGGCCCCGGTGACGCATCGGTGAGGTCGGGCGCCGCCCCCGAAAGACGCCCGACCCACTATCCCCTCTATCCGTATTTCGCGGCCTTTATCCGCATTTATCCAATTTTCATCACGTCGCCAGCGAGCCGACGATCGACGCGCGGGCGGCGCGACGGGCCGGCAGGACCGCGGCGACCGCCCCCGCCAGCCCCGACAACACGACGAACAGCGCGATCTGCCACGGCGACGCCGAGAAGACCGCCCCCGTCAGCATCGCCCGCACCGCCGCCCAGCCGAACACCACTCCCAGCACCACGCCCACCAGCGCGCCGATCAGCCCGAGCACCAGCGCCTCCACCGAGAGCATCCGCCGCAACTGCGGCCTGGTGAGCCCGAGCGCCCTGAGCAACGCCGATTCCCTGGTCCGCTCGTACACCGACAGCGACAGGGTGTTGGCGATGCCGAGCAGCGAGATGAGGATCGCCAGCCCGAGCAGACCCGTGATGATCATGAGAACCATGTCGAGCGTCTGGTCGAACTCCCCGCGGATCTCGGTCGAGCTCATCACCTGGACGGTCGGATGGCCGGCCGTGGCGGCGTCCACCACGGCGCGCGCCTGATCGGCGGGCACGCCGTCGCGGATGTTCAGCACCACGTTGCTGTCGGGCACCGCCCCGAACACCTCGTCGAACTGCGGCGCGGCCAGCGTGATCGTCGGCAGCGGCGACTCGCCCCCGGCGAAGACGGCGACCACCTCCAGCTTGACGTCCCCGGCCCGCTCGGCGGTGACCGACAGGGTGTCGCCGACCTTGACGCCCAGGTCGGCGGCGGCATGGTCGGCGATCGCGGCCTTGCCGGGCGCGAGCGCGGTCATCGAGCCGGACGACACCTCCGGCTTCAGGGGACCCTGGTAGGCGCCCACCTGGACCTTGACCCCGCCCGACGTGCTCATCGTGTCGCGGATCTGCACCACGCCCGACAGCTCCGGCGCGGCCCGCAGCTTCTCGGCGACGGACCGCGGGATGCTGGAGTCACGCGACTGGGTGGTGAGCTGGTAGTCGACGGGGAACTGGTTGTCGAGCTTGACCGTCACCGAGGCCCGGGTGGACGCCGTGATGACCGAGATGAGCGTCATCAGCGTCACGCCGACGGTCAGCGCCACGGTCGTGGTCGCGGCCCGCCTGGGGTTGCGCCCGGAGTTGTCCACCGCCAGCCTGCCCGGCACCCCGAACAGCTTGGCCGGGATCCAGCCCACCACCGCGCTCAGCGGCCTGACCAGCACCGGGCCCAGGATCAGCACGCCGAGGAAGGTCAGCACGCCGCCCGCCATCACCACGAGCAGCGAGATCTCCTCGCCGGGGTTCATCGCCAGCGCCCCCACACCGGCCGCGCCGATGCCCGCCAGCAGGAACAGCGCGGCGAACCCGGCACGCAGCGCGCCGGTGCGGAACGTCTGCTCCTCCACCTGCGTGCGCAGCGCCGCGATCGGCGCGACCCGGGTGGCGGTACGGGCGGGCAGCACCGCCGCGCCGACCGTGACCGCGAGGCCGACGGCCAGACCGATGCCGATCGTGCCCGGCGCGAGCCGCATCGCCGCCTCGGTGGGCAGCGGAGCCTCCAGCGCCCGCAGGACGGCCAGCGTGACCGCGCTCAGCCCGTACCCGGCGGCCAGGCCCAGCACCGACGCGACCAGCCCGACCACCGCCGACTCGATGAGCACCGAGCCGAACACCTGGCCGCGCGTCGCCCCGATGCACCGCAGCAGCGCCATCTCCCTGGTGCGCTGCGCGACGAGGATGTTGAAGGTGTTGTAGATGACCAGCGTCGCCACCAGCATCGCCACCAGGCCGAACATCAGCAGCCCGAGAGTGAGCATCTCGATCTCCAGCCCGGCCGCCCTGGCCAGGTCGGCGGCCAACTCGTCGCCGGTCTTGACGACGTGCCCGGCGCCCGCCGCCGCCGCGACGGCCCGCTCCAGCGCGACCGGGTCGGCGCCCGCGACGTCGATCTCGGCGAACTCCCGCTCGCCCGTCATCCGCTGCGCCGTCGCCGTGGTGAACCCCACCGCCCCGGTGAACGCCAGTTCCTGGTCCACGCCGGGATCGAAGAGCCCCACCAGCTTGAACGGGTGCTCGCGCTGCTTGGCGTCGAGCACCGTGATCGTGTCGCCGACCTGGAAGCCCTCGGCCTCGGCGGTGTTCTCGTCGAGCACGGCCGCCTGGTCGTCGCTGCCCGGCCCGGTGCCGCTCACGATCGTGGTGCGGGCCAGCACGCCCGGCACCACGGAGATCGCCGTCGTCGGCATGCTGCCCACGGCCTTGCCGTCCTTGCCCAGCAGCGGCGCGCTGCCGCGCACCAGCCCCTGCGCGTCCTCGACGCCCGGCACGGCGCGCACCCGCCCGAGCGTCTCCGGCGCGATGCCGTCACTGCCCTCACCGGGCAGTACGGCCACCGCGACCTTCCCGGCGTCGGCCGTGACACGCTCGGCGAACCCGTCCTGGACCGTGTCGTTCAGCACGAACGTGCCCGTGATGAACGCCACCCCCAGCATGATCGCGAGCGAGGTGAGCAGCAGCCGGAGCTTGTGCGCGCGCAGCCCCGCCCTGGCGGTCCTCAGCACCTCACGCCTCCAGCTTCATCAGCGTGTCGAGCACCGACTGCGGCGTCGGCGAGGTGATCTCGGTGACCAGCGAGCCGTCCCGCAGGAACACCACCCGGTCGGCGTACGAGGCCGCCGTCGGGTCGTGCGTGACCATGACGATGGTCTGGCCTAGCTCACGCACCGAGGTACGCAGGAACGACAGCACCTCCGCGCCGCTGCGCGAGTCGAGGTTGCCCGTCGGCTCGTCGGCGAAGATCACCTGCGGCTTGCTGATCAGCGCCCTGGCCACGGCCACGCGCTGCTGCTGCCCGCCGGACAGCTCGTTCGGCCGGTGGCTCAGGCGATCCTTCAGCCCGACCGTCTCGATGACCCGGTCGAACAGCACCCGGTCCGGCTGCCGGGCGGAGATCTCCAGAGGCAGCCGGATGTTCTCCTCGGCGGTCAGCGTCGGCAGCAGGTTGAACGCCTGGAAGATGAAGCCGATCCGCTCCCGGCGCAGCAACGTCAGCTGCTTGTCGCCGAGCCCGGTCAGCTCCACGTCACCGATGTGCACGGTGCCGGTCGTCGCGGTGTCGAGCCCGGCCAGGCAGTGCATCAGCGTCGACTTGCCCGAGCCGGACGGGCCCATGATCGCGGTGAAGGCGCCGGTGGCGAAGGCCACGTCCACCTCGCGCAGGGCATGCACCCGGGCGTCGCCCTGGCCGTACACCTTGGACAGGCCCCTGGCCACCACTGCCGGCGGGGCCTGGCGCGGGGTATCGGTGAGAGTCACGTTCACTCCTCGTCGTACGAAAAGAACGTGACTCACGCTAGGGCTGGAAAAATCGCAGTTCGTGGGCCTTGAGGAGGGACTTCGTGTAGGACCCTGGATGACCCGGGTCAGCCGTTCGGCCGATGCGACGGCACCACCAGCCCGGCCTCGTAGGCGTAGACCACCACCTGCGCCCGGTCCCGCAGCCCCAGCTTGGCCAGCACCCGGCCCAGATGCGTCTTCACCGTCGCCTCCGCCACCTCCAGCTCGGCGGCGATCTCCAGGTTGGAACGGCCTCGCGCCACCATGAGCAGCACCTCCCGCTCACGCGGCGTCAGCTCCGTCGCCGCCGCCGGCTCCTCCGTCGGCAGGAACGTGGCGAACCTGTCGAGCATCCGCTTCAGCGTCGTCGGCGCCACCACGGCCTCGCCCGCGTGCACCGACCGGATCGCCGTCACCAGCTCGGCCGTCGGCACGTCCTTCAGCAGGAACCCCGACGCGCCCGCCCTGATCGCCGCGAACGCGTACTCGTCCAGGTCGAACGTGGTCAGGACCAGCACCTTCGGCCCGGTGATGTGCTTGATCGCCTCGACGCCGTCCATCCGCGGCATCCGCACGTCCATGAGGACGACGTCCACCTCGGCCGTGCGCAGCACCTCGATCGCCTCCTGGCCGTCGCCCGCCTCGGCCACCACCTCGATGCCGGGCTGGGCGCCCAGCACCATGCGGAACCCCGCCCGCAGCAACTGCTGATCGTCGACCAGCATCACCCGAATCATCCGCCGCTCCCCCTAAGCCGCTCTGGACTCGGCCGTCGGCAGCCGCGCCAGCACCTCGAACCCGCCACCCGCCCGGGGCCCGGCCGTGACCGCGCCCCCGTACATCGTCACCCTCTCCCGCATGCCCACCAGGCCGTGCCCGCCCGTCTCGACCGGCGCCGCCGCGCCCCGGCCGTCGTCGGTCACCCGCACGACCAGCTCCGGGCCGCTGTAGCGCAGTTCGACCTGTGCCCGGACGCCCGGCCCGCCGTGCTTGAGCGCGTTCGTCAGCGCCTCCTGCACGATCCGGTAGACGGCCAGTTGCTTGCCCTCGGTCAGCTCGGCCCGCCGGCCCGTGACCCGCAGCCGCGCGGGCACGCCCGACGCCCGCACCAGCTCGTCGAGCTGCGCCAGCCCGGGCTGCGGCGTGTAGTCGGTGCCGCCGCCGTCCTGCCGCAGCACCCCGACCAGCCGCCGCATCTCGGCCAGCGCCTCCCGGCCCGTCTTGGAGATGGTCCGCACGGCCAGCCGCGCCTGCTCCGGGTCGCCGTCGATCGCGTAGCCCGCGCCGTCGGCCTGCACCACCATCACGCTCACGTTGTGCGCCACCACGTCGTGCAGCTCCCTGGCGATCCTGGCTCGCTCGGCGGCGGCCGCCATCCGGGCCTGGTGGTCACGTTCGCGCTCGGCCCGCTCGGCCCGCTCCTCCAGGCCCTCCAGATAGCGGCGGCGCGTGCTCGCGTACAGGCCCGTCAGCCAGAGCGACATGACGAAGATCGTGCTGGTGGTGAACATGCCCAGCGTCGGCGTGTCCCACTGCTCCAGCGCCAGGAACACGCCCAGCTCCGCCACCGCCAGCGCCGCGAGCGCCCACCGGAACGCGCACTGGTAGACCACCGCCCACAGCGCCACCAGCACCGACAGGTTGGCGGGCACCACCTCGACCTGAGCCGCCCACTGCGCGAAACTGACCAGCGAAACGACGGCGAAGGCCGTCAGCGGCCGGTGCCGCCACAGCAGCGGCAGCAGCAGCGCCAGCGTCAGCACCGTGTAGACGGGCGCGTCGAGCGGGGGCAGCGACCCTTCCGGCGCGTACGTCAGGTAAGGCACGATGGGCACCAGGCACAGCAGCGCCAAAGGAGCCACCCGCAGGGCGTCCATGAGTTTCGCATGGCGCCTCGACCACGCCCGTACCCTGCCGAACACATCATCACGATACGTACGGCAGAGGGTGGGTTGGGTCAGTCTTTAGGGTGAAGTACGCGTACGACCCTGGTCTTACACGGGTCTTACGGGGGAGCGGGCAAGGTAGTCCATGGGAGCGCCCTCCGGGGCGAGTAAAGGGAGATCGTGATGGCGGATCATGATCGCGATGCCGGGTCGCGCGGCGACGAGGAAGCTCCGCGCGACCCGAACCGCCCGGAAGGCCACGCCGAGACGCTGCGCAACGCGGCAGAGGACACACAGGTCTTACCCGACCCCTCGCCCGACCCTGCGCACGCCATCGGCCCGGCGGCTCCCGCCGCCCCGTCCGGCCACCCGGTGTCCCCGCCCGTCCGGCCGGTCCCGCCACCACCCCAGCCCGGCACCTTCCGGGACTTCGTACGCCAGAAGCCGGCCCAGATCATCGGCGCCGGACTGCTCGGCCTCCTGGCCGGCGTGCTGATCGGCGCCCTCGCCGTCGTCATGCTCACCGCCTGGGCCGACCACCGCGCCGGCAGCCGGGACCACTCAGGCTGGGACCACCCCCGCTGGGGCGACAGCCGCGTGCATCCCGGCTATCCCGGTTATCCCGGCTTTCACGAGTGCCGCCCCGTCCCCGGCGGCATGTTCTGCGGACCGGCCGGTCGCCCGGGCCTGGCGCCCTCGCCGACCATGCCGCCGCCCAAACCGGTTCCCTCGGTCACGGTCACCGCCATCCCCACGCGCACGGGCTAGAGTTTCCCCGCCCGAAAGAGTCGAGACCGGGGACCGGCATGCAAGCGCACCACACCCATCCGCAGGACGTCGTCGTCCTCGTGCCCGACGAGCGTGGCCTGGCGGCCCTGTCAGCCGTCGCCGGCCTGCGACCGCTCCGCTACGACGTACGCGCCCCGCTGCCTCCCGGCGCCGCCGAGGCCCGCGCCATGGTCGTCCCCTCCCGCCCGGTCGACCGCGTCCTGGCCCTGATCGCCGACCTGCCGGAGCTCCGCCTCGTCCAGACGCTCAGCGCCGGCACCGACCAGTGGCAGGGCCGCCTGCCCGCCGGCGTCGCCCTCTCCAACGCCCGCGGCGCCCACGGCGCGGCCGTCGCCGAGTGGGCGGCCGCCGCCCTCCTGGCCCTCTACAGGGGCCTGCCCGGCTTCGCCGCCGACCAGGCCGCGGCCCGCTGGCGCCCCCGTATGACCGAGTCGCTGTCGGGCAAGCGGGTGCTCATCCTCGGCGCCGGCGACCTCGGCGGCCGGCTCCGCGCCTGCCTGGAACCGTTCGGCGCCCGCGTCACCATGGTCGCCCGCCACGCCCGCGACGGCATCCACCCCATGGCCGACCTCCCGCGCCTGCTGCCCGACCACGACGTGGTGGCCCTGATGCTGCCGCACACCCCGGCCACGCACCACCTGGCGGACAAGGAGTTCCTCGGCCGGATGCGCGACGGCGCCATCCTCCTCAACGCCGCCCGCGGCCCCATCGTCGACACCGACGCCCTGCTCGACGAGACCCGCTCGGGCCGCCTGCGCGCCATCCTCGACGTCACCGACCCCGAACCGCTCCCGGACGACCACCCGCTGTGGCACTCCCCGGGCGTCCTCATCACCCCGCACGTCGCGGGCACCATCCCGGAAGCCGACGAACGCTCCTGGCAGGTCGCGGCTACCCAGCTCGGCCAATTCGCCCGAGGCGAACAACCAGCAAACCTGGTCGTCTGACACGCGACCGCGTGGGTGAAAAGTAGGGCCGGTGGGATTCGAACCCACACGAACAGCCACCTAAAGACTGCGCCTCTGCCATTGGGCTACGACCCCTTAACCTTTCCCTTACCGGCGAAGTTCGCGGTTTGGGAGTGGTAATTCGGGCAGAGAAAGCGCAGATTCCCCATGCGATTGTCAAGCCAATCGCCGTTCATATGGTCTACATGGAGCGTTAGCGGCTTGCCCTGCCACGTCCCGCCAATCTTACAGCCTGCGCACGTGTAGGGAAGCCCGGCTTCTTGCAGGGCCCGACGGAGCGCGGGTGCCTTCTCGTGGATGGAGCCGGGTGGGCGGAGAACGAGGATCTCCAGGTAGGGGCGGAGCGCGGGAGAGCTCTTGCCCTTTCCGTGAGCACGCCCTACGAAGTGTGACGTGTCGATGCCGAAGTGCTTGAGGCGGCGGCTGATGTGGGCATGGCTCCCGCCGGTCCATCTGATGCCCAGGTGGCGGAGCACGTCGGCGACGCTGAGCGACTTCGCCGCCGCCTCCGCGAGCAACTCCCGCGTGTATTTCTGGTGAGCAGCCATGCCACGACATTAGAAAACGGGGCCGACATTTTTACTGCTCCACCGGAATGCGAATATGGGCTATTTCTGCAATGGGGGGAAATGTCGCGGGCCCCGGTGGGGGCCCGCGGTGGGTCAGGCGAGGCCGAGCTTCTTCTTCAGGCTCGCCACGTGACCGGTGGCCTTCACGTTGTAGAGGGCCTGCTCGATCTTGCCGTCGGCGTCGATGACGAACGTGGAGCGGATGACGCCCACGACTTCCTTGCCGTAGAGCTTCTTGGTGCCGTACGCGCCGTACGCCTTGTGGATTTCCAGGCCGGGGTCCGACAGGAGGGGGAAGGTCAGCGCGTCGCGTTCGGCGAACTTGGCGAGCTTTTCCGGCTTGTCCTTCGACACGCCGAGGACGACGAAGCCGTCGGCGGTGAGCTGGGCGAGACTGTCGCGGAAGTCGCAGGCCTGCTTGGTGCAGCCGGGAGTCATCGCGGCGGGGTAGAAATAGAGGATCACCCGCTTGCCGCGGTAGGCGTCGAGGGAGATCTCGTCGCCGCCGGCGGTGGGCAGCGCGAACTCGGGGGCGGCGTCGCCGGGGGCGAGCCTGGTCTCGGTCATGGGTCCTCCAGGAGTTTCTCCAGGAAAACCTACCTGGCCGCCCGCCGTGCCGTACGGCGTGCGGACCTGACAGACTGATCAGGACAGGTATGGGCACGGGCAGGAGCGCGGCCGAGAGGAGAGTCATGGCTGACACCGATCCCGACGAGCTGGAGCGGCGCATCGCGCGGACGCGGGCGGAGCTGGCGCAGACGGTCGACGCGATCGCCGACCGGGTGAGCCCGAAGCGTGTGGCCGAGCGCACGGTGGCGGACGTGAAGTCCCGGGCGGGGAGTCTCGCGGCTTCGGTCACCGATGCGCTGGGGATGTCGCAGCGGTCGGTGGAGTTCGGCGACGACCCGGACCGGTTGTGGGACGACGAGGCGCCCAGTCTGGCGCCGGTGCTGATCGGGGTGGGCGCGGTGCTGGTGATCGGCGCGGCCGTGGTCCTGTGGCGGCGCCGCCGCCGCTGACCGGCGCCCGGCGCGATCACCGGTCAACCGATCCCGGCCGACCGGCCCGGCCGAAGCGACGGGGCCGGACGGGACGACTGGGCCTCAGGGGGGTTACAGGAACGTGTGGCCCTCGCCTCTGTAGGTGGCGGCGGTCTCGGTGATCGTGTCGCCGTCGACGAGGTGGAGGGCGTCGAAGCGCTCGCACAGCTCGCCCGCCTTGGCGTGCCTGAACCAGACGCGGTCGCCGATGCGCAGGTCCTCGGCGGGCGCGCCGATGAGCGGGGTCTGCACCTCGCCCGCGCCCTCGTCGGGCGCGTAGCGCAGGCCGGCGGGCAGGTACGGCTGCGGCAGGCGGCTGGGCCCGGCGGAGCCGGAGGCGGGATAGCCGCCGCCGAGCACGGTGACGGTGTCGCGCGCCGGGCGGCGCACCACGGGGAGCGCGAACAGGGCGGCCGGGTGGCCGCTGAAGCGGCTGTAGAAGTCGAACAGCCTGGGGTGGAAGAGGCCGGATCCGGCGGCGACCTCGGTGACGGCCTTCTCGCGTACGGTGCGTTCGATGGAGCCGGTGCCGCCGCCGTTGACGAACTCCAGGTCGGCGATCTGGCGGACGGCGTTCACGATGCGGCCGCGGCGCAGCACGAGCTCGCGGGCCGACAGGGTCTGCATGGCCCTGACGAGGCGGGCGTAGGCGGCTCTGGCTTGGGGGGCGTCGCCGACCCCGGCGATCTGGGCCTCGTACGCGAGCAGTCCGGCCAGGCGGTAGCCGGGGCGTTTGGCGATGGTGGCGGCCAGGTCGGCGGCGTGGTCGAGCTCGCGGACGGGGGAGCGAAGCACCCCCGCCCGAAATTTCCCACCAAAGGCCAAAAATCCGGCGTCGATGTCCATGCATATCCGGATCTCGTGGCGCGGGTGTACGCCCGCTACCGCATGGTCCATGAACGCCAGGTGCTCCGCCGAGTCCACGGTCAGCGTGATCGCCTCCGCGGCCTCCGGGGAGCCCGCCAGCGCGGCCAGCGCCCGGCGGTCGGCCGTCGGGTACGCCACCAGGATGTCGGTGAACCCCTGCTCCACCAGCCAGAGCGCCTCGGGCAGGGTGAAGGCCATCAGCCCGCGGAACCCGTCCATGGCCAGCACCCGCTCCAGCACCGCCCGGGACCGCACCGACTTGGTGGCCACCCGGATCGGCTTGCCGGCGGCCCGGCGTACCAGGCTGCGGGCATTGGCGCGCATCGCCTCCAGGTCGAGGATCGCGAACGGCGGATCGAGAGCGGCCGTGGCCCTGTCGTAGCGCTGGCGGTCATCCATACCGGCAGCGTAAACCAGGTAAATCGGACATGGCAGGCTTGACGGCCAGCCGGTGGGGAGAGTGGGCCGGCGTGCCCAGCCTGGCGGTTCGCGGAACACCGGGGCAAGCGATCCCGGGGGCGTCGGCCCGCGAACATACCCGGCGCATACCGGCGGCACGCAACCACGGCATATCCGCCCATTGATCGCCCGGCCCGTAATGATCCTGCAAACGGGCGGCGGGGGCGCGGTCGAGCCGGTGGGGGAGCCGTGTACCTCTGGTCGTTGTGATGACCACGCTCCAGCAGATACTGCCCGGTGCGGCCGTCGCCGCTCAGGACACCCCGCTCCGCAGGTCCAACCGGGTGCTCAGACCCGCCCGCACGCCCGCCGCGGTGCTGGTGGCCCTGCTGCTGACCGCCGCGCTCGGGCTGACCTGCGCCGAGGTGGTGGCTTCGCTGCTGGGCGCGCCGCTCCGCTGGGTGCCGGTCAACCGGGCCGCCGAGCTGGCGTCCGCGTCCACCTGGGCCCAGCTGGACGCCGTCGCCGTCGCGTTCTGCGGCGCGGGCGCGGTGCTGCTGCTGCTCGCGCTGCTGCCCGGCCGCTCCCGGCTGGTGCCGGTGGAGACCGGCGACCCGCTGATCGTCATCGGCATCACCCGCTCGGGACTGCGCCGTACGCTCCGGGCCGTCGCCCAGGACGTGGACGGCGTGCGCCGGGCTCAGGTACGGCTGCGCAGGCGGCGCATCGAGGTCACCGTCGTGACCGGGGCGGAGAGCTCGGGCACCATGCTCAGGCAGGTCGGCAACGCGGTGGGCGACCGCCTGGCGGGCGTGGGCACGCTGGCCGCGGGCGAGGTCGTGGTGCGGCTGCGCAGGAGGGGCCTGTGATGCGGCAGTACGCGGGCAACCGGATCGGCCTGGCCGTCGTCGGCGCGGTGCTGCTGGCGGCCGGGGGTTACGCCTGGCTGCGCGGCCACGACAAGCTGGCGGGCCTGTCGCCGAAGGCCAGGGTGCTGCCGGAGCGCACCGCGCGGGAGGCCGCCGAGCAGCCGTGGGCGCTCTGGGTGGTGGCGCTGGTGCTGCTGGTGCTCGCCCTGCTCACGCTGCGCTGGCTGCTGCTGAGCCTCGGCTGGGGCCGCTACGGCGCACGTTCGGGCACCGGGACCGCGATGCTCTGCGTCGGGCTCAAGGACGTCGAGGGGCTGGCCAGGGCCGGGGTGCGGGTCGTCGGTGCGGGCGCCAGGCTGCGCATCGGCCTGACCTGCCCGGCGGCCACGGACGTCGGCGCCGTCGTGGCCAAGCTGGACCGCGAGATCGTCGGCCGGATCCGCCGGGAGGTCCGCGACGACGAGCTCGGCGCCGTGGTCCGCATCCACGTCCGCCGATGACCTCGCGGTGACCGGCGGACGCGTTCAGCACTCGATGACGTTGACCGCGAGGCCGCCGCGGGAGGTCTCCTTGTACTTGTCTAGCATGTCGCGGCCGGTGTCGCGCATGGTCTTGATGGCCTTGTCCAGCGACACGTGGTGCCGGCCGTCGCCGCGCAGCGCGATGCGGGCGGCGGTGATGGCCTTGATGGAGGCCACCGCGTTGCGTTCGATGCACGGGATCTGGACCAGGCCGCCGATGGGGTCGCAGGTCAGGCCCAGGTTGTGCTCGATGCCGATCTCGGCGGCGTTCTCCACCTGCTCGGGGGTGCCGCCGAGGACCTCGGTGAGGCCGGCCGAGGCCATCGAGCAGGCCGAGCCCACCTCGCCCTGGCAGCCGACCTCGGCGCCGGAGATGGAGGCGTTCTCCTTGAACAGCACGCCGATCGCGGCGGCCGTGAGGAGGAAGCGGACCACGCCGTCGTCGTCGGCGTTCGGGGTGAAGCGGGAGTAGTAGGTCAGGACGGCGGGGATGATGCCGGCCGCGCCGTTGGTGGGCGCGGTGACGATGCGGCCGCCCGCGGCGTTCTCCTCGTTGACCGCCAGCGCGAACAGGGAGACCCAGTCCATCGCCTGGAGCGGGTCGTGCTCGGCGGACTCGGTCTGGAGGCGGCGGTGCAGGCGGTTGGCGCGGCGCTTGACCTTGAGGCCGCCGGGCAGCACGCCCTCCTGCGCGATGCCGCGCCGGACGCACTCGGACATGACCTGCCACAGGTGCAGGATCCCGGCGCGGATCTCGGCCTCGGAGCGGCCGAACGCCTTCTCGTTCTCCATCATGAGGGCGGAGATCGACAGGCCGGTGTTGGAGCAGTGCTTGAGCAGTTCCTCGGCCGTGGTGAAGGGGTAGGGCAGCACGGTGTCGTCCGGTTTGATGCGGTCGGCGCCGGTGGCCTTCTCGTCCACGACGAAGCCGCCGCCGACCGAGAAGTAGACCTTCTCCCGGAGCGTGCCGCCCGACTCGTCGAACGCGGTGAAGCGCATGCCGTTCGGGTGCTCGGGCAGCGAGATCTTCCGCTCGAAGACCAGGTCCCGGCCCACGACGAAGGGGATCTCGCGGGTGCCGTACAGCATGACGGTGCCGGAGGCGCGCATGGCGGTCAGCCGGTCGTCGATGGAGTCGACGTCCACCAGCTCGGGCTTCTCGCCCGAAAGGCCCAGCAGGACGGCCTTGTCGCTGCCGTGGCCCTTGCCGGTGAGACCGAGTGAGCCGTACAGGATGGCCTCGACGCGCGTGGTGCGCTCCAGCAGGCCGTCCTCTTGCAGGCCGCGCGCGAACTTGTGCGCGGCGGCCATCGGGCCGCCCGTGTGGGAGCTTGACGGGCCGATGCCGACCTTGAAGAGGTCGAAGACGCTGATCGCCATTGACGCGCCTTTCAGGAGGGCCGGGGCCCGGTCACGGGCCCCGGCGGTCGTTTCAGGAGTCGCCCGAGGTGAGGGCGGAGTATTCCTCGGGCGTCAGCAGGTCCTGCGGGTCGCCGTCCACGCGCACCCGGAACATCCAGCCGTCGCCGTAGGGGTCGGTGTTGGCCAGCGACGGGTCGTCCACCACGGCCTGGTTGATCTCGACGACCTCACCGCCGACCGGGGTGTAGATCTCGCTCACGGACTTGGTCGACTCGACCTCGCCCACCGAGTCGCCCGCCTCGATGACCGCGCCGGCCTCGGGGAGCTGCACGAAGACGACGTCACCCAGGGCCTCGGCGGCGAACGCCGTGATGCCGATGGTCACGGTGATCCCGTCGTCGAGCCCGGCAACCCACTCGTGCTCCTTGGTGTAGCTCAGCTCGTCAGGGATGTTGCTCACTTGTTCCTCCTGTAGAAGGGCAGCTCGACCAAGTCCATGGGTTCTTGGCTGCCCCGGATGTCCACGGCCAGACCTTCGCTGGCCCCGGTGTCGACGTAGGCCATCGCGATGGGCTTGCCCAGGGTCTGGGAAGGCGCCCCGCTGGTGACCTCGCCGACGACGGCACCGTCCTTGGTGACCGGGTAGCCGTGGCGCGGCACCCGGCGGCCCCGGGCGACCAGGCCGACGAGCCGCCGCCCGGGGGCGGTGTCCTTGACCGCCTCCAGCGCCGTCCTGCCGACGAAGTCGCCCGGCTTGTCGAATTTCACCACCCTGCCCAGCCCCGCGTCGAACGGGGTCAGCTCCGCGCTCAACTCGTTGCCGTAGAGCGGCATGCCCGCCTCCAGGCGGAGCGTGTCGCGGCTGGACAGCCCCGCGGGCTTGATCCCGTACGGCTCGCCGGCCGCCATCAGGGCGTGCCAGAGCGGCACGGCGTCCTGGTCGGCCACGAACAGCTCGAAGCCGTCCTCGCCGGTGTAGCCGGTGCGGGCGATGAGCGCCTGCCGCCCGTCGACGACGCCGGGCAGGCCCGCGTAGTACTTGAGCCCGGCCAGGTCGGCGTCGGTGAGCGTGGCGAGGATCTCCTGCGCGCGCGGGCCCTGCACCGCGATCAGCGCGTACTGCTCGGAACGATCGTCGACCACCGCGTCGTACGACTTCGCGCGATTTTTCAGCTCTGCATCGACCATTTCGTAGTTCGACGCGTTGGCCACGACCATGAACTCCTCGTCACCGAGCCGGTAGACGATGAGGTCGTCGAGCACCCCGCCGCGCTCGTCCACGATCATGGTGTAGCGCGCCCGGCCGGTCGCCAGCGCGGACAGGTGGCCCACCAGCGCGTAGTCGAGCGCCTCGGCGGCCTGCCTGCCGGTCACGAAGATCTCGCCCATGTGCGAGAGGTCGAACAGCCCGGCCGCCTGCCGGACCGCGTTGTGCTCGGCGGACTCGCTGCCGTAGCGCAGCGGCATCAGCCAGCCGGCGAAGTCGGTGAGCGTGGCGCCCAGGCTCTCGTGGACGTCTCGCAGCGGTGTCGGTCGGGACATGGGGCGCACCTCAGGGCAGAGTCGGATGCCAGCATCCTCCCCCTCTGTCATCGATGCCTGAGAGCTTCGCCCGGGTTTTGCCGGACTTTCACCTTCGGCGAGGCCAGCAGGCCTGCTTTCCAGAGGTCACCTCGTCCGCGCGGTCCTTTGCCTTGAGAGGTTCGCGGGGAGGGCTTGCTCCTTCAGGGGCCCTGACCGGCTGTCAGGACGCTCTCCCGCACGGTTTCGTCGGTGATGTCCGCAAGCCTAGTGGGGTCACGGCGCTGTTGTCGCGCCCTGAACCGCAGGGCGGCCGGACCCGTCCTAGAGGTATGAGACGGATGACCCCGTTCCTCGCCCTGGCGGTGGGCCTGGCGGCCTGCGGCACCCAGAGTGGCGCCGCCACCGCGCCCCCGCGCTACACGGCGACGGTGACCGTGCTGGAGGACAAGACGCACGGCCCGCAGATGTGCATGTTGGTCCAGACGTCGATGCCGCCGCAGTGCGCCGGCCCCGACGTGATGGGCTGGGACTGGAGCAAGGTGCGCCACGAGTCCGAGGGCGGCACCCGCTGGGGCCTGTACGCGCTCACCGGCACCTGGGACGGCGACCGGCTCACGCTCACCGAGCCGCCGCGCGAGCCGGAGCCGCGTCAAGAGCCCCGGGAGCCGGCCAAGCTCGAAACCCCGTGTCCCGCGCCCGAAGGCGGATGGCGGCCGGTCAACCTGGCGAGGACGACGCTGGAGGCCATGCAGAAGGCGTCGGAGCGGGCAAGCACGGCGGAGGATTTCGCGGGCTCCTGGCTGGACCACCTCATCGAGAAGCAGCCGAAGGACGGCGAGGACCACTCCCGCGACGTCGTCCTGAACGTGGCCTTCACCGGCGACCTGGCAGGCCGGGAGGAGTGGATCCGCGAGGTGTGGGGCGGCGCGCTCTGCGTCAGCCGCGCCGCCTACAGCGAGAAGGAGCTCGCCCGCGTCCAGGAGCAGGTCATGAAGGAGAAGGGCGTGGTGTCCGCCGGGCACCGCGGCAACCGGGTGGAGCTGATCATGTGGCTGGCCACCCCCGAGCAGCGGGAGCGCCTGGCCGCCAGGTACGGCGGCGCCCTCGTGGTGGAGGACGTCCTGCAGCCGGTCCGATAGTTGATGGCCGCGTGCGGGCCGGTCATGGCAGAGGCGGCCCGCACGCGGGGTCAGCGAGGGATCAGACGCGCGCCCACAGCGCGGGCACGTTGGCCGGCTCCCAGCCGGGCAGGCTGGTGTGCGCCTGGAGGCACCGGTAGCCGGCGCCCTGGTAGGTGACCACGTCACCGGCGGCGTACGCGGTCCAGGCGGCCCAGGCGTCGCCGCCCGTGTCGCCGCCCACGGTCAGCGAGAACGACGCCGACCGGTCGGCGCTCGCCCCGTCGCCGTTGAGACTGATCGGATGCGTGCCCGCCGCCGCCCCCGCGGTGGTGGCGATGGTCACGGTCGACGACTGGCCCGCCGTGACCGTCTGCGGGCTGAAGGTCACGCCGACCCCGGCCGGCACGCCGCCCGCCGACAGCGTGACGCTCTGCGCCTGCCCGGAGGTCACCCTGGTGCTGACGGTCGCGGTGACCGAGCCGCCCGGCTCGACCGACGCGGACGCCGGGCTCACCGAGATCGCGTAGTCGTCGGCGGGCGGGTTCTCCGAGCCGACCGCGAGCTTCCACAGCGCGTACGCGATGGCGTCGGTGTTGCGGTCCAGCGCGGCGGTGTTGACGTTGGCCGGGTAGGTGTCGCAGGCGCTGTGGTAGCAGCGGTCGAACGGCGCGTTCGCGGTGCCGCCCCACTTGGCCGCCTGCGCCTGCGTCTTGTACGCGCCCGCGCCGGTGGCCAGGCCGCCGACCCGGACCCCGGCGTTCTTGAACGAGGCGTGGTCGCTGCGCCCGTCACCCTCCCGGTCGGGGTCGGGCTGCACCCCGATCGAGGTGAAGTACTCGGTGAACGCCTGCCGCAGCGTCGCGTCGTCGTCGTAGACGAAGTAGCCCGCGTTCGTGGAGGAGATCATGTCGAAGTTCAGGTACGCCTCCACGCCCTGGGCGCCGCCGTTCTGCACGTAGTAGCGGGAGCCGATCAGGCCCTGCTCCTCCGCGCCCCACCAGCCGAAGCGCACGTGCTTGGTGAGCGCCGGGTTCCTGGCGGCCAGGGTGAGCGCGACCTCCAGCAGCGCGCCGGAGCCCGAGCCGTTGTCGTTGATGCCCGGCCCGGACGTGACGCCGTCGAGGTGCGCGCCGAGCATGATGACCGGGCCGGCCGGACCGCCTCGCCAGTCGGCGATCAGATTGCTGCCGCCGCTGAAGCTCTGCACCCGGGTGGTGTACCCGGCCGCGTCGAGCTTGCCCCTGATGTAGTTCAGCGAGGCGGTGAAGCCCGGCCGGCCCGAGGCCCGGTTTCCTCCGTTGGCGTTGGCGATCTGCTGGAACTGAGCCAGATGCGCCGTCACGGCGGCGACCGGGATGTCCGGGGCGGTTTCCGCGGCGGCATGGCCCGCCTGCGGTTGTAAGAAGGTCAGCGCCAGCGCGAGCGTCGCGACAGCGCCCATGGTGAGTTTCACGGTGTTCCGCCTGTCTGAGGAAAAGGGGGCGGCCACCCCGGCGTGACCGCCCGGTCAAGAGGGTCAGATCCGCTGCCAGAGGGCCGGCACGAGGTTCGGCTCCCAGCCGGGCAGGCTGGTGTGCGCCTGCAGGCACCGGTAACTGGCGCCCTGGTGGGTGACGACGTCCCCGGTCGCGTACGGGGTCCACGGCGCCCAGGCGTCACCCTGGTCACCGCCCACCGTCAGGCTGAACGTGGCCGAGCGGTCGACGCTCGCCCCGTCGGCGTCGAGGCCGATCTGATAGGTGCCCGGCGCGACGCCGGCGGTGGTGGCGATCGTGACCGCGGACGACTGGCCCGAGGTGATCGCCGGCGGGCTGAAGGTCACGGTGACCCCGGCGGGCGCGCCGCTCGCCGCCAGCGTGACGCTCTGCGCGTCTCCGGAGGTGACCTGGGTGCCCAGCGTGGCCGTGGCGGAGCCGCCCGGCTGCACCGACGCCGACGACGGGTTCACGGTGACCGAGAAGTCGTCGGCGACCTCGCCGAGTTGCAGGTTGTAGGTCGCGGTCCGGTCCATGTCGGCGCCGTCGGCCGTCACCGTGATCGAGTGAGCGCCCTGCGGGCTGGAGGCGGACGTGGTGAGCGTGAGCGTGGAGCTCTGGCCGGCCTGGATCGTGGCCGGGCTGAACGACGCGGTCACGCCCGAGGGCAGGCCGCTCGCCCGCAGCGTGATCGACTGCGCGGAGCCGCCGGTCACGGTGGTGCGGACGGTCGTGGTGGCCGTGCCGCCCGGCTGCGCGCCGCCGGAGGCGGGGTCCAGCGTCATGGAGAACTCGTTGCCCTGGTTGCAGGGCTGCTCGCCGGTCTGCGGGCGGACGTTCACGCCGTCCCAGGCGGCCTTGACCACGTTGTACTCGGCGCAGCCGGTGTAGAGGGTCCTGGCGGCGTTGAGCGTGGCGACGCGGGCCTTGGCGTGCGTCCACGGCTGCGTCTTGGTGTTGAGCGCGGTCATGAAGATCTCGCCGGCCTTGCGGATGCCGATGCCGGTGATCGCGCCGCCGCTGTCGCAGCGGGTGCTGGCGGGCTTGCCGGCCGGGTTGGTGCCCTCGGCCAGCAGGTAGAACCAGTGGTTCTGCGGTCCGGCCGCCGCGTGCACCTCGGTGTTCGGGATCGAGGCGCTGTAGCAGTTGGGGTGGTTGAGAGCCTGCGGGTTGTACATGTTCCTGATCGGCCCGCTGCCGGCCGGGTTGACCTTCTCGCCCACCAGGTAGTCGGGGGCGTCGTTCGGATTCTGGGCGTACGCCTCGGTCAGGGCGCCGAAGATGTCACCCGTCGACTCGTTCAGGCCGCCGGCCTCGTTGCCGCTGCCCGCGCCGCCGCCGCCGGAGAACTGGAAGACGCCGTGCCCGAACTCGTGGGCGACCACGTCGATCGAGGTGAGCTGGGCGCTGCCGGCCTGGTTGCGGCCGAAGTTGGCGTAGGAGCCGTACCAGTAGGCGTTGACCGCCGACAGGCCGACGCGGGACGGGTAGCCGCCGCCCTGGCCGTTGACGCCGCTGCGGCCGAGCCAGTCGCGCAGCATGTCCCACTGCTCCTGGGCCGCGTACAGGGCGTCGACGCAGGCGGTCTCCAGGTTCGTGCCGCTGCCGTTGCCCCAGGTGTCGGTGGACTTGGTGTACGGCTGGCCGTTCTGGCCGCCGCACTGGACACCGGGGCGGTTCGGGTCGCGCATCGTGTAGGACGGCGTGGTGTCGATGGAGACGTTGCCGACGTGGTGGCCGTTGCCGGTGCCCGCCCTGACCTCGTCCCACGCGTCGACGACCTTGCCGGTGCGCGCGTCCACGTACACGTGCAGGATGCTCGGGCGGTCGGCGGCGCTGACGACGACCTCCCACGTCAGCCGGGGCGTCTCGGTGGCGGCGTGCACGACGAGCTTCGGCGTGGCCACGCTGGCCACCTCGGTCCCGGCCCGCTTCCTGGCGGTGACGGCCGCGGCGGCGGCGGTGATCCTCGCCCTGACGTCCACGTCGATGGTGGCGCGCTGGCCGGTGGTGACGGTGTTGACGACCGCGCCCGACTCGTCGGTGGCCACGACGACGTCGCCGCCGTAGACGGGCAGGCCCCGGTGGGTGCGGGCGTAGGTGAGGAACTGCAGGCCGCGCACGCCGGCGACGGCGGACGACAGCGCGAACTCGTCCTCGGCGGCGGCCTTGAGCACCGCCGGTTCGGCGAGCAGGACGCTGCTCGCGGTGGTGAGCGCGTTGCGGCGTTCGTCCGGAGTGGGGGGATCGGTCACCCGCATCGCCTGGGCGCTCGTGGCGCCCGCGAGCGAGCTGGTGATCAGGGCTAACGCGAGCGTGGCGGCAGCCCCCAACCTGAGTCTGGGGTTCACTCTCTGGCTCCTACGGGGGGTGTGGAGTGGAAGAGCCCCGGCCGGCTGGGGTCACTCAAACCATGCCATCGCGAGTACGAAAACTGGTACCCAACATTTTCCTATAACGTCACGCTATGGCCATGATCGAGGGGCCCGTGGCGCTTCAGCCATGCCCGGTAGACCGGCGCCCGCATGGACTCTGACCAGTACGTCTTGGTCACCGTGTGGACCAGGTCGGCGGCGTGCGCGGCGAGCGGGCCGCGGGCCGACCAGCCCACCAGGTGCCGGAAGCGCAGCGGGGTCCCGGACAGCGGGCGCAGCGTCACCCGGCCCCGGGCGGGCGCGGTCGCCTGGAAGAGTCCGATGCAGCGGCCCTCGGAGATCAGGTCGAGCGCCACGTCGAGATTCACGCCGTAGGACATGCGGGGCTCGAAGCCGCGCTCGGCGCAGGCGGCCCAGAAGTGCTCGCGCGGGCCGGCCTCGATCACCGGCGGCAGCGCCCAGTCGGCGTCCGCCAGGTCGGCCAGCTCCACCTCGTCCTGCCCGGCCAGCGGGTGGTCGTGCGCCAGGCCCACGAACAGCGGCTCGGTCGCGATCACCCCGTACACCGCGCCCCGAGGCGGCGACAGCTCGTGCCCGGGGTAGTCGTCCAGCGTGGCGAGCTCGATCCGCTCGGCGGCCAGCAGGCCGGGCAGCGGGTCCAGCGACTGCTCGGTGCGCAGGCTGACGTCGGCGTCGGGGAGCAGCGTGCGCAGGCTCTTGGCCACGTAGATCGCCAGCCGGGTGGGCGCGCAGCCGACCCGGATGCGGGCGTGGCCGGCGGCCTCGGCGCGCCTCAGGGTGTCGCGCTCCAGTTCCTCGAAGGCGGGCAGCAGCGACCGCGACCTGACCAGCAGCCACGCGCCGAGCGGGGTGGCCGTGACGCCGTCGGGCCCGCGCTCGAACAGGGGGCCGCCGATGCGCCGCTCGATCCGCTGGAGCTGCGCGGCCAGGGCGGGCTGGGACATCCCCAGGGCCGCCGCGGCCCGGGAGATGCTCCCGCTGTCGGCGATCGCGCACAGCACCCGGAGGTGTCGCACCTCGAGTTCCACGCTACGAGCTTAAAAGTAAAGAAGCTTTCCAGTAAGGCCCAATCACGGACAGGCCGAAACCAGCGCCTCGAACAGCTCGCACCCTTCGGCAGCCTCCGGATGCCACTGGACCGCCACGGCGAAAGGATGGGAGTCCAGCTCCACGGCCTCGACCGTGCCGTCGTCCGCCGTCGCCGTCACGCTCAGCCCGGGGGCCAGGCGGTCGACGGCCTGGTGATGGTAGTGCGGGACGGTCACCGGAAGGTCGCCGAGCGCCTTGGCCACCCGGCTGCCCGCGACCGGCCGGATCGGCAGATGGCCGAACGTGCCGGGGGCGGGGGAGTGGCCGTCGTGCCCGGCGACGTCCGGCAGGTGCTGGTGGAGGGTGCCGCCGAGGGCGACGTTGAGCACCTGCAGACCCCGGCAGACGCCGAGGAAGGGCAGCCCGGCCTCCAGCGCCGCCGACAGCAGGGCGAACTCGGCGTCGTCGCGGAACTCCCTGACATAGCCGGTCCGCCCGCCCGGCCGCTCGCCGTAGCGCCCGGGGGCGATGTCGCCCCCGCCGGCGATGACGAGGCCGTCCAGCCGAGGGACCAGCCCGGCGGGCGCCCCGGCGGGCGGCAGCACGACCGGCTGCCCGGCGGCCCGCACGACCTGCTCCACGTACGAGTACGGCAGGAGCGCGGCGGTCGTCTCCCACACCGTGAACCGGGCGGGCTCGACGTAGCAGGTGACGCCGATGACCGGACGGCTCACAGCGGCGTCACGTACGCGCCGGAGATGCCGCCGTCGACCAGGAACTGCGAGGCGGTGATGAACGACGCGTCGTCGCTGGCCAGGAAGGCGACGGCGGCCGCGATCTCGGACGCCTCGGCGAACCGCCCGATCGGCACGTGCACCAGGCGGCGCTGGGCACGCTCGGGATCCTTGGCGAACAGCTCCTGGAGCAGCGGCGTGTTGACCGGGCCCGGGCACAGGGCGTTCACCCGGATGCCCTCGCGGGCGAACTGGACGCCGAGTTCGCGCGACATCGACAGCACGCCGCCCTTGGAGGCCGTGTAGGAGATCTGCGACGTGGCCGAGCCCATCACCGCGACGAACGACGCGGTGTTGATGATCGAGCCCTTGCCCTGGCGGCGCATGTACTCCAGGGCGTGCTTGCAGCACAGGTAGACGCTGGTCAGGTTGACCTCCTGGACGCGGCGCCAGGCGTCCAGGCCGGTCTCCAGGATGGAGTCGTCGTCCGGCGGCGAGATGCCCGCGTTGTTGAACGCGACGTCGACGCTGCCGTAGGTCTCGAACGCCGTGCGGAACAGCCGCTCGACGTCCTCCTCGCTGGTCACGTCCGCCTTGACGAACAGGCCGCCGACCTCGGCCGCGACCTTGGTGCCCGCCTCCTCGTCGATGTCGGCGCACACCACCCGGGCGCCCTCCTGGGCGAACCGGTGCGCGGTGGCCAGGCCGATGCCGCTGCCCGCCCCGGTGATGACGGCGACGCGGTCACGCAAACGCTGCATGGGCTACTCCGTGGATATGAAGACGTTCTTGGTCTCGGTGAACGCCGACAGGGCGTCCGGGCCCAGCTCGCGGCCCAGCCCCGACTGCTTGAAGCCGCCGAACGGGGTCCAGTGGCGTACGGAGGAGTTGGAGTTCACCGACAGCGTGCCCGCCTCGACGGCTCGGGCCACCCGCAGCGCCCGGCCGACGTCGCGGGTCCAGATGGAGCCGCTCAGGCCGTAGCGGGTGTCGTTGGCGACGCGCACCGCCTCGGCCTCGTCGGCGAACGGCACGACCGACACCACCGGACCGAAGATCTCCTCGGTGAACGCCCGGTCCGTGACCGCCGGCGTCAGCACCGTCGGCGGGAACCAGAAGCCCTTGCCCTGCGGGCAGCCGCCTTGCAGGTACGGCTCCGCCTCGACGAAGCCGCGGACGCGGTCGAGGTGCTCGGCGCTGATCAGCGGCCCCATCTCGGTGGCCGGGTCGAGCGGGTCGCCCACGCGGACGGCGAGGACGGCCCGCGACAGGCGCTCCAGGAACTCGTCGTAGACCTCGGCCTGGACGAGGACGCGGGACCGGGCGCAACAGTCCTGCCCGGAGTTGTCGAAGACGGCATACGGTGCGCTGTTGGCCGCTTTTTCCAAGTCTGAGTCCGCAAAGATGATATTTGCGGACTTGCCGCCTAGCTCCAGTGTGAGGCGTTTGATGTGGTTCGCCGCCTTGGCGGCGATCTCCTTGCCCACCTCGGTCGAGCCGGTGAACACGATCTTGGCCACGTCCGGGTGCTCGACCAGCCGGGCGCCCGCGACCTCGCCCGCCCCGGGCAGCACCTGGAGCACCCCCTCGGGGAGCCCCGCCACCAGGGCCAGCTCGGCCAGCCTCAGCGCGGTCAGCGGGGTCCACTCGGCGGGCTTGACGATCACCGTGTTGCCCGCCGCCAGCGCCGGGGCGACACCCCAGCTCATGATCAGCATCGGGAAGTTCCACGGCACGATCACGCCCACCACGCCCAGCGGCTCCTGGAACGTCACGTCCACGCCGCCCGCCACCGGGATCTGCTTGCCGTGGTTGCGCTCCGGCGCGGCGGCGTAGAAGTGCAGCACGTCGCGCACGGCCCCCGCCTCCCAGCGGGCGTTGCCGATCGGGTGCCCGGAGTTGGCCACCTCCAGCAGCGCCAGCTCCTCGGCGTGCTCGCCCACCAGGTCGGCGAACGCGCGCAGCAGCCGCGCCCGGTCCCCGGGCGCCACCTCGCGCCAGGCCGCCTGCGCCTTCCTGGCACGCTCCACCGCCAGGTCGACCTCGGCCGCGTCCGCGAACTCGACGTCGGCGACGACCTCCTCGGTCGCCGGATTGATGATCCGCATGCTCACATCCGCTCGAACCCTCGAAACAGCTCCCAGTCCGTCACCGCCGCGTCGAAGGCGGCCAGCTCCACCCGGGCGTTGTTGGCGTAGTGCGCCACCACGTCCTCGCCGAACGCCTCCCTGGCCGGCTTCGACCCCTCGAACAGCGCCAGCGCGTCACGCAGCGTGTGCGGCACGGTCGCGGCGCCCGAGGCGTAGGCGTTGCCCTCGAACGCCTCCTCCAGCTCCAGCGCGCCGTCGATCCCGTGCAGCCCCGCCGCCACCATCGCCGCCACCGCCAGGTAGGGGTTCACGTCGCCGCCCGGCACCCGGTTCTCGATCCGCAGCGACGGCCCGTGGCCCACCAGGCGCAGCGCGCAGGTCCGGTTGTCGACGCCCCACTTGACGGCCGTGGGCGCGAAGCTGCCGGGCACGAAGCGCTTGTAGGAGTTGATGTTGGGTGCGTACATCAGGGTGAGCTCGCGCAGGCAGGCGAGCTGACCGGCGACGAACGCGCGGCCGAGCGCCGAGAGCCCGTGCGGGCCCTCGCCCGCCATGACGAGCTCGCCGTCGAGGCCGCGCAGCGAGAGGTGGATGTGGCAGGAGTTGCCCTCGCGCTGGTTCGGCTTGGCCATGAAGGTGATCGACCGGCCCTCCTGGGCGGCGATCTCCTTGGCGCCGTTCTTGTAGACGGCGTGGTTGTCGCAGGTGACGAGCGCCTCGGCGTAGCGGAAGGCGATCTCGTGCTGGCCCAGGTTGCACTCGCCCTTGGCCGACTCGACGTAGAGGCCGGCGCCCTCCATGCCCTGCCTGATCCGGCGCAGCAGCGGCTCGACGCGGGCGGTGCCCAGCAGGGAGTAGTCGACGTTGTAGAGGTTGGCGGGCGTCAGATCGCGGTAGGCGCGCCGCCACGCCTGCTCGTAGGTGTCGTCGTAGACGACGAACTCCAGCTCGGTGCCGACCTGGGCGCACAGGCCGCGCTCGGCCAGGCGGGCCAGCTGGGCACGCAGGATCTGGCGCGGCGAGGCGCTCACGTCCGCGCCGCCCTCCCAGGCCAGGTCCGCCATCAGCATGGCGGTGCCCTCCTGCCAGGGGACGCGCCGGAGCGTCGACAGGTCCGGCTTCATCACGAAGTCCCCGTACCCGCGATCCCACGACGACATCGCGTAGCCCTCGACGGTGTTCATGTCGACGTCCACGGCGAGCAGGTAGTTGCAGCCTTCGGAGCCGTGGTGCAGCACCTCGTCCAGGAAGTAGCGGGCCGACAGCCGCTTGCCCTGGAGCCTGCCCTGCATGTCGGCGACGGCGAGCAGGACCGTGTCGATCCGCCCCGCGGCCACCTCGTCCCGCAGCTCGCCGACGGCGAGGAACCCGGCTCGCTCGTTCACGCCCATCCCGCTTTCCCGTTGATTGGGCTAGTCTCAGACCATTGATGTGTATGGCGGGATCGCTTGTCAAGACCTGAGGACATGTTGGACGAGTCGGCGCGTTTGATGACGGTGCTGCGCCCGGTGCGGGCCGGCAACGCCTTCGAGGAGACCGTGGAACGGCTCCTGCAGGCGATCAAACTCGGCGTGGTCCCGCCCGGCGAGAAGCTGCCGCCCGAGCGCGAGCTGGCGGTCCGGCTCGGCATCAGCCGCGTCACGCTGCGCGAGGCCATCCGCGCCCTCCAGGAGGCCGGCTACCTCGACGTGCGGCGCGGACGCTACGGCGGCGCGTTCGTCACCTACGTGCCGCCCCGGCCCGGCGACGGCGACCTGCGCCGGGTCGTCACCGACATGGGCACCGCCGACCTGACCGACGCGCTCACCTTCCGCATGGCCGTCGAGTGCGGCGCCGCCCAGGTGCTCGCCTGCGCCGCGCTCACCGCCGGCCAGCGCGCCGTCCTGGAACGGCGGCTGGCGGACCTGAACGCGGCCTCGCTGGAGGACTACCGCCGTCTCGACACCGCATTCCACCTGTCGATCGCCGAGCTGACCGGCTCCCCGCTGCTGGCCGCCGCCTGCGCCGACGCCCGGCTGCGCGTCTCCGACCTGCTCAACGCCATCCCGATGCTCCAGGTCAACCTCGACCACGCCGCCACGCAGCACCGCGCCATCGTGGCCGCCATCGTCTCCGGCGACCCGGACGCGGCCCGCCGGGCGGTCGCCGAACACCTGGAAGGCACCGCCGCACTTCTGCGGGCATTCCTCTCCTGACGGACACCCCACTACAAGACAGCTCGTAGAGTCTGTTCCAAGGTCATGGCGAACTGGTTCGAGCACAGCATCATCGCGACGGGACGGCTGCCGCTGTTCTGTTTCTTCGTCGCGCTCATCGTCACGTTCATCGCCACCCGCATCAACGTGCGGCTGATCAGGGCCAAGATCGGCTGGTTCCGCAACGTCAACGTGGGCGAGATGCACATCCACCACGTGGTGTTCGGCGTCGTGCTCATGCTGGTGGGCGGGGTCGCCGGGCTCATCGTCTCCGGCGGCTCCCAGACCGGCTACGCGGTGGCGGCGTCCGTCTTCGGCATCGGCTCGGCGCTGGTGCTGGACGAGTTCGCGCTGATCCTGCACCTGCACGACGTCTACTGGGAGGAGGAGGGCCGCACCTCGGTCGACGCGGTCTTCATCGCCATCGCGATCACCGGCCTGCTGCTCACCGGCCTGCGCCCCCTCGTCTGGGACTACGACCTGCCGATCAACCCGGCCCCGCTGATCGCCGCCCATCTGGCGATGGTCGTCGTCACGCTGCTCAAGGGCAAGATCTGGACCGGGATGGTGGGCATGTTCGTGCCCGTCCTGCTGGCCGTGGGCGCCGTCCGGCTGGCCCGGCCCGGCTCCCCGTGGGCGCACTGGTTCTTCGCCGGGCGCTCGCCGCGCAAGCTGGCCCGGGCCGTCCGCCGCGAGGAACGCTGGCGGCGTCCCGCCATCCGGGCCAAGATCGCCTTCCAGGAGTTCCTCTCGGGCCGCCACGACCTCCCGTCCACCCGCCGCTCCCGCCGCCGTACGTGAGCCGCGACGGCGCGGGGGAGCTGGTGCTGATGCTGCACGACCGCGGGCTGCCCGGCGACGTGGCGGCCGCGGCGGCGCTCGGCGGGCGCTGGTCCTTCCGCGAGCTCGAAGGGCTGGCGCGGGCGTGCGACGCCGGGTTCTCGCTGGACGAGCTGGTCATGCGGCTGGAGTACGCCGAGTTCATCGCCGACGACGAATACGCGGCGCACGGGGACGGCCCGGAGATCCGGCGGTTCGCGGCGGCGTGGGTGGCGGAGGTGAAGCTGCGGCGGGCCGACGACGGGGATGCCGAGTACGACGTGCCCGACACCCCCGGCGTCGACTAGGGCATCGGCGGTGGGTGCACTTCCAGGCGTGAGTTGCCGTTCAGAATGAGGACGTGGCGGCTCTCTGCGTGCATGCGCGTTCGCCGCTGGTGCAGGTTGCAGGTTGCAGGTTGCAGGTGCTGGCGCTCCAGCCCCCGTACGCGGGGACTCCGGGCATCCGAGTGCTACACCTGCGGGGACCCTGGTGACGCCGTCGTCACCACCTACGACCCCGACCTCAGCCCAGCGACCAAGCTGCTTGGGATCCGATGCAACCACGCCCGCTGCGCGCCGTCCCAGCTGCTCCGGGTGAACCAGAGAGACGTCTCGCGCGCCTGCTCATACAACGATGTGTCTGGGCGACAGGTCTCTGTCGGAAGGCACGTTCGCCATCACTCCCCGGCCGGTCATGCTGCCGCCCGATTTCGCCTCGACCCGCGAGGCGCCCCAGAACCGGCCCTGTTCATCACCGTCGAGGTGACCGAGGATCGCGGTCGTGGTGCGGCACCGTGGCTGTCGGAGCTGGAGCGAGTTCTCTGGCTCCCCGCCGGATTCGGCGAACACTTCACGGAGGCAACCGTCAACCCCGGCCACCTCTACCTGGGCGCGCTCGATCTCCCTGCGGCTTGGGCTGGCGCCCTGAACTGTGAGGTCCCGCTCGTTTCGGCGGACTTCGAACCGGGCCAACTCGGAGAACTGTTGGAAGATGGGGCGTTCTTGGGGGCCTACCTGCCCTTCATCCACGATCAGGTCGGCACCCAGAGGGCGCCGCTCACGGGCGCCTCCAGTTACGTCCACGGGCCGGACGGGCCGAAACGGGGGTGAGCTTGGCACCTGGCGCCGCCACCCAGGAGAGGGTGAGTCAGCGATGGTGGGGTAGCGCTGTGAGCTGCGATAATCCTGGAGGCCGGCGTTTGAGCAGCGGGTATGCAACCGGTTGTCGCTGAAAGTGAGAAACCGATACCTTCGCGTCATGGACGTTGCCCACGGAGATGAGGACCGGGAAGAGCCTGCACGGGCCAGGCGCCGCGGGCCCCGGCCCGACGGGGCTCCGACCATCAGCCGGGTCGCGGAGGCGGCCGGGGTGTCGCGGGCGACCGTGTCCAGGGTGATGAACGGCTCGGCCACGGTCGCGCCCGAGCTGGCCGCGCGGGTCAGGGCGGCGGCCGAGGCGCTGGACTACCAGCCCAGCGTGGTCGCGCGCAGCCTCGCGCTGGGCCGCACCGGGACCGTCTCGCTCATCGTCCCGGACCTGGGCAACCCGATGTTCCAGGGGGTGCTGCGCGGGCTCAGCCAGGCCGTCTCCGCCGATGGGTGCCGGCTGCTCGTCTCGGAGTCCGCCGAGAACGTCGAGGAGGAGGTCGTCCTCGCGATCGAGGCGCGCCGCCGCACCGACGGCCTCGTCCTGGCCTCCCCCCGGATGGCCGACGACCGGCTGCTCGCGCTGGCCGACAAGCTCGCGCCGTTCGTGCTGCTCCACCGCGAGCTGCCCGGGTGCGCCATGCCATCGCTGTCGGTGGACAACACGGCCGGCATGGAGGCGATCGTCGCCCACCTGATCGGGCACGGCCACCGCCACCTGGCCTATCTCGCCGGGCCCGCGGCCAGCACGTCCAACCGGGAACGGCTGGCCGCGCTGCGCGCCTCCGGCCTGACACTCACCGAGCTGGCCTGCGGGCCCCGGTTCGACGACGGGCACGCCGCCGCCCCCCGGGTGGCCGGCTCCGGCGCCACCGCCGTGGTCGCCTTCAACGACATGGTGGCCTTCGGCCTGCTGAGCGGGCTGCACGAGCTCGGCCTGCGGGTGCCCGAGGACGTCTCCGTCACCGGGTTCGACGACATCCCCTTCGCCCGCTTCACCAACCCGCCGCTGACCACCGCCTCGATCCCCAAGAACGAGCTGGGCAGGCAGGCGTGGACGCGGCTGCGGGCGCTCATCGGCGGCGAGCCCGGCGGCTACAACGTCCGCTACCAGCCACGGCTGCTCGTACGGGAGAGCACCGGCCCAGCCAGGAGGACCGCATGAAATGGATCAGTGCCAGCGGCGACCGGCTCAACATGGAGAACTTCATCACCGGCTACCCCGCCACCGAGTCGCTCCAGCGGGCCGCAGGGGCTCACCCACGCCCGCCCCGACAGCCCGTACGTCCGGCGGATCGCATCCTCCTCGCCGAACCGCTCGTCGACGACTTCAGGCGCCGCTTCGAGGGCGTCACCCCGGACGAGGCGGAGGTCCTGGCCGGCAGCTTCACCCTCGACCGCTGCGCCCGCCGTGGCCCCCTCGCCGACGTTCTGCGTGAGCACCTGATCTAGAGGGTGATCAACGAGCGCAGCGCCAGCCCCGCGCCCAGGAGCACCACCATTGTCGCGGTCCCCATCGGCGCCAGCCCCGACAGCCGCGCAGCCAGCCGCCCGGCGCGCCTCTCCAGCCGGTCGACCAGCTTGACCAGGAGCAGGCCCATCACGGTGAGCGTGGCCGCCATCCCCACCCCGTAGGCGGCCACCAGCGCCACCCCGAACCAGGCACGGCCCAGCGCGATCGCCCCCAGCAGCACGACCAGCGCCGACGGACTCGGCACCAGCCCGCCCCGAGCACCACCGCCAGCCCGAGCGCGAGCAGCCCCAGCGGCACGGTGAGGG
>NZ_LAVL01000180.1 GCF_001083785.1 Nonomuraea sp. SBT364
CCCCCGGCCAGCCACCCCCGCCGGCTGCCGGGGGAGGGGCGGCGTTGGGAGGGGACGCGCGTGACAGGGTTGGGAGGCCCGGCCGATGACATGCCGTAGGGAGCCCGGGCCCGGGGCAGCCGGACCACCTGGGCAAGTGGCTGGTGATCGCTGAGCGCTTCGCTCACTCCGGCCACCGTGGTGTCGTCGTCGCCGTCGATCACGACGTCACGGTCGCCCTGCTCGCCGAGCACGGTGAGCATGATCCGCATGTTTGCCGTCTCCTCGGTCGGACCTCGGCGCCAACGTAGCGCCCGCAGCGAGGCTAAGCCCGCAGGTTGACGCCAATGGCATGGAATCCGGTTCTGTGGAAAACCCCGGCGGCACCCGCCCAACCTGTGGATGACCAGGGAAAACAACCACCGGCCAGCCGGCTCACGGAGAAGTCCTGATCTGCACCGAAGATCCCACCGCAAACGCCCCCGACATGCCCGAGTAAAGCAGGATAAATTCCAAGGTCGAAGCGAATAATGTGCCGCGTGTTACTCATGTGACTCATATCCATAAAAAGTAACCGCCGTCAACTCGCTAGAAACAATAGGCATTGATTACCCGGAGTTGACACGGCGCCCCTTGCGAATCAAGCATGGTTCCTCGCATTCGACCCCCGCCCCAACCACGGCCTGCACATAATGGCGTGAATTCCCTCAATTCATCATGGGAGCCGCATGAGGACCAGTGAAAAACCCGCCGTCAACACGGCCGGGTTGTCGGGCCCGGCCTCGCGCAAGCTTCCGGTGCCTCCTCGCGAGCGCAAGCCCGCGCTGGCGGCTCTCGCCCTGCTCCTGATCCTGGGCGGAGCGCTCGCCACGACGCTGCTCGTGCTGCGCAGCGGTGACCGGGTGTCGGCGATCAGGATCGTGCAGCAGATCGGCGCGGGCCAGCGGTTCACCCCGCAGGCCCTGGAGGAGGTCCAGATCGCCGACACCGGCATCGCGTACGTGAGCTGGTCCCAGCGTCAGAAGGTGCTCGGCTCGTTCGCCGCCGTCACGATCCTGCCCGGCACGCTGCTGACCAGCGACATGGGCGTGGATGCCAGCGAGGAGCTCGGCCCCGGCAAGGCCGTGGTCGGCCTGGCGCTCAAGCCGGGCCAGATGCCGCAGGGGCTGGAGAAGGGTGACCGGGTCCAGGTGGTGTACGTGCCGGGCGACGAGGGCGAGGGCCGCGTCCTGGCGCAGAGCGCGCTGGTCCACGGCGTCGGGGAGAAGGGCGGCGTCACGGTGATCGTCGAGGCGCAGGTCTCGCCGGTGGTCCTCCAGTACGCCTCCAGCGGCCAGATCGCCGTGGCCGAGTTGCCGGGGGCACGCTGACGTGGCGCTGATCGTGCTGGCCGCCGACAAGGGCGCGCCGGGGGTCACCACCGCCGCCACGGCGCTGGCCGCGGTGTGGCCCCGTCCCGTGCTGCTCGCCGAGTGCGACCCGGCCGGCGGTGACCTGGCCTACCGGCTGCCCGCCGCCGACGGAGGCGTGCTCAACCCGGGCCGCGGCCTGCTCACGCTGGGCGCGACGGCCCGGCGCGGCCTGGAGCCCACGCAGATCCACGCCCACACGCAGAAGATCATTGGAGGGCTCGACGTGCTGGTCGGCATCACCCACGGCGAGCAGGCGGCCGGTCTCACCTGGCTGTGGGGCCCGCTGGGCCGCTCGCTGGCCGCGATCCCCGACGCCGACGTGATCGCCGACTGCGGCCGCCTCGGCGCGCACCCGCAGCTCGGCGACCTGCTGGCCGAGGCCGACCAGGTCGTGCTGCTCACCAGGGCCACCCTCGACCACGTCGCCCACCTGCGCGAACGCCTGTCGATCAGCAAGGCGCACGGCGTCGTGGTGATCGCCGACCCGCGCACCTACCGGTCCTCGATCGACGACGTACGCCGGATCGTGGGCCCGTACGTCGGCTTCGTCCACGGCCTCGCGCACGACCCGAAGGGCGCCGAGCTGCTGCGCGGCCAGTGGGGCGGCAGGCTCGACCGCTCGCTGCTCATCCGCACGGCGCGCGACCTGGCCGGACGGCTGGTGGGCCGATGATCGACCACGCCCTCGTCAAGCGGTTCCGCCAGGAGGTCGGCGACCGCCTGGCCCACCAGCGCAGGCTCGACCAGGCCAACGGCCTGCCGGCGATGACCGGCGAGGACGAGCGTCAGTTCGCCAGGGCGCTGATCTCGCAGGTGCTGGAGGAGCACGCGCGCAGCGAGATCGGCCTCGGCCGCACCCCGCCCACGGTCGAGGAGGAGGAGGGCCTGGCGGCCGGCATCCACGCCGCGCTGTTCGGCGTGGGCCGCCTCCAGCCGCTGCTCGACGACCCCGAGGTCGAGAACATCGACATCAACGGCTGCGACAAGGTCTTCGTCGGCTATGCCGACGGCCAGGAGCTCGCGCACGACCCGGTGGCCGAGTCGGACGAGGAGCTGATCGAGCTCATCCAGATCCTGGCCGCCTACTCGGGCCTGTCGAGCCGGCCGTTCGACACCGCCAACCCGCAGCTCGACCTGCGGCTGCCCGACGGGTCCCGGTTGAGCGCGGTGATGGACGTGACGGTGCGGCCCGCGGTGTCGATCCGCCGTGCCCGTTTGGGAAAAGTCTTTCTTTCGGATTTGGTCGGAAATAACACCATAAGCCCAGAAGTAGGCCGCTTTCTTACGGCAGCGGTGGGCGCGCGGAAGAACATCATGATCGCCGGTTCCACCAATGCCGGAAAGACCACGCTGCTGCGCGCCCTGGCCAACGAGATCCCGCCCGCCGAACGCCTCGTCACCGTCGAACGCGCACTGGAGCTCGGCCTCGACCAGTTCCCCGAGCTGCACCCGAACGTCGTCGCCTGCGAGCAGCGCCTGCCCAACTCCGAGGGCCAGGGCGAGATCAGCATGGCCGAGCTCGTCCGCCGCTCCCTGCGCATGAACCCCAGCCGCGTCATCGTCGGCGAGGTGCTCGGCGACGAGATCGTCACCATGCTCAACGCGATGACGCAGGGCAACGACGGCTCCCTGTCCACCATCCACGCCAACTCCAGCATGGAGGTCTTCAACCGCATCGCCACCTACGCCCTGCAGGCCGGCGAGCGGTTGCCGATCGACGCCACCCACATGCTCATCGCGGGCGCCATCGACTTCGTCGTCTTCATCGAGAAGCGCAACGACTACCACCGGGGCGGCACCCTGCGCCGCTACGTCTCCAGCATCCGCGAGGTCAACGGCTGCGACGGCCGCGTCCTGTCCAGCGAGGTCTTCGTGCCGGGCCCCGACGGGACGGCCGTCCCGCACGCCCCCGTCTCGTGCCTGGAGGAGCTCGCCGCCCACGGCTACCACCCGGGAGGCTGGTGACGCGTGCTCACCTTCGACCCCCTCGCCCTGCTGTCCGGCGCGCTCGCCGGCGGCGGCCTGTTCCTGCTGTTCCTCTCCCTGTACGGGCTGCGCCCCCGGCCCTCGCAGCCCAAGCGCCGCCTGATCCAGGTGCTGACCACCCGCGTCGCCGTCGCCGGGATCGCGGCGGCGCTGGTCATGGTGGTCACCGGCTGGGTGGTCGTGGCGGTGGGCGCGGTGCTGCTGGTGTTCGCCTGGCGCGGGCTGTCCGGCGGCGCCGCCGAGGAGCGGGCCGCGATGCGCCGCCTGGAGGGCCTGGCCGCCTGGACCGAGTCGCTGCGCGACACCATCGCCGGCGCGGCGGGCCTGGAGCAGGCCATCCCGTCGTCCATCAGGGCCGCCGCCCCCATGCTCCGCCCCCACCTGCGCGCGCTGGTCGACCGCCTGCACACCCGGATGGCGCTGCCCGACGCGCTCGGCCTGTTCGCCGACGAGCTCGACGACCCGTCGGCCGACCTCGTCGTGGCGGCCCTCATCCTCAACTCCCGGCTGCGCGGCCCCGGCCTGCGCGACGTGCTCGGGGCGCTGGCCGTCTCGGCCCGCGAGGAGCTCGACATGCGCCGCCGCGTCGAGGCCGAACGCCGTGCCACCCGGCGCAGCGTCCAGATCGTGGTGATCACCGCGCTCGTCTTCGCGGGCCTGCTCGTCGTGTTCAACCCTTCGTACGTCGGCGAGTACGACAGCTATCTGGGCCAGGCCGTGCTCGTCGTCGTCGCCGGGCTGTTCGGCGCCGGGTTCGCCTGGATGCGGCGGCTGGCCAGGTTCGACAAGCCGACCCGGCTGCTCATGGGAGGCGACCATGGTTGAGGGCGTGCTGGCCGGCGGCGTGGCGGGCCTGGGCCTGTTCGTGCTGCTGAGGGCGCTGTTCCCGGCCCGGCCGGGGCTGGTGGCCAGGCTGCTGGCGCTCGACGCGGTCCGCGAGGACGCCGAGTCGCCGCGCATCCAGCTCGTGCTGCCGGACGAGGAGGTGAGCGCCTTCCGCCAGGGGCTCGGCGCCCGGCTGGCCCGCCTCTACGGGGCGCGCGGCTGGGAGGCCCGATCGATCAGGGCCGACCTGGCGCTGGTCGGGCGCTCGTTCGAGGGCTTCCTGGCGACCAAGGCGCTGCTGGCCGTCAGCGGGCTGCTGGCCTTCCCGGTGCTGTTCGGCTGGCTGGTGCTGATGGGCTGGGGCGCCTCGCCGGCGATCCCGTTCTGGGTGGCGCTGATCGCCGCCGTCGTCTTCTTCTTCCTGCCCGACCTGCAGATCCGGCGTGACGCCGCGGCCCGGCGGCGTGACTTCCGGCATGTCGTCGGCGCGTTCCTGGACCTGGTCTCGATGAACCTGGCGGGCGGCCGGGGCGTCCCCGAGGCGCTCATGATGGCCGTGTCGGTCAGCGGCGAGCAGCCCAACTGGGCGATCGGCCGCATCCGCGACGCGCTGAGCGGCGCCAGGATCGTCGGCATCACCCCGTGGCAGGCGCTCGGCCAGCTCGGCGAGGAGATCAACATCGACGAGCTGCGCGACCTGTCGGCGGCCCTCGGCCTGGTGGCCGACGACGGCGCCAAGGTGCGCGCCTCCCTGACGGCCCGCGCCGCCACGCTGCGCCGCCGTGAGCTCGCGGAGATCGAGGGCCGGGCCGGCGAGCGATCGCAGTCGATGCTCGTCGCCCAGCTCCTGCTCTGCGCAGGATTCGTGATCTTTCTCAGTTTTCCGGCCGCTATGAAGATGTTGGGGTCCTAAATGAAGAACCATCCGTGGATCGTCTATCTCGTGGCGCTCCTCAACGTGCGGATCCACCGGGCGCGCACCGCGCCGAGCCGTGGCGCGTCCGCCGTCGAGTGGGTCATCATCACCGCGATCATCGCCGGGGTCGCGCTCGGCCTGGCGACCCTGATCAGGCAGCTCGTCGAGAGCAAGCAGAGCGAGATCCAGGGCTCCTTCGGCGGCGGCGAAGGAGACACGTGACCGTCCCGCCCGGGCGCCGCCGACGGCACGCGAGGGGGCGAGGGCGGGAGCGCGGGGCGTCGGTGGTCGAGCTGGCGCTGCTGATGCCGGTCGTGCTCGCCGTCGTCCTGCTGATCGTGCAGGTCGCGCTCTGGTTCCACGGCCGCCAGGTGGCGGAGGCGGCGGCCAGGGAGGGCGCCCGCGTCGCCCGTTCGGCCCCCGCCGACTCCGGCGGCTGGGAGGCCGAGGCGCAGGCGAAGGCTCGCGAGGTGGTGGCGGCGATCGGCCCCCGGCTGCTCGGCGGCGCGCAGGCGACCACGGCCGAACGGGAGCCGGACGAGCGCCACGTGACCGTGACGGGCAGCGCCGTCCAGGTCATCCCGCTGCTGCCGGAGCTGGCGTTCACGATCACCGCCACGTCGGGCGGCCCGATCGAGTGCTTCCGTCCCGACGACGGCGGAGATGACTGCGGTTGACCTCCTCCCCGCGGACGGATCCGGGGGATTCCCGTCCCCGCGGACCGGCCCCACCTGCTTCGCCGGCCCCCGCCGGCCCGATCGCCCCGCATGCCGCCAGTGAAGGAGGACGCCGTGCCGCGAAACCCGCAGGACCGGAGCTTGGCGGCCTGCCCGCCCTTCCGATTCCTCCCCGAGAGCGAAGTCCGGGATCACCGGAGCGAGCGCGGGTCGATGGCTGTGGAGACCGTGATGCTGGCCCCGGTCTTCCTGCTGTTCCTGCTGTTCCTGGCCGGTGCCGGGCGGCTCGTGGAGGCGCAGGGCGAGGTGAACGGCGCGGCCAGGGACGCCGCCCGGGCCGCCTCGGTGCAGCGCACCCTCCAGGGGGCCGAGTCGGCCGCCGGGACGGTCGCCACGCAGGCCCTGCGTGAAGACTGCACGGGCGCGGCCGTCTCCCTCGACGGCTCGCGGTGGGAGGAGGGCGGGCAGGTGCGCGCCGACGTGACGTGCGAGCTCGACCTGGGCTTCCTCGGCTTCGGCGGCACCCAGCGGATGACCGGCACCTCGGTGGTGCCGCTGGAGCAGTTCAGGAGAGTCGAATGAGGGGCGGCGAGCGCGGCTCGATGTCGGTGTTCACCGTGCTGTTCTCGGTGGTGGTGTTCCTGCTCGCCGGGCTGCTCGTCGACGGCGGGGCGGCGATCAACGCCCGGTTGCGCGCCGCCGACGTCGCCGAGCAGGCCGCCCGGGCGGGCGCCGACCGGATCGACGTCGAGCACCTGCGCTCCACCGGACAGGTGCGGCTGCTGGGCGAGGCGGAGGTCTGCGGCCGGGCCGACGAGGTGATCAGCGCGCACGGCGGCACCGGCGTGTCCTCCGGGAGCTGTGCCGTCGGGCAGGGCCAGGCCGACGTGACGGTGGCCGTGCGGGTTCGCTGGACGGCCTTCTTCCTGGGCGCCATCGGGTTCCCGGGGGCGGACATGGAGGCCGAGGCCACGGCCGCGCCCGAGGCGCGGTGAGCCAGACCGAATCACGCCGGTCGGTGGATGTGGGGCCGGAGAGTCAGGACGCTGGAATCGAGAAGGGAGCGGCGATGCCCAGGCGAGGCCCCGCGCGACCGGCGCACCCCACCGACGGGTCACGACAAGCCGCCGGAGCACGGCAAGTCGATGCGGCACGGCGAGGCGGCCGGTCGCGGCAGCCCGTGCGGATCCCCGCGCGGCGCGGCCCCGGTGACGTGCTCGCCGGGATCGGCGCGCTGTTCGTGCTGCTCGCGCTGGTCGGCGGCGTGCCGTACGCGCTGCTGACGTTCGTCGGCCCGCCGGTCGCCCCCGAGCTGCTCGACCTGGACCTGCTCACCAGCCGCGTCGGCCCGAGCACGGTCATGGCCCTGCTGGTGGCGTTCGTCTGGCTGGCCTGGCTGCAGCTCGTCGTCTGCGTGCTCGTCGAGGTGTACGCGGGTGTGCGCCGGATCGGGATGCCGGCCAGGGTGCCGCTGTCGGGCGGCACGCAGGCGCTGGCCAACAAGCTCGTGTCCGCGGTGCTGCTGCTGTTCACGGCGGGCGCCGCGGTCGTGCCGATCGCCAGGATGGCCGCGCCGCCGCCCGTCCAGCAGCCCATGACCGCGGTCGCGTTCACCGCGCCGGTCGTGGAGCAGGTGCTCGACACCCAGCGCACCAAGAAGGTGTACGTCGTCCAGCCGCCGCACGGCCGCCACCACGAGAGCCTGTGGGAGATCGCCGAGAAGTGCCTGGGAGACGGCCGCCGCTATCCGGAGATCTTCCGGCTCAACCAGCACAAGGAGCAGCCCGACGGCGCCAAACTGCGGATGGCCGACCTGATCAGGCCCGGCTGGGTGCTCGACATGCCGGACGACGCGAAGAACACCCACGTCGTCCCCGCCGGCCAGGCCAGGGCGCAGACGCTGAAGGAGCATCCGGCCAAGCCGGGCGGCGGCGGCGACCGCGAGGTGGTCAGGGACCGCGTCGAACGGGAGGCCACGCGGGAGCAGGCACCCAGGAACGCCGAGCGGGAAGCCGCGCCGCAGGCGCAGGAAACCCACGAGCAGGGCCAGGAGCAGGGCCTGGAGCTGGTCGACTTCCTGGCTGCATCGTCGCTGGCCGCCGCCGGGCTGCTCATGGTGCTGGCCAGGCGACGCCGTGAGCAGCTGTGGCGCCGCCTGTTCGGGCGCCGCGTGGTCCGGCCGCGCGGTGACGCCGCCGAGGCCGAGATCGCCCTGCGGCTCGGCGCCGACGCGCCGGGCGCGCGCATGCTCGACGTGGGGCTCCGGCTGCTGGGCGCCGAGCTGGCCGCCCAGGGCCGCACCCCGCCGACCGTCTACGCCGCGCACCTGTCCGCGCGCTCGCTCGACCTGTGGATCCACCCGCCGGACGGCGATCCGCCGGAGCCCTGGACGGCCGACGACGGCGGCCAGGTGTGGCGGCTGGCCGCGCACGAGGGCCGCCTGCTCGACGACCATCCGGGCGGCGCGCCGTACCCGGGGCTGGTGTCGATCGGCACGGACGGGGGCGGCCGGGTGCTGGTCGACCTGGAGGCGGCGCAGGGTCTGATCAACGTCAGGGGCCCGCAGACGACGGCGGCGCTCGCGGCGCTGGCCGTGGAGCTGGCAACCAACCGGTGGTCCGACCGGATGCGGATCACGCTCGTCGGGTTCGGCGAGGAGCTGACCGCGATCGCGCCCGACCGGATCAGGGCCGTGGGCGGGCTGGCGGAGGTGCTGCCGGAGCTGGAGGCGACGGCGGCGCCGCGCCGGGAGGTGCTCACCGGCAGGGCCGCCGGCCGCCCGCGCGACGCCCACTACCTGCTGTCGGCGGTGGCGCCCAGCCACGAGGAGGCCCGCAGGCTGGCGCTGCTCGCCCGCGACGACACCGCCGGCTACGTGGTCACCGGCGACGTCCCGCACGCCACCTGGACCTGGGAGATCACCGACGACGGCCGGGCGAAGCTGCCCGAGCTGGGCTTCGAGGTGACCGCGCAGCTCCTGCCGCGCCGCCACTACCGGGCGCTGGTGGAGCTGTTCCGCACCGCCAGCAGGCTCGACGGGGAGGTCGTCCCCGAGCCGGAGCCGCTGGACGACCTGCGCCCGCCGGCCGTGGAGATCCGGATGCTCGGCCCGCTGGAGGTCGTCGGCCCGGAGCCGCTGGAGGAGGGCCGGATGGCGCTGGCCGCCGAGCTGCTGGTCTACCTGGCCACGCATCCGGGCGGGGTGCATCCGGTGGTGCTCGGCGGCGTGCTGTGGCCGCGCGGCGTGCAGGCCATGGTCAGGGACGCGACGATCGCCCGGGTGATGAGCTGGCTGGGCGCCGAGCACCTGCGTGCCGACGAGTCCGGCAGGCTGACGCTGGGGCCCGGCGTGCGCACCGACTGGGCGCTCTTCCGCGAGCTGGTACGCCGCTCGCACCACGATCCGACGGCCCGTGCCGTACTCCTGGAAAGGGCGCTGAGCCTCGTCCGGGGGCCGCTGCTGAGCGGGCGCGCGCCCGGCCGGTACGCCTGGCTGGCGGGTGACGAACTGGAGTACGACGTGGCCGCCGAGGTGGCCGACGTGGCGCACCGGCTCTGCGAGATCCGGCTGGCCGACGGCAGGGCCGACGCCGCGATCGCCGCGGTGCGGGCCGCGCTGCTGCTGGCCGCCGACGACGAGGGCCTGTGGCGTGACCTGCTGCGGGCCACCCACGCCACCGGCGACCAGTCGCGGTTGCGGGCCGTGGTCGAAGGGCTGACCAGGCGGTCCACGTTCCATCCTGACGGTGGCGGGATGGCTCCGGAAACCGAGGCGCTGATCGACGAACTGCTGCCGTCGTGGCGCCTCCGCGTCGTCAGGGAGTCGACGGGATGAGACGCGTCACGATCCTTCTCGCGCTGGTGGCGGTGGCCGGGTGCGGCCAGGCCGAGCGGCCCTACACACCAAGGCAGGCGCCGGTCGAGGCCACGGGTGAGGCCACGGCCGCGCCCAGTCCGAGCCGGCCGCCGGCGACGGTCGGCGTGGGCGACGACCTGGAGGTGCGGGTGGAGTGGCCGGACAAGGTCAACCAGCTCGTGCGGCTCTTCCCGCAGTTCTACGCCGACTCGTGGGCGGCGGTCGTGTCCGGCGGTGACCGCTACCTGCGTCACGTCGAGCCGACGCTGATCGCGGATTCGGCCGAGTGGGTGGCCGGTTTCACCGGCAAGGGGCAGTCGGTGTCGGGTGTCGCCCGGCTGTACGACCTTCGGGTGACCGCGGTCGTGGGCAAGGGCGCGCAGGTCGACGTCTGCGTGGACGAGACGCGGATGACGATCGTGTCCGCGCGCACCGGCAAGGCGATCACGCCGCAGCCCGACTCCGGCAAGGCCCCCTACATGCAGACCATGCTCGCCCACCGGGGCGACGACGGTGTGTGGCGCATCAGGCAGTTCAGCAACAGCAAGGAAGGGTGCAGCCCATGAAAGGCCTGCTCTCGGTGATCGTCGCCGGATCGCTGCTGTTCGCCGGCAGCGCCGATCCGCCGCGCGACAACACCAGGTCCGAAGGTTTCCAGAAGGACAGGACGGCCGGGGTCGTCCTGGAGCACTCCAAGATCCAGATCACCGGCGACGTCAAGGGCGGCAAGAGCGACGGCTACCAGCTCAGGAGTCCGTGCTGGTACGAGCCGGGCATGAACGCGGAGGAGATGTTCGCGTTCATGAAGGACGCGGAGGCCAACCTTTCCAGGATCAAGGAGGACGAGGCAGGCTTCAACGCCTTCATCAAGCAGTTCAAGGACAAGGTGGGGCAGCCGGGGCTGTGGTGGTCGCCGGCGTACAACGCGGCCGATCCCAAGGGCGCGGCCTGCTGGGCGGGGCTGGAGCTGTTCGTCTTCGTGCCGCCGGACACGACGCCGCCGAGCGGGATCACGTTCCGTGAGCTGGCCGAGATCGCCAGGGCGGCGCTGACGGTGCCCGAGGGCAAGATCAAGCTGAGTCCCGACGCCAAGAGTTACGTGAACCTGCCCACGTTCGTCTGGCTGGAGGGCGTCGGCGAGCCGCGCCGCTCGGTCACCGCGACGCTGCCCGGCGTGATGAGCGCCACCGTGGTGGCCACGCTGGACGACATCGAGATCGACGCCGGCGCGGGCGCCGACCGGGCCGAGGTGCGCGAGAGCGGCTGCGGAGCCTCCGGCAGGCCGTACGCCGAGGGGGCCGAGTTCACCTGCGGCGTGCGCTACCTGCGTGCCTCGATCGACCGGCCGCGCGAGGTGTACGAGCTGACCGTGACCAGCGTGTGGCCGGTCGAGGTGAGCGGCGGCGTGGTGCCGGTCCAGTTCGACCCGGTGGAGGTGTCGGTGACCAGGGACGTGCCGGTCGGCGAGGTGCAGAGCAACGTCAAGCCTTAGGCGATCACGGCGGCGAGCGGCGCCAGCTCGGGCTGCTCGGCCGCCTCGGCCAGCACCTCCTTGAGCACGGTGTCGTGTGTCGGCCCGGCCGTGGCCAGCAGGTCGCGGCCGGTCCGGGTGACCTCGGTGTAGATGCCCCGGCGGTCGTCCTCGCACAGGTAGCGCGACAGCAGGCCGCGGTTCTCCAGGCGGGTCACCAGCCGGGTGGTGGCGCTCTGGCTGAGCACGACCGCCCGGGCGAGCTGCTGCATGCGCATGTGCCAGCCGTCCTGGCGGCCCAGCACGTCGAGCACCGTGTACTCGCTCACGCTCAGCCCGTGCTCCTTCTGCAGGGCCTTCTCCAGCCGGTCCTCGATCTTGGCGTGCAGCGCGGCCAGGGTGCGCCAGCCCTGGGCGCGCGCCTCGACGGCGTCGTCGGCGATGGGCATGTGACACCTTCCTCGGCATACTTGTATGGTTCATTAGTCGGCGTGTGCAAATAATGCTCACGCTCACTAACGTCGTCTGAGGAGTATTCTATGCCTCTCGCCCTGTTCGCCCTCGCGATCAGCGCCTTCGGCATCGGCACCACCGAGTTCATCATCAACGGACTGCTTCCCGAGCTGGCCGCGGACTTCGGCGTGACGATCCCGGCCGCCGGGCTGCTCGTGTCCGGCTACGCGCTGGGCGTGGCCGTCGGCGGGCCGCCGCTGACCATGCTCGGCGGCCGGTTGTCACGCAAGGCCATGCTGCTGGCGCTCATGGTGCTGTTCATCGCCGGGAACCTGCTGTCCGCCCTGGCGCCCTCCTACGGGGCTCTCATGGTGGGCAGGTTCCTGGCGGCCTTCGCGCACGGAGCGTACTTCGGAGTCGGGTCCGTGGTGGCCGCCGACCTGGTCGTGCCGCGGAAGCGGGCCAGCGCGATCGCCCTGATGTTCACCGGGCTCACGCTCGCGAACGTGCTCGGGGTGCCGCTCGGCACCTGGATCGGGCAGGCGTTCGGGTGGCGGGCCACGTTCTGGGTCGTGGTGGCGATCGGCGTCGTCGGGCTGGCCGGGGTGCTCGCCCTGGTGCCCGCCCAGCCCCGGCCCACCGGCGGGATGCTCAAGGAGCTGGCGACTTTCCGCAAGGGCGGGGTGTGGCTGGCGCTGGCGATGACCGTGTTCGGCTTCGCGCCCGTGTTCGCGGTCATCACCTTCATCTCACCGATCATGACCGGGGTGGGCGGGTTCTCCGCGGGCGCCGTGCCGGTGGTGATGGCGCTGTTCGGCGTCGGCCTGGTCGCCGGCAACCTCATCGGCGGCAAGCTCGCGGACCGGGCCGTCATGCCCAGCATCTACGGCTCCGTGGCGCTGCTCACGCTGCTGGCCGTCGTGGTGGCGCTGACGGCGGGCAACCAGGCCGCGTTCGTCGTGGCGATCACGCTGTTCGGCGTGGCCGCCTTCGCCACCGTGCCGCCGCTGCAGACGCGCGTCCTGGACGCGGCCGCGGGCGCGCCGACGCTGGCCTCGGCGGCCAACATCGGCGCGTTCAACCTGGGCAACGCGATCGGCTCGTTCGCGGCCGGGCTCACCATCGACGCCGGTCTCGGCTACACCGCCCCCGCCTGGGTGGCGGCGGGGCTCGGTGTGGCGGGACTCGTCGTGGCCGGCCTGGCCGGGGTGCAGGCCCGCCGTCAGCGGGTGGCGGCCTCGTGGGCCAGCAGCCACTCCTTGACGGGCACTCCGTAGTAGTAGCCGCCGAAGCCGCCCGTGGACGGCAGCACCCGGTGGCACGGGACGAAGGGCGCGATCAGGTTCTGCGCGCACGCCCCGCCGGCCGCCCGGGCCGCCGTCCGCGGCAGCCCGGCCCGCTCGGCCAGCTCCGCGTACGACACCGTGGTGCCCGCCTGGACCTCGCGCAGCGCCCGGTGCAGTTCCTTGCGCCGGTCGGAGCCCGGCTGCTCGACCGGGACGGCGTCCAGCGCGGCGAGGTCGCCGGCGAAGTAGTCGCGCACGGCCTGGCTGATCGGGCCCAGGTCGTCCACCACGTCCAGGCCCTCCGCCTGAAGCTCGGGCTTCAGCCGGACGAACATCTCCTTCGGGTCGGCGGTGAAGCCGGCCGCGACCACCACGCCGTCGCGGGCCAGCACGGACAGCTCGCCGATCGGGGTCGGCAGGATCTGAGCGTTGATCATGAATGACTCCAGAGGTGCAGGGCGGCGTAGGCCCGCCAGGGCCGCCACCGTTCGAGATGGTCCTTGGGAATGCCGAGTGCGGCCATGCGCTTGTCGAGCACGAGGTCGCCGGTCGGCCACGCGTCGGGGTCGCGCAGCGCCCGCAGCGCGACGTAGCTGGCGGTCCACGGGCCGATGCCCGGCACCGCGAGCAGTTCCTTGACCGCCTCGGCCGGCTCCTGGCCGCCGTCGAGATCGATCAGGCCGTCGTCCACGCGGGCGGCCAGCTCCGTCAGCGTGGCGATCCGCCGGCCGGTCAGCCCGAGCCCGGTGAGATCGGCCCCGCGCAGCTCGGCCGGGCCGGGGAACAGCCGGCCGTCCCCCGCCCTGGCGACGATCCGGCCGAGCAGCGTACGGGCGCCCGCCACGGAGATCTGCTGGCCCACGACGGCGCGCACGGCCAGCTCGAACCCGTCGAACGTGCCCGGCACCCGCAGCCCGGGCCGGGCCGCCACCATCGGCGCCAGCGACGTCTGGCCGAGCGCCGCGGCGATGGCGTCCGGGTCGGCGTCGAGATCGAGCAGCCGCCGGCAGCGCGCCACGATCCTGGCCAGATGCCGGGTGTCATCCACGGCCACGTCCAGGGCGAAGTGGCCGCGCTGCGGGGTGAGCGTGACCGTCCCCCCGGGCACGTTGCGCGTGTAGGACGCGGCGTCCGCCACCTCCAGGCCGGGGACGGCACGGGAGGCCAGGAAGGAGAAGACCCCTTCCACGTCGTACGGCTCACGCCGGTGCAGCCGCAGCCGAAGCGAGACGTCGCCCGGCTCACCGGGGCCTCCCCGGCCCGACGCCGTGGCGCGGAGCTCGCTCGGCGTGAACCCGTACGTCTCCCGCATCGTCGCGTTGAACTGCCGGACGCTGCCGAACCCGGCGGCGAACGCCACCTCGGTCACCGGCAGCGCGGTCTCGGTGAGCAACTGCTTGGCCAGCAGCAGCCGCTTGGTCCTGGCGACCGCCAGCGGCCCGGCGCCCAGCTCGGCGACGAACAGCCGGTGCAGGTGCCGCTCGGTGATGTGCAGCCGCCTGGCCAGCCCGGCGACGCCGTCCTCGTCGGCGGCCCCGTCGTCGATCAGCCGCAGCGCCCGCCCGATCAGGTCCCCGCGCAGGTCCCACCCGGGGTCGCCGGGCGAGAGCTCCGGGCGGCACCGCTTGCACGGCCGGAACCCCGCCGCCTCCGCGGACGCGGCATGCCGGTAGAAACGGACGTTCCTCGACGCGGGCGTACGGGCCGGGCAGATCGGCCGGCAGTACACGCCGGTCGTCTTCACCGCCGTGTAGAACCGTCCGTCGAACCGGGCGTCCCTGGCCGAGACGGCCCGGTAGCAGGAATCGAAGTCGAGCTCCAGAGGTGACATGCCTCTGAGGCTATGCCCTGGTCACAGGCGTCGACTGGCGGAAATCAGACCTGACCGTGAATGCCCAGGTCAGCGGCGGAAGTAGGCCATGTGGCAGATGTGGCGGCCGGGCCGGGCTCCCTAGCGTGGCACCCGGACCACAACCCTTCCACGAGGATGCCCCGTGACACCAGCCCTGCTCGCCCTGTCCCTGCTGCTGCCCTCCGGCGCCCACGCCACCCCCGAGCCGGGCCTCACCTGGGGCCCGTGCGCGGACTCCGGTCAGCTCCGCTGCGCCGAACTGGCCGTACCCGTCGACTGGGGCGAGCCCGGCGGCGGCACCATCACGCTCACCCTGGCCAGGGCGGCCGCCACCGGCGAGGCCGCCGGGACCGTCCTGTTCAACCCCGGCGGCCCTGGCGGTGCGGGCGTCCCGGCGCTGGCCGCAGCGCTGGCCAACTTCGCCGGGCTGCGCGAGCGGATGGACGTCGTCACCTGGAACCCGCGCGGCGGCCAGAGCGGCGAGCACCTGCCGATGGCGAAGTGCGCCACCGGGCCGGCGTTCGCCACACCGGACAACCGCGACGAATACCAGCGGGCCCTGAAGGCGAACGCCGCCGCCATCGCCGCCTGCCGCGACGCCGCGCCCGAGCTGTTCGCCAACCTGGACTCCGCCACCCAGGCGCGCGACTTGGACGCCATCCGCGCCGCACTGGGCGAGGACCGGCTCACCTACCTGGGCAACTCCTACGGCGGCGTGCTCGGCGCCTCCTACGCCCGGCTGTTCCCCGAGCGGGTTCGGGCCATGGCGCTGGACAGCGTGCCCGACCACACGTCCACCATGGCGCGGTCGGAGCGGTTGCAGTACGAGGGCCTGGAGAAGGTGTTCGGTCGCTTCGCCGCCTGGTGCGCGAAGTCCGCCGGGTGCGCGCTCCACGGCACCGACGTCGAGCGGACCTGGCAGCGTCTGGTGCGCCGCGCCGACCACCGGCCCCTGCCCGGCGCCCGCCGCTACGACGGCGGCGACCTCAAGGCGCTGGCCCTGCCGCTGGTGCAGCGCGAAGCCGGCTGGCCCGCGCTCGCCGCCGCCATCGCGAAGGCCGCGGACGGCGACGTCTCCGGCTTCGACCCGCGCGGGCGCGGCGTGCCCCCGCAGCCCACCGCCCTGCTGGCGGTCCGATGCGCCGACGGATTCCGCTACGACGGCTATCGCGCCTACCGCGCCGCGGCGCGCCGCTCGGTGAAGATCTCGCCGAACTTCGCCGGGGTCCGGGAGAACGCCCATCTCGCCTGCTCGCCGTGGGCCGTCGTGACCAACCCGCCCGCGCCGCTGCTCGCCCGCGCCCTCC
>NZ_LAVL01000181.1 GCF_001083785.1 Nonomuraea sp. SBT364
GGCCGGCCGCGGCCGCCCCCGCCGGGCCGGCAGGCCCGTCAGCGGGACGGCCCGTGCCGTCCGCGGTCGGCGGGGGTGCGGGGAAGACGTCGGGGACGAGGGATTGGGTGGAGTGCCCGACCAGGCGGAGCAGGACCTCCCCGGAGTCCGGCCGCCCGGCGGGGTCCTCGGCCAGGCACGCGCCCACCACGGGACGCAGGTGCTCCTCCAGCACGGCCAGGTCAGGCTCGTGCCGGGCGACGCGGCTGACCGTCTCGGCCGTCGAACCGCCCTCGAAGGGCGGCGACCCCGTCGCCGCGTACAGCAGCGTGGCCGCCCAGGCGAACACGTCCGCCGCCTCCCCGCCGCCCGAGCCCGCCACCTGCTCGGGCGCGGAGTACGCGACCCGGCCGAGGGCGCGGGTAGGGGCCGGGGGGCCGGCGTCGGCGAGTCCGGCCAGGCCGTAGCCGGTGAGCCGGACGCCGTCGTCGCCGACGAAGACGGTGCCGGGGTGCAGGTCGCCGTGCGTGACGCCGTTCTGGTGCAGCCCCACGAGGGCGGAGGCCATCGCGATGGCGAGCCGGTGCAGCGCCGTGCCGGTCATCGCGCCGCCGGCCGCCACGGCATCGCGCAGCGGCCGGCCCGGCACGTGCTCGCCCACCAGGTACGGCCTGCCGTCCAGCACACCGGTCGCCAGCACCCGGGCCAGCGACGGCGCCCTGGCGGCGGTCAGCGCGGCGGCCACGCGCCCGAACCCGTCCGCCCCGCCCCGCAGCCAGGTGATCTCCACGTGCGAGCCGCCGGCGTCACGGGCCAGGAACACGGGCCCCCGCTCGTCGTCCCGTAACCGCCCCAGCAATGCGAACCCGCCGATGTCCGCGGGATCGGATCGCTGCAGAGGGGAAATATCCGTCATTGCCTCAGCAATTTCCTCGACAGCAGACCGCCTGATTATGGATCAGCCGCTTCAGGCCATGGAAGACCGGCGGCCTGCCCAAAAGTGGAGAGGGCTGTAGCCGATCGAGGGCCAGGTGCCGATCCCGTCCGCGGTGCCCGCCGGCACGGTGTGCGCCGGCCACGCTCAGGCCCGGCCCGGCCCGGCGGGGGCACCCCATCGCCCCCGAGCGCGGATTTGGTTTGACTAGCCGCCCAATTGAATATAGGTATGACTCCATGCAAATGGAGAGCAGGCGTCCGTACCGGCTGGGTGCGCGCGCCGCCGCCATGGAGGCCACCCGGGCTCGGGTGCTGGAGGCGGCGGCGGAGCTGTGGACGCGGCGCTGGTACGACGACGTCACGCTGCAGCACGTCGCCGAGGCGGCGGGCGTGTCGGTGCAGACGATCGTCAACCGCTTCGGCGGCAAGGAGGAGCTGGCCGACGCCGTGGCCGACTGGATCGCCACCCGGGCCGCCGACACCCGCCGGGCCCCGGCCGGCGACGTGGCGGCGGTCGTGTCCGCGCTGTTCGACGACTACGAGCGCGACGGCGACGCCGTCGTGCTGTGGATCGCGCAGATCGACCGGGTCCCGGCCATCGCCAGGGCCGCCGCCCACGCGCGGGACCTGCACCGGGCGTGGCTCGAACGCGTCTTCGCCGACCGCCTCCCCGCCTCGGGGCCCTCTCGCGAGCACGCGCTGCACCTGCACTACGCCGCCACCGACGTCAGCCTGTGGAAGCTGTGGCGGCGCGACCTCGGCCTGCCGCGCGCGGACGCCGAACGCGCCATGCGTGACCTGCTGACCTCGATCGATCCGCGGAAGAGTGACCATGAGTAGCAATTTCCTGTTCGCCACCTGGTCCGGCGGCGGAGCCGTGCCGCCCACCCTCTCGGTCGCCCGCGCGCTGCGCGAACGCGGCCACCGCGTCCGGGTGCTGGCCGACAGGTCGCTGCACGGCGAGGTCGCCGCCACCGGGGCGGAGCCGGTCGCCTGGACGAGCGCGCCCCAGGGCGACACCACCGACCCGGCGCAGGACGTACTGAAGGACTTCGAGGCCCGCACGCCGATGGGCGCGTTCGCGCGGCTGCGTGACCGCCTCGTCTGCGGGCCCGCGGCCGACTTCGCCCGCGACACGCTGGCCGAGCTTCGCGCCCATCCGGCCGACGTGCTGGTCTCCGACTTCTCGCTGCTGGGTACGCTCACCGCCGGCGAGGCCGCCGGGATCCCGGTGGCCGCACTCGGCACGACCCTCTACCCGTTCGCCACCCCGGGGGCTCCGCCGTTCGGGCCGGGGCTCAGGCCGGCCACCGGCGCGCTGGGCCGCCTGCGTGACCGGATCGTGGCGGAGATGACCCTCAGACCGTGGGCCAAGGGCCTGCCGGCGCTCAACGCGGCCCGCGCCGCAACCGGCCTGCGGCCGGTGGAATCGGTCATCAGCGCGTTCGCCCGCGTCGACCGGTTCCTCGTGCTGTCACCGCGCGCGCTCGACTACCCGGGACGCCGGTTCCCCGAGTACGTACGCCACGTCGGCCCCCGGCTGGACGATCCCGCCTGGGCCGGGGAGCTGGAGCTGCCCCCGGGTGACGCGCCGCTGGCGCTGGTCAGCCTCAGCTCGACGTTCATGAACCAGCGCGCGCTGCTCGACCGCATCGCCCAGGCTCTGGGGACGTTGCCGGTGCGCGGGCTGCTGACCACCGGCCCGGCCGTGGATCCGGCGACGGTCCGCGCGCCCGGCAACGTCCTGGTCACCGCCGTGGCCCCGCACGGCGCCGTGCTGCCCCACGCCGCGCTGACGATCACGCACGCCGGGCACGGCACGGCCGTCAAGTCGCTGGCCGCGGGCGTCCCCCTGGTCTGCGTGCCGCTCGGGCGGGACCAGGGCGAGGTGGCGCGGCGCGTCGAGCTCGCCGGCGCGGGGCTCGTCGTGAACAAGAGCGCCTCGGCGAGGACGATCGCCCGCGCCGTGGACCAGGTCCTGCACGACCGCTCCTACCCGAGGGAGGCGCGGCGGCTGGCGGACGAGATCGCCGCCGAGACGGCCTCCGACCGCGCGGTCGCCGAACTGGAGTCCCTCACGAAACGACCGCTCCGGCCTGGATCACGTGCCTGATGTGGCCGGGGTCGGCGAGGACGCCCAGGTCGGCGAGCGGGTCGCCGTCGAGGACCAGCAGGTCGGCGTGCGCGCCCTCGGCGAGCGTGCCGATCTCGCCGGTCATGCCGAGCAGCTCGGCCGCGTTCACCGTGGCGGCGCGCAGCACGTCGAGGGGCTTCTGCACCTCGCCGCGCAGGCGGAACTCCTGGTTCTGGTGCCGGTGCATGCCGCCCAGCAGGTCGCTGCCGTACACGAGCCGCACGCCGCCGACGGCGGCGCGTTCCAGCGCCGCCAGGCCCGCGCCGAGCACCGCGTCGACCTTGCGCCAGCTCGGCTCGGGCAGCCCGTGCGCGACGCCCTCCTCCTTGAGCGACCAGTACGTGACCAGCGTCGGCACCAGGTAGGCGTCGTGCTCCAGGAACAGCTCGACGCTGCGGTCGTCCAGCAGGTTGCCGTGCTCGATGGAGCGCACCCCCGCCTCCAGCGCCCGGTTCACCGCGCGGGCGGTGTACGCGTGCGCCGCCACGTAGCGGTTGGCCGCCTCGGCCTCGTCCACGATGGCGCGCAGTTCCTCCATCGAGTACTGCGTGGAGTCGATGCGGTCGGTGGGGGAGGCGACGCCGCCGGAGGCCATCACCTTGATGTGGTGCGCGCCCTTGCGCAGCTCGTCGCGGGCGGCGGCGCGGACCGCGTCCACCCCGTCGGCGACCCGGCCGAGCCCGGCGCAGCACGGGTGGTCGTCGTGCACCCGGGTGCCGCGGGCGCGCGAGTCGCCGTGGCCGCCGGTCTGGCTGAGCGCCCGGCCGCAGAACAGCAGCCGCGGCCCCCGGATCAGCCCTTCGGCCTGCGCGTCGGACAGCCCGTAGTCGGCGCCGGAGGCGTCCCGGACGGTGGTGAAGCCGCGGTCCAGCATCCCGCCCATGATGCGGGCGCTGTGCGCGGCCACGTACGAGGGCGACCAGGAGGTGAGCCCGCCCAGGTCGGCGGTCGCGGCCGTGACGTGCACGTGCGCGTCGATCAGGCCCGGTACGACGACCGCGCCGGCCAGGTCGATGACCCGGGTGCCGTCGGGGGCGCTCAGGCCGGGGCCGGTCTCGGCGACGCGGCCGTCGGCGCAGCGCAGGTCGGCCTCGGTGTATTCGCCGGTGGCGGGGTCGAGCAGCAGGGCGTGGCGCAGCAGCAGGCTCATCGGGCACCCCGCAGCGCGGGCACGGCCAGCGGCGCGAGCGCCTCGGCGGCGGCCACGGACCTCTCGTCGTAGCTGCCCTCGGCGTCCAGGATGTTGAGCGCGCCGAGCACGGTGTCCCCGTCCACGACGGGCACGTTGACGATGGCGCCGCAGCCGAGGCTCTCGATCAGCTCGTGGTCGGCGAAGATCTCCCGTACGGCGGCGCGGTCGCGGCCCAGGTAGGGCAGCCGCTGCTCGATGCAGCGGGTCAGCCACTCCTGCGCGACCTCGACCGTCTTCTCGCCGCCCACCGGGTACTGCTCCGGGTGGCTGCTGTGCACGCGGCGCAGCGCGCGCCGCTCCGGGATCCAGGCGAGCACGGTGAACAACCGCACCCCCACCTGCTCGCGTACCTTCTCCTGCAGTTCCGGCAGCCCGGTCACGACGTCATCTCCTTAGCGGCGCCGGCGGGGTCGCCCCGCTCGGTCAGGTCTTCCAGGGAACGCCCGGCCGTGGCCAGGCCGAACACCATCACGCAGATCACCCCGGCCGCGAGCACGGCCGTGGTCATGGTGAACACGCCGCCGAAGCCGAGGCTGGCGTAGGACAGGCCGATGATGGTGGGAGCGAGAATGCTGCCGACGCGGCCGAACGCGCTCGACAGGCCGGTTCCGGTGGCCCGGATCCAGGTGGGGAACACCTCGGGGGTGTAGGAGTAGACGCCGGCGTACGTGCCGTTCAGGAAGAACGACAGCACCGCGCCCGCGACCGTGATCGACACCGGCGTGTCCATCTGCGACAGCCAGAAGGCGCTGACCGCCGAGCCCGCGAGGTAGATCGCGATCGTGTTCTTGCGGTCCAGCCGCTCCGACAGCCAGGCGGCGGAGAAGTAGCCGGGGACCTGCGCCAGGTAGATGATCAGCGAGAACTCGAAGCTCTTCGTCACCGTGATGCCCCGCTCCACGAGCAGCGTGGGGATCCAGGAGAAGAAGCCGTAGTAGGAGAACGTGATCACGAACCAGATCAGCCAGATGACGCCGGTGCGCCTGGCCATGGCCCGGCTCCACAGGAACCGCATCGCGTTGACCAGCGTGACCTTCGGCGTCTCCCTGACGGGCAGCGCGACCTCGGCCTCGGGCACCGGGGGCAGCGGCCGGCCGGTGGCCAGCTCGACGCGCCGTTCGAGGTCGGCCACCACGGCCTCGGCCTCATCGGTGCGGCCGTGCTGCAGCAGGAAGCGCGGCGACTCCGGCAGCGAGCGCCGCCACCACAGCAGCATCAGGATCGGCACGGCGGTGATGATCTGCGCGATCCGCCAGCCGTCGTCGAACGTGGGCACCACGAACCGGCCGATGAGCGCCGCCCCGACGAACCCGAACGAGAAGAACCCGGCCAGCGCGCCGATGAACCAGCCGCGCCGCTTGGCGGGCACGAACTCGGACAGGAACGGCGCGATGATCGCGCTCTCGGCGCCCGCCCCGGCCCCGGCCAGCACCCGCGCGCCGAGGAACACCTCGTAGTTCGGCGCGAACGCGGCCACGACGGAGAACACCGCGTAGAAGGCGAGCGCGTACATCATGACCTTCTTGCGGCCGATGCGGTCGCCGAGCAGGCCCGCCGCGATCGCGCCGAACAGGAAGCCGAACGGTGAGGCCGAGCCGATGAAGCCGAGCTGGCCGTTGTCCAGGTTCCACGCCTCCTGGGCGCTCGGCAGCAGGAACGCGACGACGGCCGAGTCCATGCCGTCGAAGGTGTAGCCGAGGCCGCCTATCAGGAGCAGGAGGTAGTGCGGACGGCTCAGGGGGAGCCTGTCCAACCGGGCCAGCAAGGTCATGGCACAGCCTTCCTAGGGCACATAGCCCTGCACAAAGGGGGAGTTCTTGCAACGTATAGTGCAAATCACCCGAAATGCAATGGTCCTTGCAATATTTGGAAATGTACGATGACTCCCGAGCGAGGGGGGACGCGTGACGGACAGCTTCGAGGACTGGCTGCGCGAACGCGTGCCCGAGCGCGGGCTGCGGCCCAAGGCGGCGGCCGTCGTGGACATCCTCATCACGCAGCCGCGCCGGGCCTCGTTCGGCTCGGCCGCCGAGCTCGCCGCGCTGGCCGGCGCCAACGTGGCCACCGTCACGCGCACCGCGCAGGCGCTCGGCTTCGCCGGCTGGCCCGCGCTCCAGCAGGAGCTGCGCGCCCGCTACCTGTCCTCGCTCAGCGCGCCGCAGGTCGCCGCGGAGCACAGCGGCGAGGGCTCGCCCAGCTCCCGCTCGCTCCGGCGCGACCTCGACAGTCTCGCCCTGCTCAACCGGCGCCTGGACGAGAACGTGCTGCGGACCATCGCCGAGGCCGTCGCCGCCGCGCGCCGCACGGTGATCGTCGCCGACGGCAGCTACGCGGCGGTCGGCATGGCGCTCGCGCACAACGCCCGCATCGCGGGCTACCCGGTCGCGGCGGTCACCGCGGGCGACGCCGAGCTGTCCAACACCGTCGCGGCGATCGGCCCCGGCGACGTGCTGATCGCCATCAGCTTCTGGCGGCTGTACGAGAGCACCGTGCTGGCCGCGCACGAGGCGCGCACGCGCGGAGCGAGGGTGTTCGCCCTGACCGACGCGGCCAGTCCCGCCCTGGCCGAGGCGGCCGAGGAGGTGGTGATGGTCCCCGCGGAGGGCGTGGCGTTCTTCCCGTCCCTGACCGCCGGCCTGGCCGTCGCCCAGGCGCTGGTCACCCAGCTCGCGGCGGTCGATCCGGCGCGCACGGCCACCGCCATCGAGACGGCGGAGCGGATGTGGACCAAGTTCGGCCTGCTCCACCGCCGTCCCTCCGGCGGCGAACCCGCCTGAACCGCCCACCGGTCCTGATATATCCCGCTAAGGTGCCTGGGTTGATCATCCGCAACCCGGGAGCCGCATGCCGAACCTCGAACCCCTGCGCGAGGGCGATCCCGCGGCGGTCGGCGGCTACCGGCTGGTGGGCCGGCTCGGCGCGGGCGGCCAGGGCGTCGTCTACCTGGGGCGGGACGCCGACGGCCGGCCGGTGGCCGTCAAGGTGCTCCGCGAGGGCATGACCGGCGGCCGGTTCGCCAAGGAGATCGCCGCCGCCCGCCGGGTCGACCCGTTCTGCGTCGCCCAGGTGCTCGACGCCTCGCTGGGCGGCAGGCCGTACATCGTCAGCGAGTACGTCGAGGGGCCCTCGCTGCAGCAGACGGGCCCCCGCGCCGGGGCGGACCTGCAGCGGCTGGCGGTCAGCACCGCCACGGCGCTGACCGCCATCCACCAGGCGGGCATCGTGCACCGCGACTTCAAGCCCGCCAACGTGCTGCTCGGCCGGGACGGGCCGCGGGTCATCGACTTCGGCATCGCCCGCGCCGCCGACGCCGCGCTCACCGTCACCAGCGGCATCGTCGGCACGCCCGCGTACATGGCCCCGGAGCAGCTCGCCGGCGCGCCCGCCGGGCCGCCGGCGGACGTCTTCGCCTGGGCCTGCGTGATCGTCTTCGCCGCCACCGGCGCCCCGCCGTTCGGCGACGACACCATACCGGCGGTCATCAGCCGCATCCTCACCGCCGAACCGTGGCTCGGCGACCTGCCGGAGCCGCTGCGCTCGACGGTGTACGCGTGCCTCTCCAAGGAGCCGGCCGCCCGCCCCGCCATGCAGGCCGTCCTCCTCGCCCTCCTCTCCGGCCGCACCCCCGCCCCCAGCGGCGCCCGGGCGCCGCTGGGGGCGGGGGTGCGGCCGGAGAGGAGGGCGAGGAGGACGGCCTGCATGGCGGGGCGGGCGGCCGGCTCCTTGGAGAGGCACGCGTACACCGTCGAGCGCAGCGGCTCCGGCAGGTCGCCGAGCCACGGTTCGGCGGTGAGGATGCGGCTGATGACCGCCGGTATGGTGTCGTCGCCGAACGGCGGGGCGCCGGTGGCGGCGAAGACGATCACGCAGGCCCAGGCGAAGACGTCCGCCGGCGGCCCGGCGGGCGCGCCGGCGAGCTGCTCCGGGGCCATGTACGCGGGCGTGCCGACGATGCCGCTGGTGACGGTGAGCGCGGCGTCGGCGGCGCGGGCGATGCCGAAGTCGATGACCCGCGGCCCGTCCCGGCCGAGCAGCACGTTGGCGGGCTTGAAGTCGCGGTGCACGATGCCCGCCTGGTGGATGGCGGTCAGCGCCGTGGCGGTGCTGACCGCCAGCCGCTGCAGGTCCGCCCCGGCGCGGGGGCCCGTCTGCTGCAGCGAGGGCCCCTCGACGTACTCGCTGACGATGTACGGCCTGCCGCCCAGCGAGGCGTCGAGCACCTGGGCGACGCAGAACGGGTCGACCCGGCGGGCGGCGGCGATCTCCTTGGCGAACCGGCCGCCGGTCATGCCCTCGCGGAGCACCTTGACGGCCACCGGCCGGCCGTCGGCGTCCCGCCCCAGGTAGACGACGCCCTGGCCGCCCGCGCCGAGCCGGCCCACCAGCCGGTAGCCGCCGACCGCCGCGGGATCGCCCTCGCGCAGGGGTTCGAGGTTCGGCATGCGGCTCCCGGGTTGCGGATGATCAACCCAGGCACCTTAGCGGGATATATCAGGACCGGTGGGCGGTTCAGGCGGGTTCGCCGCCGGAGGGACGGCGGTGGAGCAGGCCGAACTTGGTCCACATCCGCTCCGCCGTCTCGATGGCGGTGGCCGTGCGCGCCGGATCGACCGCCGCGAGCTGGGTGACCAGCGCCTGGGCGACGGCCAGGCCGGCGGTCAGGGACGGGAAGAACGCCACGCCCTCCGCGGGGACCATCACCACCTCCTCGGCCGCCTCGGCCAGGGCGGGACTGGCCGCGTCGGTCAGGGCGAACACCCTCGCTCCGCGCGTGCGCGCCTCGTGCGCGGCCAGCACGGTGCTCTCGTACAGCCGCCAGAAGCTGATGGCGATCAGCACGTCGCCGGGGCCGATCGCCGCGACGGTGTTGGACAGCTCGGCGTCGCCCGCGGTGACCGCCGCGACCGGGTAGCCCGCGATGCGGGCGTTGTGCGCGAGCGCCATGCCGACCGCCGCGTAGCTGCCGTCGGCGACGATCACCGTGCGGCGCGCGGCGGCGACGGCCTCGGCGATGGTCCGCAGCACGTTCTCGTCCAGGCGCCGGTTGAGCAGGGCGAGACTGTCGAGGTCGCGCCGGAGCGAGCGGGAGCTGGGCGAGCCCTCGCCGCTGTGCTCCGCGGCGACCTGCGGCGCGCTGAGCGAGGACAGGTAGCGGGCGCGCAGCTCCTGCTGGAGCGCGGGCCAGCCGGCGAAGCCGAGCGCCTGCGCGGTGCGCGTGACGGTGGCCACGTTGGCGCCGGCCAGCGCGGCGAGCTCGGCGGCCGAGCCGAACGAGGCCCGGCGCGGCTGCGTGATGAGGATGTCCACGACGGCCGCCGCCTTGGGCCGCAGCCCGCGCTCGGGCACGCGTTCGCGCAGCCAGTCCTCGAAGCTGTCCGTCACGCGTCCCCCCTCGCTCGGGAGTCATCGTACATTTCCAAATATTGCAAGGACCATTGCATTTCGGGTGATTTGCACTATACGTTGCAAGAACTCCCCCTTTGTGCAGGGCTATGTGCCCTAGGAAGGCTGTGCCATGACCTTGCTGGCCCGGTTGGACAGGCTCCCCCTGAGCCGTCCGCACTACCTCCTGCTCCTGATAGGCGGCCTCGGCTACACCTTCGACGGCATGGACTCGGCCGTCGTCGCGTTCCTGCTGCCGAGCGCCCAGGAGGCGTGGAACCTGGACAACGGCCAGCTCGGCTTCATCGGCTCGGCCTCACCGTTCGGCTTCCTGTTCGGCGCGATCGCGGCGGGCCTGCTCGGCGACCGCATCGGCCGCAAGAAGGTCATGATGTACGCGCTCGCCTTCTACGCGGTGTTCTCCGTCGTGGCCGCGTTCGCGCCGAACTACGAGGTGTTCCTCGGCGCGCGGGTGCTGGCCGGGGCCGGGGCGGGCGCCGAGAGCGCGATCATCGCGCCGTTCCTGTCCGAGTTCGTGCCCGCCAAGCGGCGCGGCTGGTTCATCGGCGCGCTGGCCGGGTTCTTCTCGTTCGGGTTCGTCGGGGCGGCGCTCATCGGCCGGTTCGTGGTGCCCACGTTCGACGACGGCTGGCGGATCGCGCAGATCATCACCGCCGTGCCGATCCTGATGCTGCTGTGGTGGCGGCGCTCGCTGCCGGAGTCGCCGCGCTTCCTGCTGCAGCACGGCCGCACCGATGAGGCCGAGGCCGTGGTGGCCGACCTCGAACGGCGCGTCGAGCTGGCCACCGGCCGGCCGCTGCCCCCGGTGCCCGAGGCCGAGGTCGCGCTGCCCGTCAGGGAGACGCCGAAGGTCACGCTGGTCAACGCGATGCGGTTCCTGTGGAGCCGGGCCATGGCCAGGCGCACCGGCGTCATCTGGCTGATCTGGTTCGTGATCACGTTCTCCTACTACGGCTTCTTCTCCTGGATCCCCACGCTGCTCGTGGAGCGGGGCATCACGGTGACGAAGAGCTTCGAGTTCTCGCTGATCATCTACCTGGCGCAGGTCCCCGGCTACTTCTCCGCCGCCTGGCTGTCGGAGCGGCTGGACCGCAAGAACACGATCGCGATCTACCTCGCGGGCTCGGCGGTCAGCGCCTTCTGGCTGTCGCAGATGGACACGCCGGTGTCGATCACGGTCGCGGGCGCGGTGCTGTCGTTCTTCCTGAACGGCACGTACGCCGGCGTCTACTCCTACACCCCCGAGGTGTTCCCCACCTGGATCCGGGCCACCGGAACCGGCCTGTCGAGCGCGTTCGGCCGCGTCGGCAGCATTCTCGCTCCCACCATCATCGGCCTGTCCTACGCCAGCCTCGGCTTCGGCGGCGTGTTCACCATGACCACGGCCGTGCTCGCGGCCGGGGTGATCTGCGTGATGGTGTTCGGCCTGGCCACGGCCGGGCGTTCCCTGGAAGACCTGACCGAGCGGGGCGACCCCGCCGGCGCCGCTAAGGAGATGACGTCGTGACCGGGCTGCCGGAACTGCAGGAGAAGGTACGCGAGCAGGTGGGGGTGCGGTTGTTCACCGTGCTCGCCTGGATCCCGGAGCGGCGCGCGCTGCGCCGCGTGCACAGCAGCCACCCGGAGCAGTACCCGGTGGGCGGCGAGAAGACGGTCGAGGTCGCGCAGGAGTGGCTGACCCGCTGCATCGAGCAGCGGCTGCCCTACCTGGGCCGCGACCGCGCCGCCGTACGGGAGATCTTCGCCGACCACGAGCTGATCGAGAGCCTCGGCTGCGGCGCCATCGTCAACGTGCCCGTCGTGGACGGGGACACCGTGCTCGGCGCGCTCAACATCCTGGACGCCGAGGGCAGCTACGACGAGAGGTCCGTGGCCGCCGCCGAGGCGCTCGCGCCGCTGGCCGTGCCCGCGCTGCGGGGTGCCCGATGAGCCTGCTGCTGCGCCACGCCCTGCTGCTCGACCCCGCCACCGGCGAATACACCGAGGCCGACCTGCGCTGCGCCGACGGCCGCGTCGCCGAGACCGGCCCCGGCCTGAGCGCCCCCGACGGCACCCGGGTCATCGACCTGGCCGGCGCGGTCGTCGTACCGGGCCTGATCGACGCGCACGTGCACGTCACGGCCGCGACCGCCGACCTGGGCGGGCTCACCTCCTGGTCGCCCTCGTACGTGGCCGCGCACAGCGCCCGCATCATGGGCGGGATGCTGGACCGCGGCTTCACCACCGTCCGGGACGCCTCCGGCGCCGACTACGGGCTGTCCGACGCGCAGGCCGAAGGGCTGATCCGGGGGCCGCGGCTGCTGTTCTGCGGCCGGGCGCTCAGCCAGACCGGCGGCCACGGCGACTCGCGCGCCCGCGGCACCCGGGTGCACGACGACCACCCGTGCTGCGCCGGGCTCGGCCGGGTCGCCGACGGGGTGGACGCGGTCCGCGCCGCCGCCCGCGACGAGCTGCGCAAGGGCGCGCACCACATCAAGGTGATGGCCTCCGGCGGCGTCGCCTCCCCCACCGACCGCATCGACTCCACGCAGTACTCGATGGAGGAACTGCGCGCCATCGTGGACGAGGCCGAGGCGGCCAACCGCTACGTGGCGGCGCACGCGTACACCGCCCGCGCGGTGAACCGGGCGCTGGAGGCGGGGGTGCGCTCCATCGAGCACGGCAACCTGCTGGACGACCGCAGCGTCGAGCTGTTCCTGGAGCACGACGCCTACCTGGTGCCGACGCTGGTCACGTACTGGTCGCTCAAGGAGGAGGGCGTCGCGCACGGGCTGCCCGAGCCGAGCTGGCGCAAGGTCGACGCGGTGCTCGGCGCGGGCCTGGCGGCGCTGGAACGCGCCGCCGTCGGCGGCGTGCGGCTCGTGTACGGCAGCGACCTGCTGGGCGGCATGCACCGGCACCAGAACCAGGAGTTCCGCCTGCGCGGCGAGGTGCAGAAGCCCCTCGACGTGCTGCGCGCCGCCACGGTGAACGCGGCCGAGCTGCTCGGCATGACCGGCGAGATCGGCACGCTCGCCGAGGGCGCGCACGCCGACCTGCTGGTCCTCGACGGCGACCCGCTCGCCGACCTGGGCGTCCTCGCCGACCCCGGCCACATCAGGCACGTGATCCAGGCCGGAGCGGTCGTTTCGTGAGGGACTCCAGTTCGGCGACCGCGCGGTCGGAGGCCGTCTCGGCGGCGATCTCGTCCGCCAGCCGCCGCGCCTCCCTCGGGTAGGAGCGGTCGTGCAGGACCTGGTCCACGGCGCGGGCGATCGTCCTCGCCGAGGCGCTCTTGTTCACGACGAGCCCCGCGCCGGCGAGCTCGACGCGCCGCGCCACCTCGCCCTGGTCCCGCCCGAGCGGCACGCAGACCAGGGGGACGCCCGCGGCCAGCGACTTGACGGCCGTGCCGTGCCCGGCGTGCGTGATCGTCAGCGCGGCGTGGGGCAGCACGGCGCCGTGCGGGGCCACGGCGGTGACCAGGACGTTGCCGGGCGCGCGGACCGTCGCCGGATCCACGGCCGGGCCGGTGGTCAGCAGCCCGCGCACCGGCAACGTCCCCAGAGCCTGGGCGATGCGGTCGAGCAGCGCGCGCTGGTTCATGAACGTCGAGCTGAGGCTGACCAGCGCCAGCGGCGCGTCACCCGGGGGCAGCTCCAGCTCCCCGGCCCAGGCGGGATCGTCCAGCCGGGGGCCGACGTGGCGTACGTACTCGGGGAACCGGCGTCCCGGGTAGTCGAGCGCGCGCGGTGACAGCACGAGGAACCGGTCGACGCGGGCGAACGCGCTGATGACCGATTCCACCGGCCGCAGGCCGGTTGCGGCGCGGGCCGCGTTGAGCGCCGGCAGGCCCTTGGCCCACGGTCTGAGGGTCATCTCCGCCACGATCCGGTCACGCAGGCGGCCCAGCGCGCCGGTGGCCGGCCTGAGCCCCGGCCCGAACGGCGGAGCCCCCGGGGTGGCGAACGGGTAGAGGGTCGTGCCGAGTGCGGCCACCGGGATCCCGGCGGCCTCGCCGGCGGTGAGCGTACCCAGCAGCGAGAAGTCGGAGACCAGCACGTCGGCCGGATGGGCGCGAAGCTCGGCCAGCGTGTCGCGGGCGAAGTCGGCCGCGGGCCCGCAGACGAGGCGGTCACGCAGCCGCGCGAACGCGCCCATCGGCGTGCGGGCCTCGAAGTCCTTCAGTACGTCCTGCGCCGGGTCGGTGGTGTCGCCCTGGGGCGCGCTCGTCCAGGCGACCGGCTCCGCCCCGGTGGCGGCGACCTCGCCGTGCAGCGACCTGTCGGCCAGCACCCGGACGCGGTGGCCGCGTTCGCGCAGCGCGCGGGCGACCGAGAGGGTGGGCGGCACGGCTCCGCCGCCGGACCAGGTGGCGAACAGGAAATTGCTACTCATGGTCACTCTTCCGCGGATCGATCGAGGTCAGCAGGTCACGCATGGCGCGTTCGGCGTCCGCGCGCGGCAGGCCGAGGTCGCGCCGCCACAGCTTCCACAGGCTGACGTCGGTGGCGGCGTAGTGCAGGTGCAGCGCGTGCTCGCGAGAGGGCCCCGAGGCGGGGAGGCGGTCGGCGAAGACGCGTTCGAGCCACGCCCGGTGCAGGTCCCGCGCGTGGGCGGCGGCCCTGGCGATGGCCGGGACCCGGTCGATCTGCGCGATCCACAGCACGACGGCGTCGCCGTCGCGCTCGTAGTCGTCGAACAGCGCGGACACGACCGCCGCCACGTCGCCGGCCGGGGCCCGGCGGGTGTCGGCGGCCCGGGTGGCGATCCAGTCGGCCACGGCGTCGGCCAGCTCCTCCTTGCCGCCGAAGCGGTTGACGATCGTCTGCACCGACACGCCCGCCGCCTCGGCGACGTGCTGCAGCGTGACGTCGTCGTACCAGCGCCGCGTCCACAGCTCCGCCGCCGCCTCCAGCACCCGAGCCCGGGTGGCCTCCATGGCGGCGGCGCGCGCACCCAGCCGGTACGGACGCCTGCTCTCCATTTGCATGGAGTCATACCTATATTCAATTGGGCGGCTAGTCAAACCAAATCCGCGCTCGGGGGCGATGGGGTGCCCCCGCCGGGCCGGGCCGGGCCTGAGCGTGGCCGGCGCACACCGTGCCGGCGGGCACCGCGGACGGGATCGGCACCTGGCCCTCGATCGGCTACAGCCCTCTCCACTTTTGGGCAGGCCGCCGGTCTTCCATGGCCTGAAGCGGCTGATCCATAATCAGGCGGTCTGCTGTCGAGGAAATTGCTGAGGCAATGACGGATATTTCCCCTCTGCAGCGATCCGATCCCGCGGACATCGGCGGGTTCGCATTGCTGGGGCGGTTACGGGACGACGAGCGGGGGCCCGTGTTCCTGGCCCGTGACGCCGGCGGCTCGCACGTGGAGATCACCTGGCTGCGGGGCGGGGCGGACGGGTTCGGGCGCGTGGCCGCCGCGCTGACCGCCGCCAGGGCGCCGTCGCTGGCCCGGGTGCTGGCGACCGGTGTGCTGGACGGCAGGCCGTACCTGGTGGGCGAGCACGTGCCGGGCCGGCCGCTGCGCGATGCCGTGGCGGCCGGCGGCGCGATGACCGGCACGGCGCTGCACCGGCTCGCCATCGCGATGGCCTCCGCCCTCGTGGGGCTGCACCAGAACGGCGTCACGCACGGCGACCTGCACCCCGGCACCGTCTTCGTCGGCGACGACGGCGTCCGGCTCACCGGCTACGGCCTGGCCGGACTCGCCGACGCCGGCCCCCCGGCCCCTACCCGCGCCCTCGGCCGGGTCGCGTACTCCGCGCCCGAGCAGGTGGCGGGCTCGGGCGGCGGGGAGGCGGCGGACGTGTTCGCCTGGGCGGCCACGCTGCTGTACGCGGCGACGGGGTCGCCGCCCTTCGAGGGCGGTTCGACGGCCGAGACGGTCAGCCGCGTCGCCCGGCACGAGCCTGACCTGGCCGTGCTGGAGGAGCACCTGCGTCCCGTGGTGGGCGCGTGCCTGGCCGAGGACCCCGCCGGGCGGCCGGACTCCGGGGAGGTCCTGCTCCGCCTGGTCGGGCACTCCACCCAATCCCTCGTCCCCGACGTCCTCCCCGCACCCCCGCCGACCGCGGACGGCACGGGCCGTCCCGCTGACGGGCCTGCCGGCCCGGCGGGGGCGGCCGCGGCCGGCC
>NZ_LAVL01000182.1 GCF_001083785.1 Nonomuraea sp. SBT364
GGGCGCCGGCGAACTGGCCGGCGTGGCGGCGGACGGTGCGGGTCAGGTGGGCCTGGTCGGCGAAGCCGAGGTCGGTGGCGAGCGTGGCGAGACTCGGCTCACCCTGCTCCAGGCGGTCGAGCGCCCGGCTCACCCGGACGCGGTTGCGGTAGTGGGTCAGGGAGACGCCCAGCTCGCGAGTGAACGCGCGGCTGAGCCGAAAGGGGGAGACGCCGAGGAGGGCGGCCAGCGAGAGCAGGTCACCGGCCGCCGGATGGCCGGCGGAGATCGCCTCCCTGGCGGTGTCGACGAGGGCCGCGGTGTCCTCCCCGCGCGTGGCGGCCCCGCCGGAGGGCGCGGAGGGCGCGAAGACGGCGGAAACCCCGGAGCCTCCGGAGGCCGCGGCGGTGCGGGAGGCGCCGGTCAGGGTGGCGGCGATCAGCGGCAGGAGCGCCTCGGCGAGGGCGAAGGCGGGGTCGCCGGCGCGGGCCGCCCGCAGGAGGCGGCGGTGCGCCACGTCGAGCCGCGCGTCCACGTACAGGGCGGGCCGGGGCGGGACAAGGCCGCCGGCGAGCGTGTGCCAGAGCGCGGGTGTCAGGTGGAGCGAGGTGCACACGTCGCCGCCCGCCGGGTGGGCGAAGCGCTCCTCGTCGCCGGGGCCCGTGACGTACGCCATCGTGGGGTCGAGCGTGGCGGAGCGGCCGCCGACGACGCGGCGGAAGCGGCCGCGCCGCACGAGCACCACCCGGTGGCCGGTGCTCACCTCCGGCGGGGACCACCGGCGGTGGTCGTCGCGGCACGTCACCGCGTCGAGGGCGAACCCCGGCCCGGCGCCGAGTCGTAGAGCCGAACGCATGCGCCGCACGCTACGGCACGGCTACGACAGTCCCGGGGGGCGCAAGGATGTTCAAGACCGGGACCGCCCGTCGAGGGCAGGCTGGCCGCATGACCATCACATCCATCTCATCGATCGTGTTCGACTGCGCGGACCCGGCCGCGCTGGCCGCCTTCTACGCCAAGGCCACCGGAGGGCGGGTGACGGGCGCCGACGAGGACTTCGCCGGCGTCGGCGGCGGCTCCGCAGACCTGTCCTTCCAGCGTGTCGACGGCTACCGGGGCCCGGGCTGGCCCGCGGTCAAGCACGCGCACGTCGACTTCCGGGTCGCCGACGTCGAGCAGGCCGTCAAGGAGCTCGTCGAACTCGGCGCCACGCGGCCCGCGCACCAGCCGGGCGGCGACGACTGGACGGTGCTCCTCGACCCGGAGGGCCACCCGTTCTGCGTGGCAGCCGGTTAGAGGCGCGTGAAGATCGCCGTCCAGAGGCGTGTGAAGATCGCCGTCAGAGGTTCGTGAAGAACGCGCGGACGTCGCCCGCCAGGAGCTCGGGGGCTTGCAGGGCGGCGTAGTGGCCGCCGGTCGCGAACTCCGACCAGTGCACCACGTGGTGCACCTGGGCGGCGTACCGGCGGACGGTGCTGTCGCCGGGGAAGACGGCCACGCCCGTGGGTGTCTTGCCGGGTTCGGCGGGCCGTTCCCAGTCGGCGGCGCTCTCCCGGTAGAGGCGGGCGGCCGAGCCGGCCGTGTTCGTGAGCCAGGTGATCGCCACGTCGGTCAGGACGTCGTCGGGCGCGACCCCGCCGGGGTCCTGACCCCAGGAGGCGAACGTGTCCAGGTGCCAGCCGAGCAGCCCGGCGGGCGAGTCGGCCAGCCCGTAGGCCAGCGCCTGCGGCCGGGTGCCCTGGATCGTCGCGTAGCCGGAGTACTCGGCCTGCCAGCGGTCCACGCCCCGGGCGCGCGCCACCTCGGCCTCCGTCAGCCCGGCCATGTCGTCGGTGACGAAGGTGGTGAGCGCGTTCACGTGTACGCCGGCGACGTGGCCGGGGGCCAGGCGGCCCATCGCGGGGGCGACCAGCGACCCGAAGTCGCCGCCCTGCACGCCGTACCGGGTGTAGCCGAGCCGGTCCATCAGCTCCGCGAAGGCGGCGGCGACGCGCCGCACGCCCCAGCCCGGGGAGGTGGTCGGCCCCGAGAAGGCGAAACCCGGGACGGACGGGATGACCAGGTGGAAGTCACCCAGCAGCCGGGCGATCCTGGAGAAGTCGGCGAACGTGCTCGGCCACCCGTGCACGAGCATCAGCGGCAGCGCGTCGGGGGCCGCCGAGCGGACGTGCGCGAAGTGCACCCGCTGCCCGTCGATCACGGTCGTGTACTGGGGCAGCTCGTTCAGCCTGGCCTCGTGCTCCCGCCAGGAGTAGCCGCGCAGCCACCGCCCGGCCAGCTCGCGCACCGCCTCCGGCGGCACGCCGTACGACCAGCCGACCCCGTCCAGCGCGTCGGGCCAGCGGGTACGGCGCAGCCGTTCGCGCAGGTCGTCGAGCAGATCCTGGGGGATGGCGATGCGGAATTCGTCCATGGCCCCGACCGTAGGAGGCATCGCGGCCGGGTACGGGCCACAATGACGGGCGTGTTGGACACTTCCGCCAGGCTGCTGCGCCTGCTCTCGCTGCTCCAGCTGAAGCCCGACTGGGCCAGCGCCGACCTGGCCGACCGGCTCGGCGTGGCGGTGCGGACCGTGCGCCGCGACGTCGGCCGGCTGCGCAGCCTCGGCTACCCGGTGCACTCCACGCCCGGCGTGTCGGGCGGCTACCGGCTCGGCGCGGGCGCCCGGCTGCCGCCGCTGCTGCTCGACGACGACGAGGCGGTGGCCGTGGCCGTCGGCCCGACCCCGGCGGCGGGCGGCAGCGTGACCGGCATCGAGGAGAGCTCGTTGCGCGCCCTGGCCAAGCTCGAACAGGTGCTGCCGGCGCGGCTGCGGCACCGCGTCGGCGCGCTGCAGGCGCACACCGTGCCGATCGCGACGTCCGGCCCCACCGTGGACGCGGACGTGCTGTCGCGCCTGGCCGCCGCGTGCCGCGACCGTGAGCAGCTCCGCTTCGGCTACACCGGCCACGACGGCCGGGTCTCCGAGCGCCGGGCCGAGCCGCACAGCCTGGTCTCCTGGGGCAGGCGCTGGTACCTCGTCGGCTGGGACACCGAGCGGGACGACTGGCGCACCTACCGCGCCGACCGCGTCGAGCCGCGCACCCCCAACGGCCCCCGGTTCGCGCCCCGCGAGCCGCCCGGCGGCGACGTGGCCGCCTTCGTGGAGCGCCGCCTCGGCCACCAGATGTGGCCCATCGAGGCCCGTGTCCTGCTGCGCGCGCCCGCCGAGCGGCTGGCCGGCCGCATCAGCGGGGTCGTCGAGCCGGTCGACGACGAGAGCTGCCTGCTCACGCTGCGCGGCGACGACCTGCACCTCATGGCCGTCATGGTGGCCTTCCTCGACGTGGACTTCGAGGTGCTCGAACCGGACGGGCTGCGGGATCATCTCCGTAGCCTGGGCGAACGGCTCTCCACTAGAATCTGATTCTGTGACGTCTGCCTTCTTCAGCACGGCCGGGGGCGAGCTCCTGCCCGCCCCCCACGCCCGCAGCCCCTGGGCCCTGGACATGCTCCACGGCCGCCTGCTCGGCGGGCTCGCCGCCCGCGCCCTCGAGGACCGGTACGGCGATCCGGAGATGCAGTTCGCCAGGCTCACCGTCGACCTGTTCCGCAACAGCCCGATGCTGCCCGTCACCGTCGAGACGGCCCTGGTCAGGGACGGCCGCCGGATCCGCGTGGCCGACGCCGTCATCCGCACCGAACAGGGCGTGATCGGCCGGGCGAGCGGCGTACTCCTGAGGAAGGGCGAGCAGCCGGGCGGCGAGCGGCCGGTGACGCCCGCGTGGGACGAGACGCCGCCGGACGGCCCGCCCGCGCGAGGCGAGGGCTGGACGCCGCCGTTCGACCTGTGGCGGCTGTCGGAGTGGGGCGACCCGGGCCGCCGGCGCGTCTGGACGCGGGAGAACCGGCCGCTCGTCGACGACGAGGAGGTCAGCCCGTTCGTCCGGGCGGCGCTGGCCGCCGACTTCGCCAGCCCGCTCAGCGGCATGACGGGGGACGGGCTGCCGTTCATCAACGCCGACTACACGCTCACGCTGGCCCGCCAGCCGCGCGGCGAGGTGATCGGCCTGGACGCCACCGGCCACCTCAGCGCCGACGGCGTGGCCAACGGGCAGTGCACCGTGCACGACGCGGCCGGGCCCATCGGCTACTGCGTGGTGACGGCCCTGGCCAACCGGATCCCGGCGGCGAGGTGACCCCCGCCGCCGGGCGGGTCAGGACGCGGGACGCTCGGCGCGGTCGCCCGACCAGTCGGTGTGGAAGGCGCCGTCCTTGTCCACCCGCAGGTAGGTGTGCGCGCCGAAGTAGTCGCGCAGCCCCTGCACCAGCGCGGCGGGCAGCCGGTCGCGCCGCAGCCCGTCGTAGTAGGCCAGCGCGGAGGAGAAGCCGGGCGTCGGCACCCCGATCCGCACCGCCGTGGTCACCACCCGGCGCCACGACTCCTGCGCGGCGTTGAGCGCGCCCGCGAACGACGGGTCGGCCAGCAGCGTCGGCAGCGCCCGGTCGGCGTCGTAGGCGGCGCGGATCTTGTCCAGGAACTTGGCCCTGATGATGCAGCCGCCCCGCCAGATCGTCGCCATCGCGCCCAGGTCCAGGTCCCAGCCGTACTCCTTGGACGCCGCCGCCATCTGGTCGAACCCCTGCGCGTAGGCGACGATCTTGGACGCGTACAGCGCCTGCCGCACGTCCTCGACCAGCTCCTTGCCGCCGACCCCGGTCAGCTCGGGGCCCTGCAGCGGCCGGGCCGCCTCCCGCTGCTCGGGGTGGCCCGACAGCGCCCGGGCGAACACCGCCTCGGCGATCCCCGTCACCGGCACGCCCAGTTCCAGCGCGCTCTGCACGGTCCACCGGCCGGTGCCCTTCTGCTCGGCCCGGTCCACCACCACGTCCACGAACGGCTTGCCCGTCTCGGCGTCGACCTGGTCGAGCACCTCGGCGGTGATCTCGATCAGGTACGAGTCCAGGTCCCCCTGGTTCCACTCCCGGAACACCCCGGCGAGCTCGGCGGGCGTCGCGCCGAGCGCCTGGCGCAGCAGGTCGTAGGACTCGGCGATGAGCTGCATGTCCGAGTACTCGATGCCGTTGTGCACCATCTTGACGAAGTGCCCGGCGCCGTCGGGGCCCACGTGCACCGCGCACGGCACGCCGTCGACCTTGGCCGAGATGTCCTGGAGGATCGGCCCGAGCGCCTCCCACGACTCCTTCGAGCCGCCCGGCATGATGCTCGGGCCGTTCAGCGCGCCCTCCTCGCCGCCGGAGATGCCGGTGCCGACGAAGTGGATGCCCCGCTCCCGCAGCGCCGCCTCACGCCGCCGGGTGTCCTCGAAGTGCGCGTTGCCGCCGTCGACGATCATGTCGCCCGGCTCCATCAGATCGGCGAGCTGGTCGATCACCGCGTCGGTGCCGCGCCCCGCCTTCACCATGATGATCGCCCGCCGCGGGCGCTTGAGCGAGGCGACGAAGTCCGCCAGCTCCTCCGACGGCAGGAACGTGCCCTCGCCGCCGAACTCCCGCACCAGCTGCTGCGTACGCGAGCCGGAGCGGTTGTGCACGGCCACCGCGTAGCCGTGCCTGGCCAGGTTGCGCGCCAGGTTGCGGCCCATGGTCGCCAGGCCGGTGACGCCGATGTCTGCCAAGTCCATAGTCAGCTCCTCTGTGAGGGATACGCATGATCCAGCCCGGTGGTTCGGGCGGTTATTCCTCAGTCGCTCTGCCGCACGCCCAGCTCGTCGAGGCGGTCCAGCATGTCGGCCGGGTCGGCGTAGACGCGGAACGCCCCCGCCCGCTCCAGCTCGTCGCGGCCGTAGCCGCCGGACAGCAGCCCGATGCCGAGCGAGCCGGCCCGCCGCGCCGCCAGCAGGTCCCAGATGCTGTCGCCCACCACCATGGCGTGCGCCGGGTCCACCCCGAGGAGTGCCGCGCCGGCCAGAAACAGGTCCGGGTCCGGCTTGGCCCGGCGCACCAGGTCGCGCGTCACCATCGGCGCGTCGTCCGGCAGCCCGAGCAGGCCCAGCGCCAGCCGGGCGGTGCGCGCGTAGCCGCTGGTCGCGATCGCCCACGGCACGCCGCGCGAGGACAGCTCCGCCAGCAGCTCCACCGAGCCCGGCAGCGGCCGGACGGACGCGGCCTGCTGCTCGTACGCCTCGGCGTGGGTGGTCTGCAGCTCGTCGATCTGCGCCTGGGTGAGCTTCAGTCCCGTCTCGCGCAGCAGGGCGCTGACGAACAGGCCGCCGCTCATCCCGATGCGCCGGTGGATCCGCCACACCGACAGGTCGATGCCCATCCCCGACAGGGCCTGCCGCCAGGCGATCACGTGCTGGTAGACGCTGTCGATCAGGGTGCCGTCCAGGTCGAACAGAAACGCCGGAGCGGGCGCGTGCGGGAAGTCCTTCATGGCTCCATGACACCATGACGCCCATGAGGATCATCATCGCGGGCGGGCACGGTCAGATCGCGTTGCGGCTGGAGAGGCTGCTCGGGGCGGCGGCGGTCGGCCTGGTGCGCAACCCGGCGCACCTCGCCGACGTCGAGGGCACCGGGGCCGCGGCCGTGCTGTGCGACCTGGAGACGGCGGGCGTGGAGGAGGTCGCCGGGATCGTCCGGGGCGCGGACGCGGTGGTGTTCGCCGCCGGGGCGGGCCCGGGCAGCGGCGCGGCGCGCAAGGACACCGTCGACCGGGCCGCCTCCGTGCTGCTGGCCGACGCCGCCGAGCGGGCCGGGGTGCGCACGTTCGTGCAGATCTCGTCGATGGGCGCGGGCCAGCCGCCCCGGCCGGGCTCCGACGCGGTGTGGGCCGCCTACATCGAGGCCAAGACCGCCGCCGAGGACGACCTGCGCCGCCGCGACCTCGACTGGACCATCCTGCGGCCCGGCCGGCTGACCGACGAGCCCGGCACCGGGCTGGTCCGGCTCGCCCCCGAGGTGCCGCCCGGGCCGGTGCCGCGCGACGACGTGGCCGCCGTGGTCGCCGCCCTGCTCCAGGCCGCAGGCACCGGTCGGCGCACGCTCGAACTGGTCTCCGGAGACACGCCCATCGTCGATCTCGTTGCCACAGAGTGAGGGGGTGACGGAATATCGCGTACTCGGACGTACCGGTCTCAGAGTCAGCCCCCTCTGCCTCGGCGCGATGATGTTCGGCTGGTGGGGGGAGCAGTCGCCCGCCGAGTCGGCCCGGATCATCGACCGGGCGCTCGACGCGGGCGTCAACTTCATCGACACCGCCGACGTCTACTCCCAGGGGCAGTCGGAGGAGTTCGTCGGCGAGGCGCTCGCCCGATCCGGCAGGCGTGACCAGGTGGTGCTCGCCACCAAGTGCAACGGCGCCATGGGCGAGGGGCCCAACCAGCGGGGCAACTCCCGGCGCTGGATCTTCCAGGCCGTCGAGAACAGCCTGCGCCGCCTCGGCACCGACTGGATCGACCTCTACCAGATCCACCGCCCCGACCCGGGCACGGGCATCGAGGAGACGCTGGGCGCGCTCACCGACCTGGTGCGCCAGGGCAAGGTCCGCTACCTCGGCAGCTCCACCTTCCCCGCGCACCGGATCGTCGAGGCGCAGTGGGCCGCCGAGCGGCGCGGGCTGGAGCGGTTCGTCTGCGAGCAGCCGCCGTACTCGCTGCTTGCCAGGGGCGTCGAGGCCGACGTGCTGCCGGTGGCGAGCTCGTACGGGATGGGCGCGATCGTGTGGAGCCCGCTGGCGGGCGGCTGGCTCACCGGCCGTTACCGCAAGGGGCGGGAGCTGCCCGAGAGCCGCCGCGCCGGGCTGCTGCCCGAGCGCTACGACATGGAGCTGGAGGCGAACCAGCGCAAGCTGGAGGCCGTCGAGCGGCTCGCCGTGCTGGCGGAGGAGAGCGGGCACACGCTCGTCGAGCTGGCCGTCGCGTTCACGCTCCGGCACCCGGCGGTCACCTCGGCGATCATCGGGCCGCGCACCATGGAGCACCTGGAGAGCCAGCTGACCGCCGTGGACGTGCGGCTCGGTGACGACGTGCTGGACCGGATCGACGCGATCGTGACGCCCGGCGTGACGATCAACCAGGGCGACGCCGGCTGGCGACCGCCCGAGCTGGACGACGCGAGCCTGCGCAGGCGCCCGTAGGCATTTTGCCGATCGCTGGCTATGCCTTGCGACGTGCCCGGCAACAGGTCCCTGAGGTGCGGGAGAAGGGGGCATGAAATGTCGGATATGTCGTTCTTTGGGCGGGATCCTTTCCGGGGTTTCGAGGAGCTGACCGGCCGGGTGTTCGGCGGGATGGACGCCTGGCCCCCGTCCCGTCCCAGCGTGCAGCGGGTCGACGTGGGCAAGCTGCTCAGCGCCCCCGCCCGGGAGGCGCTGGCCGACGCCGTGGAGATCGCCGGTCGGCGCGGCGCCGCCGACCTGGACGCGCTCGACCTCCTCGGCGCGCTCGCCCGCGCCGAGCCCACTCGCGAGCTGCTGCGTGCGGCGGGCGTGGACGCCGGCCGGCTCGGTGACCGCATCGGCGCGCTGGCCGGGCGGGGAACGGCCGGCGAGCCGCCGGACACGCTCTCGCCGTCGGCCAAGCGCGCCGTCCTGGACGCCCAGCGCGTCGCCCGCGCCCTGCGCTCCTCCTACATCGGCCCCGAGCACCTGCTGCTGGCGCTGGCCGCCAACCCCGACTCCAGCGCCTCCGAGCTGCTGCGCGAGCAGGGCGTGTCCGCCAACGAGCTGCAGCGCGCCCTGCTGTCGTCCGGCGCCGGGCAGCCGGAAAGGGAGCGCCGCGACAGCGGCACGCCGTCACTCGACGAGTACGGCCGTGACCTGACCGAGGAGGCCAGGCAGGGCCGCGTCGACCCGGTCGTCGGCCGCGAGGACGAGATCGAGCAGTCCATCGAGGTCCTGTCGCGCCGCACCAAGAACAACCCCGTCCTCATCGGCGAGCCCGGCGTCGGCAAGACCGCCATCGTCGAGGGCATCGCCCAGCGCATCGTCAACGGCAGCGTCCCCGACACGCTCAAGGACCGGCGCGTCATCGCCCTGGACCTGACCGGCATGGTGGCCGGGTCGAAGTACCGCGGCGAGTTCGAGGAGCGGGTCAAGAAGGTCGTCGACGAGGTGCGCGCGCACGCCGACGAGGTCATCGTGTTCATCGACGAGGTGCACACGCTGGTCGGCGCGGGCTCCGCCGAGGGCGGCATGGACGCCGCCAACATCCTCAAGCCCGCCCTGGCCCGCGGCGAGCTGCACGTCGTCGCCGCCACCACGATCGACGAATACCGCAAGAACATCGAGAAGGACGCCGCGCTGGAGCGCCGCTTCCAGCCGATCCTGGTCCCCGAGCCGACCGTGGAGCAGACGGTCGCGATCCTCGCCGGGCTGCGCGACGCGTACGAGGCCCACCACCAGGTGCGCATCACCGACGAGGCGCTCGACGCCGCCGCCACCCTGTCGGCCCGCTACATCGCCGACCGGTTCCTGCCCGACAAGGCCATCGACCTGATGGACCAGGCCTCCGCCCGGGTCCGGCTGCGCTCGCGCACCCCCGGCAGCGACGTGCGCGAGCTGGAGGAACGCCTCGCCGCGCTGCGCCGTGACAAGGACCAGGCGGTGTCCTCCGACGACTTCGACCGGGCCAAGGAGATCACCGGCCAGATCGACAAGCTCCGCCCCGAGCTGGACCGGGCCAGGCAGGGCCGCGACGCCGCCCCGCAGGTCATGGTCGAGGACATCGCCGAGGTCGTCTCCCGCCGCACCGGCATCCCGGTCACCCAGCTGACCACCCAGGAGCGCGAGCGGCTGATGCGGCTGGAGGAGCACCTGCACGAGCGGGTCATCGGCCAGGACGAGGCCGTCGTCGCCGTCGCCGAGGCGGAGCGCCGGGCCCGCGCCGGTCTGTCGGACCCGAACCGGCCCATCGGAAGCTTCCTGTTCCTCGGCCCGACGGGCGTCGGCAAGACCGAACTGGCCCGCGCCCTGGCGGCGGCGCTGTTCGGCGGCGAGGACCACATGGTGCGCATCGACATGAGCGAGTTCCAGGAGCGGCACACCGTGTCGCGGCTCATCGGCGCCCCGCCCGGCTACGTCGGCTACGAGGAGGCCGGGCAGCTCACCGAGGCCGTCCGCCGCCGCCCGCACGGCGTCATCCTGCTCGACGAGATCGAGAAGGCGCACCCCGACGTGATGAACATCCTCCTGCAGATGCTCGACGACGGCCGCCTCACCGACGGCCAGGGCCGCACCGTCGACTTCACCAACGCCATCGTCATCATGACCAGCAACCTCGGCGCCCAGATGATCCTCGACGCCGAGGGCGACACGCCCGAGCTGGACGACCGGCTCATGGACCTGCTGCGGCACTCGCTACGGCCCGAGCTGCTCAACCGCATCGACGAGACCATCGTCTTCCGCCGCCTGGAGAAGAGCCAGCTCCGCCAGATCGTCGACCTGCTGCTGGAGCGGACCCGGCAGCGGCTGCGCGGCCAGGGCGTCACGCTGGAGGTGAGCGACGCGGCCAAGGACTGGCTGGCCGACCGCGGCCACCAGCCCGAGTTCGGCGCCCGGCCGCTGCGCCGCACCGTGCAGCGGGAGCTGGACAACCGCCTGTCCACGATGCTGCTCACCGGCGAGGCCGCCGAGGGCGGCACCGTCGAGGTCGACGCCGAGGGCGGCGAGCTCACCCTGCGAGCCCGCAACCCCGAACCCGTGGCCTGACCGCCCGCGCCCCTGACCGCCCGCCCCGCCGGAGCGTCCGGCCCGCCGTACGGTGTCAGGACAGGGCGGTGGCGGCGAGGGACCGGCACTCGCCCAGCGTGTGCCGGGCCAGGGCGTCGCGGACGACGGGGACGCACACCGGCGCCATGGACAGGCTCGTCACGCCGAGCCCGGCCAGGACCGGGGCGAGCGCCGGGTCGCCGGCGGCCTCGCCGCAGACGCCGACCGGCTTGCCCGCCGCCAGGCCCGCCTCCGCGCACGCCGCCACCAGCCGCAGCAGCGCCGGCTGCGCCGGGTCGAGGAGGTCGGTGAGCGCGGGATGCTGGCGGTCGGCGGCGAAGGTGTACTGGCTGAGGTCGTTGGTGCCGACGCTGAGGAAGTCCACCTCCGCGAGGATCCGGTCGGCCAGCAGCGCCGCGGCCGGCACCTCCACCATCACGCCCACCCGGGCGACGCCCCTGGCGCGGGCCCGCGCGGCGAAAGCGGCGGCCTCGTCGCGGGTGGCGACCATCGGCGCCATCACCCACGCCTCCGCGCCCGTCCGCCGGGCCGCCTCGGCGATCGCGTCGAGCTGCGTGTCGAGGACGTCCGGCAGCACCCGGTCGACGCGCAGCCCGCGGATCCCCAGCGCCGGATTGTGCTCCGGCGGCAGGCCGAGGAACGGCAGCGGCTTGTCGGTGCCCGCGTCCAGGGTGCGCACCACGACGTGCGGCACCCGCGCGAACACCGCCGCGTAGGCGGCCACCTGCTCGTCGAACGACGGCGCCAGCCCCCGGTCCAGGAACAGGAACTCGGTGCGGAACAGCCCCACCCCCTCCCCGCCCGGCCGCAGGTCGGCGGCCGACCCGATGTTGAGCAGCAGCTTGACCGGGTGGCCGTCGGCGGTCCTGCCGGGGCCGCTGCTCGCGGCCAGCCGCTCCCGCTCCCGCCGGTCCCGCTCACGCGCGCGCACGGCCTCCTCGTGGCTGATGCCGGCCGTGACCTCGCCGGTGGCGCCGTCCACGGAGACGTACGTGCCGTCCGCGAGATCCATGACGCCCGGGCAGGCCACCACGGCGGGCAGCCCGCGCCCCCGCGCCAGGATGGCGGTGTGGCTGGTCGGGCCGCCCTTCTCCGTCACCAGCGCCAGCACGTCCGGGCCGAGCCCGGCGGTGTCGGCGGGGGAGAGGTCCTCGGCGGCGAGCACGTACGGATGGCCGGGGGAGGGCAGGCCCGGCATCGGCACGCCCAGCGCGAAGGCGACGGCCCGGTGCCGGAGGTCGTCCAGGTCGGCCGCCCGCTCGGCCAGGTAGCCGCCGAGCGCCGCGATGGCCTCCCGGTGGCGGGTGAAGGCCGCGTCGAGCGCGTGCGCCGCGCCGAGCCCGTCGCGCACGCCCTGCTCGGCCTCCTCGCGCAGCATCGGATCGCCCGCCATCATGGCCAGCGCGTCGAGGATCTCCGCCGCGTCGCCCGTCGCGGCGGCGGCGCGGTCGCGCAGACCGGCCGCCACCGCCTCCAGCGCCTCGGCGGCCAGGGCCGTCTCGGCGGCGGCGTCGCGGACCGGGCGGGGCGCGGGGAGCACCGGGGGCGCGGCCATCCGCATCACCGGGCCCGCCGCCAGCCCTCGGCTGACGCCCCTGCCGGTCAGCCGCACGGCCGTCCCGCCGCCGCGCGCTCCCGGGGCCCCGGAGGGCCCGGGCACGGGCGGGAGGTCAGGCATCGAGGGCTTCTTCCGCGTCCAGGTCGCGCGACAGCAGCGCGGCCAGGGCGTCGAGGGCGTCGTCGGCGCCGGGCGCGTCGGACTCCAGCGTCACCTCGGTGCCGTGCACGGCGCCCAGCGACAGCACGCCGAGCATGCTGGACGCCGGGACCGCCTTCCCGTCGCCCGCCCGGATCCGCACCGGCACCCCCAGCCGCGCCGCCTCCCGCACGAACAGCTTGGCGGGCCGGGCGTGCAGCCCGCTCGCCGACGCGATGGTCACCGTCCGCGATGCCATGGCAAACCTCCTCAGGGTTCGATCGTGACCTTGATGGCCGCGCCCCGGCTGACGAGCTCGATGCCGTCGAGCACCCGGGACAGCGGCAGCCGGTGCGTGATCAGGTCGCCGACCGGCACGGCGCCCTCCGCGATGAGCCGCAGCGCCTCGGCGTTGTGCGCGGGGCTGGAGCCGTTCGCGCCGACGATCGTCAGCTCCCGGTAGTGCACCAGGTTGGAGTCCAGCCGGATGACCGGGTCGTCCTTGGGCAGCCCGCCGAAGAAGCTGACGCGGCCCTGCCTGGCGGTCATGCGCACCGCCTGCTCCTGGGCCACGCCCGCCGCCGCGGCGGTGATCACCACGTCGGCGCCCCGGCCCCCGGTCAGCTTGAGCACCTGCTCCACCACGTCGCCGTCGATCGCCGCGTCGGGCCGTACGAGATCCGCGGCGACGGCGAGCCGGTCGGCGTTGACGTCCACGAGGAAGACACGGCCCGCCCCGCGCGCCCGGGCCAGCCGCACGTGCAGGCAGCCGATCGGACCCGCGCCCATGACCACCACGTCGTCACCCGTACCCACGCGGGCCAGTGCCTGCCCGTTGAGCACGCAGGCGAGCGGCTCGGCCAGCGACGCCTCGGCGAACCCGACGCCCTCCGGGATCGCGTTGACCCCGTTGACGGCCAGCACCTTGGCGGGCACGACGAGGTATTCGGCGAAGCCGCCGTCGTAATGGTAGCCCATCGACTCCTGCCGCGGGCAGACGGTCAGCCGGCCCCGGCGGCACTCCGCGCAGGTGCCGCACGGGATCGCGGCGATCACCTGCACCCGCTCGCCGGTGCCGGCCACCTCGCCGGCGATCTCGTGGCCCATCACCCGGGGCGGCCTGATGTGGTGGTGGCCGAACTTGAAGATCTTCGCGTCGGTGCCGCACGTCGAGCAGTTGCGCACCCGGATCTTCAGCTCGCCGGGGCCCGCGACCGGCTCCGGCGCGTCCTCCACCCGGATGTCGCCCGGCGCGTGGAATCTGGCGACCTTCACGTCAGCTCCTTGATCACTTGGTTCACCTCGGTGGCCTCGCGCAGCGCCCTGGCCCTGTCGGGGTCGAGCAGCACGTCCGCGAGCGCCGCCAGCAGCGGCACGTGCCCGTCGCCGGCCGCCGCGATGCCGACGCACACGGTCACGCGCTCGCCGTCCCAGTCGACGCCGCCGGGGAAGCGCACCACGCAGATCGCGTCCCGCAGCACGACCTCCTTGGCGGCCGCGGTGCCGTGCGGGATGGCGAAGCCCTCGCCGGCGTAGGTGGAGATCGACCGCTCGCGTTCGAGCATCGCCTCGATGTACGGCTCCGCCACCGCGCCGACGTCGACCAGGGCGCGCCCGCACCGGCGGATCGCCTCCTCGCGGCCGGACGCGCTCTCGTGCAGCAGCACGGCGCGCGGGTCGAGCAGGCCGTCACGCATCGACGGTGCCGCCGTTCCTGATGGTGGCGACCAGCTCGGTCACCGCCGGGTCGCCGAGGAAGATCTGGAACGGCACCAGTACCTTGCCCGGTGCGGCCGCCCTGGCCCTGGCGGCCAGCCCGGCGTGGCAGAGCACCACGTCGGCGTCCGCCGGGATGTCGTTCACCGGCGTGTGCGCGACAGTGACGCCGGTGTCCCTGAGCTGCTTCTTGAGCTGGGAGGCGAGCATCACGCTGCTGCCCATGCCCGCGTCGCAGGCGACGATGATCTTGCGGATGTCCTTGCTGTCGATGCTGGGCATGACTCACGCCTCCTTGGTGGCGGTCCGGTGCCGGGGGGTCTCCTCACGCGCGGCGGTGTCGCCGGGCTCGTCGTCCGAGGGGGGCGCGGCGCTCCCGGCCGGCGGCCGCTCCTCCGCCGGAGGCCGCTCCCCGGCGGGGGGTTCCTTCTCGCCCCGGCCGAAGCCCAGCAGCATGGCGGCGACGGCGAACGTCACCGCGGTGGCGATCACGATCCCGAGGATCATGCCCAGCCAGCCGCCCTTCGGCGTCACCGCCGCGTAGGCGAAGATGCTGCCCGGCGACGGCGTCGCCACCAGCCCCGAGCCCGTGACCATGAACGTGAACACCCCGGCCGCGCCGCCGGCGATGACGGCGAGAATGAGGCGGGGCTTCATGAGCACGTACGGGAAGTAGATCTCGTGGATGCCGCCGAAGAAGTGGATGATCATCGCGGCGGGGGTGCTCGGGCGCAGCTGGCGCGGGCCGAACAGCAGGTAGGCCAGAAGCAGCCCGAGGCCAGGGCCGGGGTTCGACTCCAGCATGAACAGGATCGACTTGCCCGTCTCCGCCGCCTCCGCGACGCCGAGGGGGCCGAGCACGCCGTGGTTGATGGCGTTGTTCAGGAACAGCACCTTGGCGGGCTCGATCAGCACGGACGCGACGGGCAGCAGGCCGTTGCCGATCAGCCAGTCGACGGCGTTGCCCGCGCCGGTGGTGATCACCTGCACGACCGGGCCGATGCCCCACACGCCCGCGACGGCCATCGCGCCACCGACGATGCCGGCGCTGAAGTTGTCCACGAGCATCTCGAACCCGGAGCGGGTCCGCGCCTCAGTGAACTTGTCCACATATTTCAGGATCAAGGCGGTGAGCGGGCCGACGATCATGGCGCCGAGGAACATCGGGATGTCCGCCCCCACCACGACGCCCATCGCGGCGACGGCGCCCACCACCGCCCCCCGCTGCCCGTGCACCATCCGGCCGCCGGTGTAGGCGATGAGGACGGGCAGCAGGACCTTGATGATCGGGTCGACCATCGCCGCGAACGACTCGTTGGGCAGCCAGCCGGTCGGGATGAACAGGGCGGTGATCAGTCCCCAGGCGATGAACGCGCCGATGTTCGGCATGATCATGCCGGCCAGATGACCGCCGATCCGCTGGATCGTGGCCTTGACGCCGGTCCCGTGGACCGGAGGGGTGTAGGTGTCGGCCATTGGACATGCTCCTTCGGGGGGATGAGCAGACTCCTGGGGGCGAGCCGGTCAGCGATCCGGCGGCGGCCGCGTCACCCCGTCGGCGGGCGGGAGCGGAGCCGGTGCGGCCGCCGCCGGATCGCTGACCGGCTCGCCCCCAGG
>NZ_LAVL01000183.1 GCF_001083785.1 Nonomuraea sp. SBT364
CGCCCCAGCCCCCGCCACGCCCGCGTCGGCACCACCCGGCTCACCGCTGCCCGCTTCCGCACCACCCGGCCGGGTGGTCCCGGGCTTGGAAGGGCCGTCGCCCTCGGGGAAGCCCGGGGGGCGGATGGCGCCCCAGTAGGTCTGGGGCTCGTCCAGGGCGCGGACCAGGCCGGGCTGGAGCGGGTTGAGCTCGATGCCGCCAGGCACGGTCAGGGTGCCCACGGCGAACGGCTCGAACAGCCCCTGGATGCCGTCCACCCGGTATGTCCCCTTGGGCACGTTGAGTGCGGTGGCGTAGTGGCCGGCCTCGGGCAGCGCGGTGCCCGGGAACAGGGTGGCCTGGCCGCCGGCGTCCGTCAGCCGGAGCCCGGTGGCGCCGAGGTCGCCCTGGAACGGGTGGTTGCCGTGCTGCAGCACCCAGAACCCGACGGTGTACGACGTGCCGGGGACGAGCTTGCCCGGGAGCGGGTCGAGATACGTCACCGCGAATCCGCCGGCGGCCGCGCCGGGGGCGGCGAGCGGCCCACCGGCGGCCAGCAGGACGGCTGCCAGGATGATCAGAAGTCTTCTCATGTGACACCTCCGCCCTGGATACACCGGCCACGCGCCCAGAGTTCCGCCGGACGACGCAGAATGGGAGGACTCGGGGAGCGAGGAGGCTCCGTCGTGTTCGCCACCGGACGCGAATACCTGGGCGCGATGCTCGACGTGCTCGTCTACGAGAGCATGCTGCTGGCCTGGCGGCGGGCGCCGCTGGACGGCTACGTGCTCGTGACGCACGAGGGCGAGGAGGTCATGCTGACCGACGCGCAGGCGCAGATGTGGACCCACGGCGCGTTCGCCGTCTATCTGGCCCTGGTGGATCAGCGGCGCATCTCGCCGCGCATGCCGGGCGGCTGACCGGTCACGGGTTGCGTGCCCGGCCGAGGATGTGGGTGAGCGTGGGGCTGCCGGGCATCGGCCGGTGGGCGAACCGGTCCTGCTCCTCGACCAGCAGTCCGGCGGCCCGGATGGCGGCGGCGGTGTCGCGGTTGGGGTGGCAGCCGCCGCCGAGGCGCCGCCACAGCGGGGTGATCAGATCCTGCAGGACAGCGCGCACCCGCCGGGGCGAGCGCACGTGTTCGAAGAAGCGCAGCTCGCCGCCGGGCACGAGCACCCGCCGCACCTCGGCGAGGGTGGCCGCCTGGTCGGGCACGGAGCAGAGCACCAGCGACAGCACGACGGCGTCGTAGGAGCCGGGCCCGTCCGGCAGCGCGCCGGCGTGCCCGGGCACCACCTCGACGGGCACCGGGGCCCGGGCCGCGGCCTGTTCGGCCGAGGCGCGCAGCAGGTGGTCGGGTTCGACGGCGACGACCTCGCGCACCCCGGCCGGGTAGTGCGGGAAGTTGAGCCCGTTGCCCGCGCCGATCTCCAGGACCCGGCCGGTCAGCCCCGCGAGCAGGCGCCCGCGCAGCTCGGCGGTCGCGGGATCGGCCCGCTCGCTCATCCGCTTGTAGGTGCGTGCGAAGCGTGGGTGCTGAAACCGCGAAAGGTCCTGCATGTTCCCAGCGTAGGTCCGGGCGGGCCCGGCAGGGTGCCGGGCGCTCGCCGGATGCCTCAGGAAGGGCTGTTGCTCATGTAGCGGTCGATCTTCCAGGAGCCGTCGTCCTGCGTGAGCAGGAAGAACGCGCGCGTCTCGTCGCTGCCCTGGCCGCTGGTGGCGCGGACGAACGCCTGCTTGCCGGCGACCTGCGACTCCTCGATCGTCGGCGAGCCGCCCTGGCCCTCGCCCATGCCCTCGAACAGGGTGGTCAGCGCCTGCGTGCCCTCGGCCGTCTGCTCACCGGCCACGGCGGCCACGGCGTCGGAGGTGAACATCTTCACGACCTGGTCGGCGTTGCCCGCTTCGAGCGCCTTGTAGAAGCTTTCCACGACGCCGCGGGGTGATCCCTGCCCGGCGCCGGTGTCGGTGGGTGACGGGCTGCCGGTGTCGGTGCCGGTCTCCATCGGTGACCCGGTATCGGTGGGCGTCATGCCCGTGTCGGTGGCGGTGGGCGACGCCGGGCTCGCGGCGCCCTTCATCGCTTGCCCGCTGCCGCCCGCGGCGCAGCCGGCGGTGAGGAGGGCCGGTACGATCGCGGCCAGCAGGAGGCCCCTGCGCAGAGAATTCATGCTCATGGCCGCTTTGATTCCCGCCCCGATCAAGGGCGAATGCGCTCTTTATCCAGTTCGCACGACCCTTTTAACGTGCGCGGTATTTTCTCACCCGGAGATTCACAGAATTCGGCGAGATCGTTCAGAGGTCTGATCGTTGCGCCACTGAGACCCGTTCCCCGGCGCGCCGCCGATACCGTCCCTCTAGTGCCGCATATCAAGGCGAATTCTGCCCCGCCCGCCGAGCCTCTGCCGCAGCGTGACGACGCCGAGCGCTGCGCCACCGCCGACTCGGGGCGGCGATGCGTCCTCCCACCTGCCCATTTGGGCGCGCACGTTTTCCCGCCGGCGGAGACGACCCGCCGCCCCTGACGCACGTTTCCCGCGCGTCATATCGGGCAGCCGATGCAAATGTCGGACGAAACGGTCATAGTTACCCCCTGCGAGGACGGCCCGCTGCTCATCCGGGGGCCGTTCGAGCTGATGACCCAGGAGGGTGAGCGCATTCCGCCCGGCCGGGCCACGGTGGCCTTGTGCCGGTGCGGCCACTCGGCGGCCAAGCCGTTCTGCGACGGCTCACACAAGACGGCCGGTTTCCGCGCCCCCACCGGCCAGGAGTCGGAGCCTGCGGACGGAGTTGGCTGACCGGCGCAGCCTCCGTCCCGCGTACGGGACGCCGCCGGTGAGCGCGGCGGCCAGGGCGAGCCAGCTGCAGACGCCCCGCTCGACCACCCAGACCGGGGCGAACATGGACGACGTCCCGGGGAAGACCCGGTGGCCCCCGCAACGGCGGCGGCCGAGTTCGGCGACCGCCACGGTGACGGCGGCGGCCACGGCCAGCGTGGCGTGGCGGCGGCGGGCCAGGGCGGTGGCCACGGCGGGCAGCACCGCCAGGAACGCGGCCATCCGCAGCGGCTGCGCGAGGTCGTCGTAGGCCTGCCGGACCCGCTGCGACCAGAAGCGCCCGGCCCGGCACGGCAGGCGGCGCACGTAGAGGCCGGGCGCGGAGACCACACGCCCGCCGCGCGCGCGGACGGTGCGGATGAGCTCCAGATTCTCGAACAGGACGTTCCCGTCGTAGCCGCCCATGCCCAGGAAGAAGTCGCGCCGGATGCCGAAGGTGCCCGGGTAGTCGGCGCCGAACGCCCGGTTGAGCAGGGTGCGGGCGGTGTCCCAGCGGGCGTGCCAGGGCAGCGGGGAGAAGTAGTTCTGCGGCCGCACCAGGTCGGCCCCGCCGAGCAGCCGCCGCATCCCGGCGAGCCCGGCCGGGTCGTAGCGGACGTCGTCGTCGGCGATGACGACGTGCCCGGCGCGGGCCAGGCGCAGGCCGGTGGTGACACCGGAGACCTTCCCGTTGGCGTAGCCGAGACCGGCGTCGGGCCGCACGTGGTCGACGAGGCCGCGCCAGCGGCGGGCGTGCCGGTCGAACAGGGCGGCCGGGCTGCCGTCGACCACGACCACCCGCGCGTGCCGGGAGAGCGTACGCAGGTAGGCGGTCAGCTCGTCCAGGCCGGCGTCGTCGTCCCAGCGCAGCGGCAGCACGTACTCGAGGTCGAGGTCCAGGTCGAGGTCCATCACGGGCTCGCGACGGCGCTCTCCAGCTCCGCCAGCGAGGAGACGCCGCGTTCCCAGCAGTCCATCACATGCCCGGCCCACAGGCGTTCGAGGGTGAGCGCGCAGGCCGCGCCGTACAGGATGTCGCCGGTGAGCGAGGGGTGGGCGGCGGCGAGGCCGCCGCACAGGTCGTTGGCGGCGATCTGCTCGTGCACGGCGTCGGCCTGCACGTGCTCCTCGTAGAAGCGGGTGGCGGCGGCTTCGCCGCCGAGGCGGCGCAGGCCGGTGGCGTAGCGGCGGTTGGGCAGCGAGGAGGTCATCTCCAGCGCGGCCAGGTGGCCGGCGAGGGCGCCGCGCAGCCTCCGGTGCAGGCCGAACAGCGACATCGCGTTGGAGATCGCGAGCGTGATGCCGGGGACGCGGCCGAGGTGGGCGCCGTAGGAGTCGTCGAGGCCGAGCCCGCGCAGGGTGGTGCGGAACAGCTCGGAGTGCATGCGCTCGCGCCGGCCGCCGCCGTACTCATCAGCCTGGATCTCGACCAGCGCCGCCTTGGCCCGGCCGTGCAGCCGCGGGATCGCCCAGGTGTGCGGGTCGGCCTCCTTCAGGTGGTAGATCGACCGGTGGACGGCGAACTCGCGGAACTGGCCGAGGTCGGCGGTGCGCTGGAGGAACTGCGACAGCGGCGGCCCCTCGGCGCCGACGGCGAGCGCGGTGAGCGCCCGCCGCACGTGCTGGGGGTCGACCGGCGCGGGCCGGGGCACGGCGAGCGCGAGCGCGTCCTCGAAGCCCCGCTCCAGCCCGGCGCGCGCCCGCAGCAGCGACGGCTCCCACTCCCAGCGCTCGTCCACCTCCTCGAAGCCCTGGTAGTGCAGCTCGTAGCAGGCGAACAGGGCGAGCTGCAGATCGTCGTCGCCGAGCGGCAGCGGGCCCGGATCCAGCGGGCCGACTTTCCCGGGCGGCCCGGTGAGGCGGGAGAAGAGCTGGTCACTGATCGGGCCCCGGGCGGCGGGCAGGCGCATCAGGCACTCCGGCGGTAGACGGACACGTGCGCGCGGCTGTCGTCGCCGAACGGGGTGCGCGCCCAGTCCGACCAGCGATGCTCGCGCTCCATCGAGGCCAGCCGGGCCATCAGGTCCAGCTCGGCGGGCCAGGCGTAGCGGTGGTCGGCGGGCAGCAGCCGCACCCCGTCGGCGGTCAGCCGGATGCGGGTGGTGCGCATGTGCTGCCCGGCCGGGGAGAGCACGGCCGCCTCGGCGACGACGGCGTCGTCGGTCATCGACAGCAGCCGCAGCGCGGCGCCGTCGTGGAAGGCGGCCGGGTCGGGCACCCACGCCTCGACGACGAACCGGCCGCCGGGCCGCAGGTGGGCGGCGGCGTTGCGGAAGCACGCGACCTGCGCCTCCTGCGACGGCAGGGCGTAGATCGTGTTGGCCGCCAGCACGACGAGCGCGTAGGAGCCCTCGGCGGTGGCGGCGGAGAAGTCGCCGATCGTGACCGGGACGCGGTCGCCGCCGGCCTTGCCGCGCAGCACCTCGACCATCTCCGGCGAGCCGTCGATGCCCGCGACCTCCAGGCCGCGGGCGGCCAGCGGCAGGGCCAGCCGCCCGGTGCCGATGCCGAACTCCAGCACCGGCCCGCCGCCGGCGAGCTCGTGCAGCAGGGTGACGGCCTGCTCGGTGGGCAGGTCGCGCACGGTGGCGTCGTAGATGTCGGCGATGCCGCGGCCGTAAGCGGATGCGTCGAACGCGGGCATCCCGCACCTCCCCCGAGTTTCAGCACGTGAATGCCCGGGGCGGTGCCCGTTAAACGCTCACGGCCACCTGCACGAGATCACCGTCGAGGCGGACGTGGTAGACGGGCACGGTGATCTCCGGCTCGTCCAGGCAGTGCCCGGTGACCAGGGAGAACACCTGCTTGTGCAGCGGCGAGGCGACGGTCGGCTCGCCCTTCCTGGTGCCGACGATGCCGCGCGAGAGCACGTACGCGCCGCTGAACGGGTCGAGGTTGCCCAGCGCGTGCACGGCGCCGTCGTGGGTGCGGAAGAGCGCCACCTGACGGTCGCCGACGAGCGCGCACACGCCGCGCTCGGGCGGCAGGTTCTGGTATCCGCAGACGTTCACCCAGGTCATCAGGCCACCACCGGCTTGATCTGGCCGCGCTCGGCGGCGAAAACGATGGACGGGTCAGGCACGCCAGGAGCGTTGACGAAGCTGACGAACCGGGACAGCTTGTCCGGGTCGTCCAGGGTCGCCCGCCACTCGTCGACGTACGTGGCGACGTGCCGCTCCATGTGCGCGTCGAGGTCGGCGCAGATGCCGAGCGCGTCGTCGACGATCACCGAGCGCAGGTAGTCGAGGCCGCCGTCGAGCGACTCCAGCCAGGTCGAGGTGCGTTGCAGCCGGTCGGCGGTGCGGATGTAGAACATCAGGAACCGGTCGATGGTCCTGATGAGCTCATCGGTGGTCAGGTCGCCGGCGAGCAGGTCGGCGTGACGGGGCTTGAAGCCGCCGTTGCCGCCGACGTAGAGGTTCCAGCCCTGCTCGGTGGCGATGATCCCGAAGTCCTTGGAACGGGCCTCGGCGCACTCGCGGGCGCAGCCGGAGACGGCCGACTTCAGCTTGTGCGGCGAGCGCAGGCCCCGGTAACGCAGCTCCAGCGCGATGGCCAGGCCGACGGAGTCCTGCACGCCGTAGCGGCACCAGGTGGAGCCGACGCACGACTTGACCGTGCGCAGCGCCTTGCCGTACGCGTGGCCGGACTCGAACCCGGCGTCCACCAGCCGCCGCCAGATCTCCGGCAGCTGCTCGACGCGGGCGCCGAACAGGTCGATCCGCTGCCCGCCGGTGATCTTCGTGTAGAGGCCGAAGTCGCGGGCGACCTCGCCGATGACGATGAGCTTGTCCGGGGTGATCTCGCCGCCCGGGATGCGGGGCACGACCGAGTACGTGCCGTTCTTCTGGATGTTGGCCAGGAAGGCGTCGTTGGTGTCCTGGAGCGCGGCGCGTTCGCCGTCGAGCACGTGCCCGTTGTGCAGCGAGGCGAGGATGGAGGCGACGGCCGGCTTGCAGATGTCGCAGCCCCGGCCCTGCCCGTGCTGGGCGATGAGCTCGGAGAACGTGGTGATGCCGCGCACCCTGGCGATGTCGAACAGTTCGGCGCGGGAGTGGGCGAAGTGCTCGCACAGGTTCTTGCTGACCTCGACGCCGGACTTCTCCAGGAGCTGCTTGAGCATCGGGACGCAGCTGCCGCAGGTGGTTCCGGCTCGGGTGCACGCCTTGAGGCCGGGCACGTCGGCGCAGCCCTGGTCGGCGATGGCGGTGCGCACCGTGCCCGCGCTGACGTTGTTGCACGAGCAGACCTGCGCGTCGTCGGGCAGGTCGAGGTTCGCGCCGCCGCCGGTGAACAGCAGGTCGGACGGCGGCGCGGGCAGCGGCTTGCCGACGAACGAGCGCAGCGAGGTGTACGGCGCGGCGTCGCCGACGCAGATGCCGCCGAGCAGCGTCCGGGCGTCGTCGCTGATGAACAGCTTCTTGTAGACGCCGGCGACCGGGTCCATGTAGGTCACGTCGAGCGCCCCGGTCATGGCGCCGAACTGGGCCACCTCGACCCCGAGCAGCTTGAGCTTGGTGGACAGGTCGGCGCCGCCGAACGTGCCGTCGCCGCCCATGATCCGGTCGGCCGCGACCTCGGCCATCGTGAAGCACGGCCCGACCAGCCCGTACACCATGCCGCCCGCCAGCGCGCACTCGCCGATGGCGTAGATGTCCGGGTCGGAGGTGCGCATGCCGGAGTCGACGACGACGCCGCCCCGCTCTCCCACCTCCAGGCCGCTCGCCCTGGCCAGCTCGTCGCGCGGCCGGATGCCCGCGGAGAAGACGACGACCCCGGCGTCGATGAGCGTGCCGTCGGGCTTGCGCAGCCCGGCCACCCGCCCCCGGTCGTCGGTGACGATCTCCTGGACGCCGGCGCCGGCGTGCACGCTCAGCCCGAGCTGCTCGATGTGCGACTTGAGCACCGAGCCGCCGCCCTCGTCCACCTGACGGGGCATCAGCCACGGGCTCATCTCGACGATGTGGGTGCGCAGGCCGAGCGCGCGCAGCGCGTCGGCGGCCTCCAGGCCGAGCAGCCCGCCGCCGACGACGACGCCGTCGGTGGCCTCCTTGGCCGCCATCCTGATCGCGTCCAGGTCGTCGATCGTGCGGTAGACGAACGCGTGCTCGGCCCCCGGCACCGGCGGCACGAACGGCGCCGACCCGGTGGCCAGCACGAGCACGTCGTAGGGCTCCGGCTCGCCGCCCTCGACGGTGACCACGCGGGCCTCCCGGTCGATGCCGGTGACGCGGCTGTTCAGCCTGGTCACCGCCGTGGACGGCACGGGGTAGGCCAGGTCCTCGGCACTCACCCCCGACAGGTACGAGGTCAGCGCCACCCGGTCGTAGGCCGGGCGCGGCTCCTCGCCGATGACCGTGACGCGGCCGTCGAAGCCCCGCTGCTGCAGCGCCTCCACGAGCCGGTGTGCTGCCGGGCCGAACCCGGCCACGACGATCTTCTTCATGCGGAGACCCCTTCCTGTTCGCACAGCCAGCCGACGATGCCCGCCACGGCGTCACGGCAGGTGCCGCAGCCGGTCGTGGCGCGGGTGGCGGCGGCCACTCCGGCCACGTCCCTGGCGCCCGCCTCCCAGCAGGCCCGGATCTGACCCTTGGTCACGTTGTTGCACTGGCACACCTTGGCCGCGTCGGGCATCAGCACCGGGCTGTCGGCGACCGGCGCGGCCGACAGCCCCGGGAACAGCAGCCCGGCCCGGTCGCCGGGCACCGGACCGCCGCGGTCGAAGAGCTGGGTGAGCGTGCCGACGGCGTCGCTGTCGCCCAGCAGGATCGCGCCGACCAGGCGGTCGTCGCGGATGACGAGCTTGCGATAGGTGCCCTGGGCCCGGTGGCTGAAGCGCACCACCTCGGCGTGCTCGTCGGTGAGCTGCGTCTCGCCCATGGCGGCCAGCTCGACGCTGCTCGCCTTGAGCCGGGTGACCAGCCGCGAGCCCCGGTACCGCGTCTTGCCCCCGGTGATCACGTCGGCGGCCACGGACGCCTGCTCCCAGGCGGGCGCGACCAGCCCGTAGACGGTGCCGTCGTGCTCGGCGCACTCGCCGATGGCGAAGATCGACGGGTCGTCGGTGCGCAGCTCGTCGTCCACCACGACGCCGCGCCGCACCTCCAGCCCGGCCTCGGCGGCGAGCGCGGTCAGCGGGCGGACGCCGCAGGCGAGCACGACCAGGTCGCCCTCGACCAGTTCGCCGCCGGCCAGCCGGACGCCCGTCTCCTCGACGGACTCGGCGAGCACCCCGGTGCGGGTCTCGACGCCGAGCCCGGCCAGGGTCTCGCCGAGCACCAGCCCGGCCTCCGCGTCGAGCTGGCGTTCCATCAGGTGGCCGGCCAGGTGCAGCAGCGTGACGGGCAGGCCGCGCCCGGCCAGGCCGCGGGCCGCCTCGATGCCGAGCAGCCCGCCGCCCACGACGACGGCGCGGCGGCTGTGCTCGGCGGCCTTGAGTATGCGGTCGCAGTCGTCGAGCGTGCGGAACGGGATGGCCCGCTCGACGCCCGGGATCGGCGGCACGATGGCCTCGCTGCCGGTGGCGAGCACGAGCAGGTCGTACGGCTCGCGCCGGCCGTCGGCGGTGTGCACGGCGCGGGCCTCCCTGTCGATCCAGGCGACCTCGCTGCCGAGGGCGGCCTCGACCCGGTTGGCGGCGTACCAGGACAGGTCGTGCAGGCCGAGCTGTTCGGGCCTGGCCTTGCCGGCGAGCACGTTCGACAGCAGCACCCGGTTGTAGGGGCGGCCGTGCTCGGCGCCGAACACGGTGATCGAGACGCGCGGGTCGCGTGCCCGCACCTCGCCGACCAGCCGGGAGCCGGCCATGCCGTTGCCCACCACGACGAGTCTCATGCGACCCGCTCCACCCGTACGGCGCAGACCTTGAACTCCGGCATCCGGGACGTGGGGTCGAGGGCCGGGTTGGTCAGCCGGTTCGCCCCCTCCCAGTGGAAGGGCATGAACACGGTGTCGCTCCTGATCGCGTCGCTGATCCTGGCCACTCCCTCTCCCGCGCCGCGCCTGCTGGTCACCCGCACCAGGTCCCCCGCCTCGATCGCCAGCCGGTCGGCCAGGTCGGGGTGGAGCTCCACGTACGGTTCGGGCACGGCGGCGGTCAGGGAGGCGATCCTGCGGGTCTGCGCGCCGCTCTGGTAGTGCGCGAGCACGCGGCCCGTCGTCAGGTAGACGGGGTAGTCGTCGTCGATGTCCTCGGCCGGCGGCCGGTGCTCGACGGGCACGAACCTGGCCCGGCCGTCGGGCGTGGGGAAGGAGTCCAGGAACGGCCGGGGGGTGCCGGCGTGCTCCGGATCCGGGCAGGGCCAGAACACGCCGGTCTCGTCGGCGATCCGCTCGTAGGTGATGCCCGCGTAGTCGGCCGGCCCGCCGGCGCTGGCCCGGCGCAGCTCCTCGAACACCTTGCCGGGCTCGTCGGCGAAGTCGTGGCCCAGCCGGCGGGCCAGCCCGGCGATGACCTCCAGGTCGCCGCGCACGCCGGGCGGCGGCGCGACGGCCTGGCGGCGCAGCAGGACGCGGCCTTCGAGGTTCGTCATCGTGCCGGTCTCCTCGGCCCACTGGGTGACCGGGAGCACCACGTCGGCCAGCGCCGCCGTCTCCGACATCACCACGTCGCAGACGACGAGCAGGTCGAGCGCCCTGATCCGGTCGGCGATCCTGGCGGAGTCGGGCGCGGACACGACCGGGTTGGAGCCGAACAGCAGCATCGCGCGCGGCCCGCCGGGCGTGCCGAGGGCGTCGAGCAGCTCGTACGCCGAGCGTCCCGGCCCCGGCAGGTCCTCCGGCCGCACTCCCCACACGCCCGCGACGTGCTCGCGCGCCGCCGGGTCGTCGATCTTGCGGTAACCGGGGAGCTGGTCGGCCTTCTGCCCGTGCTCGCGGCCGCCCTGCCCGTTGCCCTGCCCGGTGAGGCACCCGTAGCCCGAGCCCGCCCGGCCGGGCAGGCCGAGCGCGAGCGCCAGGTTGATGAACGCGCTGACCGTGTCGGTGCCCTTGGCGTGCTGCTCGGCGCCGCGCCCGGTGAGCACGTACGCGTTCCGCGCGAACGCGAGAGCGCGCACGGCCTCGCGCATGCGCTGCACCGGCACGCCGGTGATCCGCTCGACCCGCTCGGGCCACCAGGAGGCGAGCGAGGTGCGCACCTCCTCGAACCCGGTGGTGCGCCCGGCGACGTACGGCACGTCGACGAGGTCCTCGGCCACGGCCAGGTGCAGCAGGCCGAGCGCGAGCGCGAGGTCGGTGCCGGGCGCCGGCCTCAGGTGCAGCCAGGCCAGCCGGGCGGTCGCGGTGCGGCGCGGGTCGATGACGATGAGCCGCGCCCCCTCCAGGTGGCGCACGAACGGCGGCATCGTCTCGGCCGGGTTCGCGCCCGCCAGCAGCACCACGTCGGCGCCGGCCAGGTCGGTGACGGGGAACGGCATCCCCCGGTCCAGGCCGAACGCCCGGATCGACGCGGCGGCGGCCGACGACATGCAGAAGCGGCCGTTGTAGTCGATCTGGCTGGTGCCGAGCGCGACCCTGGCGAGCTTGCCCAGCAGGTACGCCTTCTCGTTGGTGAGCCCGCCCCCGCCGAACACGGCCACGGCGTCGGGGCCGTGCTCGTCCCTGAGAGCGCCGAGGCGCTCCGCCACGTGGTCGAGCGCCTCCTCCCAGGACACCGGGTTCCCGTGCAGGAGCGGGCCGGTCAGTCGCTCACCGTTGGTGAGCAGCTCGGCGGCGGTCCAGCCCTTCTGGCAGAGCGCGCCGCCGGCGTTGGCCGGGATGTCGGTCCGCGGGGTGATCGTCACCTCGGTCCCCTCGGCGCGGATCGCCATCCCGCACTGCAGGGCGCAGTACGGGCAGTGGGTGTCGACGCTCATCACTCACACCCGCGCATGCGCTAGGGAGGCGATCCGCGTCACGCCGACGGTGCGCGTGTAGCACCACCAGGTCAGCGCGAAGCAGGCGGCGTAGAAGGCGCCGAACGCGGCGAACGCCACCGCCGGGCTGCCCGTCGCGGCGAACGACATGCCGAACGCCCGGTTGATGAGGAACCCGCCCAGCGCCCCGACCGCGGAGATGATCCCGATCGCCGCCGACGCCTGCCGCTTGCCGTACAGCAGCGCCTCCTCGCCGGTGCCGCGCTCGGCTACGGCCTTGGCCTGGAAGATGGCCGGGATCATCCGGTACGTGGAGCCGTTCCCGATCCCGGCCGTCAGGAAGAGGATCTGGAAGGCGAGGAAGAACGGCCAGAAGCCGCCGGAGGCGGAGGCGAGCCAGACCAGCACGACGCCGGCGCCCATGGCCGCGAAGTTCCACAGCGTGACCGGCGCGCCGCCGAGCCGGTCGGCCAGCCAGCCGCCCGCGGGCCTGACCAGCGACCCGACCAGCGGCCCGGCGAACGCCACCGCCGTCCACGGCGCATCCGGGAACAGGCTCATGCTCAGCAGCGGGAACGCGGTCGAGTAGCCGATGAACGAGCCGAACGTGCCCACGTACAGGAAGGACATGATCCACGTCTGCGCCCGGCCCGCGACCGCCAGTTGCTCGCGCGGGCTGGCCTTGGCGCTGGACAGGTTGTCCATGAAGAAGTAGGCGCAGCCCGCCGCCACCACGATGAACGGCACCCAGAACCAGCCCGCCGCCGCCAGCCCGAACGCCCCGATCACCAGCGGCATCACCAGCTGCACCGAGCTGACGCCGATGTTGCCACCGGCCGCGTTCAGCCCGAGCGCGACGCCCTGCCGGGTGCGCGGGTAGAAGTAGGTGATGTTGGCCATGCTGGAGGCGAAGTTCCCGCCGCCGACGCCGGCGACGGCCGCGATGGCGAGGAACGTCCAGTACGGGGTGTCCGGGCTGCTCACAGCCACACCGAGAAGCACCGCAGGGACGATCAGCAGCAGCGCGCTCACCACGGTGAAGTTGCGCCCGCCGAACCTGGCGGGCCCGAACGTGTAGGGCACCCGCAGCACCGAACCGACCAGGTTCGGCACCGCGACGAGCCAGAAGAGCTGGTCGGTCGAGAAGTCGTAGGAGCCCATCTGGGCGGCCACGATGCTCCAGAGCGTCCAGACGGTGAAGCCGAGATGCTCGGCCAGGATCGAGAAGACGAGGTTCCGGCGGGCGACCTTCCGGCCCGTGTGCTGCCAGAAGGCCGCGTCGTCGGGATGCCACTCGGCGATCCAGCGCGCCATCGTTCCTCCTACGTTCTGGTGAGGTCGAACGTAGGAATCCGGCGTTACGCACATTGACGATCCGTGGCTGTGCGCCGGTTACATGTAACTCACCCGGGCAACACGCAATACATATGCGTCACGGCGGAAACACGCTGTTAATCCCGCAGCTTGCCGAAGAAGGCGCGCACGTCCCCGGTGAACGCCTCCGGCTGCTCCATCGCGGCGAAGTGCCCGCCGTGCCCGAACTCCGACCAGTGCACGATCGTGTCGGTCAGCTCGGCCAGCGCGCGGACCGGCTTGACGTAGTCGTGGGCGAACACGGCCACGCCCGTAGGCGTCGGCGACCTTTCCGGCATGCTCCACGCGTGCGCGAACTCCCAGTAGATCTGCGCCGCCGAGTCCGCCGTGTTCGTCAGCCAGTAGAGCGAGACATTGGTGAGCAGCCGGTCGCGGTCCACGCCGTCCTCGGTCCACTCGGCGAACTTTTCCGCGATCCAGGCGAGCTGCCCCGCCGGTGAGTCGGCCAGCCCGAACGCCAGGGTCCGCGGCCGGGTGGACTGGATCGCCAGGTATCCGCCGAGCTCCCCGGTGTAGCGCTCCAGCCCGTCGAGCCGGGCCCGGTCCTCCTCGCCGAGCCCGTCCACCGCCTCGCCGTGGGGGAAGGTCATGAGGTAGTTCACGTGCACGCCGATCACGTGCTCCGGGTCGATTCGGCCCAGCTCGCGCGACACGCCCGACCCCCAGTCGCCGCCCTGCGCGCCGTAGCGGTCGTAGCCGAGCCTGGCCATCAGCGCGGCCCAGGCGCGGGCGATGCGGTTCAGCGTCCAGCCGGCGCTCGTGAGCGGGGCCGAGAAGCCGAAGCCCGGCAGCGACGGGATGACCAGGTGGAAGGCGTCGGCCGACTCGCCGCCGTGCGCCTTCGGGTCGGTCAGCGGGCCGATCACGTCCAGGAACTCCACGACGGAGCCCGGCCAGCCGTGCGTGAGGATCAGCGGGGTGGCGTCCGGCTCCGGCGAGCGGACGTGCAGGAAGTGGATGTCCTGGCCGTCGATCGTGGTGACGTGCTGCGGGTGGGCGTTGAGCTCTGCCTCGTGGGCGCGCCAGTCGTAGGTGGTGGCCCAGTGCTCGGCCAGCTCGCGCAGGTCACCGACCGGCACGCCGCGCTCCGGCCCCGCTCCCGGCGTCTGCACGGGCAGCCGGGTACGGCTCAGCCGCTCGCGCAGGTCGTCCAGGCCGGCCTGGGGGATGTCGATGCGGAAGTCCCTGATCTTTTCGCTCATGCCTCCACCGTCGCAGCCCTTGCGGCAAGATCCTTGCCTGGATTGAATGCGGGGATGCTGGAAACCTCCGCGCGGCTGCTGCGCCTGCTGTCGCTGCTCCAGGCACGGGCCGACTGGTCAGGCGCCGAGCTGGCCGAGCGGCTGCGGGTCAGCCCGCGCACCGTCCGCTACGACATCGGCAAGCTGCGCACGCTCGGCTACCCGGTGCACGCCGTGCCCGGCGTCGCCGGCGGCTACCGCCTCGGCGCCGGGGCCAAGCTGCCGCCGCTGCTGCTCGACGACGAGGAGGCGGTGGCGGTCGCCGTCGCCCTGCGCACCGCGGGCGCCTTCGAGGAGAGCGCGCTGCGCGCCCTGGTCAAGCTCGAACAGGTGCTCCCGGCCCGCCTCCGCCACCGGGTCGGGGCCCTGCACCGGCACACGGTGTCGCTCGGCCCCCCGGACACGCCCGTGCCCACCGACACGCTGACGGCCGTCGCCGCCGCCTGCCGCGACCGGCACCGGCTGCGGTTCGACTACCGCACGCACACCGGTGACGACCAGGTCCGGGACGTCGAACCGTACAAGCTCGTGCACACCGGACGGCGCTGGTACCTGATCGCCTGGGACGTGGACCGCGCGGACTGGCGCACCTTCAGGGCCGACCGGCTGTCGGTACGGACGCCGCACGGCCCGCGCTTCACCCCCCGCCCCGCGCCGCCTGCGGACGTGGTGCCGCAGGGCGTGGACACCGCGCTGATGCGCCACCGGGCGACGGTGACCGTGCACGCCCCCGCCGATGCCGTCCGCCCGCACGTGCCCCCGTCGGTGCTGGTGGAGCCGCGCGGCGAGCACGCGTGCGTGGTGCACGCGGGCGGCGACACCCCGATGCGGCTCGCCCTGCACATTCTCATGCTCGACGCCGACTTCGACGTCGACGGCCCGCCGGAGCTCCTGGCCGCCCTCCGCACCCTGTCGGAACGAACCCGTGGTTACCGGGTGTCACGTGGGGTAACAGCATCACAGCAAGGGGGGAATCATGATCAAAACGCTCCACAAGATGGGCATTAAGTCGAACCACTGCTACCTGGCAGGAATCGCCTCCATCGGTTTGTCCTTCGCCACCTGGATGACGTCCAAGAACGTCGAAAAGGCCGGCCTGGACCGCGCGGACCGCTGGGGGATCTTCATCGGCCAGTGGGCACCGACACTGTTCTGCATGGGCGTGGCGCTCCGCATCGAGGAGACCCACGGCCCGGAGGCGCAGTCGGAGGAGGAGATGTACGGCCACACCACCCGCCAGTCGGAGAGGATCCGGGCGGGCTCCGGCGTGTGAACACCGGGCAGGCCATGTCCTTCGCGGACGTGGCCTGCTCTCCTCCCACCGCCCCCGGGTCGCTCCCCCTC
>NZ_LAVL01000184.1 GCF_001083785.1 Nonomuraea sp. SBT364
GAGTGAGAGGGCGATGGCTGGGGGGCGTCTCTTGGGGGTGAGATGGGAAGGATGAGACGGACGACGTTGTAGGGATGGGAGTCCAGCAAAGCGTGGACGTCACCGTCCGAGATCAGGTCGTACGGCGGGGAGGTCACCTTGGCGGGATCGTCGACGGCGAATCGCACGCCCCGGAAGGGGCGCAGCTCGAGCCCATCGGGTATCGGCAGTTCGGAATTCCCCATACCGGGCATGCTGTCATAGACGTCCGAGCCTTCTCGTGGTCGCCCCGACGCTCCGCCGGTCCCCGATTCCGCAGCGAACCCGTCGTTTGCCGATGAAGGAGAGCTCACGCAATGGTCCAAGGTGAAAACCCTCACGAAGATTCCCCGGGCGCTCCGGGTGGTGACGTCTACGACTGGTATCAGCGCGGGGTGAAGTTGCTCAAGGAAGGCAGCCCGGCGGCCGCGGCCGCGTTGCTGGAACGGGCCGCCGGCGCCGAGCCGGACTCGCGCAGCATCAGGGAGGCGCTGGCCAGGGCCCAGTTCAACTCACGGCAGTACGCGGAGGCGGCCAGCAGCTTCCGGCGGATCGTGGATGCCAATCCGGCGGAGGACTACGCGTACTTCGGGCTGGGGCTGTCGTTGTGGCGCACGGGTGACATCGAAGGGGCGCAGGAGCCCCTCGCGATCGCCGTGGCGATGCGGCCCGACGAGGGGCACTACGTGTCGGCGCTGAAGAGCGTTCGGGCGACGCTGCGCGCCCGCCGGGAGATGTGAGAGCTCGGGGCTTCCAGAGGCCGCTGCGGGCCTGAGAGCGCCAGTGGGACGGCCTCCCCAGTTGACAGCCGTTCGATGAGGGTTGGTAGGGCCTTCGTTCCGCCGTTCCTGCCTGCCCAGCGACTCACCCGGCAGGCGGCTTCGGCGTACACATGGGGGTTCGCCGATGCCGTGCGCAGCCAGTCGGCGAGCGTCGCCGGCAGGGCCCGGCGGGAGTCGAGCAGGCAGCGGTCGCCGGCCGGGGCGAGGTATCGGGGGTCGTCGCTGACCAGGACGGCCAGGCCCTCGTCGAACCACTGCGGGACATCGGCGCCGTCGAGACGGGCGTGCAGCTCCACATGGGTCAGCTCGTGCGAGGCGATCACGGGATCGACGCCGCGCGGAGACAGCATCACCGACCGGTTGAGCACGGCGATGCCGCGTTCCCGGCCGCCGCCGATCCTGCGGTAGCAATCGTCCGACAGGCATACGAGGACGTCGGGGCTGCTCACCCGTCCGCCGAAGAAGGCGCGTACGCGCTGGTTCGCCTGGTCGACGACCTCGGCCACGTGCCGGCGCTCGGCCGGTGCCAGGCCGAGTTCGGCGTACAGGCCGGGCCGGAGCCGCTCCAGGCCGTAACAGCCGGGACAGGTGGTGGCCGCGACGGACGGGAAGGCGATCGCGGTCAGCGCCACGGCCGCGGCGAGGAGGACGGCGGTGACCGTGGCCGCGATCCGCCATCCTCTCCGGCGGCGGCGCGCCCCCCGGCGCATCGAGATCATGGGAACCTCCTTGAGGATCGGGTGTCCGGGTGGCGCGGGGCCAGGCCGTGCTCGTAGGCGTAGATGACGGCGCGCACCCGCGTGGGCAGTCCGAGTTTGCGCAGGAGGCTCGCGACGTGGTTCTTGATCGTGCCTTCCTCGACGGTCAGGGCTCGGGCTATCTGTGCGTTGCTCAGCCCGCGAGCCAGGTGCCGGAGCACCTCGAGCTCACGAGGAGTGAGTCGCTGTTGCGCGTCGGCGGGGGAGGCGGGCGACAGGCTCGCGAAACGGTGGATCAACCGGGTGGTGACCTGAGGGTCCACCAGGCCGTGCCCGCGGTGCAGCGCTCGCACGGCCGCCAGGAGGAGTTCGGGGTCGCTGTCCTTGAGCAGGAACCCCGAAGCCCCCGACTGGAGTGCCCCGAACAGGTATTCATCGGTGTCGAACGTCGTCAGCGCGAGCATCCGAGGCGGGGCCTCCACGTCGGCCAGCTGCCGGATCGCGGAGATCCCGTCGACGTACGGCATGCGCAGGTCCAGCACCACCACGTCGGGGCGCCACCACAGTGCCTGGTGGACGGCCTCGGCACCGTCGGCCGCCTCGCCGACCACCGTGATGTCGGGCTCGCCGTCCAGCGTCACGCGCAACGCGTCACGTACGGCCGGCTGATCGTCGGCGATCACCACGCGAATCGTCACGCCGCACTCCTCTGGCGGACCGGCCCGATCGGCACGACGGCCTCCACCCGCCAGCCGTGATCCTGCCCCGGGCCCGCCGCGAACGTGCCGCCATGCTGGGCCACACGCTCGCGCATGCCTCTGATGCCCCGCCCCTCCGCGCCGGCACGGCCCTGGCCGTCGTCGGTGATCGAGACCGTCACCGCGGCCGGGTCGCACCGCACGCGCACCTCCACGCGGCCTGCTCCGGAATGGCGGGCGGCGTTGGTGAGCGCTTCCTGCACGACGCGGTAGACCGTGTGGCTGACAGCGGGCGGCGGCGTGGTGCCGCCGGAGCGGTGGACCGAGATCGGCAACCGTGCGGTGGAGAGCCGCTCGGCCAGATGCTCGATCTCTTCCAGGTCCGGTCCGGCGGGTGCCTCGCGTAGCGCGTCGAGAAGGGCGCGCACCTCGTGCAACGCGGTGGCGGACAGCTCGGCGATGGTGCCCAGCGCCTTGTCGGCCGTCTGCGCCTGGCCGCGCAGCGCCCGGCGGGTGGCGGTGGCCTGCATGCTGATGGCCGTGAGGTGGTGGCCGACGCTGTCGTGGACGTCGCGGGCGAGCGCGGCGCGTTCCTCGGCCATGGCGCGGGCGGTCTCGGCGTGGTCGAGCCGTGCCGCCTGTGCGGCCCGCTCGCCGTACAGGCGCAGGGCGAGGCCGACCGCGACCGGAGCGACACCCATGATGACCAGGTCGGTGACCACGGAGAACCCGGCCTGGGCCAGCGGGATGAGCAGGCCGTAACCGGTGGTCCAGGCGATGGACAGGCCCATCACCAGCCAGGCGCGGCTCGGTAGGCGGAAGGCCGCCGCGCCGAACATGACCATGGTCACCAGCCGGCCCTGCCAGCCCGGGATCACCAGCCCGAGCAGAGCTGTCGCCGCCGACAGCAGCGCTCCCGTCAGCGGGAAGCGGGCACGCAGCGTCAGGGGCAGTGCCGCGGCGAGACCGGCGCCCGCCACCAGAGGGAGGTCGGGCCAGGGCGGCCCGCCGTCGAACGCGGTGAATGCGGTGAGAGCGGCAGCGGCCGCGAGCACGAGGAGTCCCTCTCTGGCGTACACAGCGGCAACGCTACTTCGCCGGTCCGCAGGAGGCGCCGCGCGGCGGCATCCGGCCCGTGGTCAGGTAGCGGTGCACGTGCTCGCGTACGCACGGGTGGCCGGAGAGGTAGAGCGCGTGTCCGCCGACGGCCGTCAGGAAGCGGGCCCCGGGAAGCTGGGCGGCCAGCCGGCGGCCGTCCGCCGTCGGGGTGTTGTCGTCGTGCTCGCCGCCCGCGATGAGCACGGGGGGCAGGCCCGGCGCCTTGATGGGGTGAGGCGCGTAGGTCGTGGCCGGTGGCAGGCCGGCGCAGTGGTTGGCCATCGGCCACACGGCCCGCCACCCGATGTGGGGCGTATCGCGACGCAGGTCGCCCTCCAGCTTCTTGAGCTTGCCGTAGCCCGGATAGGGCAGATCCGCGCAGAGGAAGACGCGCGACAGGTCGGGGTCCGGAGCTCCTTGCACCTTGGCGAAGAACGAGGCGTCGCCGGCCTGCGCCCGCGCGAGCCCGGCGGCCAGGGGCTCCCAGCTCGCCTCGAAGGTGAAGTGGGCGCGGGAGGCGATCTGGGTGTCGCTGATGCCCGCGCCGGGACCGGCTTCGGATGCGGGGATGGGCTCGCGGCGGGCCTTGGCCATCACCTCGTCCCAGACGGCCACCGGATCCTTGCCGTGCAGCGCGCACGTTGCGGTGCTCCGGCACCATGCGGCGAAGCGGTGGAAGTTGGCTTCCAGGGCCTTGGCTCGCGGCTTGAGCCAGGTGCGCAGGTCGGGGGTGGTGTGGTCGAAGACGCTGTCGAGGTACATCCGGCCGACCTTGCGCGGGAACAACTCGGCGTAGGCCTGCCCGAGCACGGTGCCGTGCGAGTTGCCCAGATAGGTCAGCTTCGCCTGTCCCAGGGCCTTTCTGATCGCCTCCATGTCGTGCGCGATCTGCCAGGAGTTGAGGTTGCCCGACAGCACGCCTGCCTCTTCGGCGCACGCGCGGCCGAACGTGCGGTTCGTCGCGGCGTAAGCGTCATAGGCTCTCTTGTTCGGGAACACCCACTCGGTGGCAAAGGGGGCGGGGATCGGGCAGTTGATCACGCTGGATCTGCCGAACCCCCGCGGGTCGAAAATCACCACGTCGAACCATTTGGTGAGATCTGCGAAGGACTGCTTCGCCTGGCGGAGAAGCGCAATCTGCTCGCCAGGCCCGCCGGTGTTGACCAGCAGCACGCCCTTCTTGCGAGCCTGGTTCTGGGCGGGCAGCTTGGCGAGTCCGATCGTCACCTTGTGAGCTGATCGGCGGGCCCAGTCCGCCGGCACCCGGATCTGTGCGCACTGTAGACCGTCTCCGCAGTTCTGCCATGACAGCGGCGTGGTCGTGGTCGTGGTCGGGACGACGGCGGTGACCGCGGTGACGGCGCCGAGGATGAGCGATGCGGCGATGTTCATGCCGGAAGGATGGCCGGGGCCATGCTGCGCTCGCGTCCCTCTTTCTGCATATCTTTCGCCCGAGCGCGACAGCCGGGATCGCGTACCTCGCCATGGGGTGGCTGGCGCTCTCGTGGGGGGCGATGGCCTCGGGCCGGTGGATTGCGGTGGCGAGCCGCAGGTGGTCGTAGCCCATCTCGGCCGCCAGGCCCTCCAGGGCCTTCAGGAGGGACCGGGCGATGCCGCGGTGGCCGGGGACGACGTACATGCGCTTCAGCTCGCCGGTCGTGCCTCGGCCGGTTGGACGACGCCGCAGCCGGCGGCGACGCGCTCGTCCGTCGCCACCAGGTGTCTCGCCCCGTCGCGCACGGCTGAGCGGCCTTCGGGGCCGTGCTGGCGACCAGCTCGCCGGGGGCCGCGTCGAACAGGGCCGTGAGGTCCTCGTCGGGGACGACGCGTCCCACGATCAGCATGCGGAATGCCTGCGCACCCGGGCGGTCCGTGGGCGGGCGCGGGGCTGGGGTTAGAGTCTCACGGGACGTGTGGGCAACCGGAATGAGGCGCGGTGCTGATCGACGGCTACGACACCCTGCTGCTCGACCTGGACGGGGTCGTCTACCTGGGACGTCACGCGGTGCCGGGGGCGCCGCAGGCACTGGAGGCGGCCCGGCGGCGCGGGGCGCGGCTGGCGTACGTGACCAACAACGCCTCGCGGACGCCCGCGGCCATCGCGGCGCACCTGCGTGAGCTGGGGGTGCCGGCGCGCGGGGAGGACGTCGTCACCTCGGCGCAGGCCGCGGCGCGGCTGGTGGCCGAACGGGTGCCCGCCGGGTCGAACGTGCTCGTGGTGGGCGGGTCGGGGCTGCGGCTGGCGGTACGGGACCGCGGGCTCAGGCCCGTGACCACGGCGGCGGCGGAGCCCGTGGCGGGGGCGCAGGGGATCGCGCCGGGGCTGTCGTACGAGCTGCTGTCGGAGGGGGCGCTGGCCGTGCGGCGGGGGGCGCTGTTCGTGGCGTCCAACGGCGACGCGACCATGCCGACCGGACGGGGCGAGCAGCCGGGCAACGGGGCGATGGTGCGGGTCATCGCGCATGCCACCGGGGTGGAACCGGTCTACGCGGGCAAGCCCGATCCGCCGTTGCACCGGGAGTCGGTGATCCGTACGGGGGCGCGGCGGCCGCTGGTCGTGGGGGACCGGCTCGACACCGACATCGAGGGCGCGGTGAACGCGGGGGTCGACGGGCTGCTGGTGCTGACCGGGGTGGCCAGGCCGGTCGACCTGCTCACCGCCGGGCCGCGGCACCGGCCCGCCTATGTGGCCGAGGATCTGGGGGCGTTGCTGGAGCCGTATCCGCGGGTGCGCGACGGCGAGTGCGGCGGATGGCGGGCCCGGTGGGCAGACGGGACGCTGCGGCTCGACGGCGACGGGAGCCGGATCGACGGGCTGCGGGCGGCCTGCGACGCCGTGTGGGCGGCCGCCGGCGACGGCCGCGCCGAGGAGGACGCGGTCAAGCAGGCTCTCGGCCGCCTCGGCTGAAGGCCGGGCCGGATCAGAGGAGGCGGCGCAGGCGCAGCAGGTCGCCGAAGCTGGCGTCGATCTTCACGCGGCCGCCGAGCAGCGCGCGGGCCAGGTCGAGCTCCCCGTCGACCAGCGCGATCAGGTCGTCGCTCACGATCGTCAGCTTGACCTCGGCGGGCTTGCCGCCGGCGGGCGGCTCCTCGGTGAACGGGTCCAGCCCCCCGTGGTGCAGCCGGCCGTAGAAGATCACGTCAAGGTCGGACACCCGGCAGCTGACCGTGCGCTCCACCACGTGCTTGGCCCGGTCCTGCTCGTCGATCTCGTCGAACTGGGCGACGAGCTTGACCAGTGCCGCCCGGCACTCCTCGACGCTTGCCATGATCCGCCTTCCTTTCCTCGGCTTTACCGTCCGTAGCGTTCCACATCGGAGCACCCCGTATGACCCTTCAACGTGTGACACGCCCGCCAAGGTGCCGGGCGCTCGCCCGAGGCGTTACCGTCGAGTCATGAGTGAGCTGCCAGAGGGCACCGGCGACGAGCGGGTCGACGCGGTCCTCGCGGATCTGGGCCGCCTGGCCGGGCTGCCGGTGGGTGAGCACGTGGCGGTGTTCGAGGAGGCGTTCTCCGGGCTGGAGGCCGCGCTCGGCGCCGTGGAGGCGCGGTGAGCCGCAGGGTCCGGCTCGACACCGAGCTGGTCCGGCGCGGCCTGGCGCGCTCGCGCGAGCAGGCGGCCCAGCTCATCGAGGCCGGCCGGGTCGCCGTGGGAGGCCAGCGCGCCGGCAAGGCCGCCACCCAGGTCGACACCGCCTCGGCCATCGTCGTCGCGGAGTCGTCCGGCGGGCCCGACTACGTCTCGCGCGGCGCGCACAAGCTGATCGGGGCGCTGGAGGCGTTCCCGGAGCTGACCGTGGCCGGGCGGCGCTGCCTCGACGCGGGCGCCTCCACCGGCGGCTTCACCGACGTGCTGCTGCGCCGCGGCGCCGGGCACGTGGTCGCCGTCGACGTCGGCTACGGCCAGCTCGCCTGGTCGCTGCGGAGCGACGAGCGGGTGACGGTGATGGAGCGGCTCAACGTCCGCGACCTCACCCCCGGCATGGTGGGCGAGGCGCCCACGCTGGTCGTCGGAGACCTGTCGTTCATCTCGCTGCGGCTCGTGCTGCCCGCGCTGGCCGGGGTCGCCGCGCCGCGCGCCGACTTCGTCATGCTCGTCAAGCCCCAGTTCGAGGTGGGCAAGGACCTCGTGGGGGCCGGTGGCGTGGTGCGCGATCCCGAGCTGCGGGCCGGGGCCGTACGGCAGGCCGCCGCCAAGGCCGGCGAGCTCGGGCTGGCGGTGCGCGGCGTGACCGCGAGCCCGCTGCCCGGGCCGTCGGGCAATGTCGAATACCTGCTCTGGCTGGGCAAGGGCGAAGGGGCGCCGCAGGTCGCCGACCTCGAAGCCGAGATCAGGCGAGCCGTGGCGGAAGGGCCGCAATGAACCGGACCGACAACCGCACCTACAACCGCACCTACAACCGCACCGACAACCGCACCGTTCTGGTCACCGCCCACACCGGGCGGGAGGCCGCCGTGGAGAGCGCCCGCCTGGTCATCGGGCGGCTCGTCGGGGCGGGCCTGAGCGTCCGGGTGCTCGACACCGAGGCCGCCGACATCGGCTGCGGCGGCGTCGAGGTCGTGCCCGCCGAGCCGGGCGCCGCCAAGGACGTCGAGGTCATGATCGTCCTCGGCGGCGACGGGTCGCTGCTGCGCTCGGCCGAGCTCGCCAGGCCGGCCGGCACCCCGCTGCTCGGCGTCAACCTCGGGCACGTCGGCTTCCTGGCCGAGGCCGAGGTCGACGACCTGTCCGACGCCGTCGACAGCGTGGTCGCGGGCCGCTACGACGTCGAGGAACGCATGACCATCGACGTGTTCGCGAGGCAGAACGGCCGCGTCATCGCCGACACGTGGGCGCTCAACGAGGTCACCGTCGAGAAGCAGGAGCGCATGCTGGAGGTGGTCGCCGAGATCGACGGGCGGCCGCTGTCACGCTGGGGCTGCGACGGCGTGATCTGCGCCACCCCGACCGGCTCCACCGCCTACGCCTTCTCCGCCGGCGGGCCGGTGGTCTGGCCGGAGGTGGAGGCGCTGCTCATGGTGCCGATCAGCGCGCACGCCCTGTTCGCCCGCCCGCTGGTGGTCTCGCCGCGCTCCACGCTCGCCGTCGAGATCCTGCCCGACACGCCGGGCGGGGTGCTGTGGTGCGACGGCCGCCGCCGCTTCGACCTGCCCTCCGGCACCCGCGTGGAGGTGCGCCGAGGCAGCGAGCCGGTACGGCTGGCCCGGCTGCACGGCGTGGAGAGCACCGGCGCGCCGTTCACCGACAGGCTGGTCGCCAAGTTCGAACTACCCGTCCAGGGGTGGCGCGGAAGGGTGCGACCCTGAGTGAATGGGGACGCGAACGCGTAGGATCGCATCCGCACGAGTGTTCGGAAAGCACGTAAGTGACGGGAGTGGGCAGTGCGACCAAGGGTCGAGGAGGTCCGCATCCAGGGGCTCGGCGTCATCGACGAGGCCGTGCTGGAGCTTTCGCCGGGCTTCAACGTGGTCACCGGCGAGACCGGCGCGGGCAAGACGATGGTCGTCACCGGCCTCGGGCTGCTGTTCGGCGGACGCGCCGACCCCTCCCGCATCCGTCCCGGCGCCGACAAGGCCAGCGTCGAGGGCACGCTCGTCATCGACTCCGCGGGCCGGGTGGCCCAGCAGGTCGAGGACATCGGCGGCGAGGTCGACGACGGCGAGCTCATCATCTCCCGCACCGTCTCGGCCGAGGGCAGGTCGCGGGCCTGGCTCGGCGGACGCACGGTGCCCGTCGGCACCCTGACCTACCTGGCCGACGACCTGGTGGCCGTGCACGGCCAGATGGACCAGCAGCGGCTGCTGCAGCCGGCCAGGCAGCGCGCCGCGCTCGACCGCTACGCCGGCAACGAGCTGGTCAAGCCGTTGCGCGCGTACGGGCAGGCGTACAAGAGGCACAAGCAGGTGGCGGCGCTGCTGGAGGAGCTGACCACCCGCGCCCGGGAGCGGGCGCAGGAGGCCGACCTGCTCCGGTTCGGGCTGGAGGAGATCGAGAAGGTCGACCCCAAGGCCGGCGAGGACACCGACCTGCGCGGCGAGGAGGAGCGGCTGTCGCACGCCGACGCGCTGCGCGGCGCCGCGACCACCGCCCACACCGCGCTGCTCGGCGACCCCATGGAGGCCGCGGGCGGCGCGCGTGACGTCATCTCGCTGCTGGGCGAGGCGCGCGCGGCCGTCGAGGCGGTGCGTGACTTCGACAGCCAGCTCGCCGGGATGGCCGACCGGCTGGCCGAGGCGGGCTACCTCATCTCCGACGTGGCCACCGACCTGGCCGCCTACGCCGAGTCGATCGAGGCCGACCCGGCCCGGCTGGCCGCGGTGCAGGAGCGGCGCTCGGCGCTGACCGGGCTGATCCGCAAGTACGGCGAGGACAGCGCCGGCGTGCTGGCCTGGGCCCAGCGCTCCGCCGCCCGGCTGACCGAGCTGGAGGGCGACGACGAGCGCATCGGGGAGCTCACCCGCGAGCTGGAGGAGCTCACCGCCCGCCTCACCGAGCTGGCCGCCGATCTGACCAAGGTGCGCCAGGCGGCCGCCGAGCGGTTCGGCGCGGCCGTCACCGAGGAGCTGACCGCGCTGGCCATGCCGCACGCCCGGGTCGTCGTCGAGCTCGCCAGGGCCGCCGAGTTCGGCCCCGAGGGCGTCGACGAGGTCGAGCTGCGGATGGCCGCGCATCCGGCGGCGCCGCCGCTGCCGCTCAACAAGGGCGCCTCCGGCGGTGAGCTGAGCCGGGTCATGCTCGCCATCGAGGTGGTGTTCGCGGGCGCCGACCCGGTGCCCACGTTCGTGTTCGACGAGGTCGACGCGGGCGTCGGCGGCAAGGCCGCGGTCGAGATCGGGCGCCGGCTGGCCCGGCTGGCGCGCACCGCGCAGGTGATAGTGGTCACACATCTGCCCCAGGTGGCGGCCTTCGCCGACCAGCATCTGGTGGTGGAGAAGGCCAGTGACGGCAGCGTGGTGCGCAGCGGCGTGGTCACCCTCAACCACGAGGGCAGGGTGCGGGAGCTGTCCCGGATGCTCGCGGGACTGGAGGATTCCGAACTGGGCAGAGCGCACGCGGAAGAGCTGCTCGGACTGGCCGCCGACAGGTGATCCTGGGTGACATAGCGGACACGCCCCGCAGTGCGTGACCTCCCACGTGTTTCCCTCTGGCAGGATGGTCATTGATGAAGGTTCCGGGGAACAAGATGCCGGGCCTCCGCGGACGGAAGGTCAACGACCTTCCCGGTGTCACGGGCGTGGCGAGGATCGACCGGCGGACCAAGAGGCTCACCAAGCGCCTCAAGCCAGGCGAGATCGCCATCATCGACCATGTCGACGTGGACCGGGTCAGCGCGGAGGCACTGGTGGCGTGCGAAGCCGCGGCCGTGGTCAACGTCGCCGCGGGCATCAGCGGCCGCTACCCCAACCTCGGGCCCCAGATCATCCTCGAGGCCGGCATCCCGTTCGTCGACAACGCCAGCCACGAGCTGTTCGAGCGGGTCAGGGACGGCGACGTCATCCGGCTCCACGAGGGCGTCGTCCACCTCGACGACGAGGTCGTCGGCAAGGGCGACGAGCAGCACATGGAGGGCGTCGAGGCGGCCATGGCCGAGGCCCGCGCCGGGCTGGCCGTGCAGATCGAGGCCTTCGCCGTCAACACGATGGAGTACGTGCGGGGCGAGGGCAAGCTCCTCATCGACGGAGTCGGCGTGCCCGAGATCCGCACCCCCATCGAGGGCCGGCACGCCCTCATCGTGGTGCGCGGCTACCACTACAAGGAGGACATCGCCACCCTCCGCCCCTACCTGCGCGAATACCGCCCGGTGCTGATCGGCGTCGACGGCGGCGCCGACGCGCTGCTGGAGGCCGGCTACCTGCCCGACGTCATCGTCGGCGACTTCGACTCCGTCTCCACCAAGGCGCTCACCTGCGGCGCCGAGCTCGTCGTGCACGCCTACCGCGACGGCCGGGCGCCCGGCCTGGAGCGGGTCCGCCAGCTCGGCCGCGACGCGGTGATCTTCCCGTCGACCGGCACCAGCGAGGACATCGCGATGCTCATGGCCGACGACAAGGGCGCCTCGCTCATCGTCGCCGTCGGCACCCACGGCACGCTGGAGGAGTTCCTCGACAAGGGCCGCTCCGGCATGGCCAGCACCTTCCTCACCCGGTTGCGCGTCGGCAGCAAGCTGGTCGACGCCAAGGGCGTCAGCCGCCTCTACCGCAGCCGCATCTCCACCTCGCAGCTGCTGTTGCTGGCGATCACAGCGCTGATCACGATGGGCGTCGCCCTGTCGTTCTCCCCGCTCGGTCAGACCTGGCTGAACGGGCTGCAAGACTTCTGGAACGCGTTCATCTTCTGGTTGGTCGGGCTCTTCTCGTGATCGATTTCCGTTATCACCTCGTCTCCATCGTCGCCATCTTCCTGGCTCTGGCCGTGGGCATCGTCCTGGGCACCACGCTGCTCCAGGACCCCGCGATCAGATCGGCCGAGGAGATCACGCGCCAGCTGACCGCGGACAAGCAGGAGCTGCGCGGCCAGATCGACGACCTGCGCAGCCGCGAGCAGGCGGGCGACGCGTTCGTCACCACGCTGACGCCCGAACTCGTCACCGGCGAGCTCACCGGCGAGCAGGTGCTGCTGGTCGAGGCGCCCGGCGCCGGCGCGGCCCAGCGCGAGGCCACGCAGGAGGTGCTGGCCGACGCGGGCGCCACGATCACCGGCAGGCTCTCCCTGACGGAGAAGTTCTTCGACCCCAAGAGCGGCGGCGTCCTCGACGGCCTGGCCGGACAGCTCAAGCCGGCCGAGATGACCTTCCCGACCCCGGCCACCGCCTACGACAAGGCCGCCACCCTGCTCGCCGCCACCGTGACCACCACCGACCCGGCCGTGGCGGGCACCCCCAACACGGCCACCGCGTCGGTGCTCGGCGGGCTGGAGACGGGCGGTTTCGTCAACCTCGACGGCGACCCGGCCAAGCGGGCCACGCTCGTCGTCATGTTCGCGCCCGACATCCCCTACGAGGGCGAGAACGCCGAGACCCAGGCGGCCGCGTTCGTCTCGCTGGCCTCCGGGCTCGACGCCGGTGGCAAGGGCCTGGTCGTGGCCGGCACCATCCCGGCCACCGAGGCCGGCGGCACCATCACGGCGGTGCGCGACAACGCCGAGGTCGCCAAGCGCGTGTCCACCGTCGACAGCGCCGATATCCCGGCGGGCCGCGTCGTGATCGTCTACGCTCTGCGGGAGCAACTGGCCGGGGCCGCCGGGCAGTACGGCACCGGCGCCGGGGTCATCGCGTTCCAGCCGGTGATGCCGAGTCCGGCGCCGACCACGTCCCAGCCGTCCCCGTCGTCCTCCGAGTCAGGGAGCTGACATGGCCCGCAGCCTGCTCTACGCCCTCGCCGGCGCCGCGATCGGCGCCGCCGCCGCCCGCGCCGCCTACACCGCGCTCACCCGCGCGCGGGGCGTCGACCCCGGCAGCCGCTGGACGCGCAAGAACCACCGGGGCGAGGCCGTCACGCTGCTCGAAGGGCCCGCTTTCGTGGCGGGCGCGGGAGCGGCCGCCGCGCTCGCGCCGGGCCTGCCGCCCCGGGTGCCGCTGGCCGCGCTGCTGGCCGGGGCGGGCAGCGGCGCGCTCGGCGCCTACGACGACCTCTACGGCACCACGTCCTCCAAGGGATTCAAGGGCCACCTGACCGCGCTGGCCCGCGGTGAGGTCACCAGCGGCGCCGTCAAGATCCTGGGCATCGGCGCGACCGGGCTGGGCGCGGCCGCGCTCGTCTCCCGGGGCCCCGCCGACACGCTCGTCAACGGCGCCGCCATCGCCGGCGCCGCCAACCTGGCCAACCTGTTCGACCTGCGGCCCGGCCGTGCCATCAAGGTCGGCCTGCTCACCGGCGGCCCCCTGCTGGTCAGCGCCGTCGCCGGGGGCTCGCCGGCGACGGCCGCGCTGGCCGCCGTGCCGCTGGGCGCCGCCGTCGCGCTGCTGCCCGACGACCTGGGCGAGCGCGCCATGCTCGGCGACGCCGGGGCCAACGCGCTCGGCGCGCTGCTCGGGCTGGCCGCCGTCACCCGGCTCGGCCGCCCCGGCAGGCTCGTCCTGCTCGGCACCGTCGCCGCGCTCACCGCCGCCTCCGAGAAGATCAGCTTCACCAAGGTCATCGCGGGCAACCGGGTGCTCAACCGGCTCGACCTGCTCGGCCGCCGCCCGGCCCAGACCGTGTGACGCGCTTGTCCGTACGGCCTGCCAGGATGTCCGGGATGTCCGGGATGATCGGAGAGGCGGGCGGGGCGTGACCGCACGGCTGGCGCGCGGCGTGGCCGCAGGCGCGCTGCTCATCGCGGTGATCACCGTGCTGGCCCGGGTGATGGGCTTCGCCAAGCAGTACGCACTGGCCCAGACCGTCGGCACCAACTGCCTGACCAGCGCCTACTTCACCGCCAACCAGATCCCCAACATCGTCTTCGAGGTCGTCGTCGGCGGCGCCCTGGCGGGGGCGGTGGTGCCGGTGCTCGCCGAGCCGGCCGCCGAGGGCGACACCGCGCGGGCCGGTCGGATCGGTTCGGCGTTGCTGACGTGGGCGCTCATGGTGCTCGTCCCGGTGGCCGTGCTGACCGCGCTGCTGGCGGGGCCGATCATGGGGCTGTTCACCGCCGGCGACTGCGAGGCGCACGCGGTCGCGGCCCGGATGCTGGTGGTCTTCGCGCCGCAGATCCCGCTCTACGGGGTGGTCGTGGTGCTCTACGGCGTGCTGCAGGCGCACCACCGGTTCACCGGGCCCGCCGTCGCGCCGCTGGTGTCGAGCCTCGTGGTCATCGTGGCATACCTGCTGTTCGTGCCGCTCAGCGGCGGGCGGACGGATCCCGGTGAGGTGCCGCTCGCGGCGGAGCTGGCGTTGTCCGTCGGCACCAGCCTCGGCGTGCTGGCGCTCGTGCTCACCGTGGCCGGGCCGGTGGCGGGACTCGGGCTGCGGTGGCGGCCGGTGTTGCGCTTCCCCGAAGGCGTGGCCGTGCGGGTGCGCCGGCTGGCGCTGGCGGGCATCGCGGCGCTGCTCGCCCAGCAGGCGGCCATGGTCGGGGTGCTGGCGCTGTCCAACAACGTGATCGGCGGCGGAGCGCTGGCGATCTACAACTACGCGTGGGCGATCTACCTGGTGCCGTACGCGGTGCTGGCCGTACCCATCGCCACCAGCGCCTTTCCCCGGTTGTCCGCGCAGGCGGGGGACCGGGCGGCGTTCGCGGCGCTCGCCGCCCGCACGACGCGGGCCGTGGCTCTTGTGTCCGGGGTGGCGGCGGGGGTGCTCGCGGCGGCGTCCGCGCCGGGGGCGGTGGTGTTCCTGGGGGACAAGGCGGACGTGTCGCCGGTGGAGCTGGCGCGGGCGATCGCGCTGTTCGCGCCCGGGCTGATCGGCTACGGGCTGATCGCGCACCTGAGCCGGGTGCTGTACGCCGCCGGGCGCGGGCGGGCGGTCGCCGCTGGGACGGTGGCCGGCTGGGGCGTGGTGATCGTCGCCCAGTCCGCGTTCGCGCTCGCCTTTCCCGGTCAGTGGCAGGTGGCGGGTCTGGCGCTGGGCATGAGCGCGGGCATGACGGCCGGGGGCGCGCTGCTGCTCGGGTCCGTCGTACGGGCGCGAGGTGCCGCGGCGATCGCCGGGCTGGCCAGGGCCGGGGCCGCCGCGCTGGCCGGAGGCGGGGCCGGGTTCCTGGCCGGCGGCTGGGTCGCCGGCCTGTTCGGCGGGGCCGGGATGTGGGGGAGGGTGGCGGGCGCGCCGCTGGCGGGCGTGGTGGGGGTGGGGGGGGGGGGGGTCGGGGGCGGGGGCCGGGGCCGCCAAGGCCCCCTGCGGGGCGGCCGGGGGGGACCGGGCGGAGCGACACCGCCGCTGCCGCCAGAGCGGCGACCGCGCAGGCCGTGAGGGCGGTGGCGAACCCCGACACGTCCCCGCCGGGGGCCAGGCTCGCGGCGGCGGCCGACGACACCAGGGCGAGG
>NZ_LAVL01000185.1 GCF_001083785.1 Nonomuraea sp. SBT364
ACACACAAAGTTCCCCACTACCCCCTCTGTGGGCAGCGGAAGATGTTTAAAAGAGACGGCCCCTAGGAGCCGCCGGCCCCCCCCCCCGCCACCACCGCGGACGCCTCAGGCGGACCGGCCTCAAACGGACCGGCCTCAGGTGCGGTGGGGGCGTTGCCGCCGGTGCCGAGGCAGTTGCCGCCGGTGTTCTCCCCGCTGTCCGGGCGGGACGCCGAGCTGGAGCGGGTCGGCGAGATGCTCCGCCCGAGCCAGGGCGCGCTGCCCCTGGCGGCGATCGTCGGCCGGGCGGGCGTCGGCAAGAGCGAGCTGGCGCTGCACGCGGCCCACCGGGCGGCCGCCGGCTTCCCCGACGGCCAGCTCTACATCGACCTGCGCGCCGGCGAACTGCGGCCCGCCGACGTGCTCGGCCGGTTCCTGCGCGCGCTCGGCCTCACGTCCCTGCCCCAGGGGCTGGAGGAACGCAGTGCGCTGTTCCGCTCCACGGTGGCGGGCAGCAGGCTGCTGGTCGTGCTCGACAACGCCGGCCCCAGCCCCGGCGTGTGGCCGCTGCTCCCGGGCGCGGCCCCCTGCGCCGCGCTGGTCACCGTGCGCGAACGCCCGGTCGGCCTGCCCGACCGGCAGGTGCTCCGGCTGGACGTGCTCGGCGAGCGGCACGCGGCCGACCTGATCGTCCAGGACATCGGCGCCGCCCGCGCCGCCCGCGAGCCGGAGGCGGTCCGGACGCTGGCGCTGCAGTGCGGCGGCCTGCCGCTGGCGCTGCGCATCGCCGGCGCCCGGCTCGCCGCCCGCCCCCGGTGGCGGGTCGAGACGCTCGTCGCCCAGCTAGCCGACTCCCGTACCGCGCTCGACGCGCTCACCCACGGCGACGTGGAGGTCCGCGCCAGCCTCGACGTCAGCTACGCCGCCCTGTCGCCGCCCGCCCGCATGCTGTTCCGGCGGATCGGCCTGCTGGGCTGCCCCCAGGTCGCGCCGTGGCTGGCCGCCGCCCTCAGCGACGCCGACCCGTCCGACGGGGTGACGGGGCCGCTGGCGGAGCTGACGGACGCCTCGCTGCTGCGCAGGACGGCCGGCGGCCGCTACGGCATGCACGACCTGGTACGGGCGTTCGCCGAGGAACGCGCGAACGCGGAGGAGAGCCGCGAGCAGCGGGCCATGACCGTCGAACGGGCCTGTACCGCCCTGCTCGCGCTGGCCGAGCGGGTGCACGAGCGCCACTACGGCGGCTTCTTCACGATGCTGCGCGGCAAGGGCACCGCCACCACCGCCATCACCGCCGGCCTCGCCGACCGCCTGATCGGCGAGCGGCCGATCCCGTGGCTGGACGAGGAGCGCGCCACCCTCCTGGCCGCCGTGCGGCAGGCCCACGCCCACGGCCTGGACGAGCTGTGCTGGAACCTCGCCATGACCGCCGTCACCCTGTTCGAGGCGTACGGCCACTTCGACGACTGGCGGTCGGTCACCGAGACCGCCAGACGGGCCTGCGTGGCGGCGGGCAACGCCCGCGGCGAGGCGGCCATGGTCTACTCGCTGAGTTCGCTGCTGCTGTTCGAGCAGCGCTACACCGAGGCCGGGCCGCTGCTGCAGGACGCCATCCGGCTGTTCGGCGACATCGGGGAGATCCAGGGCCGCGCGCTGGCGCTGCGCAACCTGGCGCTGGTCGAGCGGGTGGGCGGCCGGGCGGAGGCGGCGCTGACCCGCTACGCGCAGGCGCTGCCGCTGCTGCGGGCCGTCGGCGACCGCGCCGCCGAGGCGCACGTGCTGGTGAACGTGGCCGCCGTGCACCTGGAGAGCGACCGGCCCGGCGAGGCCGAGCCGCTGCTGGAGCGGGCGCTGGCCACCTTCCGCGCCGAGGGCGTGCCGCGCGGCGAGGCGCAGGCGCTGACCAGGATCGCCGAGCTGGCGCTGCGCCGGGGCGACGCGGCCCGGGCGAAGGACGCGTTCGCCGAGGCGGCGGCGATCGTGGCCGCCGTGCACGACCGCATCGGCGAGGCGTACGTCCTGCACGGGCTGGGGGAGGCGCAGGCCGCGCTGGGGCAGTGCGGTCAGGCGGAGGCGACGCTGCGCCAGGCGCTGGCGCTGGCCGTCAGGCTGGGCGAGCGGCACATCCAGGGCCGCGCCAGCCTGTCGCTGGGCCTCCTCCTGAGCGGCCGCGGCGACCCGGAGGCGGCCGGGCACCTGCGGACGTCGCACGAGCTGTTCGCCGGCATGGGTGCCGAGCGCTGGCGGGCGAGGGCCGCCGAGGCCCTCGCCCGGTGACGTACGGGCGCCCGCCCGGCGCCGGTCAGACGCCCGGCCTGGTCGGGTCGCCGGTCCACGTCATGTCGCACGAGCCGGGGACCGCGGGGTCGCACGGCCCGTCGTAGCGGACAGCCTGGGCCGGCGTGGCGAGCCCCGCGGCGACGGTGGCCGCCAGGGCGGCGACGATGACGATTCTGCGCATGAAAGCACCTCCGTGATGAGTCGCGCCGACTCTAGGGATCACCGCTTTCGACACGCTTTAGCCGGCCGGCCGTTCAGCCGCGCGGCAGCCACACCACGGCCCGCAGCCCGGGCGCGGCGTCCTCCAGGTGGACGGTGCCGCCGTGCGCGCGCACCGTCTCGCGCACGATCGCCAGCCCGAGCCCCGCGCCGCCCTCGTCGCGGCTGCGCCCGGAGTCGAGCCGGGTGAACCGGTTGAACACCCGCTCCCGGTCCTCCTCCGGGATGCCGGGCCCGTCGTCGGTCACGGTGAGCGTGCCGTCGGCCGTCAGCGCCACCTCGACCTTGGACGAGGTGTGCCGCACGGCGTTGTCGACCAGGTTCGTCAGCACCCGGCTCAGGTCGAGCGCGTCGCCCCGCACCACGACCGGGTCGCACGCGGTCAGCCGTACCTCGCCGTAGCGCTCGGTGCTCTGCCGCACCACGTCGCCGAGGTCGACCGGCTCGCGGCGGGCGGGCACGCCGCCGCGCTCGTCCAGCCGCGCCAGCGCCAGCAGGTCCTCGGCCAGCCGGTGCAGCCGCAGCGTGTCCTCCAGCACCCCCTCGGCGGTCTCCCGCCACTCCTGGCCCTCGGGATGGCCGAGCGCCACCTCCAGCTGGAGCCGGATGCTGGCCAGCGGGCTGCGCAACTCGTGCGCGGCGTCGGAGACCAGCGCCCGCTGCCGCTGCTCGGCCTCCTCCAGGCGGCCCAGCATGTCGTTGAGCGTGGTGGCCAGCGAGTGCACCTCGTCACGCGACTCGGGCACCGGCAGCCGCCGCGACCGGGCGGTGTGCGTGATGTCGGCGGCGCCGCGCCGCAGCGCGCTGATGGGCCGCAGCGTCCTGCCGATGATCAGCCAGCTCGCCACGGCCAGCAGCACCACCAGCAGCGGCGTGCCGACGAGCAGCACCCGGCCGGCCGTCCCGATGCTGGTCTGGATCTCCGCGACCGGCCTGGCCGCGATCACGGTCTGCCCCCGGTCGGCGCGCAGCACCACGACCCGCAGCGGCCCCGGGATCGCGTACGGCCGGCCGTCCACGAACACCGCCTGCCCGCCGGCCAGCGCCTCCCGCCGGGCGGCCGGGCCGAGCAGCGGCACCAGCCGGTCCGCGCCGTAGGTGACGTGCGTGATGCGCCCGTCGGCGTCGAGGACCTGCACGATGGTGCCGTCATGGGTGGTGATCGGGCTGGTCAGGGTGCCGGCGTCGGCGTGCACCCGGACGGTCTGCGCCTGCTGCCTGGTCGACTCGTCCACCGTGCTGACGAGCGTCCGGTCCAGCACGCTGAGCAGCACCGACGCGGAGACGGCCAGCGCCAGCGCGAGCACCGCGGCGGCCACGGCGGTGAGCCGGAAGCGCAGCCCCTGCCGCCGCCACCAGGTCATCGGGCCGTCAGCCACCGTCGCCGGCCAGCCGGTAGCCCGCGCCGCGCACGGTCTGCAGCGCGTTCCTGCCGAACGGGACGTCGACCTTGCGCCGCAGGTAGCCGACGTACACCTCGACCACGTTCGGATCGGTGTCGAAGGTGTCCCACACGTGCTCCAGGATCTCCGACTTGGACACCACCTCGTCCCGCCTGCGCAGCAGGAACTCCAGCAGCGCGAACTCCCGCGGCGTCAGCTCGACCTGCGTCTCGCCGCGCCGCACCATCCGGCGGGCCGGGTCGAGCGTCAGGTCGCCGGCCGCCAGCACCGCCGGCCGCCGCCCGGCGTCGCGCCGCAGCAGCGCCCGCAGCCTCGCCACGAGCACCACGTACGAGAACGGCTTGGTCAGGTAGTCGTCGGCGCCCAGATCCAGGCCGTCGGCCATGTCGTACTCGCCGTCCTTGGCCGACAGCATCAGGATCGGCACCCAGTTCTCCTCGGCGCGCAACTGCTTGCACACGTTGTAGCCGGACAGCCTGGGCAGCATGATGTCGAGCACGACCACGTCGTAGTCGCCGTGCCTGGCCTCGTGCAGCCCCTGTTCGCCGTCGTGGGCGAGGTCCACGGCGAACCCTTCGGCCTGCAGCCCCCGCTGGAGCGCGGCGGCCATCCGCCTCTCGTCCTCGACGACCAGAACTCTCATGCGGCGATTCTCCCGTTCCTCCCCTGAGACCCGGCTGAGAAGGCTGAGAGGGATCTCAGCTCGTCTCAGGCTCGCCTAAGGATGCATCACCCAGGCTGGCCCCATCGACATACCGTTAAGGAGTGAGATGCGAAGAGGCACGTTCGTGAGGTGGGGAGTGCCGATCGCGGCCGCCGCCGTGATCGGGGCCGCGATCGGCGCCGGTCCGGTCGTCGCCGCGGTGAGCGGCGACCCGGTGCTGCCCGAGCGCTCGGCCCAGCAACTGCTGGCCGACGCCGCGGCGGCCGTGGAGAAGACCGAGGGCCCGCTGCCGATGTCCGGCACGGTGCAGCAGACGGCCTCGCTCGGCCTGCCGGCGCTGCCGCAGACCGGCTCCGCGGGCCCGCTCAGCCTGCTGTCCGGCTCCCACGAGATCAAGGTCTGGTACGGGGAGGGTGACAAGCTGAGGGTCGCGATGCCGACCCAGATGAACGAGACCAACCTGATCGTCGACGGCGACCAGGCGTGGTACTTCGACAGCGCCACCAACACCGCCACCAAGATCCTCTTCGACCCGGGCGCGCGGCCGGACGACATGGCCGAGCACGCCCCGCAGGAGATGACCCCGCAGGCGGCGGCGGAGAAGGTGCTGGCCCAGGCCGACGAGCACACGGCCGTCAGCGTGACCAACACGGCCGAGGTGGCGGGCCGCCCGGCCTACCAGCTGGTGCTCAAGCCCAAGGACGCCGGCTCGCTGGTGGAGGAGGTGCGCCTGGCCCTCGACGGGGAGAACTTCGTCCCGCTGCAGGTGCAGGTGTTCGCCAAGGGCTCGGCGGAACCGGCCTTCCAGGTCGGCTTCACCCAGGTGACGTTCACCCCGCCCGCGCCGGAGAACTTCACCTTCACCCCGCCCCCCGGGGCCAAGGTCGAGGAGAAGAAGCTCACGGCGCCCAAGAAGGAGGAGCTGAGCGAGGCGCACGCCGAGGAGGCCAGGAAGGCCGCCGAGGACGTGAAGATCGTCGGCGACGGCTGGACCTCGGTCGCGGTGCTGCCCGCCACCCTGTCCGACCTGAAGGCCCAGGGCGGCGAGGAGGCCCAGGGCGGCGAGGAGGCCCAGGGCGAGGACGGGCCGCGGTTCGGCGACGAGGCCGACCCGGCCGCGCTCATCGAGACCGTCCTGAAGTCCGCCACGCCGGTGAGCGGCCCGTGGGGCTCCGGCAAGCTGATCACCACCAAGCTCGCCACGGTCCTGCTGACCGACGACGGCCGCCTCCTGGTCGGCGCGGTCACCCCGGAGGAGATCACCAAGGCGGCGGGCGTCAGGTGACGACCGTCACGCAGGAAGCGGGGGCGCCCTTCAGGGCGGCCCCGCCCTCCGACGCCGCCATCGTGACCAGCGGCCTGACCAAGCGCTTCCGCGGCGGCCAGGTCGCCGTCGACGCGCTCGACCTGGCCGTGCCGCGCGGATCCGTCTACGGCTTCCTCGGGCCGAACGGCTCGGGCAAGACCACCACGATCCGCATGCTGCTGGGCCTGGTCTCGCCCACCGAGGGCGAGCACGCGCTGCTCGGTCTGCCGCTCGACCAGGCGCTGCCCCGGGTCGGGGCGCTCGTCGAAGGACCGGCCTTCTACCCGTACCTGTCGGGCGAGGCCAACCTGCGCCGCTTCGACGCCGCCGACCCGACCGCGAGCGCCGCGACCGCCAGGGAGCGGATCGGCGAGGCGCTGGAACGGGTGGGGCTGACCGCCGCGGCGGGCAAGCGGTTCCGCAACTACTCCCTGGGCATGCGCCAGCGCCTGGCCATCGCCGCCGCCCTGCTCGGGCCGCGCGAGCTGCTCATCCTGGACGAGCCGACCAACGGCCTCGACCCGCAGGGCACCCGCGAGGTGCGCGCGCTGGTCAAGGAGATCGCCGCCGGCGGCACCACCGTCTTCGTCTCCTCCCACCTGCTGGCCGAGGTGGAGCAGATGTGCACGCACGCCGCGATCATGCGCACCGGCAAGCTCGTCGCCCAGGGCACGATCGCCTCGCTCAGCGGCGGCCGCGCCGCCCGGATCCGGGTCGAGACGCCCGGTCCGGCCGACGCCGCGCGGGTCCTGACCACGCTCGGCCTGGCCGACGTGCGGGCCGACGCGTACGTGAGCGCGGAGCTGGGCGGGCACGCGCCCGAGGAAATCAACGCCGTCCTCGTCCGCGAGGGCGTGGCCGTGCGCGGGCTGGCCGTGGTGCGGCCGAGCCTGGAGGACGTGTTCGTCGGACTGACGGGAGAGGGATTCGATGTCGACGGCTGAGACCACCACCGGATCGGCGGCGGAGACGGCGCAGACGGCGACGCGGACCGCCCGGCAGCCCCGCCGCACCCCGGGCCTGGTGCCCGTGGCCGAGACGCTCAGCACCGCCGAACGCCGCACGCCCGAGCCGGCGCCACCGGGCCTGCCGCCGCCCGTGCGCCGGCCGGGCGCGTTCTGGCGGCTGCTCGGCTCGGAGCTGGGGCTGACGTTCCGGCGCCCGCGCAACCTGGCCATGCTGGCCGTGGTGGGCGCGGTGCCGATCCTCGTCGGCGTCGCGCTGCGGATGGTCGGCGGCGGGGACGACGACGGCATGGGCGGGATGATCGCCAGCGTGGCGGGCAACAGCCTCATGCTGACGTTCGTCTCGTTCTCGTTCCTGACGCTGCTGCTCATGCCGGTCGCGGTGGCCGTCGTCGGCGGCGACTCGATCGCCGGGGAGGCCGGCGCGGGCACGCTGCGCTACCTGCTGGCCGCGCCCGCCGGCCGCACCCGGCTGCTGGCCGTCAAGTTCCTGAACGTCGTCGTCTACGGCTACGCGGTCACCGCCGTGGTGGCGCTGTCGGCGCTGGTCACCGGGCTGCTGCTGTTCCCGGCCGGGGACGTGACGCTGCTGTCGGGCACCACCGTCCCGCTGACCGACGGGCTGCTGCGGATCGCCCTCAGCGTCGGCTACATCGGCGCCGGCATGGCCGCGCTGGGCGCCGTCGCGGTCGCCCTGTCGACCTTCACCGAGGTGCCCGTCGGCGCGATCGCCGGCACCGTCGTGGCCGTCGTCGTCTGCCAGGTGCTGCGGGCCATCCCGGATCTCGCGCCGCTGGAGCCCTACCTGCTGCCGGCCCGCTTCACCAGCTTCGACTCGGTGCTGCGCGACCCGATCGACACCGGGACGCTGCTCGACGGGCTGTCGGTGTTCGGCGCGTACACGGTGCTGTCGCTCTCGGTCGCGTGGGCGCGCTTCACCGGCAAGGACATCACCTCCTGACAGGCACCTGCTGATGGCACGGCCCGTACGCATCGCGTACGGGCCGTGAACAGGCCGGACGCGGGGGTCAGGACGTGCGGCGGCGCAGCGCCAGGAAGGCGACCACCAGGCCGATCACGCCGACGGCCAGGCCCGCGCCGCCGAGCAGGCGGGCGGTGCCGTCGGAGGAGGCGGCGGCCGCCGCCGCGACCGGCGTCACCGAGGGGGCGGGCGACGCGGCGGCGGGGGACGCCGAGGCGCCGTGCCCGTCGTCGCCGGTCGCCGGGGTGAGCTTGAGCAGCGGCGCCGGGTGCTCGGGCTCGGAGCCGTCGGCCTTGGGGGCGTCGGCCCAGTCGACGACCTCGCCGCCGGAGTAGGTCTGCTTGGTCGGGAACACGAGCTGCTCGATGCCCTCGGGGAGCCGGCCCATCGACACCTCGAACTCCTGGAACTCGCCCTTGCCGATCTTCCCGCCGGACCAGACGACGGTGGTGACGGCCTCGGTGAGCTCGCCGAACTCGGTGGTGACGGGCTTGGGCAGCTTGCCCTCGGTGACCTTGACGCTCCAGCCGGGCACCGGCTTGACCGAGACGAACGCCAGCGGATGGTCGGTCGGGAAGGACACCTCGACCTTGACCGTCGAGGCGTCGTCGCGCTCGTTCGGCACCCGGAAGGCGACCTTGGTGAACCCGCCCTGCTCGGCGGTGCCCGGGTTGATCGTGACGTGGGCCAGGGCGGGCAGGGCGAGCCCGGCGGTGATTGCGGTGGCGGCGGCGAGCACGGTCGCGGCACGGCGGACGAAGGACATGGCGGATCTCCACTTGTCGTGATGGGGTTACGGGGTGTCGGCTGGTCAGGCGGGCAGTGGAGGACCACGCCTGGCGACGGAGTGACGCAACCCGGGAGCGGGGGGCACGGCCCGCGCGCGCACGACCGGCGCGGCGGCCCGGGGGACGGGCGGGGAGACGGGGCGCAGCGGCGTCAGCCGGCGCAGCAGGCGGCGCAGCGTCGCCCACAGCGCGGCCTCGCCGCGCGCCAGCCACCAGCCGGTGAGCAGGGTGGCGGTCAGGTGCGCCAGCAGCATGCCGAGGGCGTCGCCGAGCCCCTGCCCGTGCAGGTGGAGGGCGACGTAGGCGGTGCCGTCGCCGCCGCCGAACAGCTCGTGCAGCCCCGCCTGGGCGCCCACCAGCGCGGTGTTGACGGTGGCGGCCGGGCGCTCCCGGCCGGGCAGCGCCAGCGCCAGCGCGAACACCGCGCCCGCGCCGAGCCCGGCGGCCCATGGCGCGGGCCCCGTGCCGCCGCCCAGCGAGTGGGCGGTCGCGGCCAGCGTCACGCAGACGGCCGTGAAGACGGCCGCCCTGACGAGCCGGAGGGGCAGGTGCGCGCGCATGGGTGTGCCACATGGTCTCACGGGCGGGCGGCGGCGACGAGTTCAATCCCCAAGCTCGGCAATGCCTGGTTGATAAGCGATGTTTGTCGCTAAGGTCGGGCTCACCACGTTGACATAGAGGTGAGAACGTTGCGGCACTTAGCTGGTTTCCTGCTGGGGCTTGTGGTGACCGCGGCCGTCCTGGGCGGTGGCGGCTGGGCCGTGCAGCAGGCCATGGCGGCCGCGCAGGCCGCCCCCACGGGCGGGCAGCAGTTGTGGATCGCGCTCGGCTCGATGGCCGCCGTCGGACTGGTCGTCGGGCTCGTGGTGGCCGGCCGGGTCTCGCCGCTGGCCACGTTCACGCCGTCGCTGGTCCTGCTGGCCTGGACCGTCGTGTACGCCCTGGACATGAACCGGGCGCTCAGCCTGCTCCCGGACGAGCCGTCGGTGAACCAGCTCGTCCGGGAGGCCGCCGCCGGCGACAGGCTGCTGCTGACCTCCGGCGCCTTCGCCCTGCTCGGCGTGGCGCTGTTCATCCCCGTCCTGATGCCCTCGCGCTGGTCGCGCGGCGACGACGAGGACGACGACGAGTACGAGACGACGCAGGAGGGCGGCTACTACTGACGGCTGCTCGTGTAGAGGTGCGTGACGACCTCCTCGATCGTCGCGTGCCCCGGGGCCGAGGCCATCAGGTCGTCGAGCGTGCCGTCGAAGGCCAGGCTGCCGTGGTCGATGAGCATGACCCGGCGGCACAGCCGTTCGATGTCGCCCAGGTCGTGGGTGGTCAGCAGCACGGTGGTGCCCTGTTCGGCGTTGACCCGGGCCAGGAACGCCCGGATGCTCGCCTTGCTGACCACGTCCAGCCCGATCGTCGGCTCGTCGAGCACCAGCACGTCGGGCGCGTGCAGCAGCGCGGCGGCCAGGTCGCCGCGCATCCGCTGGCCGAGGCTGAGCTGCCGGACCGGCGTGCGCAGGAAGTCGCCCAGGTCGAGCGTCTCGGTCAGCTCCGCCAGCCTCCGCGCGAACGTGCCGCGATCTACTTTGTAAAGGAGCCGGATCAGCTCGAAGCTGTCCTTGAGCGGCAGGTCCCACCAGAGCGTGGTGCGCTGCCCGAACACCACGCCGATGCGCCGCGCCAGCGTCGTCCGCTTGCGCGACGGGTCCAGCCCGGCCACCCGCACCCTGCCGGAGCTGGGGGTGAGGATGCCGCACAGCATCTTGATCGTGGTGGACTTGCCGGCGCCGTTGGGGCCGAGGTAGCCGACGAACTCCCCGGGCGCGACGGTGAACGACAGGTCGCGTACGGCGTGCACCAGCGTGCGCTTCACCCGGAAGGTACGGCCCGCGCGGTCGAGTTCGATCATGCCTAGCTCCCCGTGGATCGGTAACGGCGAAGGCCCTGTCGCCAGGCGAAGGCGGCCAGCAGGGCGAGGGACAGGGCCGCGACGGGCCCGAGGAAGCGCAGGAAGCCCGGCGTGCCGAACGGGTCGTCCCGGCCGAGCACGTACAGGCCGGGCTGCCAGTTGACGAACGCCAGCGGCAGCACGTACGTCACACCGCGCACCAGGTCACGGCCGTAGACGCTGAACGGGTACTGGGTGAGCTGCTGGCCGCCGTAGGTGAAGGCGCTGGTCACCTCCGGCGCGTCGGTCAGCAGGAACTGCACCGCCCCGGCCAGCGTCCACAGCGAGGCGAAGATGACCGCGCCGCAGGCCACCATGACGGGGATCATCCACAGCCGGCCCGGGTCGAGGTCGAGCGCGCCGAGGGCGTAGCCGAGCACGAGGCACGCCTGCGCGACGCGGCCCAGCCGGGTGGGCGTGAACCGGTCGGTGGCGATCTGGAGCCAGGCGCCGGCCGGCCGGATGAGGAACGTGTCGAGTGTGCCCGCCCTGATGTGCTGGCTGATCCGCTCCAGGTTGCCGGCCAGCACGTCGGTCACGCTGAAGGCCAGCGCGGCCGCGCCGTACAGGAGGAGCACCTCCTCGCGGCTGAACCCGGCGAGGGTGGTGGTGTTGGCGAACAGCACCAGGATCACGGCGAGGTCGAGCACGGCCGACACGGAGCCGAGCAGCAGCATGATGGCGAAGGAGGCCCGGTAGGCGGCCGCGGCTCGGGTCCACGTCCAGGCGAGCAGCAGGTAGGTCCTAACCACCCTGGATCACCACCTTGTGGCGGATCGCCCGGGTGCCGAGCGCGCCGAGCGCGAGCAGCGCCGCGGCCCAGAACGCCTGGAAGGCGAGCGTTCCGAGGATCGGCGCGGTGCCCAGGAAGAGGTCGGCCGGGGCCTGCACCATGCCGGACCACGGCAGCGCCCGGGTCAGGTCGCCCAGCCAGCCCGGGAAGATCGTCAGGGGCAGCATCATGCCGCTGAAGAACGTCGTCAGGGCCATGGAGAGCACCTGCACGCCGCGGTCGTCGACGAGCCAGCACACCGACAGCGCCACCAGGTAGCGCCAGCCGAAGCTGATCAGCACGCCGAGCAGCGCCGCGGCCAGGAAGCCGGCCCACTGGACCGGCCCGGCGGGCAGCACGATGCCGAACAGCGCGGCCCCCACGAGCATGGGCGGCAGGCCGCGCACGGCGAACAGGTAGCCGGCCCGGCCCAGGTCCTCGGCGAGCGCCCAGAGCTGGAGCGGGGCGGGACGGACGAGGTCGAGGGCGATGTCGCCGCTGCGGATGCGCTCGGGGATGGTCAGGCCGCCGCCGAACAGCTGCATCGGGCCGATGAAGGCCTGGGTGACGAAGCAGAACGTGACGGCGTCGGTGACGTCGTAGCCGGCCAGGCCGGGCCTGGCCTGCCAGAGGGCGATGAGGATGTAGGCGCGCAGGATGCCGAAGACGCTGTTGGTGAAGGCGCCGGCGAGCGCGGCCGAGACGTAGGTGGCGTGCTTGCGGAAGCCGTACCGGACGAGCCGGGCGTAGAGCGGTATGGTTTTGCACCTCCGGAGGGTGATGGCACGGTGACGAGCCGTGCGCGGGCAGGAGCGCGGGCCTGCCTGGCCAAAGGGAGCAGAGCATTATCGGACTCCTGTGGCGGGTGGCGCAACGGGATTTCCGGCCGGTCGATCACCGGCGAGTAGGGCGCCGGTCCGGGGGTATGGGCAGGTCATCGGAGGATTCGTCATGTGCCTGGACCGGGACGTAACTCCTGACTACCCGCTGAGCTGGCAGGCCCGCGCGCTCGTCGGCCTGATGCGCGGCACCCTCAAGCCCGCCTCGCACCTGCTGCTGCGCCATCCGTTCGCGCTCGACTGCGCCTCGCGCCTCGGCGGGCTGGCCGGGGCGGTGCCCGTGCCGGAGCACGTGGGCGTGACCCCGGCGGCCTTCTCCGGCTGCGAGGGCGAATGGGTGCGCGGCGGGGACGGGCTGGACGAGCGCAAGGCGGTGCTCTACCTGCACGGCGGCGGCTACTTCTGGTGCTCGCCGCGCACCCACCGGCCGATCACCTGGCGGCTGTCGGTCGCGGCCCGGCGGCCGGTGCTGGCCCCGGACTACCGCCAGGGGCCGGCGCACAACCTCGCCGCCTCGCTGAGCGACGCCCTGGAGGCGTACGGCTGCCTGCTGGAGCGGGGCTACGACGCGGCCGATGTGATCGTGGCGGGCGACTCGGCGGGCGGCCACCTGACGCTGGCGACCCTGCTGGCGCTGCGTGACCGGGGGCTGCCGCTGCCGGCGGCGGGCATCTGCCTGTCGCCGTGGGCCGACCTGACCGACTTCCCGCGCCGCGCCAACCGCTGGCAGGACCCGGTCCTGCCGGCCGGGCGGGTGCGCTGGCTGGCCCGCCGCTGGACCGACGGGCTCGACCCGCGCGACCCGCTGGTCTCGCCCGTGCTGGGCGACTTCACCGGGCTGCCGCCGCTGATGATCGTCACCGGTTCCACCGAGGTGCTCAGGGACGAGGCCCGCCGCGTCGCCGAACGCGCCCGGCAGGCCGGGGTGCCGGTGACGTACGAGGAGTGGCCGCGCATGCCGCACGTGTTCCCGCTGCTGGCGGACGTGCTGCCGGAGGCGCGGCTGGCCTTCCGGCACATGGCGCGCTTCCTGGCGGCCGTGGGCGAGCGGCCGCCGATGGAGGACGCGGCCTGACGCGCTCCCCGGAGAAGGGTGTAAGTTAGGTATACCTAACTTCGAGTGAGGAGCCGTTGCATGAGCGATCACCGAGGTGTCGTCCTGCGGACCGAACGCATCTCACCCCACATGATCAGGGTTGTTGTCGGTGGAGATGGTTTGCGGGATTTCGCCCTTTCCGGGGCCACCGACAGTTACGTCAAGGTCGTCTTCCCGCATGACGGCGTGGACTACCCGCAGCCTTTCGACGTGCAGCAGGTGCGCGAGACCATGCCCAGGGAGTTCTGGCCCCGGCAGCGCACCTACACCGTGCGCGCCTGGGATCCCGACAGCCGGGAGATGACGCTCGACTTCGTCCACCATGGCGACGAGGGTCTGGCCGGGCCGTGGGCCGCGCGGGCCAAGCCCGGTGACGAGGTGCTCATGCTCGGCCCCGGCGGCGGTTACTCGCCGGACCCGGAGGCCGCCTGGCATCTGTTCGCCGGGGACGAGAGCGCGCTGCCCGCCATCGCCGCCTCCCTGGAGGCGCTGCCGGAGAACGCGCTCGCGTACGTGTTCGTCGAGGTGGAGTCGCCCGAGGACGAGCTCAAGCTGAGCACGCTCGCCGACGCCCGCGTCACCTGGCTCTACCGGGGCGGCGGGCCCGTCGGCGAGGCGCTGGTCGAGGCGGTGCTCGGGCTCGACTTCCCGCCCGGCGACGTGTGCGCCTTCGTGCACGGCGAGGCCGCCTTCGTCAAGCGCCTGCGCCGCTACCTGCGGGTGGAGAAGGCGGTGCCGATGGAGCGGCTGTCGATCTCCGGCTACTGGCGGGCCGGCGCGGACGACGAGGCCTGGCGCGCGGTCAAGAAGGACTGGAACCGCCAGGTCGAGACCGAGGAAGCCGCCGAACTCGGCTGAGCCGTACGCCCCTCCTGTCCCATCTGTTACTCACTGTGGAGGAACGACCCTCTTACCTCCGATACCTCTTGTGAACGACATGCGTCCTCGCCCGGTCCCGGGCGCCACAGTGTGCTGAGCCGTTTCCCGACGGAGAGGCGAGGCCCGGATGGCGCGTGGTGCGAGCGGCATGCCCTCGGGCGTGCGACCGCTTACGGTGGGCGACCCGGTCGTCATCGGCCGGTATCTGCTCCTCGGCCGGCTCGGCGCCGGTGGGATGGGCGTCGTCTATCTCGCCGAGCACCCGGGCGGCGGGTTCGTCGCGGTCAAGACGCCGCACGCCGCGCACCTGAAGGATGCCACGCTCCGTGCCCGCTTCGCAGGGGAAGCGGCGTTCTCGCGGAGGATCGTCCCGTTCTGCACCGCGGCGGTCATCGAGGACGGCGCCGACGGGGACCGGCCCTACCTCGTGTCGGAGTACATCCCCGGACCGCCGCTGTCGCAGGTCGTCCTGTCCCGCGGGCCCCTCGCCCCCGATCTCGCCTACGGGGTCGCCCTCGGCGTGGCCGGCGCCCTCATGGCCGTGCACGACGCCGGGCTCGTCCACCGCGATCTCAAGCCGGCCAACGTGCTGCTGTCGCCCGGCGGGCCCCGGCTCATCGACTTCGGCATCGCCCGCGACGTCGACACGGCCGCCGCGCACACCGAGGCGGGGCAGGTCATGGGCAGCCCCGGCTGGGTGGCGCCCGAGCGGCTCACCGGCGACGCCGCCGCGCCCGCCTCCGACGTGTTCGCCTGGGGGTGCCTCGTCGCCTTCGCCGCCACCGGGCACCACCCGTTCGGCGGCGGCGACTCCGACACGCTCGCGCGGCGCATCCTGCTGGAGCCGCCCCGCCTGGAGACCGTCCCCGCGCTCCTGCGTCCCGCCGTCGCGGCCGCCCTGGCCAAATCCGCCGCCGGCCGCCCCCCGGCCGCCGACCTCCTGCGCGCACTCCTCGCCGCCGGGGGCATCGGCGCCCCCTGGGACCTCCGCGACGCGGTCGCGGGCGTCCTCGCGACAACCTGGACCCCCCTCCCGTACGCCCCGCCGCCCAGAACGCCCCCCGGCCGCCGACGCCACCGACCGGCCCGGATCGCATGCCGTGGGCGGTGACCGGCCGGCGTTCGGCTTCGGGG
>NZ_LAVL01000186.1 GCF_001083785.1 Nonomuraea sp. SBT364
CTCCCCCTCCCCCTCACCCGGCACGCGAGGGCCCGCACGGATCACATTTGACCGCAGGACCCGCAGGGCCCGCATGACCTGCAGGGGCTGTGCGCGGGCGACAGACTCCTCGCGCGGACGTGAACGCGCCCGCGTCCGCGCGAGGCCGCTCAGGAGACGCCGCCCAGCACCCGGAGCGCCACGGTGTCCCAGCGCGGGTCGTATCCCGGCAGGGCCAGGATGCGGCGCAGCAGCTTCTCGTCGCCGTGGTGGGCCAGGAACGCCTCGGCGACCGTGACTCCCTCCCCCGGCCTCGACACCACCTCCACGGCGTCGCCCACCGCCAGCACCCCCGGCTCCACCACCTTCAGGTAGGCCCCGGTGCGGCGCGCCTCGGTGAAGCGCCGGACCCAACCGGGCTCGTCCAGCCAGTTGCGGAACACCACGCACGGCACCCGCGGGCCGGTCACCTCCAGCAGCGCGGTGCCGACCCGCCACCGCTCGCCGATGAGCGCGCCGTTGACGTCGACGCCGGACACGGTGAGGTTTTCGCCGAACCGGCCGTTACGCAGCTCGCGGCCCAGCTCGGCCTCCCACCAGCGGTAGTCTTCGCGGGCGTAGGCGTAAACGGCGTGGCCCGGGGTGCCGTGGTGGGCCTGGTCGGCGCGCTCGTCACCGGCCAGCCCGTCGGCGCGCACCTCCACCCGATGTGTGACCGGCCTCTTGTCGATGGCCGTCCGTCCGAGCCTGCCCGCCCATTCGGCGTCTACAGCAGTGCCGACATTTACTGACATAACGCGCATGCCCGACGGTAACCCGAGCCGGGCCCCGCAGGCGATGGGCCACCGGAAGGCATGGGTTACCGGAAGGGACAGGGCACCGGCAGGGATAGATCACCGGGAGGCGTTGAGCCGGGAGGTGTCGTCGAGGTCGGCGAGCTGTAAGAGGGTCCGCAGCGCGGCCTGGCGGACCTCCTCGACCGAGTCGCCCCGCTCGCCGAAACAGTCGGCGGCCACGTCGAGCAGCGCCGTCACCACCGCCGCGTCGGGATAGGGGACGTCGACCACCACCTTGCCGTCATCCCCCACGGCGGCGGGCGTCAGATGGAGCCTGAGAAGCCGACGCGTCTCCTCCGCCACGGCAACCCCCAGCACCGCGGCACGCTCAAAGCGCTCAGCAGCGATCATGTCACCCTCCAGTCGCACAAGTGTTCGGGTGAACAACAAGCTAGCCAGCGCCACCGACAATTTCGTTCCCGGGAAATAGACTCGAACGGTGTCCGATAAGATCGTTTCTGTCCGAGACCTCATCGTCGACCTGGGCGGCAATCCGGTGCTCCAGGGCATGGAGCTCACCGTCAGCCGAGGCGAGACCGTCTCCGTCGTCGGCCCCAACGGGTGCGGGAAGTCCACGCTGCTGCGCTGCCTGGCGGGCCTGCAACCGGCCACCGGCGGCACCGTGGAGGTCTTCGGGGCGCCACCGGCCGACGAGCCCGCCTTCTGGCGCCGGGTGGCGCTGCTGGCCGACGAGCCCGCCTGGTATCCGGGGCTGACCGCTCGCGAGCACCTGGAGCTGATGCTGACCGTGCACGCCGGGCCGCGGCTGACGGTGGCGGACGCGCTGGCCGTGTTCGGTCTGGAGGAGCGCGCCGACGCGCCGCCGATGAACCTGTCCACCGGGCAGCGCCAGCGCCTGTCGCTCGCCGCCGCCCTGCTCAGGCCCAGCGACCTGCTCCTGCTGGACGAGCCGGAGCGCGGCCTGGACGCCGCCTTCCGCGAGCGGCTGGCCGGTCTCCTGGAGGCGTACACCGGCGAGGGCGGCACCGTGATCATGGCGACCCACGACGCGGCGCTCGCCGCCCGGGGCCGCGAGATCTCACCGGCGGGCGAGGTGACCCGATGAGCACCGTGCGGGACGTGCGGGCGTTCGTCCGCGCACGCCGTCGCCGTACGCCGTCCGGCGCGCTGGACCGGTACGCGGCCCTTTTCATGGCGGCGATGGCCATGGCCGTGCTCGGCAGGCCGGTCGCCGATGCCGTGGCGGGGCTGCGGGGACCGGCGGACCTCGCGGGGGTGGCGCCGGGGGTCGCGGTCATCCTGGTGGCGCTGGCCGGCGGGCTGGCGCTGGCGCGGGCGGTGGGGCCGGTGGCGCTGAGCGGCTCCGACGCCGGCTGGCTGGTGATGTCGCCGCTGGACCGCCGGGGGGTGCTGGCGCGCCCGCTGCGGATCCTGGCGGTGATCGCGCTGGTGACCGGCGGCGTGCTGGGGCTGGCGCTGCTGGCCCTGGTCGGGGCGCCCGACCAGCTGGTGTGGCGGCTGGTCGCGGCGATGGTCGTGGGGATCTCGGCGACCGCGGGCGGGATGGCGCTGGCGGTGCTGGCCCAGGCGTCCCACACGTGGCACATCTGGCTGACCGCCGTGGTGGTCGCCCTCCTCGTGACGGCCGCGGTCGCGGCGGTGGGCACGGCTGTGAGCACGGCGACGGGCACAGCGGTGAGCACGGCAACGGGCACGGTAGTGGGCACGGCGGCGGGCACCGGCGCCGCCGTGACTGCCGGCGCGTACACAGGCGTGGGCACAGGCGTGGGCACAGGCGTGGGCACAGGCGTGGGCACAGGCGTGGGCACAGGCGTGGGCGCGGGCGCCGACGGTGCCGGGAACGCCGGGGCGGGCGTGCCGTTCGGCGGGATCGCCGAGGCTGTCGCGCAGGCGCCGCTCGGGACGGTCGCGGCGGTGGCGGCGACGGCGGCGCTGATGGCCGCCCTGCTCGTCGCGCGGGCGTGGGCACGGGCGGGCCGGATCCCGGCGTCGGCGCTGCTGACCTCCTCCACCAGGGCAGGTCACCTGGCCACGGCGGCCGCGAGCCTCGACACCGGCGCGCTGACCTGGATGGCCGAGGACAACCACTGGCGTGCCAGGCGGCTGCGCTCGGCCCGCTGGCCGTCGCTGCCCGCGCCGCTCGCGCTGGCCTGGCACGACTGGTTGCGGACGGCCCGGCGACCCTGGCGGCTGACCGCCACGTTCGCGGCCGCCGCGCTGCCGGCGCTGCTGGCGCTGGCGGGCGCCGGCGCGCCGGCGAACGCGGCCGTGCTCGCCGGGGCGCTCGCGGTGGCGGCAGCGGGCGCCTCGGGGGCGCGCAGGGACGGCGACAACCCGGCCCTGGCCCGGCTGCTCGGCGTGGGCCGCCGGCCGGCGCTGCTGGCACGGGCCGTGCTGCCCGCGCTGACGAGCGCCGTGTGGGCGTCACTCGCCCTGGCGGGCCTGACCCTCGCGGGCGCGCTCCCGGCGGCGGCGGCGGGGGCCTGGTGGCTGTTCGGCCCGCTGATGGCTCCCGCGATGGCGGCCGGGGCGCTGCGCATGGCCAGGAGGCGGCCGGTCGACCACTCACTGCCCATCCTCAACACCGGGTCGGGGGCGCTCCCGCTGGGCCCGGTGTTCTGGGCCACCACGGGGCCGGACGTGGCGCTTCTCGGCGCCCTGCCGCTGGTGAACGCGCTGCTGTTCCCGCCGGCCGCGCTCACCTCCCTGCTGGTCGCCCAGGCGGTGACGGGCGCGGCGGTCCTGGTCGCGTACGTGATCAGGGCACGCTGACACGCGACCGGCCCGGCTCCGTACGCGGAGCCGGGCCGGGCCGGCGGGGTTACTTCTTGGTCTTGTCGGCGCCGCCGGAGTCGGTGGACAGGGCGGCGACGAACGCCTCCTGGGGCACCTCGACCCGGCCCACCATCTTCATCCGCTTCTTGCCTTCCTTCTGCTTCTCCAGCAGCTTGCGCTTACGGGAGATGTCGCCGCCGTAGCACTTGGCCAGGACGTCCTTGCGGATGGCGCGGATGTTCTCGCGGGCGATGACGCGGGCGCCGATGGCGGCCTGGATCGGCACCTCGAACTGCTGCCTGGGGATCAGCTCGCGCAGCTTCTTGGCCATGTCGACGCCGTAGCCGTAGGCCTTGTCCTTGTGCACGATGGCGCTGAAGGCGTCGACCGCCTCGCCCTGCAGCAGGATGTCGACCTTGACCAGCTCGGCCTCCTGCTCGCCGGCGGGCTCGTAGTCGAGCGAGGCGTAGCCGCGGGTGCGCGACTTGAGCTGGTCGAAGAAGTCGAAGATGATCTCGCCGAGCGGCAGCGTGTAGCGGATCTCGACGCGGTCCTCCGACAGGTAGTCCATGCCCTGGAGCTGCCCGCGCCGCCCCTGGCAGATCTCCATGATCGCGCCGATGAACTCGGCCGGGGCCAGGATGGTGGACTTGGTGACCGGCTCGAAGACCTGGGCGATCTTGCCGCCGGTGGGGAACTCCGAGGGGTTGGTGACGGTCAGCTCCGTGCCGTCCTCCATGACCACGCGGTAGACGACGTTGGGCGCGGTGGAGATCAGCGACAGGCCGAACTCCCGCTCCAGCCGCTCGCGGACGATCTCCATGTGCAGCAGCCCGAGGAAGCCGACGCGGAAGCCGAACCCGAGCGCGGCCGACGTCTCCGGCTCGTAGACCAGGGCGGCGTCGTTGAGCTGGAGCTTGTCGAGCGCCTCGCGCAGCTCCGGGTACTCGTCGCCGTCGATCGGGTAGAGGCCGGAGAACACCATGGGCTTGGGGTGCTCGTAGCCCGCCAGCATCTGCTGGGCGGACTTGACGGCCGTGGTGACGGTGTCTCCGACGCGCGACTGGCGCACGTCCTTCACGCCGGTGATCAGATAGCCCACCTCGCCGACGCCGAGGCCCGGCTCGGACGGCTTGGGCTCGGGCGAGATGACGCCGATCTCCAGCGTCTCGTGGGTGGCGCTGGTGGACATCATCAGGATGCGCTCGCGCTTGCCCAGGTGCCCGTCGATGACGCGGACGTACGTCACGACGCCCCGGTAGGTGTCGTAGACCGAGTCGAAGATCAGCGCCCGCGCGGGCGCGTCGGCGACGCCCACCGGGGCGGGGATCGTGGCCACCGCGTGGTCGAGCAGCTCGCGCACGCCCTCGCCGGTCTTGCCGGAGACGCGCAGCACGTCGGACGGGTCGCAGCCGATCAGGCCGGCCAGTTCCTCGGCGAACTTCTCCGGCTGCGCCGCCGGCAGGTCGATCTTGTTGAGCACCGGGATGATGTGCAGGTCGGCGTTCATGGCCAGGTAGAGGTTGGCCAGCGTCTGCGCCTCGATCCCCTGCGCGGCGTCGACCAGCAGGATCGCGCCCTCGCACGCCTGCAGCGAGCGCGACACCTCGTAGGTGAAGTCGACGTGGCCCGGCGTGTCGATCATGTTGAGCACGTGGCCGTCCCACGGCAGCCGGACCGCCTGGGACTTGATCGTGATGCCGCGTTCGCGCTCGATGTCCATCCGGTCGAGATACTGGGCGCGCATGGAGCGGTCGTCGACCACGCCGGTGATCTGCAGCATCCGGTCGGCAAGGGTCGACTTGCCGTGGTCGATGTGCGCGATGATGCAGAAGTTGCGGATCAACGCGGGGTCGGTCTGGCCAGGCTGAGTGCGCACCGAAGTCCGTTTCGACAGGGTTGAGGTCGAGCAGTCTTTCATGGTGACATGCCCGGGTGACTTCCCGAGCCGTCATCCGCCGCGGCCTGCGCCTGCTCGCACTGGCCTTGGCCGTCGTGGTCGTGCTGGTCGGCGTCATGGCCGCAGCGTTCCGGCTCCAGTTTACCGGCGCGCCCGCGGGCTGGGCGAAGAGCACCGGCAATGACGCCATGTGGCTGGGCCACATGTGGGTCGACGGCCGCTGCACGGAGCAGGACGTGCGCGACCTCGCCGCACGCCTGCGCACCACCGGCATCAAGGACCTGTACGTGCATTCCGGCCCGTTCGAAGAGGACGGCCGGTTAGATCCAGCCAAATACCCCAACGCCCGAAATTTCGTGCAATGGGCAAAGAAACATATGCCTGGCGTCCGCGTCTCCGCCTGGCTCGGCCAGACCGTCGAGGACGGCCTCGACCTGGACGACCCCGCCTCCCGCCAGAACGTCCTGAACGGCGTCGCCGCCATCATGAAGACCGGCTACGACGGCATCCACTACAACTTCGAGCCCATCGGCGACGGCGACACCGACTTCCTGGTGCTGCTGGACGAGACGAGGAAGCACACCCGCCTCCTGTCGACCTCCACGCCCCAGGTCGAGCCGTACCCGGGCATGCGGCTCGCCACCAGAGCCTTCCTCACCCACGACAAATACTGGTCGCGGGGCTTCTTCCGGGAGGTCGTGGACCGGGTCGACCAGGTCGCCGTCATGACCTACGACTCCGGCCTGCCCCTGCCATCGCTCTACGGCGGCCACGTCACCAGGCAGGCGGAACTGGCCCTGGAGCTGGTCCCGGAGTCCAAGCACGTGTTCGTCGGCGCCCCGGCCTACCATGACCACGACGTCCCGTGGAGCGACGCGGCCGAGAGCGTGGCGCTCGCGGCGCAGGGCGCCAAGCTGGCGCTCTCGGAGCACGGCCCGCGCGAGCGGTTCGGCCTGGCCCTGTACGTGGACTTCGCGGCCACCGCCGAAGACTGGCGGGAGTACACGACACAGTGGCTATCCTGAGCCTGTTGATTTGAGCTGGCAGCTCGATTATTGGTAGCCTGTTCAACTGCGTGTGGCGCGCCCTCTCTCGAGCCCGCGCGCTTCATCCATCACTTCAGACTTTCACCGAGGCTTCTTCGTGGCGAACATCAAGTCCCAGATCAAGCGCAACAGGCAGAACGAGAAGGCCCGCCTGCGCAACAAGGCGGTCAAGTCCTCCCTGAAGACGGCGGTCCGCAAGTTCCGCGAGGCTGCCGAGCAGGGCGACGTCGAGCAGGCCGCGGCGCTCCAGCGGGTTGCCGCCCGTCAGCTCGACAAGGCGGTCAGCAAGGGCGTCATCCACAAGAACCAGGCCGCCAACCGCAAGTCCGCGATCGCCAAGCAGGCCGCGGCCCTGGCCAAGTAAGGCTTCAGCGTAACGCCGCACCCTCTGACAGGGGTGCGGCGTTTTCTGTTGCGCCCCCGCTTCCCATACTCCGCTGGAAGAAGTATGTCTATGCGGAACGTGTCACAGTTTCAATATCACATGCGCATCGCCGCAGGATATCGGCTGTGTCACCGTTGAAATGCCGACCTTGCGGCCGGTGACCACACTGCTCAAGTGTTCACCTAAACGGGTGAATGGGGGTCACATGCGGGGGCCGTTGGTCGTCAAGCGGGCGTTCAGCGAGCCGCTGCTTCTGCTGGCGGCGTTCGGCTCGATCCTGCTCGCCACCACCACGCTCGTCGCGCTCACCATGTACGCCTCCTCGATCGCCGAGGCGGGCGTGCTTCGCACGATGGAGACCGCGCCGCTGCGGCAGATCGCCGTCACCGTGAGCGCCCCGGTGACGGCCGAGACCTTCCAGAAGCAGGACCAGACCGTCCGCCGCACGGCCGCCGAGGTGTTCGGCGGCGTGCCGGCCGAGATCTCCACCAGCTTCCGCTCCGACTCCTACGCGATGCCCGGCCAGCAGAACCGCAAGGTGCCCGAGTTGCTCAGGTTCGGCGCCTACGACGGGCTCGACAAGCACGCCAAGCTGGTCTCCGGAAGCTGGCCCGAGCCCGGCGGCGACGTGGTGCAGGCGGCGATCCCGTTGTCCGCGGCCTCGGCGTCCGGCCTGTCGGCCGGCCAGGAGATCAGCACCGAGGGCCGGCTCGACGGCAAGGCCGTCAGGGTGCGCATCACCGGCGTCTTCCAGCTCGACGACCCGTTCGGCGACCGGTGGGCCGGCGAGCAGCTCCTCAGCCGGGGCGTCGAGGCCGGGCAGTTCACCACGTACGGGCCCCTGATGGTGCCCCGTGAGACGTTCCTGTCCCGGTTCGCCACCAACGTCACCACCACGTGGACCCTCGTCCCCGGGGTTCGCGGCCTGACGCCTGAGCAACTGCGCCCCCTCGCCGCCTCCGTGGACGAGCTGCCCGCGGCGCTCAAGGCCGGCGGCTGCCCGTCCTGCCAGACCACCACGCGGCTGGCCGAGGTGCTGACCCAGCTCGACACCGCCTCGCTGGTCGCCCGTTCCACGATGCTCATCCCGGTGCTGCAGCTCCTGCTGCTCGCCGCGTACGCGCTCATGCTCACCGCCCGGCTGCTGGCCGACCACCGGCGGATGGAGGTCGCGCTGCTGCGCTCGCGCGGCGCCGGCACGCTGCGCCTGGCCGGGCTGGCGGGCGGCGAGGCGCTGCTGGTGGCGGTGCCGTGCGCGGTGGCCGCGCCGTTCCTGGCGCCGCCGCTGCTCGCTCTGATCAACGCGCTGCCGTGGATCGCGGCCTCCGGGGTCCGCCTGGCGCCGGTGGCGGACCTGGGCACGTTCCTCGTCTCCGCCGGCGTGGCCCTGGCCTCCGCCGTGCTGCTCATGCTGCCCGCCCTGGCCGGGGCGCGCCGCACGTACGTCGAGGAGCAGGCCTCGCGCGGCCGGGGCGGCGGGCGCGGGCTGATCCAGCGCGCGGGCGCCGACATGGCGCTGCTGGTCGTGGCGGCGCTGGCGATCTGGCAGCTCCAGCACTACGGCGCGCCGGTCACCACCACCGCCGGCGGCGGCCTGGGCATCGACCCCCTCATCATCTCCGGCCCGGCGCTGGCGCTGCTCACCGGCGGCATGCTCGGCCTGCGGCTGGTGCCGCGCATCTCCCGGCTGGCCGAGCGGCTCACGGCCAAGCGGCCCAGCCTGGCGCCGGCGCTCGGCGCGTGGCAGGTGAGCCGGCGGCCGCTGCGTTACTCCGGGCCCGCGCTGCTGTTGACCATGGCGATCGCGATCGGCATCGTGTCGATGGCCACCGCCTCCACCTGGCGGGCTTCGCAGCTCGACCAGGCGCGCCACCAGGCCGGCGCCGACCTGCGGCTGTCCGGGCCGCCGGAATCGCCCGACCTGGGGGTGTCCGGGCGCGGCACCGCGTTCACCGGGCTGCCCGGGGTGACCGCGGCCTCGCCCGCCTTCCGCGGCCAGGTCGACCTCAGCGGCCGGACCGTCACCCTGCTCGGCCTGGACGGCGGCAAGCTGGAGCAGCTCTTCCAGCTCCGGCCCGACCTGTCGGCGCAGCCGGTGGAGGCGATGTCACGCGGGCTGGTCACCGGCCGGTCCGCGGCCACGGGGCTCGAACTGCCCGGGCAGCCCGCCACGGTCACGGGTCAGGTGCGGATGAACCGCGACTGGCCGCTCCGGGTGCGGATCTCCGACGCGCTCGGCGTCTGGCACGACCTGCCCGTCACCGCCCTCCCCCGCGACGACGACGCGGGCACTCCCGGCGCGCCGTTCCGGCTGGACCTCAAGACGCTGGCCGGGCGGTCCGGGAGGATCGCCTATCCGCTGACGGTCCGCGGGTTCATCACCACGCCGCCGCCCGTGGACGAGGACGCGGTGCTCATCACGGTGTCCGGCCTGGCCGCCGACGGCCGCGACCTCGGCGCGCCCGACATCAGCATGCAGGTGGAGGGAGACCGGCCCGTCACGCGGGCGTTCGCCCCCCTGCCGGAGCCGGGCCGGCTGCCCGTCGTCATGACCGCCGACCTGGCCGCCGCCAACCAGCTGACGGTCGGGCAGCCCGGCCGGGTCAACCTGGACCGCCAGGTCATCGAGGTGACCCTCATCGGCGTGGTCGACCGGATGCCCACGACGGATCCCGCCCAGCCGGCCATGCTCGCCGACTGGGCGACGCTGCAGGAGCACGCTCTGGCCACGGGGCAGCTCGCCCGACCGGCGACGGAGTGGTGGCTGGCCGCCGAGGGCGGCGACACGGGGCCGGCGCGGGCGACGCTCCGCGGCCACCCGGAGTGGAACGTCACCGTGACCGACCAGCGGCAACTGGCCGCCGAACTGCAGGACGACCCGCTGGCCAGCGGGCTGCAGGGCGCGCTCATCCTCGGCTTCCTGGCCGCGCTGGTGTTCGCCGCCCTCGGCTTCCTGGTGAACGCCACCGTCGCGGCACGCGAGCGGATGGCCGAGTTCACGATCCTGCGGGCGCTCGGCGTGAGCTTCCGTCAGGTGTTCGGGCTGCTGGCGGTCGAGCAGGCGTTCGTCGTCGGGCTGTCGCTGGTGGCCGGCACCGCGCTCGCCCTGGTCGTGGGCAACCTCGTCGTGCCGCACATCGTGCTGACCGGGCAGGCGGCGGCGGTCACGCCGTCGGTGCTGCTCGACATTCCGTGGCTCGCGACGGCGGGCATGCTGGCGCTGGTGGCGCTGGTGCTGTTCGCCATCGTCGCCGGGCTGGCGCGCAATCTGCGCAGGCAAGGGCTCGGCCGGGTCCTGCGGATCGGGGAGGACCAGTGAAGCTCCTGCACCTGGCCCGCGTTCATCTCGGCGCGATGGCCGTGCTGCTCGCGCTGACGCTGAGCGCGTGCCTGCTCGTCGCCGGCCTGCCGCGCCTGACGCAGGCGGCCTTCGACGACGCGCTGCACGAGGCGCTGCTGAAGGCGCCCGCCGAGCGGATCGACCTGACGACGACGATGACGTCCGACTCCCCCGCCCAGGACCTGGGCGACGCCCGCCAGTTCGAGAAGCTCCACGGAGACCTGCGCGAGCTCCTGCCGGCGCCGCTCGACCGCCTGATCGCGTCCGCCGGCGCGAGCACCGGCCATTCCGCCGCCAAGACCTACGGCACGCCGGTCGAGGGCTCGGGCGGCAAGCGGTACATCAACCTCGCCTGGCTGTCCGACCGGGAGCGCCGGGTCACCTGGGTCGAGGGCCGGGCGCCGGGCGATCCGTCCATGACGACCTGGCACAACCAGCACATCACGCTCTTCGAGGTGGGCATGGTCCGCGAGGCCATGACCATGCTGGGCCTCAAGGTCGGCGACACGCAGATCCTCGGCGAGAACAACTATTCCGCCATCAAGATCGTCGGTGTCTTCGAGGCCAAGGACCCGGCCGACCGCTACTGGAGCCACAACGAGGACATCCGGCACCTGCTGACGCACCGGCCGGCGGGCAGCCTCGAGGAGGAGCTCCACGCCACCGCCCTCATCTCAGACACGGGCCTGTCCAAGCTCAGCGGGCGCGACCGCAACCTGACCTACTCCTGGGTCCTGCCCCTGCGGCCACAGGCGGCCACCGCACTGGACGTGCCGGACCTGGGCCCGGCGGTCATGGAGTTCGAGCGGCGGATGAAGGTGGCCGACGGGCTGCTGCCACGCCAGATCCTGCGGACCGGGCTGCCGGAGCTGCTCGGCGTGTTCCAGGCCGGCCTGGCGACCGCGCAGACCGTGATGTACCTGGTGCTCGGCGGGCTGCTGGTGGTCGCGCTCGGCGTGATCCTGCTGGCCGTGCAGCTCCTCGTCGACCGGATGGACCAGGCGCTCGGGCTGATGCGGGCGCGGGGCGGGGCGCTGCGGCAGGTCGCCCGGCTCGGCGCCGGGCTGGTCGCGCTCGCCGTCGTGCCCGCCGCCCTGATCGGGTACGGGCTCTCGTACCTCTTCCCCGGGCCGGTGCTGCCGCTCGTGCACGTGGGCCCGCTGCTCGTGGTGGTCGTGGCGGTGGCGTTCGCGGCCGCGCGGATCGCCGTCACCCACCGGACGCCGCTGAACGAGCGGCGCGACGACGTGGCCACCGCCCGGCCCTCCGCCAAGCGGATCACGCTGGAGGTGCTGGTCGTCGGCCTGGCGCTGGCCGGGGCGTACCTGCTGCGCACGCGCGGGCTGACGACGGACGTGCGGAGCGAGGGGCAGGACCCCTTCCTGCTGCTCGTGCCGCTCGCGCTCGCGCTCGCCGCGGGGCTGATCACCATGCGCTGCTACCCCTACCCGCTGCGGCTCCTGGTACGGATCACCGCCCGGATGCGGCCGGCCGTGCCGTTCCTCGGGCTGACGCGGGCGGCCCGGGCGCGCTCGTTCAGCGTGCTGCCGGTGCTGATCCTGCTGCCGGCGCTGGGCGTGTCGGTGTTCGCGTCGGTGATCTCCGGCGGCGTCGCCGACACGCAGCGGCTGGCGGCCTGGCAGAGCGTGGGCGCGCCCGCCACGATCGCCTCCGAGATCGAGCTGCCTCCCGACGTGATCGAACGGGTGCGTCGGGTGCCGGGCGTGACCGGGGTGGTGCCGGCGCAGGCCGCCACGGTCCAGGTCGGCTACACCCCGGAACAGGCCCAGCTCCTCGCGGTCGACCTGGGGCGCTGGCGGGAGCTGCTCGGCGGCTCCCCGATCACGCTGCCGTCACCGGGGACCGCCTCGTCCGGCATCCCGGCGCTGGTGTCCTCCGGGCTGAGCGGGCGCGGCACGTTCGAGATCGGCTGGAACTCGCGGCTGAAGGTCACCGCGACCGGCGAGCTGGACGCGCTGCCCGGCTTCTTCACCGAGGGCAAGTTCATGGTCGTGCCGTTCGACGTCGGGCAGCGGCCGGTGGTCAACACGCTGCTCGTGGGCGGGAACCCGGCCATGGAGGCGCTGCGGGAGGCCGCGCCGGACACCGTCGTGAAGACCCAGGCCACGGCTCTGGCGCAGATCCAGGACGACCCGCTGACCAGCACCGTGCGCACCACGCTGCTCGTGGTGACGATCGCGCTGGCCGTGTACGCGCTGGTCGCGGTGGTCATCACGCTGGTGATCGGCGCCGCCGACCGGGCCAGGGCGCTGTCGTTCCTGCGCACGCTGGGCCTGTCGGACCGGCAGGCCCAGCGGCTGACCGTCCTGGAGGTCATGCCGATGATCCTCGTCACCGCCCTGGTCGGGCTGGCGCTGGGGCTCGGCCTGCCGGCCGCGCTCGGGCCCGGCGTCGACCTGTCCGCCTACGCCGGCGGGCTGCCCGTCGGCGACTACGAGCTCGACCTGGTCACGCCGGTGGCGCTGGCCGCCGGGCTCACCGTCGTCGCCGTGCTCGGCGCGTACGCGCACACCGCCATCAGCCGGCGCCGCAGCCTCGGCGCCGTACTCAGAGTGGGTGATCTGTCATGAACCCGACCCTGTCCGAGCTGGAGGCGCAGGCCAGCCAGGGGAAGGCCGCCTTCGGCGGCGACGCGCACATCGTCTGCGACAACCTGGTGCGCATCTACAAGACCGAGGGCGTCGAGGTCGTCGCCCTGCAGGGGCTCGACCTGCTGGTGCAGAAGGGCGAGCTGCTGGCCATCGTCGGCGCGTCCGGATCGGGCAAGTCGACGCTGCTGAACGTGCTGTCCGGGCTGGACGTGCCCACCGCGGGCGTGGCCAAGGTGGGCGGCATGGACCTGCTGTCGATGACGGCCAAGGACCGGCTGCGCTACCGGCGTGAGGTGGTCGGGTTCATCTGGCAGCAAACGGCGCGCAACCTGCTGCCGTACCTGTCGGCGCGGGAGAACGTCGAGCTGCCGATGAAGCTCGCCGGCAAGGCCAGGCGCGGCCGGGCGGCCGAGTTGCTGGAGCTCCTCGGCGTCGGTTACTGCGCCGACCGGACGACTCCGGAGATGTCGGGCGGCGAGCAGCAGCGGGTGGCCATCGCGGTCGCCCTCGCCAACGCGCCGCAGCTCGTCCTCGCCGACGAGCCCACCGGTGAGCTCGACAGCGAGACGTCGGGGCAGGTGTTCGACGCGCTGCGCAAGGCCAACAGGGAGCTGGGCGTGACCGTGGTCGTGGTGACGCACGACCCGCTGGTGTCGGAGCAGGTGGACCGGACGGTCGGCATCCGCGACGGCCGCACCAGCAGCGAGACGCTGCGCCGCGAGGACGCCGAGGGCCAGATCATCGCCGAGGAGTACGCGGTGCTCGACCGCGTGGGCCGCCTGCAGCTGCCCCGCGACTTCATGAACGCGCTGGAGATGGAGCGCCGGGTACGCCTGGAGCTGGAATCCGACCATATCGGGGTATGGCCGGCGAGAGAGGAGTCGTCCGGTGAGCAGTGAGCCGCTGGTCGTCGTCGAAGGTGTCCGCAAGGTCTACCGCACCGGGCCCAAGGAGGTGGTGGCGCTCCGGGAGGTGTCGTTCGAGGCGTTCCCCGGCGAGCTCGTCGCCATCCGGGGCCGTTCCGGGTCGGGCAAGACGACGCTGCTCAACCAGATCGGCGGCCTCGACAAGCCCGACGCCGGACGGGTGGTCGTCGCCGGCCACGAGGTCACCTCGATGGCCGAGGACGCCCTGCTCGGACTGCGGCGGGACGTGGTCGGGTTCGTGTTCCAGTCGTTCGGGCTGATCCCCGTGCTGTCGGCGGCCGAGAACGTCGGCGTGCCGATGCGGCTCGCCCGCACCCCGGTCGAGGAGCGGGAGAAGCGCATCCGCATGCTGCTCGCCCTCGTCGGCCTCGAACAGCACGCCAACCAGCGCCCCTACGAGCTGTCCGGCGGCCAGCGGCAGCGCGTCGCCATCGCCCGCTCGCTGGCCAACCGGCCCCGCCTGCTCGTCGCCGACGAGCCGACCGGGCAGCTCGACTCGCAGACCGGCCGGCAGATCATGCAGCTCCTGCGCGCCCTGGTGCGCAGCGAGGGCGTCACCGCCCTGGTCGCCACCCACGACCCCGGCCTGATCACGCTGGCCGACCGGGTCCTGGAGATCAGCGACGGGGTGCTGCGAGAGGCCGCGCTGCAGGAGTCATGACGATCGCCGCCAGGTTCGCCGCGGCCACCAGCACACCCCCGGCCAGCAGCAGCGCCGGCATCCCGGTCACCCCCGCGAGCGGCGCCGCCACGGCCAGTCCCAGCGGCCGCGACGCGAACGAGATCAGCCCGTCGAACGATCGCACCCGCCCCAGCGCCGCCTCCGGGATCTCGTCGGCCAGCATCGTCTCCCACAGCGGGCTCAGCACCCCCAGCCCGAACATCGCCATCAGGTACGCCGCCGCGATCCCCCACGCGGGCAGCGGCACGGCCAGCGCCAGCAGTGGCAGCACGTAGAGCGCCGCGCCTATCTGCATGACCACCAGCGGCCTGCGCACCGGCAGCCTCGGCGCCACCAGCACGCCCAGCATCAGGCCAACCGTGCCGCTCTGCACGATCAGCACCCAGCTCGCCTCGCCGCCGAGCCGGCTCACCGCGGTGAGCGGGCCCAGCGTGAGGAACAGTCCGGCCACGAAGTGCCAGACCCCGTGCCCCAGCACCGCGACCACGAACCAGCGCCGTGCCCTGACCTCCCGCCAACCCTCCGCGAGCTCCTGCCGGAAGCTCCGCCGTCCGTCGTCCCGGCCCGCCCCCGGCCCCTCGCC
>NZ_LAVL01000187.1 GCF_001083785.1 Nonomuraea sp. SBT364
GGTCGTGGCGACCGGGTCCGGCTGGGGCTCCTCGGCGGTGGGCGTGGGGCCGGCGGACGGGTCGATGGACGGGTCGGCGGCCGGTGGCTCGGTGTCCGGCGGCTCCGAGGGCGAGGGCTCGGCGGCCTCGGCCGGCTCGGTCGTCGGAGCGAGGAGCGGCGGGGTCACCTCGGAGCTCTGGGCGGTCAGGGTGCGCTCGCCGTCGAGGGTGTTCACGAGGACGAGCCCCACCGTGATGACCACTCCGGTGCACACCGCGCCGATCGCGATCTTGCCCGTGAGCTTGGACATCAGCTTGCCCGGCCTGCCGAAGCGGGTCTCGGCGAGCGTGGTGTGCACCTGCGCCGGCGCGTCCGGTGCCGACGGGAACAGCAGGAGCAGCAGCCCGGCCAGCGCCGACAGCCGCCGCCTGCCCCGCTCCTCCCAGTCCTCGCCGTACGCGCCCGCCGCGACGGCCTCCAGCTCGGCCAGGAACGCCTCGGCCGATACGGGACGCGCGGCCGCCTGCTTGGCCATGCCGCGCTCGACCAGGTCGCGCAGCGGCGCCGGCACCTCCTCGACCGGCGGCGGGGTGGCCTGGTGCTGGTGGGCCAGCGCGGCGACGTTCGAGGCGCGGAACGGCCGGGCGCCCGTGAGGCACTCGAAGAACACCACCGTGGCGGCGTACACGTCGGTGGCGGGCGAGGCCGGCATCCCGGACCACTGCTCGGGTGCCATGTACGGCGGGGTTCCGGCGGCGCGGGCGCCCTCGCCGGCCATCACCGCGATGCCGAAGTCGACGAGCTTGCTGTCGCCGTCGCCCCGGACGATGACGTTCTCGGGCTTGAAGTCGCGGTGCACGACGCCGATCGCGTGCGCGGCGGCCAGGCCCTGGAGCGAGCCCTTGAGCACGGTCAGCGCGGCCTCCGGGCCCGTCGGGCCCTCCGACCTGAGCAGTGCGCGCAGGGAGACGCCGTCGACGAGCTCCATGACGATGGCCGCGCCCCGCCCGGTCTCGACGTAGTCGATGAGACGCGCGTTGTGCGGGCTGCGCAGCGTGCCGAGCAGCCTGGCCTCGTGCCGGAAGCGGGCGACGAAGCTCACGTCGGAGCGCAGCTCGTCGGACAGGTACTTGATGGCGACCTCGGCGTCGTCGCGGTCGCGCCGGGCCAGGACCACGCGGCCGGCGGCACCGCTGCCGAGTTCGCGAACCTCGGTGTATCCGGGGACCCCCCACTGCCCATCACCGTACATAACGGTTCTCCTCTGGAGTCTTCTGGGCCCCCACCCTTAACAGACGAGCCGTAGCTTAACCGTCGGATACCTCACCGCGTCACCAGATATCCGTACATCTAGGAAAGTGCAGGTCAGTCGATGGTTCCCGGCTCCTCGGTGGGCTCCTGCGGCGGCTCGCAGGCCGGGGTCCTGCCGCCCGCCGTCGCCGCGCCGCTGCCCGCGCCAGGGCTGGTCGAGGCGTGCACCTGCCAGGTCGTCCCGCAGGGCACCTGGCCGAAGGCGTGGCTCACGGTGCTGACGTAGGAGGTCTCGCCGGACAGCGTCAGCACCCGGGTGCCGGCGACGCCGCCGCCGAGGCGGAAGGTCACGGTCAGCTGGACGGGCCGGGCGTTGCCGGTGCCCACCGCCACCGTGGCCGTGGCCGTGGCGTCGTCGAACGCGGACCGGACGATCGAGACGCTCTTCACCTCCGGCGGGCAGGTCACGCGGGCGCGGGCGGTGGCCGTGCGGCCGCCGGCGCGTACGAGCACCGAGACGGTGGAGTCGCACGGACGGGAGCGGAAGGCGTGGGTGAGGTCCCGGGTGTACGAGGTGCGCCCGGACAGCGTCGCCGAGCGGTCGGCGACGCGGTCCCCGTTGACCGCGAACGCGGCGGTGACGGGCACCTCGGCGGTGCCGCTGGTGGTCATGGTGAGCCGGGCCCGGGCGGTGGCGCCGTCCAGGCGGAGGGTGGCGCGTAACCCGGTGACCTCCGTGGGGCAGGGCGGCACGCTGACCGTGGCCGACCTGGCGCCGCCGGGTGCGGCCGGGGTGGATGCGACGGTGAGGGTGACGTCCTGCCCGCAGGGCCGTTCAGGGAAGGTGTGCCGCAGCGTGCGGGTGTAGGAGGTGTCGCCCCGCAGCCGCAGGCGCTCGGTGTGCACGCTCTTCCCGCCGGCTCGCCAGGTGGCCTCGACGGTGATCGTGGCGGCGCCGGTGGCGGCGAGCGTGAAGGTCCCGGCGGCGACGGCGCCGTCCACGGCGAGCCGGCCGACCCCGAGCCGGGACACCGAGGTCACGGGCGACGGGGTCACGGTCACGGTGGGCGTCGGGGTCGAGGTCGGCGTGACCGTCGGAGTGCTCGTGGGAGTGGACGTCGGCGTGGAGGTGGCCTTGGACGTCGAGGTGGCCTTGGACGTGGAGGTGGACGGGGGCCGGGAGGTGCGCGTCGCGGCCGGCCCGGAGGTGAGCGTGGACGCCGGGGTGGCCGGGCCGGCGGTCGTCGGCGCGCCGGTGGGGACCGCGGCCGAGTCGGTGCCGCCGGGCGGCGCGTCGGTCTCCTCCGGAGGGAGTGACTGCGGGGTGACGCTCGGGACCAGCGAGGGCGGGGCCGCGACGGGGATGCCGGACTCCGTGGGCGGCGCGGCGGCGACCGGCTCGAACGGCGTCTCCCGGTCCCGGTTGGCGATCACCAGCGCGGCCGACACCGCCACCAGCGCGGCCAGCGTCGCGCCCATCGCGGTCTTGGTCACGTGCCCGCGCACGCCGCGGAACCCGTTGCCGAACCGGGTGCGCGCCATCGTGGTCGAGACCTGCGGCTCGGCGGGCGGGGGCTCGGGCATGAGCAGGGCGAGCATCAGCACCAGCGCCGCCAGCCGCCGCCTGCCGCGCTCCTCCCAGTCCTCGCCGTAGGCCGCCGCCGCGACCGTCTCCAGCTCGGCCACGAACGCCTCGGCGCCCGTCGGCCGGGCCGCCGGGTCCTTGGCCAGCCCGCGCTCGATGAGCCCGCGCACCGGCGCGGGCGCGTCCTGGACCGGGATGGGCGCGTGCACGTGCTGGTAGCCGAGCACGACCGGCTCGGTGGACCGGTAGGGCCGCTGCCCGGTCAGGCACTCGAAGAAGACGGCCGTGGCGGCGTAGACGTCGGTCGCGGCCGAGGACGGCTCGCCGGCCCACAGCTCCGGCGCCATGTACGGGGGCGTGCCCTCGGGCTGGGAGATCGTCCCCTGGCGTACGGCGATGCCGAAGTCGACGAGCTTGCTGACGCCGTCGTCGCGGACGATGACGTTCTCCGGCTTGTAGTCGCGGTGCACCAGCCCGGTCTCGTGCGCCTTGGCCAGGCCGAGCAGCGAGCCCTTGAGGACGACCAGCGCCGCCTCCGGCCCGGTGGTGCCGTTCTCGCGCAGCAGGGCGCGCAGCGACACGCCGTTGACCAGCTCCATCACGATGGCGGCGCCCTGCGGGTCCTGGATGTACTCCCACAGCGTGGCGACGTTCGGGTGGCGCAGCGTGGTCAGCGTGCGGGCCTCGGCCCGGAAGCGCGCGAGCGCCACCGGGTCACGCCGCCAGCGGTCCGACAGGTACTTGATCGCGACGTTGATGCCCGTGTCATCGTGCACGGCGAGGACGACCCGGCCGGCGGCGCCGGTGCCGAGCTGCTTCACTTCCGTATAACCAGGAGCTTCCCAGCCCATGTTGCCTCTCCCATCAGAGGCGGCCCACCAAGTTGAGACGCACGAACGAAGAGATTGGTTTGCCCGGTGGGTCCTGATTCATGGAACTACTGTCGGCCGCCGATGTGAACAGGTATGTCGATTCCTTCTGGAAGCACCGGGTCGGGCACCGGCTCACCCCACGTCGTCACCAGCGGCAGCACCCCGGCCCAGATGGGCAGCGCGTAGTCCTCCTCGTCGTCGGAAGGGGGCCCCTGGCGGATCTTGACCGACGCCTCCTCCAGCGACAGCGCGAGCACGGCGGTCTGGGCCAGCTCCTTGCGCGTCGGCCGCCGGGCGTAGTCCCACTGGCCTGGGGCGAGCTGCTCGGTCAGCGCCCGCAGGCCCAGCAGCCGCTCGTCCTCGTCGGTCACCAGCCTGGCCCGGCCGTAGACGACGGCGGAGCGGTAGTTGACCGAATGGTGGAAGGACGAGCGGGCCAGCACGATGCCGTCGAGGTGGGTGACCGTGACGCACACCTCGCTGTCCTTGCCCGCGCGCAGCGATCGGGCGCCGGTCGAGCCGTGCAGGTAGAGGGTGTCGCCCACGCGTCCGTAACCGGTCGGGATCACCATCGGGTGACCGTCGACGACCACTCCCAGGTGGCACACCAGACCGGTGTCGAGCACCTCGTACAGGTCGTCACGGTCGTGGCTGCCGCGCTGCTTCTCCCGGCCGAGCCGGGTACGCGGGGTGGTGGAGAGCATGCGCACGAAGGTAGCCGGAAAGTGGACTTATCCTGTAGAGCCACTGATTGCCGCTTCCCGGAGACCACTTGCGTGCGTACCCTCGTTGACCTGCCCGTATCGCTGTCCCGGGACGCCGCCGTGCCGCTCACTACGCAGCTCGCGGCCTGGCTGCGCGACGCCATGATGTCGGGGGCGCTCGCGCCCGGCGAGCGGCTGCCGTCCTCGCGCGGGCTGGCGGCGCAGCTGGAGGTGAGCCGCACCGTGGTGACCGAGGCCTACCAGCAGCTCTACGCCGAGGGCTGGCTGGACGGCCGGCACGGCTCGGGCACGTTCGTCGCCTCGCTGGAGACGCCGCGCCGCGCGGTCCCCGAGCCGCAGGCCCCGCCGCCTCCGCCGGCGGCCGTGCCCGACGAGCGCACGATCAACCTCACGCCCGGCCACCCGTGGGTGCGCGACTACGACCGCGCCGCCTGGAAGCGCGCCTGGCGCCGGGCCGCCGAGCTGCCGCCCGGCGACTACCCCGACCCGTACGGCCTGCCGCACCTCAGGGAGCTGCTCGCCGGCCACCTGCGCCGCACCAGGGCGGTGGCCGTCGGGCCGGAGAACATCCTGGTCACCCGGGGCACCGGCAACGGGCTCGACCTGTGCGCGCTGGCGCTGCTCGGCCCCGGCGCGAAGGCCGGCGTCGAGGATCCCGGCTATCGCACGGCCCGCGCCGTCTTCGCCGCCCGGGGCGCGGAGGTGGTGCCGTGCCCGGTGGACGAGGACGGCGTGATCGTCGACGGGCTGCCCGACGGCCTGCGCGTCCTGTACACCACCCCGGCCCACCAGTACCCGCTGGGCGGCCGGCTGCCGATCCCGCGCCGGGAGCGGCTGCTGTCGTGGGCCGCGCGGACGGGCGCGGTCATCGTCGAGGACGACTACGACGCCGAGTTCCGCTACGACGTGGCTCCGCTGCCCGCTTTGTACGGCCTGGACCCGTCCCGGGTGGTGCTGCTCGGCACCCTGTCGAAGTCGCTGGCCCCCGACGTCGGCGTCGGGTGGCTGGTGGCCGCGCCCGAGACCGTCGACCGGGTCGCCCGGTTGCGGCGCAGTGTCGCCGACCGCACCAGCGGGCCGGTCCAGCATGCGGTGGCGACGCTGCTGGAGCGCGGCGACCTCGACCGGCACCTGCGCAGGATGCGCCTGGAGTACGCGCGCCGCCGCGCCGTCGTGGTGGAGGTCCTCGGCGCGGTCTGCCGCCTGCGCGGCGACACGGCCGGGCTGCACGTGCTGGCCGAGCTGCCGCCCGGCAGCGCCCCCGGGATCGTCGCGCGGGCCGCCGAGCGCGGCGTCCTGCTCGACACCGTCGAACGTCACCACCACGGCGCCGAGCGCCTGCACGGCCTGGTGATCGGGTACGGTTCGGCGTCCCTGGCGGACGTGCGGCGGGGCTGCCGGATCGTCGCCGGCCTGATCAGGCGTCTGTGATCCCGCCGGCCTGATCAGGCGGGTGCGAGCCCGGCCACCACCGGCAGCGCGCGGGAGGCGTACAGCGGGTCGACCGGCAGCACGTGGCGCGCCCACCGCCGGGCCGGCTCCGGGTCGGGGGAGGGCTCGGTGAACGGCCCGGCGTAGTCGTCGTACGGCGGGTCGTACAGGTAGCCGGTCGCCACGCCGCGCCGCTCCAGCGCGGCGATCGCCGCGTCGCGGTCGCGCACCAGCAGCGGGACGCGGAACAACGGCCGGCTCGGGTCGTCGCGCACGGCCGGGGCGGCCGACGGCAGCGCGGCCAGCCGCTCGACGCCGGCGAGCCGCCCGGCCCGCTCGCGCGGCACCGCCGCCAGCCGCCTGCGCTGGTACCAGCGGGCCAGCGGGCCCCGCGCGGCGCGGTAGTCGTGCAGGTCGGCGCGCACCCAGGGATCGAACGGCGGCAGCAGCGGCGCCACCGGCAGCACCTCGGCCAGCGCCTCGGCCTCCAGCCGGATGCGGTAACCCTCGCGCTCCTCCTGCAGGCCGAGGGCCCGCATCAACCACAGCGCCGGGCGGACCAGATCGAGCCTGAGCGCCGCCTGCCGGGCCATCGAGGTGGCCACCGCGAACAGCTCGGCCCGGAAGGCGCCCGGCTCCAGCAGCTTGTCGCGGGCGATCTCCAGGGCCTTCAGATCGGCGGCGTGCTCGACGGCCAGCACGCCGCCCGAGCCCGCGCCGGGATGCTTGGCGAGGCTGAACACGCCCGCCTGCCCGAACGTGCCGAGAGGGCGCCCGCCGACGTCGGTCTCCATCGCGTGCGCCACGTCCTCCACCAGCACCTTGCCGGTGAACGCCGTCACCTGGTCCGGCAGCCCGTACAGATTGGTGGTCAGGACGGCGTCGACGCGGGAGAGGTCCACGCGGGCGGCGTCGATGTTGCCGTCGCGCGGCGAGAGCGGCGCGATCACCGGGCGCAGCCCGGCCGCCAGCACCAGGAAGAGGATCTCGTCGGCCGAGATCGGCGACATGAGCAGCCGCTGGCCGGGTTCGCACCAGTGGCGTAACGCCAGGTAGAGGCCGAGCCGGTTGGACGGCAGCAGCAGGCAGTGCCGGCCGGTGCGCTCGGCGATGAGCCTCATCCGGGGAGCGTGGCGCGCAGCCGGCCGTAGGTCTTCAGCGCCTTGTCGGCCGTCCTGAGCAGCAGCGGGTTGGCGAGCACCGTGGCGCGGGCCTTGCGCGCGGGCACCCGCAGCATCCAGTGCACGCCGGCCGCCGGGCCGGGCCGGACGACGCGGCCCTCGGCGACGGCCAGCTCGCCGGTCTTCAGCTTCTCCTTGTACTCCTTGTCGCCGCGGCCCATGTCGATCATCTGGATGCCGGCCCCGGCGGCCCGCTCGGCCATCGCCAGGTGGTGGATGAGGCCGGGGGAGTACTTGGCGAACCGCGTGTCGTAGGCGGGGAACCAGCCGGCCAGCGTGGTGCGGGTGCGGATGCCGAAGTGGCCGGCCATCGGCTCGCCGTCGACGTAGACCATGTCGAGGACGCCGGCGAAGCTGTCGGTGCGGGTGGCCAGCAGCCGCTCGACCAGCTCGACGATCCACTGGTGGGCGAACCTGTCGGTGCGGCCGGTGCGCCGGTACTGGTCGGTCTTCCACGCGAGCAGCGTGCGCAGCGGCGCCAGGTCGGGGGTGGCGTAGTCGTGGTGGATCTCGCCGATGTCGCGCTGCAGCTTGCGTGACTTGGCCAGCGTGGACTTGTACGTCTTGCCGGAATGCGCGCGCAGGAAGCCGGTGTAGGCGTCGAAGCCGTCACGCAGGCAGATGATGGGCGACGGGTAGGACTCGTGCCGCCTGCCCAGCAGCGGCTGGCCGGCGACGAGATGGTCGAACTCGTAGACCGACAGCCCGCACTGCCGCAGCAGCCACTGCGCCGGGATGCCGGAGTCCTTCACGTGGATCATGCCCTGGGCGTCGGTGAGTCCGGCGGCCACCGGCTTGCCGATGCCCAGCGGATGCCGCTCGAACGGGAAGAACCCCACGATGTCGGGCCCGTCGTGGATCACCGCGACCCTGACCTGCTCACGCAGCCCGCCGACGGCGATCGTGAACTCCGGGGACAGGAAGGGGTTGTCGAAGGCGGCGTCGGCTTCCTGCAGGGTGCGCCAGCGGCTCAGCTCGGTTGCCCCCAGCTCATCGGGGCGAGCGATCGTGACGTGCATGGGCTCCCACTGTGGACATGCCTCTGCAGGCAGACATGTCCTCTCAGGCTACGGGATCTGGAGTGCGCCCGTCGGCGAAGGTCCGTAACGTTACGCAACTCCCAGGTGGCATTCAGGACCGAGTGGCGTTCTAATAGTTGTCCATGACCGTACCTGGGATTGACCGGCCCCGGCTGTTCGCGTGGATGGGCAGGCACGTGCCCGACGCGGGCGAGCCCCTGTCCGTCTCGCTGATCTCCGGCGGGCGGTCGAACCTGACCTACCTCATCGAGACCCGCGAGCGCCGCGTGGTGCTGCGCCGGCCGCCGCTCGGTCACGTGCTGCCCACCGCGCACGACATGCGGCGGGAGTGGCGGGTCATCTCCGCGCTCGCCCCGACCCCGGTCCCGGTGCCCGAGCCCGTCGCGTTCTGCGCCGACGAGGAGGTCGTGGGGGCGCCGTTCTACCTGATGGGATACGTGGACGGGGCGGCGGTGCGCGGCCGGGACGAGCTCGGCGAGCCGGAGCCCGCGCGGACCAGGCGGCTGGCCGAACGGCTGGCCGAGGTGCTGGCCGCCATCCACGCCGTGGACTACCGGGAGGCGGGCCTGGCGGACTTCGGGCGGCCCGACGGCTACCTGGCCCGGCAGATCGAGCGCTGGGGCCAGCAGTGGGAGCGGTCGAAGACCGCCGACCGGCCCGAGTACGACCGGCTCGTGGCCCGGCTGCGCGAGCGGCTGCCGGCGCGCTCGACCGGCACCCTCGTGCACGGCGACTACCGGCTGGACAACACGCTGGTACGGCTCGGCCCGGAGCCGGAGATCCTGGGCGTGGTGGACTGGGAGATGTCCACGCTCGGCGACCCGCTGGCCGATCTGGGGCTGACGCTGACCTACTGGCACGAGGCCGGGGACGAGGAGCGGGCGAGCATCCCGGTGGCCGGCGACGTCACGACGGCGCCGGGCTTCCTGAACGCCGCCGAGTTCGCCGAGCACTACGCGAAAGCCTCAGGTCGCGATATTTCAGACCTTGGGTTCTACGTGGCTTTCGGCAATTTCAAGCTGGCGGTCATCGTGGAGGGTATCCACGCCCGCTTCCGTCAAGGTAAGACCGTGGGGGAGGGCTTCGACCGGATCGGCTCCGCCGTGCCCACTCTGATCGCCCGCGCGCACCGCATGCTCGACCAACCCTCATAGGAGAGCCATGAGCACAGTTGCACTGATCACCGGGGCCGCGAGCGGCATCGGGGCCTCGGTGGCCCGTCGGCTGGCGGCGGGCGGCGCCAAGTGCGTCCTCGTCGACCTCGACGGTGAGGGCGTGGAGAGGCTCGCCAAGGAGGTGGGCGGCGCCTGGCTGGCCGCCGACGTCAGCACCGAGCAGGCCTCGCACGACGCCGTGGAGCTGGCTGAGGAGCGCTACGGCCGGCTCGACCTGGTCCATCTCAACGCCGGCATCGCCGGCGGCCCCGACCTGGCCGCCTTCGACCCGGCGCGCTACCGCAAGATCGTCGGCGTGAACATCGACGGCGTGGTGTTCGGCGTGGTGGCCGGCGTGCCGCTGCTCAAGCGCTCCGGCGGCGGCGCGATCGTGGTCACCGCCTCGCTGGCCGGGCTCGTCGGCTTCGACGGCGACCCCGTCTACACGATGACCAAGCACGCCGTCGTCGGCCTCGTCCGGGCCCTGGCGGGGCCGCTGGCCAAGGAGAACATCAGGATCGGCGCCGTCTGCCCCGGATTCACCGACACCCCGCTGGTGGCCGACGCCAAGGAGCTGTTCGTCAGCGCCGGGTTCCCCCTGCTCACCGCCGACGACGTGGCCGCCGCCGTCGAGACCGCCTTCTACGCAGAGGATTCGGGCACCTTGCTCGTCGTGCAACCTGGCAGGCAACCGGTGCCGTACCGTTATGCGGGAGTTCCTGGACCCGCGACCGGCCAGCGGCCACCATCGTCCTGATCGGTCGGCACGACCGGATGGATACGGTGTGAAAGGCCGGGCCACCACGCCCGGCCTTTTGGAACGTTGCGTGAGGGGTGGATTCCGTGATTCCGACGGACGGCCGACATGCCCACAGGCGGTCACCGTGGCCGATCGCCGTGGGAGCCGGTGTCCTGGCCGTCCTGCTCGTCGCCGGCATCATGATCTACGCGGGCTCCCGCCCGTCCGGCGACAAGCCCGCCGCCGAGTTCTCCGGCGGTGAGATCGCCCAGCCGGCGCCCAGCTCGCCCGCCCCGTCACTCGACCCGCCGCCCGCGCTGCCCGACTGGCCCCGCTGGGGCGTCACCCACACCCAGTACAGCGCCGACAACGACAACCGCCGCGTGCGGGAGCAGGCCAAGCACATCCTGGGCCGCGTCCCGCTGCTGCAGAACCAGCACATCATGGGCTGGGGCGCCAACAACCCCGAGCCAAGCCCCGGCCAGTACAACTTCCGCGACCTCGACCGGCGGCTCAAGCTCATGGCCGACTCGCGGGCCATCCCGGTCATCACGCTGTGCTGCGCCCCCGACTGGATGAAGGGCGGGCAGCCCGGCCGCACCGACTGGAGCAAGAACCACACCGTCGCCCCCGATCCGGAGCACTTCGACGACTACGCCAAGCTCGCCGCCCGGGTCGCCAGGCAGTACCCGACGGTCAAGCACTACATGGTGTGGAACGAGTTCAAGGGCTTCTGGAACACCTCAACCAACCGGTGGGACGCCGAGGGCTACACCGAGCTCTACAACAAGGTCTACGACGCGCTGAAGCAGGTCGACAGCGAGATCCAGGTCGGCGGCCCGTACGTGCCGATCGTGAGCACCGCGCGCGGCGCCGCCTCCGAGCTGACCGGCCCCTACGGCACCGTCGACCAGCGGGCGCTCGACGCCATCGAATACTGGATCGAGCACAAGAAGGGCGCCGACTTCATCGTCGTCGACGCCGGCACGATGACGACCGACCAGGGCAACATCCCCGACGACTTCGCCGCCACGGGCAAGTTCGGCGCGATCACCCAGTGGCTGCGGCAGAAGAGCGGCAACCTGCCTGTGTGGTGGGCCGAGTGGTACGTCGAGCCGGACGAGTCCGGCTGGAGCGAGGACAAGCGCACCGCCGTGCAGGCCACCGCGCTCATGGAGTTCGCCAGGAGCGGCGTCACCACCGCCCTCTACTGGAACCCGCAGGCCAAGGGCGGCGCCGACTGCCCCGGCTGCCTGTGGACCCCGGGGCGCGGCAAGGAGATGCCCATGGCCGGGCTGCTGAGCGGCTTCACCAGGTGGTTCCCGGCCGGGGTCGAGCTGCAGCAGGTGCAGAGCTCCGACCCGCGCGTCAGGGTGCTGGCGCAGCCCCGCCAGCTCGTCATGGTCAACACCTCCGACGCCGACGTGACCGCCACGGTCGACGGCAGGCAGGTGACGCTCAAGCCGTACGAGATCCAGTGGAGTGGCCGGGGCGGGGCCTGACCCGCGAGCTCCCGTACGTCAGTGAGCGCAGCAGCCGCTCCACCGGGCCGTAGCGGTGCGCGCGCAGCCAGTGGCGGCTCACGAGCACCTGCCCGGCGAAGACGGTGGCGGCGATCACCGCCTGGAGCGGCGGGCCCACCCGGTCGACCAGGGCGAGCCCGTACCCGGTGAAGATCAGCGCGCAGATCAGCGACTGCGCCAGATAGTTCGACAGCGCCATCCGCCCGGCCCAGGCCAGCGCGCGGCCCAGGCGCGGCAGCAGGGGCAGCAGCCGCAGCAGCGTGGCCGCGTAGGCAGCGGCCAGCAGGGGAGCGGTGAGCAGGGCGGCGGCCTCGCCGGCGAAGCGGTGCACCGGGCCGCCCCAGACCGACATCGTGGCGACCAGCGCGCCCGCCAGGCCCACCGGGAAGCCGATCCACTGCATCCGCCGCAGCGTGGCCGTACGCGGCCCGGAGCCGCCCAGCAGGCCCGCCCGGCCCGCCGCCAGGCCCAGCAGGCAGGCGGCCAGCACGGCCGGGGCCTGGAAGAGCACCCGCCTGACGACGATCACCGACAGCTCGCGCAGATGCTCGCCGACGATCTGGACCGCCGACCCCGACAGCGACCGGTCCACCCCGGCGGCCTCGGCCGGCGGGTGCGAGGCCACGCCCGGCAGGTCCACCCCGCGCGCGGCCAGCCAGGCCAGCACCAGGAAACCCAGCGCGAGCAGGCCGGTCAGCGCCGCCGACAGCGCCAGCGCCGTCCTGACCCGGATCCGGCGCAGCAGCAGCAACGCCACCCCCACCACCGCGTACGTGGTCAGGATGTCGCCGGGGAACAGCAGCACCGCGTGTGCCGCGCCGAGCACGAAGAGCCCGGCCAGCCGCCGCAGGAACATCGGCGTGAACGCCAGCCCCCGCCCTGCCGCCGACCCGATCTGCAGGGTCAGGCTGTAGCCGAACAGGAACGAGAACAGCAGGTAGAACTTGTTCTCCACGAGCAGCGTGACGCCCCACCGCACCGCCCAGTCGGCGGGCCCGTCGAACGCCGGCTCCGCGAGCCCGGCCATCCGGTAGCCGGAGGCCAGGAAGGCGATGTTGACCATGAGGATGCCCAGCAGGGCGAAGCCCCGCAGCGCATCAATCGCCGCAATCCTGGAGGTCCCCTGATTAATGCGAAATGTCCCCTGTGCCGCCATCAAGGGACATCATTCCGCATAACCTAAGTGTTTCCTGGGAAATCAGTTGATTCCCGCGATGTAGACGAAGCGTTCGACGACCACGCCCACGGCCACCACGAACGTCGGCACCGCGATCCCCAGCAGCCACCTGCGCGCCCTCGGGGCCCGGCCGGGGCCGTTCAGCCGGATCACCTCGTAGCCGAACAGCGCCATCCACGTCACCGCCAGCGCCCCGACGCCGTACGGCGTCCACGGCGACGTCGGCTCCCCGCGTCCCTCCCACGGGCGCGGATCGGGGATCTCGGTGCCCCGGACGAACTTGCCCCACGTGTAGAGGGCGGCGTCGTCGTTGGAGTAGACCCTCTTCAGATCCGGCGAGGCGTCCAGCGCCGCCCGGAACCGCTCTCCCCAGTCGGCCGGGAAACCGTCGTTGAGCTGCAGATAACTGATCTGACCCTTGCTGACCACCAGATAGGTGTTGCGCGGGCTCTCCGGGCCGGGCCGCATCCGGTCGACCACGTCCTCGATGGCGGTCGGGTCCTTGTGCACCAGCGCCTGCCCGGCGAAGTTGACCAGCTCGATGTCGCGCTCGCCCCACGGCAGCGTGGGCGTGACCTCCCGCCCCACCTTCGGCACCAGATAGACCACCCGGGCGCTCGGCCGGTCGTGCTCGTAGACGTAGTGCATGGCCGCGACCTCGCCCGTGGTCACCCGCTCGAACTTCTCGTTGCCGTAGCGAGCCACTAGGAAGGCCATCGAGAACATGACCGCGAAGCAGGCCGCCAGCACCAGCGACACCTTCTTGGTCAGCTCCGGGTTGAACCGGACGTTCCGCCTGCGTTCGGGGACGGTCTCCTCGCGCACGTCCGTGCCGTCGGCCGGCAGGTTCGGGAAGAACGCGTACGCCGCCAGCAGGCAGGCTCCCGGCAGCGCGAACATGTAGATGCGCAGCCCGATCTCGCCGCCGTAGCTCTGCAGCGCCAGCGCCAGCACCGGCACGCACAGCAGGATCAGCGCCGCCCGGTCGAACACCCCGCGCCGCAGCCGCCGCAGCAGGCCCGTCGCCGCCAGCGCCAGGATCACCACCAGGATGCCCAGCCGCGCCTGCAGCACCATCGCGTGCAGCTCGTCGCTGCCCTCGATCCGGTCGCCGGTGTTGCGCTGCAGGTTCGACACGATGTCGCCCAGGCCGCCGAAGATCGCGTCGATCTGCCCGGCCCAGAAGCCCACCGTCTGATAGCTGATCCAGGCCAGCACCACCAGCCCGAGCAGGAACGGCAGCGCCCACGTCAGCGACGTCCGCTTGAACAGCAGGAACGCCGTCAGCACACCCAGCATCATGAACGGCGTGATCTGGTGCGAGGCCGTCGCCGCCGCGAACAACGCGACCACCAGCATCAGCATCAGCAGCTTGTCGGCCCGGAACATGCCGGTGTTGGCCAGCTCGCCCGGCGTCATCGCGTCCAGCCGGCCCAGCAGCCTGCGCAGACCCTTGGCCGGCACCGGCTTCACCCGCGGCTCCACCCGGCCGAACCACCGCAGCAGGATCGCCACGAACACCAGATAGAGGGCGAACGTGAAGCCCTGCGGCGAGAAGTAGTCCTGCCCGATCCACTGCACCAGCACGAACAGCAGCGCCGCGAACCAGCGCGCCCGCGTCGTCGCCACCACCTGACGCAGGATCAGCACGAACGGCAGCAGGTAGAGCAGGTTCGACAGCAGCGGCGCCCAGTTGAGAATCGGCGTCAGATCGGTGATCCCCGCCGTCTTCGTCACGAACGCGAACAACGCGAAGAACCCCGGCCAGCCCATCCGGCCGTCGATGCTGATCGCCGTGTCGCCGGTCCTCGCGATGAACTCCACGAAACCGGCATGGATGTACGCGGTCGGGAACCGCGGCTCCTCGGCCACCAGCGCCCCGGCGCCATGCAACGCGAACGTGATCGCCGCGATCTGGAACAGCAGCAGGAACTTGCGGTCGGTGCTCTGGGCGACCGTGACGAAGAACGACGCGATCATGATCAGGATGGCCACGAACGCGCTGACCGGCAGCGCCGAGATGAGGCCCAGGCCGTTGATGTCGGCCGGATCCACGCCCCGCAGCGGGCCCGGGCTCACCTTGAGGGCCAGCACGTACATGACCAGGCCCTCTAGCACCAGCAGCACCGGCAACCACTTCGGCGCACTGGCGACCAGCGCGGCCACCTTCCCCGCCCGCCGCTGCCCCGCCCGTTCCCCGAGCGCCGTCGCCCCGGCC
>NZ_LAVL01000188.1 GCF_001083785.1 Nonomuraea sp. SBT364
GCCCCGACCCGGACCCCCGGGCCACCTCGCCGTACGCCCCGGTCCGCCTGTGCCGGTCCGCCTGTGCCGGTCCGCCTGTGCCGGTCCGCCGTTCCGGCTCGTGCTGGTTCATCGTTCGCGAGCCGTGTTTCGTGGGCTGCGGCTGCGGGCGGGGCTCCCGTTTGGGTGAGCGGCGTATGGCGCCACTTCGGCCGGAAACGGCGGCAAGTATGGGGGCTTTGTTGGATTTGTCCTTGAATGGGACCGTGTGTGTCTGTAAATGGGCGTGAAAAAGGGGCGCACCGTGGGTTGCGGGCGCCCCTGGGGAAGCGGTGCGATCAGAAGGACTCGACCGCGCGCCGGGCCTCGGCGTCGAGGACGCCCCAGCTGATGAGCTCTTCCGTCAGCTCGGTCGGCGACTTGTCGTAGATCACCGCAAGGGAGCGCAGGTCCTCCTGGCGGATCGACAGGACCTTGCCGTTGTAGTCGCCACGCTGGCTCTGGATCGTGGCGGCGTAGCGGGCGAGGGCGCCGGCCTTCTCCTTGGGCAGGGTGGCAAGGCGCTCCAGGTCGATGACAAGCTTGGGCGTCGGCCCGAGCGGGCTCGGCGCGGCGCCGCCCGGCAGCAGCTCCGAGACGGGCACCCCGTAGAAGTCGGCAAGCTCGGCAAGCTTCTGCACGGTCACGGCGCGGTCGCCACGCTCGTACGAGCCCACGACCACGGCTTTCCACCTGCCGCGCGACTTCTCTTCGACTCCGTGCAGGGACAGGCCCTGCTGGGTGCGGATGGCGCGGAGTCGTGCACCCAGCGACTTTGCGTACTCAGACGGCATTGTGTGGCCCCCCGGCTCTCGTATCTATAGCTCTCAGTAGATTGTGCTCCCTTGCGGCGAATGCCTGAGCCACCGGGGGTACGGTGCCGGGTCCGGCGCCATGGGGTGGCCGTGGCCCCCGGGCTCGCCCCGGGAACGCCGCGCGGTGTTGGTTACGCTCAGTGACGGTAAAGGGGTGGACGCCTAAGGTCAAGCTGATTGGAAAAAAGATGCCGAATCCGATCCGGTATGGAACGCCACTTAAGCCCCTCATGTCCCGGTAGTAACACTACTTCGTCATAGTTTGCCGAGTAACGCGCCAGGTTTCGGCACCGGGTGGAAAGAGATCAGGGCTGACGTGTCAGGATCATGACCGGCCTGGTCGCCGCCCGTACGATCTTGAGGCTGGTGTCGCCGAGGAAGACGCGCCTGAGCGGGCCGGAGTCGCTGGAAGCGCAGATGATCAGCTCCCCGGGAAGCCAGGAGCCCGCGCGCATGGCCTGGGCGACGCCTCGGCCCTCCAGGATCTCCACCTCCACCTGGGTGCGCCGGCGGTGGCCCCGGGCGGCCGACTTCAGGTCGGCGGCGGCCTGGTCGCGCAGGCGGGCCAGCATCTCCTCCTCCGCCCTGGCCGGCCGGCCGCTCCTGAGCACCAGCGTGACCAGGCGCAGCGGCAGGTCCAGGCCGGCGGCGATGGCGGCGGCGCGCTTGACGGCGGCGTCCGCGCCGGGGCCGCGCCGGTAGGCGACGGTGAGGCGCTCCAGCGCGGCGGGCGGCTCGTCGGCGTAGCCGCGCGGGGCCAGCAGCACCGGGACCGCCGAGGCGTGCAGGAGCTGGTCGGCGGTGCTGCCCAGGGCGATCCGGTCCTTGCCGCCGCCGGGCGCCGACCCGATGACGACCACGTCCGCCGATCGCTTGCGCGCCAGCTCCACCAGCCCGCGCCCGCTGCCCTTGTGGGTGTGGGCGAGGTAGCCGGCGTCCTCACCGGCCAGCGCGCGCGCCTGGCCGAGGGTGGCGGCGGCCTGCTCCTCCAGGTACGCCGCCCACGCGCCGGCGTCGGCGCGCGCCGGTCCGGGAGTCCCCCAGGCGGGCGGCTTGACGGTGGCGACCGTCAGGCGCGCACCGGACTGCCGGGCGAGGAGTACGGCCAGCGCCAGCCCGTCGCGCCCCCGGGCCTCCGGGATGAAGCCGGTCAGCACGCTCTCGAACGTCATCAGGGCACCTCGGCGTTCAACCGCGAGTGGCGGTAGCCGTACAGGAAGTAACAGACGAGCCCGGCCAGCATCCACAGGCCGAACGCCACCCAGGTGATGCCGGCCAGGCCGGCCATCACCAGGACGCAGAAGACGACGCCGAGCACGGGCGTGACCGGGAACAGCGGGACGCGGAAGCTGCGCGGCAGGTCGGGACGGCGGTAGCGGAGCACCAGCACCCCGGCGTTGACGATGGCGAACGCGAACAGGGTGCCGATGCTGGTCGCCTCGGCGAGCTGGCCGAGCGGGACGAGCCCGGCCAGCACCGAGATGAACAGCGTGACGATGAGCGTGTTGGCGACCGGCACCTGGCGGCGCGGGTTGACCCGCTGGAAGATCCGCGGCACGAGCCCGTCGCGTGACATGGCGAACAGGATGCGGGTCTGGCCGTACATGACGGTGAGGACCACGCTGGCGATGGCGATCACCGCGCCGAACGAGACGACGAGCCCCGCCCAGGTGGAGCCGGTGGCCAGGTCGGCGATGAGCGACAGGCTGGCCTCGGTGCTGTCGGGGTCGAAGTCCGTCCACGGCATGGCGCCGATGGCGGCCAGCGCGACCAGCACGTACAGGATCGTTACGACGGCCAGCGACAGCACGATGGCCAGCGGCAGGTCGCGCTTGGGGTTCCTGGCCTCCTCACCGGCGGTGGAGGCGGCGTCGAAGCCGATGTAGGAGAAGAACACCTGGGACGCGGCCGCCGTCACCCCGGCGACGCCCATCGGCGCGAACGGGGTGAAGTTGCCCGCCTGGAAGCCGGTGAAGGCCACCGCGCAGAAGAACACCAGCACGGCGATCTTGATGAGCACGAACACCGTGTTGGCCGTGGCGCTCTCGGACGAGCCGCGCAGCAGCAGCCAGGTGGCCATCATCACGATGAGGATCGCGGTGACGTTGACGACGCCGCCCTCCTGGCCGGGGGAGCGGGTGACGGCGTCGGGCAGGGTCCAGCCGGACAGGCCGTACAGGAACGCGTTGAGGTATTCGCCCCAGCCCACCGCCACGGCGGCGACCGAGACGGCGTACTCCAGCATGAGGCACCAGCCGCAGACCCACGCCACGAGCTCGCCCATGGTCGCGTACGCGTAGGAGTAGGACGAGCCGGACACCGGGATGGTCCCGGCCAGCTCGGCGTACGACAGCGCGGAGAACAGGGCGGTGATCGCCGCCAGCACGAACGCCAGCACGACCGCCGGGCCGGCCTTGGGCACGGCCTGGCCGAGGATGACGAAGATGCCGGTGCCCAGCGTGGCGCCGACGCTGAAGAGCGTGAGCTGCCACAGCGACATGGTGCGGCGCAGCTCGCCGCCCTCGCCCCGGCCGCCTTCGGCGACGATGCGCTCGGCCGGCTTGGTGCGCAGCAGGTTGCGGGTCAGTGACACGTCGGGCCTCAGATGCCGTCGCGTTCGAGCGGGCAGCTCATGCAGCGCGGCCCGCCGCGGCCCCGGCCGAGCTCGCTGCCCCGGATGGTGATGACCTCGATGCCGTTGTCGCGCAGGTAGTTGTTGGTCGTGGTGTTGCGCTCGTAGGCGACGACGACGCCGGGCTCGACGGCCAGGCCGTTGCAGCCGTCGTCCCACTGCTCGCGCTCGGCGGCGGAGACGTCCTGCGTCGGCGTCAGCACGGTGATCTCCGGCCGGTCGAGCGCGTGCGCGATGGCGGCGTGCATGTCCTGCGGCGGATGGTCGGTGACCAGCAGCTCCTTGTCGTTGCGGCCGGGCTCGATGGTGTACGCGGGCAGCATGCCGAGCCCGGCGTACTTGGTGAACACGCCCTCGTCCAGCATGGTCATGACGGTGTCGAGGTGCATGAACGCGCGGGCCTTCGGCATGTTGAGCGCCACGATCCGGCGGGCCGAGCCGGCCCTGAAGAGGTTGCGCGCGAGCATCTCGACGGCCTGCGGCTGGGTGCGCTCGCTCATCCCGACGAGCACCGCGCCGCGCCCGATGACGAGCACGTCGCCGCCCTCCAGCGTGGCGGGGGCCACCGCGTGCCCCGGCATCCACACGTGGAAGCCGCCCCGGCCGGGCCGGTCGAAGCCGTCGGCGAACTTCGGGTGGAACTGGTAGATCGCCTCCATGTTCACCGTCTCGCGCATCCGCGCCTTCTTCTTCATGGCGTTGATGGACACGCCGTCGTACACCCAGCAGGAGGTGTCGCGGGTGAACAGGTGGTTGGGCAGCGGCGGCAGGATGAAGTCGTCCTCGCCCAGCGTGTGGAAGGCCACCGACCGGGGCTCGCAGCCCAGCGCGGCCAGCTCGCCGCGGGTGATGCCGCCGGTCAGGTACGTCGACAGCGTGCCGGCGTCCATCGCGTCGAGCGCGTTGCGGATGTCGTCGACCGCCACCGGGCCCAGCCAGCGCTCGTCCACGACGGCGTCCAATATGTGCTTGCGCGCCTCGGGGATCTCCACCGTCTCGCCGAGCAGGTCCGACAGCAGGTGCACGACGATGCCCCGGCCGCGCAGCACCTGCTCGAACTCGCGGTGCTCCTCCACGGCCCGCTGCACCCACAGCACGTCGTCGAAGAGGAACGCGTCCTTGTTCGACGGTGTCAGCCTCTTCAGCGACAGCTCCGGCCGGTGCAACAGGACCTGATGGAGCCGGCCCACCTCCGAATCGACGTGAAATGTCATCTTCCCTCTATCCCCGCAATCGTCCCCGGTGTACCCATCCCCCGCCGTTGTCGCTGGTAGCCGCCTGGTACTGTGTGTGCCGACCAGCATCCTTTAAGACCCGTCCCGTGAGGCGGGAAAGGTGGTGAATCCCTCATGTCCGAATCCAGGGCCGTTCTCGAAGGCCCGGACATCCATCGGGCGCTCACGCGCATCGCGCACGAGATCCTCGAACGAACCAAGGGCGCCGACGAGGTCGTCCTTCTGGGCATCCCGACCCGCGGCGCGACGCTGGCCCGCAGGCTCGGCGACCGCATCGAGCAGTTCGAAGGGCTGAAGATCCCCGTCGGCTCGATCGACATCACCATGTACCGCGACGACCTGCGCAGCGGCCCGGTCCGCCCGCTCGGCCGCACCGAGCTGCCCGCCGACGGCGTCGACGGCCGGACCGTCGTCCTGGTCGACGACGTCCTCTACTCCGGCCGCACCGTCCGCGCCGCCCTCGACGCGCTCAACGACCTGGGCCGGCCCACCGCCGTCCAGCTCGCCACGCTCGTCGACCGCGGTCACCGCGAGCTGCCCATCCGCGCCGACTACGTCGGCAAGAACCTGCCCACCGCCAAGAGCGAGAAGGTCAAGGTCTTCCTGCAGGAGATCGACGGGCGTGACGCGGTCCTGCTCATGAAGGAGGAGGCCAGATGAAGCGCCACCTCATCTCCGCCGGCGACCTCAGCCGCGACGACGCCCTGCTCATCCTCGACACCGCCGAGGAGCTGGCGAGGGTCTCGGAACGTTCCATCAAGAAGCTGCCCACGCTGCGCGGGCGCACGGTGGTCAACCTGTTCTTCGAGGACTCCACCCGCACCCGCATCTCCTTCGAGGCGGCGGCCAAGCGGCTGTCCGCCGACGTGATCAACTTCTCCGCCAAGGGGTCGAGCGTCTCCAAGGGCGAGTCGCTCAAGGACACCGCGCTGACGCTGGAGGCGATGGGCGCCGACGCCGTCGTCATCCGGCACGGCTCGTCCGGCGCGCCGCACCGGCTGGCCAACTGGGTGCACGGCAGCGTGGTCAACGCCGGCGACGGCACCCACGAGCACCCCACCCAGGCGCTGCTCGACGCCTTCTCGATGCGCCGCCGCCTCGGCGCGCTCGACGGGCGCCGCATCACCATCGTCGGCGACGTGCTGCACAGCCGGGTCGCCCGCTCCAACGTGCTGCTGCTGCACACGCTCGGCGCCGAGGTCACGCTGGTGGCCCCGCCGACGCTGCTGCCGGTCTCGGTCGACACCTGGCCGTGCTCGGTCTCCTACGACCTCGACGGGGTGCTGCCCAAGTCCGACGCGGTGATGATGCTGCGGGTGCAGAAGGAGCGGATGAACGCCGCCTACTTCCCGAGCGAGCGCGAATACTCGCGGCGCTACGGCCTCGACCGCGACCGCTTCGCCAAGCTGCCGGACGACGCCATCGTCATGCACCCCGGGCCGATGAACCGGGGCATGGAGATCGCCGCAGAGGTGGCCGACTCGCCGCGCTCGACCATCGTCGAGCAGGTCGCCAACGGGGTGACCATCCGCATGGCCGTGCTGTACCTGCTCCTCGGGGGGGAGATCGCGTGATCATTCACAACGTCAGGATTCTCGGCGGGGAGCCGGTCGACATCCGTGTGGAGGGCGGGGTGGTCACCGAGATCACTCCCGCCGGGCCCGCGGCCGATGCGACCGGCGCCCGCTCCCGCGGGGACGAAGCGGTGCACGAGGTGATCGACGGGCGGGGCGCCATCGCGCTGCCCGGCCTCGTCGACCTGCACACCCACCTGCGCGAGCCGGGCCGCGAGGACGCCGAGACCGTGCTCACCGGCACCCAGTCGGCCGCCCGCGGCGGCTACACCGCCGTGCACGCCATGGCCAACACCTCGCCCGTCGCCGACACCGCCGGAGTCGTGGAGCAGGTCTGGCGGCTCGGCCGCGAGTACGGGCTGTGCGACGTGCAGCCGGTCGGCGCCGTCACCGTCGGCCTCGACGGCCGTCAGCTCGCCGAGCTCGGCGCGATGGCCGACTCCGCCGCCCGCGTCCGCGTCTTCTCCGACGACGGCAAGTGCGTCAGCGACGCCGTGCTGATGCGCCGCGCCCTGGAGTACGTCAAGGCGTTCGACGGCGTCGTCGCCCAGCACGCCCAGGAGCCCAGGCTCACCGAGGGCGCCCAGATGAACGAGGGCGTCGTCTCCGGCAGGCTCGGCCTGACCGGCTGGCCGGCCGTCGCCGAGGAGGCGGTCATCGCCCGCGACTGCCTGCTGGCCGCGCACGTCGGCTCCCGCCTGCACGTCTGCCACGTCTCCACGGCGGGTTCGGTCGAGATCCTGCGCTGGGCCAAGTCCAAGGGCTGGAACGTCACCGCCGAGGTGACCCCGCACCACCTGCTGCTCACCGACGACCTCGTCGAGGAGTCGCCGGCCGGCGCCTACAACCCCATCTACAAGGTCAACCCGCCGCTGCGTACCCGCGCCGACGTCGAGGCGCTGCGCGCGGCGCTGGCCGACGGCACCATCGACATCGTCGCCACCGACCACGCCCCCCACCCGGTGGAGGACAAGGAGACCGAGTGGTCGGCCGCCGCCATGGGCATGGTCGGCCTGGAGACGGCGCTCAGCGTGGTGCAGGAGGCCATGGTCGACACCGGCCTGCTCGACTGGGCGGGCGTCGCCGAGCGCATGTCGGCCGCGCCCGCGCGGATCGGCCGCCTGCCGGGGCACGGCCGGCCGATCGAGGCGGGCTCGCCGGCCAACATCACCCTGTACGACCCGTCCGTCCGCACCGAGGTGGACCCCTCCGCGTTCGCGTCGAAGAGCCGCAACACCCCGTACGCGGGCATGACCCTGCCCGGCCGGGTCGTGGCGACGTTCCTGAGGGGCAAGCCCACCGTTCTCGAAGGGAAGCTGGCGTGACCAACGCGCTACTCGTCCTGGAAGACGGCCGCGTCTTCCACGGAACCCCCTACGGCGCCGAAGGCGAGACCTTCGGCGAGATGGTCTTCAACACCGGCATGACCGGCTACCAGGAGACCCTCACCGATCCCTCCTACCACCGCCAGATCGTCGCCATGACGGCCCCGCACATCGGCAACACCGGCGTCAACGACGAGGACCCCGAGTCGGGCCGCGTCTGGGTCGCCGGCTACGTGGTGCGCGAGCCGTCCCGGGTGGTGTCTAGCTGGCGGGCCACCCGCTCGCTCGACGACTACCTGAAGGACCAGGGCGTCGTCGGCATCGCCATCCCCGGCACCCGGGCGCTCACCCGCCACCTGCGCGAGCGCGGCGCCATGCGGGCCGGCATCTTCACCGCGCCGTCCGCGCCGGTCGAGGAGCTCGTCGAGCGCGTCCGGCGCTCGCCCGGCATGCAGGGCGCCGACCTGTCGGCCGAGGTCGCCACGACCGAGCCGTACGTGGTCCCGGCCATCGGGGACAAGCGCTACACCGTCGCCGCCGTGGATCTGGGCATCAAGGGCATGACGCCGCACCGGATGGCCGAGCGCGGCTGCGAGGTGCACGTGCTGCCCGCCGGCGCCACGTTCGAGCAGATCATGGCCGTCGGGCCGGACGGGGTGTTCCTGTCCAACGGGCCGGGCGACCCGGCCACCGTGGACGTCACGCCGCTGCGGAAGGTCCTGGAGGCCGGGGTGCCGTTCTTCGGCATCTGCTTCGGCAACCAGATCTTCGGCCGCGCCCTGGGCCTGTCCACCTACAAGCTGCGCTACGGCCACCGGGGCGTCAACCAGCCCGTCCAGGACGTGCGCACCGGCAAGGTGGAGATCTCCGCGCACAACCACGGCTTCGCCGTCGAGGCGCCGCTCGACGGCCCGTTCGACACCCCGTACGGGCCGGCCGAGGTCAGCCACGTCAATCTCAACGACCGCTGCGTGGAAGGGCTGCGCCTGCTCGACGGGCGCGCCTTCAGCGTGCAGTACCACCCCGAGGCCGCCGCCGGGCCGCACGACGCGGCCTACCTGTTCGACGAGTTCTGTGAGGTCATGCGTCGTGCCCAAGCGTGAGGACATCAGCTCCGTCCTGGTGATCGGCTCCGGGCCGATCGTCATCGGGCAGGCGTGCGAGTTCGACTACTCCGGCACCCAGGCGTGCCGCGTGCTGCGGGCCGAGGGCTTCCGGGTCATCCTGGTCAACAGCAACCCGGCCACGATCATGACGGACCCGGAGTTCGCCGACGCCACCTACGTCGAGCCGATCACCCCCGAATACGTCGAGAAGATCATCGCCAAGGAGCGGCCCGACGCGCTGCTGCCCACGCTCGGCGGCCAGACCGCGCTCAACACGGCGGTCGCGCTGCACGAGGCGGGCGTGCTGGAGCGCTACGACGTCGAGCTGATCGGCGCCGACTTCGACGCCATCCAGGCCGGCGAGAACCGTGAGAAGTTCAAGGAGATCGTCGCCAAGGTCGCGCGCGAGCACGGGCTCAACGCCGAATCGGCCCGCTCGGTCATCTGCCACACGATGGACGAGGTGCTGGCGGGCGCCGGCGAGCTCGGCTACCCGCTGGTGGTGCGGCCGTCGTTCACCATGGGCGGCGTCGGCTCCGGCTTCGCCTACGACGAGAGCGACCTGCGGCGCATCGCCGGGGCCGGGCTCGACGCCTCGCCGACCACCGAGGTGCTCCTGGAGGAGTCCATCCTCGGCTGGAAGGAGTACGAGCTGGAGGTGATGCGCGACAAGGCCGACAACGTCGTCATCGTCTGCTCGATCGAGAACATCGACCCGATGGGCGTGCACACCGGCGACAGCGTCACCGTCGCGCCCGCGCTCACCCTCACCGACCGCGAGTACCAGAACATGCGCGACGTGGCCATCGCGGTCATCCGCGAGGTCGGCGTCGACACCGGCGGCTGCAACATCCAGTTCGCGGTCGACCCGGCCACCGGCCGCATGATCGTCATCGAGATGAACCCGCGCGTGTCCCGCTCGTCGGCGCTCGCCTCCAAGGCCACCGGCTTCCCGATCGCCAAGATCGCCGCCAAGCTGGCCATCGGCTACACGCTCGACGAGATCCCCAACGACATCACCAAGGAGACCCCGGCCTCCTTCGAGCCGACCCTCGACTACATCGTCGTCAAGGTGCCGCGCTTCGCCTTCGAGAAGTTCCGCGGCGCCGACCGCACGCTCACCACGCACATGAAGTCCGTGGGCGAGGCCATGGCCATCGGCCGTTCCTTCCCCGAGGCGCTGCAGAAGGCGCTGCGGTCGCTGGAGAAGAAGGACTCCGCCTTCTCCTGGGCCGGCGAGGTGCCGTCCAAGGAGGAGCTGCTGGAGGAGTGCCGCACCCCGCACGACGGCCGGCTGCGCACCATGCAGCAGGCCATCAGGGCGGGCGCCACGGCCGCGGAGCTGTTCGAGGCCACCAGCGTCGACCCGTGGTTCCTCGACCAGCTCTTCCTGATCGACGAGGAGGCCCGCGAGCTCGCCGGGGCCGACGAGCTGACCGCCGGGGTGCTGGAGCGGGCCAAGCGCCACGGCTTCAGCGACGTGCAGATCGGCGAGATCCGCGGCATCGACGAGGCCCGGGTGCGCGACCTGCGCCACGCGCTGGGCGTGCGCCCGGTCTACAACACGGTCGACACCTGCGCCGCCGAGTTCGCCGCCAGGACGCCCTACCTCTACTCCGCCTACGACGAGGAGAGCGAGGTCCCCGAGGGCGAACGGGACAAGGTGATCATCCTCGGCTCCGGCCCCAACCGCATCGGGCAGGGCATCGAGTTCGACTACGCGTGCGTGCACGCCTCGTTCGAGCTGTCCAGGGCCGGGTTCGAGACCGTCATGGTCAACTGCAACCCGGAGACCGTCTCGACCGACTACGACACCTCCGACCGGCTCTACTTCGAGCCGCTCACGCTGGAGGACGTCCTGGAGGTCGTGCACGCCGAGCAGCAGACCGGCCCGGTCGCGGGCGTCATCGTGCAGCTCGGCGGCCAGACGCCGCTCGGGCTCGCGCAGGCGCTCAAGGACGCGGGCGTGCCCGTCGTGGGCACCTCGCCCGAGTCGATCCACCTGGCCGAGGAGCGCGGCGCGTTCGGCCGGGTGCTCGCCGAGGCCGGGCTGCCCGCGCCCAGGCACGGCACCGCCACCACGGTCGCCGAGGCGCTGGCCGTCGCCGAGGAGATCGGCTACCCGGTGCTCGTGCGGCCCTCGTACGTGCTCGGCGGCGCCGGCATGGCCATCGTCTACGACGACGAGACGCTCGCCACCTACATGGCGGCCCAGGAGGGCGGCCACCCGGTGCTGGTCGACAAGTTCCTCGACGAGGCCATCGAGATCGACGTCGACGCCCTCTACGACGGCGCCGAGCTCTACCTGGGCGGCGTCATGGAGCACATCGAGGAGGCCGGGATCCACTCCGGCGACTCGGCGTGCGCGCTGCCGCCCATCACGCTCGGCAGCAACGACATCAAGCGCATCCGCGCCGCCACCGAGGCCATCGCCGCGGGCGTCGGCGTGCGCGGGCTGCTCAACGTCCAGTACGCGATGTCGGCCGGCGTCCTGTACGTCCTGGAGGCCAACCCGCGCGCCAGCCGTACGGTGCCGTTCGTGTCCAAGGCGACCGCGGTGCCGCTGGCCAAGGCGGCGGCCCGGGTCATGCTCGGCGCCACGCTCGCCGAGTTGCGCGCCGAGGGCATGCTGCCGGCCACCGGCGACGGCGGCACGCTGCCGCTGGACGCCTCCATCGCGGTCAAGGAGGCGGTGCTGCCGTTCAACCGGTTCCGCGGCGTCGACATCGTGCTGGGCCCCGAGATGCGCTCGACGGGCGAGGTCATGGGCATCGACGCGTTCTTCGGCACGGCCTTCGCCAAGTCCCAGGCCGCGGCCTACGGCGAGCTCCCGACGAAGGGACGCGCGTTCGTATCCGTGGCCAACCGCGACAAGCGTGCGATGATCTTCCCGGTGAAGGCGCTCGCCGACCTCGGGTTCGAGATCCTCGCCACCGAGGGCACGGCCGAGGTGCTGCGCCGCAACGGCGTCCATGCCAAGATCGTGCGAAAGCACAGCGAGGGGACCGGTCCCGGAGGTGAGCCCACCATCGTGCAGTGCGTCCTCGACGGCGAGATCGACCTGATCGTCAACACGCCGTTCGGCAGCCCCGGCCAGTCCGGGCCGCGCCTCGACGGCTACGAGATCCGCACCGCGGCGGTGCTGCGCGGCATCCCGTGCATCACCACCGTCTCGGGGCTCGCCGCCGCCGCGGCGGGCATCCAGGCGATCGTGCGGGGCGACATCGGCGTACGGTCCCTCCAGGAGCACGCGCAGGCACTACGGGGCTAGCTCCCGCAGGAGGTGAAGGAGACTGGCCGGCACTCCGGTGCAGGTGACGGGCACGGTGCTGACGACGCGCCGGGTCGACGCCTACCATGCGCTGACCGTGGTGGCGCCCGGCATCGCCGAGCGCTACCGCCCCGGCCACTTCGTCTCCGTCGCGGCCGGGGGCGTCAACACGTCCATGGTGACCAGGCGCGCCCTGTCCATCCACGACGTCAAGTCCGACTACGGCGGCACGGTGGAGCTGGTCTTCACCGTGCGCGGCCCGGGCACCGCGTGGCTGGCGGAGCGGCGCGCCCGCGACACGCTGGACCTGGTCGGCCCGCTCGGCCGGCCGTTCCCGCTGCCGCGCGATCCGGTGCACTGCGTGCTGGTCGGCGCCGAGTACGGCTCGGCCGTGCTGTTCCCGCTGGCCGACGCGCTGCTTGAGCGCGGCTGCCGGGTCGACTTCGTGCTCGGCGCGGCCAGCGCCGACCGCGTGTTCGGCGCGATGCGGGCCCGGCGGATGGCCGAGACCACCACGCTCACCACCGAGGACGGCTCGCTCGGCGTGCGCGGCCGGGTCACCGACGCGCTGCCGTCGGTGATCGCCGACACGCACGCGGACGCCGTCTACGCCTGCGGGCCGATGGAGTCGCTGCGGGCGGTCACGGCCGTGGCGATGGAGTTCGACATCCCGGTGCAGGTGGCGGTGGAGGAGGCGATGGCGTGCGGCATCGGCGTCTGCATGACGTGCGTGCTGCCGGTCATCGGCGACGACGGCGTCACCCGGATGGTCCGGGCGTGCGCGGAGGGGCCGGTGTTCCGGGGGGAACGGGTGCGCTTCGAGGACGTGGGAACGATCCCGTTCGACGCCCTCGGCGCCCCGGGGGGCGGTGCTCGCCATGCCGGCTGAGGGGTAACGATATGTCGGTTGATATGCGTACATTCCTGGCGCATGTGGAGCTGGCGAACCCCGTCACCACGGCCGCCGGCTGCGCCGCCTCCGGGCGGGAGCTGGCCCAGTTCTTCGACCTGCACCGGCTGGGGGCGCTCACCACGCGCTCGATCACCATGGCGCCGCGCGCCGGACGGCCCACGCCCCGGATGGCCGAGACGCCCTCCGGCATGCTCAACGCCGTCGGCCTGCAGGGGCCGGGCATCGACGCCTTCCTCGAACGCGAGCTGCCCTGGCTCGCCCAGCGCGGCATCAAGACCATCGTCTCCATCGGCGGCGGCACCGTGGCCGAGTATTCGGAGCTGGCCCGCAGGCTGGCCGACGCGCCCGGGGTCACCGCCCTGGAGGTCAACCTGTCGTGCCCCAACATGGAGGACCGGGGCCGCGTCTTCGCCCGCGAGGGCAGCGCCGCCGCCGAGGTGATCGCCTCGGTGCGGTCCATCATGCGCTACGACGTTCCCGTGGTGGCCAAGCTGGCCCCCGACGTGGCCGACATCGTCTCCGTCGCCCGCGCGAGCGTCGACGCCGGGGCCGACGCCCTGTCCATGATCAACAACCCGCTGGGCATGACCATCGACACCGAGGCGCTGCGGCCCTCGCTGGCCGCCGTCACCGGAGGGCTGTCCGGCCCCGCCATCCTGCCCCTGGCCGTGCGCTGCGTGTGGCAGGTGCACGCCGCCCTGCCCGGCGTCCCCATCGTGGGCGTCGGCGGCGTGATGAGCGGCCAGGACGCCTTCCAGCTCATCCTGGCGGGCGCCTGCGCCGTCGGCGTCGGCACCGCCCTGTTCCACGACCCGTACGCGTGCCTGCGCATCGAGCGCGAGCTCGAGGACCTGCTCCGGGCGCGCGGCTTCCAGCGGCTGGCCGACGCCGTCGGCCTGGCCCACCGTCCGCCGGGCAGCGCGCCCCGGCACCTGCTCGTCGACACCGAGGAGAGCACGCCTTGACCGCCGCCCCCATCGCCGTCGCCCTCGACGCCCCCGACCTGGAGACCGCCGCCAGATGGGCCGGGCTGGTGACCCCGCACGTCAGCACCGTCAAGGTGGGCCTGGAGCTCTACATGCGCTACGGGCCCGACGTGATCGCCTCCGTCCGCGGGGCCAGCGGGGTGCGGGTCTTCCTCGACCTCAAGCTGCACGACATCCCCAACACCGTCTCGGGGGCCGCCAGGGCCGTCTCCCGGCTGCGGCCCGCCATCCTCACCGTGCACGCCGCGGGCGGGCCCGCCATGATCAAGGCGGCCGTCGAGGCCGCGCCCCGCACCCAGATCGCCGCCGTCACCGTCCTGACCTCCCTGTCGGAGGACGACCTGGCCCGCATCGGCCTCGCCGGCCCCGCCGACGACGCCGTCCGCCGCCTTGCCGCCCTCTCGGTCGAGGCCGGCGCCACGGCCCTGGTCTGCTCCCCGCACGAGGTCGCCACCGTACGGGCCGAGGTGGGGGAGGGCGTCACGCTCATCACCCCCGGCGTCCGGCCGGCCGGCTCGGCCAGCCAGGACCAGGTCCGCGTGGCGACCCCGGAGCAGGCCCTGGCCGACGGGGCCGACCTCCTGGTCATCGGCCGCCCCATCACCGGCTCCCCGGACCCGGGCGCGGCGGCCGCCGCCATCGCCGCCTCCCTGCGCCGCTCCGGCCCCTCCTGACGCTCCCCGGCGGCCATGACCCGCTACGGGCCGCCGTGCATGGCCCGGCCGCCCCCGGCCGCCTCACGCCGCCCACCGCCCGACGTGCCCTGCGCCGCGCCGCCCCCAAAGGCCCGCGCCGGGGCCGTCCGCGTCGCTTGTGCCGATCGGCGCCGCCTGCTCGCCGCGCCGGTCGACGGGATGGCCCGCGTCGCAGGGCGGCGTCCCCGTACGGCGTCGCAGGCCTCTGTGGGCCTTCACGCGCTTCCGGGCGGCGGTGGGCCGTCAGGGGG
>NZ_LAVL01000189.1 GCF_001083785.1 Nonomuraea sp. SBT364
CGTACCCGGGCGGGACGGGCGCGGCGGCGGCGGCCAGCGCCGCCCGGTAGCCGTGCAGCCGGGCCTGGTTGCAGGCGGCGGCCGGCGGCCCGCCGAGGACGCCGACGCGGCGGTGGCCGAGGGCGCGCAGGTGCTCCAGGGCGAGGGTGACGCCGCGCCGGTTGTCGAACACGACCTCGCCGGCCGTGCCCGCCAGCGAGTCGCCGATCGCCACGACGGGCAGCGACTCGCACAGCTCGGGCCAGAACGCCGCCGCCGGGTCGAGCGGCTGCACGATCAGGCCGTCGACGCGCTGGTCGCGGAGCTGCTGGGCGAGGGCGCGCTCGCGGCCGGGGTCGCCGACGGCGTCGAGGATGAGCGCGTAGCGGTTCTTCTCGCGCAGGCCGCGGCTGATGCCGACGGCGAGCGACTGCTGCCAGAGGTCTTCGAGAGAGGCGCAGAGCAGCCCGATCATGCCGGTGCGGCCGCTGGCGAGGGCCCTGGCGATGGGGTCGGCCTCATAGCCGAGCTCGTCGGCGGCGGCGCGGACCCGCTGCATCGTCTCCTCGGACACCTGCAGGCCGCGCAGCGCGTAGGAGACGGCGGCCGGCGACAAGCCGGTCGCCTGGGCCACTTCCCGGATCGTCGCTCTCTTGCGAGGCATCCTGACACCTTAATCCGTGGCGCCGACAGAAGCCCCCGACCGTTGACGGCTTTGCGGTGAAGCGGTTCACTGAAGCGGTTCACCTTTGCGCCACCACGAATTTCCGATAAAGTCTGTCGGAAATACAGGAAGGAGCTGTCCGGTGAGCATCGACGTGCATCAGCATGTCTGGACGCCCGCGTTCGCCGACGCGCTGCGCGGCCGTGCCGTCCCGCCCCGGCTCGACGGCTGGACGCTGCTGCTGGACGGCGAGCCGCCCTACCAGGTGGATCCCGCCGTGCACGAGCACCGCGACACCACGGGCCTGGAGCTGGCCCTGGTCTCGCTGTCGAGCCCGCTCGGCATCGAGTCGCTGCCCCCGGAAGAGGCGTGGCCGCTGCTCGACGCCTACCACGAGGGGGCGCTCGCGCTGCCTCCGCCGTTCGGCGCCTGGGCCGCCACCTGCCACAGCGCTCCCGACCCCGACCGGCTGGCCGCCGACCTCGACCGCGGTTTCGCCGGGCTGCAGATCCCCGCGACCGCCGGTTTCGACGACACCCTGCTGAAGGTCCTCACCGACCGCGACCTCCCGCTGTTCGTCCACCCCGGCCCCGCCGCCGGGCAGCGCGACGTGCCCGGGTGGTGGCCGCCGGTCGTGCCGTACGTGCAGCAGATGCACGCCGCCTGGCATCGCTTCCACGCGGAGGTCCGGCCCCGGCACCCCGGGCTGCGGGTGTGCTTCGCGCTGCTCGCCGGCCTGGCCCCGCTGCACTCCGAACGGCTCATCGCCCGGGGCGGCGGCGGCCGGGGCCGGGTGGACCCCGGCTGCTACGTCGAGACCTCCTCCTACGGCCCGCGCGCCATCGACGCCGTCGTCCGCGAACTCGGCGTCGACGTGGTCGTCAACGGCTCCGACGCGCCGTACGGCACCGCGCCCGACCCCGGCCTGGGCGAGGCCGCGGCCCACGCCGTCACCGTCACCAACCCACGCCGCCTCCTCGGCGGAAAGGAGTCCCGTACGTGAGCGAGCACATCAGCAGCCGGATCCCGGAACGCACGCTGGACCGGCGCGAGCTGCGCGGCCTGGTGGACGAGCTGGCGGCCGACCCCGCCGGCTGGGGGGACCTGGTCGCCTTCCCGGCCGACGGCGGCAGGCACTACGCCTCGCTCTACCGGGACGCGTACGTGGACGTGTGGTTGCTGTGCTGGCGGCCGGAGGACGACACGGGCTGGCACGACCACGACGTCTCCTCGGGCGCGGTGCACGTGGTCGAGGGGGCGCTGCTGGAGTGCAACCCGCGCATCGGCGGCGAGCACCTGGAGACCGTGGTGGCGGCCGGGCGGTCGTTCTCGTTCGGCCCCGACCACATCCACCGGCTCACCGGCGCGGTGGAACGCAGCGTCTCGATCCACGCCTACTCGCCGCCGCTGTGGCGGCTCGGCCAGTACTCGATCGACGGCACCGGCGTCATGCGGCGCGTGTCGGTGAGCTACGCCGACGAGCTGCGGCCCCTGGACGGGATCAGCGCTGTGGCCTGAGCACGCAGCAGCTTCCGCAGGCCTCCACGTCCGGCAGCGTGATCCACAGGCAGCAGGTCCTGCGGAAGTAGCCGTCTCCGGCGGGCTCGACGAGCCCGTCGACCGGCTTGCCGATCTCCTTGAGCAGCCCCATGTAGTCGCCCGGCTCGACCTTCGTCAGCGGGTGCGCGATGGCCTCGGCGGTCGAGCCCCACAGCGTCCGCTCGCCCACCTTGGCCAGCCCGCTGAGCGCCCTGACCAGCGGCCCCTGCGACTCGGCGAGCGCGTCGCCGATCGCCCCGGCGCCCGAGGCCCAGCTCACGCCGGTGGCCGCGATCGTCACCCCGGCGTCGGACACCTTGAAGTACGTGTCGGCCAGCCGCATGATCGGCACCCGCCCGTCCAGCGCCCAGCCGAGCGCCATCGGCAGCGTGTGCCAGTAGCCGTAGGTCTTCCAGAACAGCGCCGCGCCCACGTGCCGTGGCGCGTTCCACCGCGCCGCCGTCTGGTCGACCAGCTCGCCCAGCAGCGTGTACGGCTCACGCGCCAGCTCGGCGGCGGGCGTCCAGCTCTCGTCGGGATCGATGACCAGGCCCGGCTCGACACCGATCACGCCGCCACGCGCGGCGGCCATGCGTTCGAGCACCTCGGTCAGCACGTCCGATCCCTTCGCCTATAGGTTAGCCTTGCCTAAGGTAGCAGGGCGTCCGGCGAACCAACCAGCGACCAGTTGCAGCCCCACCATCGCCAGCCCGAACAGCAGCGGCGCCGTCCATCCGCCGGACGCCTGCCGCAGCAGCCCGAACGCCACCGGCCCCAGCGCGGCCAACAGGTAGCCCACCGACTGCGCCACGGCCGACAGCGCGGTCACCGAAGCCGGATCGGCCGGCCGCAACGCGATGATCAGCAGCGCGAGCGCGAACGCCGCGCCCTGCCCGACGCCCAGGACGATCATCCACAGCCACGGCACGGTCGTCGGCGCGACCAGCATCGCCACGTACCCGGCCGCCGTCAGCAGCGTCGCCGCCATCACGTACGGCAGCTGCGACGGCCGCCGCCCGGCCAGCACCGGCACCGCCAGCGTCGCGCCCACCTGGACCAGCGTCGTCAGGCTCAGCAGGTAGCCCGCCTGGTCCGCGGGCAGCCCGGCGTCCAGGAAGATCTTCGGCAGCCAGGCGAGCATGACGTAGAAGGTGAGCGACTGCAGGCCCATCCACGCGGTCACGTACCAGGTCACCCGGCTGCGCACGATCGCGCGGAACGGCCGCGGCCCCTGCTGCGGCGGTGCCTGCCTGCCGTACGCCTGCGGCAGCCAGACCAGCGCCGCCACCAGCGCGGGCACCGCCACAAGCGCCGACACGCCGCGCCAGCCGTAGCCGGTGACCCGCTCCAGCGGGACGACCAGCGCCGAGGACGCGGCGGCCCCGCCCACGATGCCGGCGCTGTAGACGCCGGTCAGCAGGTTGACCCGGCCGGGGAAGTGCTGCTTCACGATGCCGGGCATGGCGACGTTCATCACCGCGATGGCCGTGGCCGCGACGGCGACGGCGGCGTACAGCACCAGCGGGCCGTCGAGGCCGCGCACCGCCACGCCGCCGGCCAGCAGCAGCAGGCCCGCCAGCAGCGTGCGGTCCAGCCCGATCCGCCTGGCCAGCATCGGCGCCACCGGCCCGAACACGCCCAGGCACACCACCATGACCGTGGTGATGGCCCCGCCGCCCGCGGGCGTGAGGCCGGTGTCGGTCATGATCTCGTCGAGGAGGGGTGAGATGCCGGCGATCGCCGGGCGCAGGTTCAGCGCGGCCAGCACAATCCCGGCCACGAGGAGAGCAGATCTCATAGCGGATCTACCTTCCCATATCCATTGACAACGTTGTCTGCGCCGGACTGGTGAGGCAGGATCTGGTCGTGAGACCGACGATGAAGGACGTCGCCTCGGCGGCCGGTGTGGCGCTCAAGACCGTGTCCCGTGTGGTCAACGGCGAGCCGGGCGTCCATCCCGCCACGGCCGACCGGGTGCGCGCCGCCATCGAGTCGCTCGGCTACAGCCGCAACGAGAGCGCCCGGGTGCTGCGCCGGGGCCGCACCGCCACGATCGGGCTGGTCATCGAGGACGTGGCCGACCCGTTCTACGCCTCACTGAGCAGGGCCGTCGAGGACGTCGCCGCCGCCTACGGATGCCTGCTGCTCAGCGGCTCCTCCAGCGAGGAGCCGGCCAGGGAGCGCGAGCTGGTGCGCACGTTCTGCACCCGCCGGGTCGACGGGCTGATCGTGGTGCCCGCCGGTGACGACCATTCCTACCTGCGCCCCGAGCTCGACGCGGGCACCCCGGCGGTCTTCGCCGACCGGCCGCCGGGGCCCGGCGTGGACGTCGACACCGTGCTCAGCGACAACGCCGGCGGCGCCGCCCTGGCCACCCGCCACCTGATGGCGTGCGGGCACAGCCGGATCGCCTTCCTCGGCGACGACCCGTCGATCTACACGGCCGCGCGACGGCTGCACGGATACCGCGCCGCCCTGGGCGGTCTCCAGGACGAGCGGCTCGTCGCCATGCGGCCGCCCTCGCTCGATTCCGTACGGTCGGACCTGGAGCGCATGCTGGCCCTGGAGCACCCCCCGACGGCGGTGTTCACCGGCAACGGCCGGCTCACGGTCACCGTCCTGCGCGCGCTCGCCGGGCGGCCGATGGCGCTGGTCGGGTTCGACGACTTCGAACTGGCCGACCTGCTGGTGCCCGGCGTGACCGTGGTCGCCCAGGACCCTGCCGGGATGGGCCGGACGGCGGCCGAGCTCCTGTTCCGCCGCCTCGCGGGCGACACCGGGCCCTCGGAGCACCCGCTGCTGCCGGTCCGCCTCGTCCCCCGCGGCTCCGGCGAACTTCCCCCATGACCCGCCTCACCGGTCCCACATGGCGCTGATCGGCAGCGCCGTGAGCCGGTTACCGAAGGAGAGGGACCGCCTGCCGGTATAGCGGTGTCACGCGGGGTGCGGGGAGGGGCGCAGGGAGCCTGCGAGGGCGAGGGCCACGGCGACGCCCGCCGCGCCGGCGACGACGATGGCCAGGCGCGGGGAGAACGCCTCGCCGAGCACGCCGACCAGGGCGGCGCCGACGGCCTGGCCGGTCATCATGCCGGCCGACAGCAGGCCGAACGCCTGGCCGCGGACCGCCTCGGGGACCGCCTCCAGGAAGCGGCGCTGGAGGCCGAGCTGGTACGACAGGCCCGCCGCCGCCAGGGCCGCCAGCACGGCCGCCCAGCCGACGCCCGGCCCCGCCAGGAACCCGAGCCAGGGCAGCCCGAGCAGCACCGCCAGCGGCAACGACAGCCGCTCCCGCACCATCGGCGCGGCGAACCTGCCGACGGCGAACTCGCCCACCGCCATGCCGCCGGCCGCCGCCGCCAGCACCACGCCCGCCTGTCCCTGGCCGCCCAGGTACGGCACGATCATCGCCTCCGCCCCGGCCACGCACAGGGTCGGCACCCAGGACGCCAGCAGCAGCCCCCGTACCCGCCGGTCGGCGACGAGCATGCGGTTCACCCGCAGCGTCTCCCGCACCGCCCCGTCGGACACCCCCCTTCCGGGGGAACGCACCTTCCAGACCCGACGGCGTGCCGAGACGGCAGCCGGCCCCCCGGACGCGCCCGCGATCCGCCCCTCGGACTCGGCGTGGGTGGGGGACGCGGCGCGGGCGGCTCGGCGGGGGAGGCCGAGGCGGAGGACGAGTGCGGCGACGGCGGAGAGCGCGGCCGTGGCGGCGAGGGCGGTGTGGGGACCGGCGACGGCGAGGAAGGCGCCGCCGACGGCGAGGCCGGCGATCTGGGCGCCGGCGGAGGTGACGCCGAGCAGGGAGCGGCCGAGGACGAAGGCGTCGCCGGGCAGCACCTCGGGCAGCAGGGCGCTGCGCGCGGCGCCGAAGACGGGCGAGAACAGCCCGGTGACCAGCACCAGCGCGAGCATCGCCCACACCGGCAGCCCCGCGTAGGCCAGCAGCAGGCACACCACGACCCGGACCAGCTCTCCGGCGACCATGACGCCCCGGGCCGGGAGCCGGTCGGCGAGCGAGAGGAGGAAGAGCCCGCCGACGATGTACGGCAGCCAGCCCGCCATGTAGGCGGCGGCCGACAGCCCCGGCGAGCCCGTCTGGGCGTAGACCAGCACCGACAGCGCCAGCATCTTGATCGAATCGCCGGCCACGAGCAGCGCGAAGCTGCCGAACAGCACCCGGAACTCGCCTACCGCGAACACCTCTCGGAAGGTGGCACCGCGTTCGGTGGACAACGCACGACTCCTTTACGGCCGGGGCGGCCCCGAGGGAGGAAGGGGCCGCCGGAACCGATGGTGGGGGTGCGGGCGCGACAGGGCGACGCTTTCGGATATAACCGAAAGGTGAGTGTGCGGATCGAGGTGACCCCGCAGGACGTTGCGGCCAGCAGGTTCGCCGTCTCGCCGCTGATCGAGACCATGCACGCGCAGTGGGTGCTGACCGGCCGGGCCGGTCCGGGCCCGCATCGGCGCTGGCTGGAGCGATGGCGCGAGACGTACCTGGAGCTGGAGCGCCGCCACCCGGCGCTGTCCGCGATCATGTGGGTGGCCGGCAACGCGGGGGCGGACAACGTGGACTTCGTCGCGCCGCCGCCCGCCGGGATGAGCGTGCCGTTCGAGGAGGAGCTGGCGGCGCTGCGCGACACGCCGGTGGAGCAGGCGCACGCGGAGATCGCCCACGTGCTGGCCGCCCGCCCGCCGGCGCCCGCGCCGATCCGGGACCTGCTGATGGGCGGCGACGTGGTCCGCCTGGTGGCCGGGGCGTACGAGGCGCTGTGGACGGAGATCATCCAGTACGGCTGGCCCCGGTTCCACGCCGTCCTGGAACGCGACGTGGTGCAGCGGGCCGGGCGGCTGGCGACGTACGGCTGGGCGGCGGCCCTGGAGGACCTGAGCGAGCAGGTGCGCTGGCACGACGACGGGCACATCACGGTCGGGGTGCGCGGGCTGGAGCGGCACCGGCTGGGCGGCCGGGGACTGCTGTTCGTGCCGTCGGTGTTCATCACGAGCGTGGGCGCGTACCTGGCGGAGGCGTGGCCGTACGCGCTGGTCTACCCGGCGCGCGGCACCGGCGTGGAGCCTCCGGCGGCGGGCGGCGCCGGGCTGGCGGCGCTGATCGGCCGCACGCGGGCGCGCATCCTGGCCGAGCTGGCCACTCCGGCGACCACGACGCACCTGGCCGCGCTGCTCGGGCAGAGCATCGGCGGGACCGGCGGGCACGTGGCGGCGCTGCGCGGCAGCGGCCTGATCACCGGCACCCGGACGGGCCGCAGCGTGCTCTACTCGCGGACGCCGCTGGGGGACGCCCTGATCGCCGGATCCCTCTAACCTTTTCTCTGGCGAACACGAAGGTATAGTCAAAAGCGCATCCGTTCAGCAACAACGTTCACGATCCAGGGAGCGCGCTCCATGAACGACGACGCCGTACAGGAAGCCCGCTTCCCGCATGAGCTGATGTACGCGGCGGCGTCGCAGTACTACCTCCAGGACGCCACGCAGGCCGACATCGCCAAGCGGCTCGGGGTGAGCCGGGCGACGGTGAGCCGCCTGCTCACGGAGGCCCGCAAGCAGGGCATCGTCGAGATCCGGGTCAACCGGCCCGCCACGCTGGCCGAGGGCCCGCTGGCCGGCGAGGTCGCCGAGGCGCTGCGGCTGCGGCGCGTCCACCTGGTGCCCCGGGTCAGCGGTCCCGCGCTGGGCCCCTGGCTGGCTCCAGGCCTGGCCAGGGCGCTGGCGGGCGCGGAGCTGAAGTCGGGCGACGTGGTGCTGGTGTCGTCGGGCAGCACGGTGTACGAGTGTGCCGGCGAGAGCCTGGGCCGCTATCCGGGCGTGACGATCGCGCCGGCGGTGGGCGGCCAGCAGGACCCGCAGCCCTGGTTCCAGACCAACGAGACCACCCGGCTGCTGGCCGAGCGGGTCGGCGGCGTGCCGAGCTACCTCTACGCACCCGCGCTGCCCGGCCCCGAGCTGTTCTACTCGCTGCGGCACGAGCCGTCGGTGCGCCGGGTGATGGACCAGTGGGCGCACGCCAAGTGCGCGATCGTGGGCGTGGGCTCGCCGCCGCTGATGCGGCAGGTGGTGCCCGCGTTCGTGCCGCGCGACGCGCCGACGCTGCGCGAGGCCGTCGGCGACGTGTGCTCGCGCTTCTACGACCGCGACGGCGAGCCGGTGGGCTATCCGGGCAGCGAGCGCCTGGTCGCGGCCGGGCTCGACGAGCTGCGGCGCATCCCGCACTCGATCGCGGTCGCGGTGGGCGCCGAGAAGGTGCTGTCCATCGTGGCCGGCGCCAGGGGCGGCTACTTCAACCAGCTCGTCACCGACGCGCTCACGGCCGAGAGCCTGCTCGCCGCCACCCGCTGACCCTCCGGGGTGAACACCAGGCCACAGCCACGCAAACTCGCTGAACAGAATTGCTGGACAAATATTCTGGGTCGGGCTAGCGTGAGGCAGACCACAGGACGTGACCCGGTGTGAGGGACGTCCCTGGTCGCACTCGGGGGACGCGACGCAACGAGATCGTCCGTGAGGACGTAGCGAGTGAGGAATGATCCCGTGAACACAACCAAGATCCGGATCGCGGCGGCGGCGGTCCTCGCGACCTCCGCGCTCGCCGCGTGCGGCTCCGGCTCCACCGGCGGCGACGCGGGTAGCGGCAGCACCGGCGGCACCGGCGGCGTCGAGAACGCCAAGGTGGCCTTCCTCATGCCCGACCTCGCCTCCACCAGGTACGAGCTGCAGGACCGGCCGCTGTTCGAGGCCAAGGTGAAGGCGCTCTGCGCGAGCTGCAGCGTCATCTACCAGAACGCCGACTCCGACGCCGCCAAGCAGCAGCAGCAGGCGAACTCCGCGCTGGCGCAGGGCGTCAAGGCGATCGTGATCGACCCGGTCGACTCCGCCGCCGCGGCCACCATCGTCAAGTCCGCGCAGGCGCAGGGCGTGCCGATCATCGCCTACGACCGGCCGATCCCGGCCACGCCCGCCGACTACTACATCTCCTTCGACAACGAGAAGATCGGCGCGATGATCGGCCAGTCGCTGGTCGACCACCTCAAGGCGGAGAAGGCCGAGGGCGGCCTGCTGCAGGTGAACGGCTCCCCCACCGACGCCGCGGCCGGCCTGATCAAGAAGGGCATCCACTCGGCGATCGACAACAGCGGCTTCAAGCTGCTGGCCGAGTACGACACCCCCGACTGGCAGCCGGAGAAGGCGCAGACCTGGGTCAGCGGCCAGATCACCCAGTTCGGCGACCAGATCGTCGGTGTGGTGGCGGCCAACGACGGCACCGGCGGCGGCACGATCGCCGCGTTCAAGGCGGCGGGCAAGGACGTGCCGCCGGTGACGGGCAACGACGCCGAGGTGGCCGCCGCCCAGCGCATCATCAAGGGCGACCAGTACAACACGATCTCCAAGCCGATCAAGATCGTGGCCGAGGCCGCGGCCGACGTCGCCTTCAAGTTCATGAAGGGCGAGAAGCCCGCCGGTGAGGCGACGCTGTTCAACACGCCGTCGCAGCTGTTCACGCCGACCGTGGTGACGCGGGAGAACATCAAGGAAGTGCTGTTCGACAGCGGCATCATGAAGGCCGCCGACGTGTGCACGGCCGAGTACGCCGAGGGCTGCACCGAGCTCGGCATCAAGTAGGGAGTCTCGTGAGCGTCCTGTCCCTGCGCGGGATCAGCAAGACCTTCGGCGCGGTCGCCGCGCTCACCGACATCGCGCTCGACGTCGCCGCCGGCGAGGTCGTGGCCGTGGTCGGCGACAACGGGGCCGGCAAGTCCACGCTGGTCAAGATCCTTTCAGGGGTGCATCCGCCGGACTCGGGGACGATCACGTTCGCCGACCGGCAGGTGCAGATCCCCACCCCGGCGGCGGCCCACAAGCTGGGCATCGCCACCGTCTTCCAGGACCTCGCCCTGTGCGAGAACCTCAACGTGATCCAGAACCTGTTCCTGGGCCAGGAGATCCGCCCGCTGCGGCTGAACGACGTGGCGATGGAGACCCGCTCGTGGGAGCTGCTCCGGCAGCTCTCGGCGAAGATCCCCAGCGTGCGGGTGCCGGTCGCGGCGCTGTCCGGCGGGCAGCGGCAGACGGTGGCCATCGCCAGGTCGCTGCTCGGCGACCCGAAGGTCATCATCCTGGACGAGCCGACCGCCGCGCTGGGCGTCGCCCAGACGGCCGAGGTGCTCAACCTGGTCGAGCGGCTGCGCGAGAACGGCCTCGGCGTCATCATGATCAGCCACAACATGGCGGACGTGAAGGCCGTCGCCGACACGGTGGCGGTGCTCCGGCTCGGCCGCAACAACGGCGTCTTCCCCGTGAAGGACGTCTCCGCCGAGGACATCATCGCCGCGATCACCGGCGCCACCGACAACGTCGTGGCCCAGCGGGCCGCACGCGGGCAGGAAGGACAGCAGTCGTGACGACGACCACCGACCGCCAGGACGAGCGGCTCCAGAGCCGCGACGGCCTGCGTGGCGCGCTCACCGACGTGGTCGAGCGGGCCCGCGGCGGCGACCTCGGCATGATCCCCGTGGTCGTCGGGCTGATCGTCATCTGGACCGTCCTGCAGGTCCTCAACCCGGTCTTCCTGTCCAGCGCCAACCTGGTGAACCTCACGCTGGAGTCGGCCGCCGTCGGCGTGATCGCGCTCGGCATCGTGTGCGTGCTGCTCGTGGGCCAGATCGACCTGTCGGTCGGCTCGGTCAGCGGGCTGTCGGGCGCGGTCCTGGCGGTGCTGTTCGTCGTCAAGGGGCTGCCGGTCTGGCTCGCGATCTTCGCCGCCGTCGTGCTCGGCGCGGTGGTCGGCTGGCTGTACGCGCAGTTGTTCAACCGGTTCGGGGTGCCGAGCTTCGTCATCACGCTGGCCGGACTCCTGGGCTTCCTCGGGCTGCAGCTGTACGTGCTCGGCACCAACGGGTCGATCAACCTGCCGTTCGACTCCGGACTGGTGAACTTCGCCCAGTTCGCGTTCGTGCCCGCCTGGCTGTCGTACACGCTCGCGGTGGTCGCCGCGGGCGCGCTGTTCGTCAGCGGCTTCCTGCACGCCAGGGAGCGCCGCAAGGCGGGGCTGTCGGCCAGGAGCATGACCGCGCTCGCCGTCAGGAGCGTGGCGCTGCTGGCCGCGCTCGGGTTCGTGGTCTGGTACCTGGGACAGACGCGCGGCGTCGGCTGGATGTTCGTCTTCTTCGTGGCGCTCGTGCTGATCATGCACTACCTGCTGTCCCGGACGAAGTGGGGCCGGTCGGTCTACGCCGTCGGCGGCAACGTGGAGGCCGCGCGACGCGCCGGCATCAACGTCAAGGCCGTGTTCACCACCGTGTTCGTGCTCTGCTCGACGTTCGCGGCGGTGGGCGGCATCATGGCCGCCGCCCGGCTGGCCGCGGTCAACCCGAGCAGCGGCGGCGGCGACGTCAACCTCAACGCGATCGCCGCGGCGGTCATCGGCGGCACGAGCCTGTTCGGCGGCCGAGGCTCGGCCTTCGGCGCGCTGCTCGGCGTCGTCGTCATCCAGTCGATCTCCAGCGGCCTGACGCTGCTGAACCTCGACTCGTCCATCAGGTTCATGGTCACCGGGGCCGTCCTGCTGCTGGCGGTGGTCGTCGACTCCGTCTCGCGCAGGTCGAGGACCTCGCACGGCAGGGCGTGATGGCCGCCATCTGCGTCGACGCCGGCACCACGGTGATCAAGGCGGTCGGCTACGACGAGACGGGCGCGGAGGCGGTCGTGGTCCGGCACGAGACCACCGTGTCCCGTCCCGCGCCCGGCCACGCCGAGCAGGACATGGACGCCGTCTGGGACGCGGTCGCCCGCGCGGTGCGCGGCGTCGCCGCCGAGCTGGCCGGGCCGGTCCGGTTCGTCGCCGTGACCGCCCAGGGTGACGGCTGCTGGCTGGTCGACTCCTCGGGGGTGCCGACCGGCCCGGCCGTCCTCTGGAACGACGGCCGCGCGGCCGGCGTGGTCGACGGCTGGAACCGGACCGGCCTGGCCGAGGCGGCCTTCCGGGTCAACGGGTCGTCGGCCGCCTCCGGGCTGCCGCACGCGATCCTGACCTGGCTGAAGGAGCACGACCCCGACCGGCTGGCCCGCTCGGCCGCCAACCTGACGTGCGGCGGCTGGATCTTCTGCCGGATGACCGGGGTGATCGCCGCCGACGAGTCCGACGGCTCGGCCCCGTTCATGGACCTGCGGACCCGCCGCTACTCGCCCGAACTGCTGTCGCTGTTCGGCCTCGGCTGGGCCGAGCGGCTGCTGCCGGAGCTGCGCGACGACAGCGGCCGGGTGGCCGAGCTGACCCCCGCCGCCGCCACGACGCTCGGCCTGCCCGCCGGCACGCCCGTCGTCATGGCCCCGTACGACATCGCCGCCACCGCGATCGGCGCCGGGGCGGTGAGCGCCGGGCAGGCGTGCGGCATCCTGGGCACCACGCTGTGCGTGGAGAGCGTCGTGGAGCGGCCCGCCCTGGACGGCGAGCCGGTCGGCATCACGATCGCGCTGCCCGGCGGCTACCTGCGGGCCTTCCCCACCTTCGCCGGGACCGAGGTCGTCCAGTGGGCGTGCCGCCTGCTCGGCCTGGGCCATCCGGCGGAGCTGAGCGAACTGGCCGCGCTGAGCGAGCCCGGCGCGCGCGGGCTGGCGTTCCAGCCGTACTTCTCGCCGGCCGGGGAGCGGGCGCCGTTCTCCGACCCGCTCGCCCGGGGCGCGTTCCTGGGCATGTCCTTCGAGCACGGCCGCGAGGACGTCGCGCGGGCCGTCCTGGAAGGGCTCACGCTCGTCATCCAGGACTGCCTGGCCGCCTCCGGGCCGCCCCCGCACGAACTGCGGGTGTGCGGCGGCGGCGCGGGCAGCGCGCTCTGGCTGCAGCTCATCGCCGACGTGACCGGCCTGCCGGTGCTGCGCCCGGCGGACGCCGAGGTCGGCGCCCGGGGCGCCTTCCTCGTCGGCCTCACCGCCACCGGCGCCGGGAGCCTGGGCGAGGACCTCCGGGCCGCCGCCGACAGGCACGTACGCCTGCGCGCGGCCGTCGAACCGCGGCCCGGGCCGTACGAGCACGCCTACCGGGACTTCCTGGCGCTGCGCGGGACCACCGCCGGAACGTGGCCGCTGCTGGCCGGGATGCGGAGCCGTCCATGAGCGTCCACCTCGGCATCGACCTCGGCACCCAGAGCGTGCGCGCGATGGCCGTCGACGCGGCCGGGCAGGTGCTCGGTTCGGCGAGCCGCCCCCTCACCAGCCACCGCGACGGCCCCCGCCACGAGCAGGACCCCGAGGAGTGGTGGCGCGCGCTCGCCGCCGCCACCCGCGAGGCCCTGCGCGGCGTCCCCGGCCCGGTGGCGGGCCTCGCCGTGGACGCCACCTCTGGAACGCTCCTCCTGACGGACGACTCCGGTGCCCCCCTGACACCGGCGCTCATGTACGACGACCGGCGCGCCGCCGCGTTCACCGACCGGGTCAACGAGACCGGCTCGGCCGTCTGGGAACGGCTCGGCTACCGGCGCATGCAGCCCAACTGGGCGCTGCCGAAGCTGCTGTGGCTGCTGCAGTCCCCGCCCGAGGGCGGCCGCCTGGCGCACCAGAGCGACTTCGTCAACCGCCGCCTGACCGGCCGGCCCGTCGCCACCGACCTGAGCAACGCGCTCAAGACCGGCGTCGACCTGATCGAGGAGCGCTGGCCGTACGAGGTCCTCGACGGGCTGGGCGTGCCCGCCGGGATGCTTCCCGAGGTGGTGCGCCCCGGCACCCGGCTCGGGACGGTGTGCGCCGAGGCCGCCCGGGTCACCGGCATCCCCGAGGGCACGCCGGTGATCGCCGGCACCACCGACGGCTGCGCCGCCCAGCTCGGCGCCGGCGCCCTGCGCCCCGGGAGCTGGAACTCGGTGCTCGGCACCACCCTGGTGCTCAAGGGCGTGACGCGGGAGCTCATCCACGACCCGCTCGGCGTCGTCTACTCGCACCGCGCACCCGACGGCTCCTGGCTGCCGGGCGGCGCGTCGAGCACCGGCGCGGGCGTGCTGGCCCGCGACCTGCCCGGCCGTGACCTCGACGCGCTCGCCGGACAGGCACTGGCGCGCTACGGCACGCATGGGAGCCCTCCCATCACGTATCCGCTGGTCTCCCGGGGCGAGCGGTTCCCGTTCGCGGCGGCCGAGGCCGAGGGCTTCACGCTGGGCGAGCCGGCCGACGACGTGGACCGGTACGCCGCGATCCTGCTCGGCGCGGCGTTCGTGGAGCGGCTCTGCTTCGACTATCTGGACCTGCTCGGCGCCCCGGTGGACGGCGAGATCATCCTGACCGGCGGCGCGACGCGGAGCGCGTACTGGAACCAGTTGCGGGCGGACGTGCTGGGCCGCCCCGTGACGCTGCGGGAGAACGCCGAGCCCGCCCTCGGCATGGCCGTGGCGGCGGCGCGGGCGGCCTCGGCGCCGCGTAACGTACCGGAGCCCGCCGCCGTCCAGACGACCTCGCGCGCCGCCTGCCAGTCCTTGCGGCTCGCGTGAAAGGCGCCGATCGCGTACAGCGGCTCCGGGTCCACCGGGTCGAGCTCCCGCAGCCGGGCGACGGCGTCGGCGGGCGCGCCGGGCGTGTCCCCGAAGGTG
>NZ_LAVL01000018.1 GCF_001083785.1 Nonomuraea sp. SBT364
GGGGGACGCTGAGGTGGTCCAGGAGGGGCTGGGCGGTGGGCCGGTCGGCGGAGAGGGCCGCCAGGACCAGGTCAAGCGGCGGGCCCGGCGGCGGTGGCAGCCGTGGCGGCTCATGGACGATGTGGAACAGGATCGCCGGGATCGACCCGGCGGCGAAAGCCACCACGCACCCCCAGGAGAACACGTCCGGCGCCGACCCGACGGACCCGCCCCGCACCTGCTCCGGCGACATGGACGCCGGCGAGCCCACGCTGGCGCTGCTCAGGTCGACGCCGCCCAGCCGGGCGATGCCGAAGTCCATGACCTTGCCGGGCGTGTTCGCGGAGGGTGTCGAGCCGCCGCCCGACAGCAGCGAGCCGAGCAGGTAGGTGGCGGCCCGGCCTGGGAAAGCAGCACGTCCGACGGCGTGAGGTCGCGGTGCGCCACGCCCGCGCCGTGGATTGCGCGCAAGGCGGCCGCCATCGCCGCCGGCCCGTCGAGTGCCGATCTGCGCAACGGCCCGGAGCGGCGCACCGCCTCGTCCAGGCTCGGCCCCTCCACGTACCCGGTCACCAGGTAGACGGTGCCCATGCCGCCCTCGCCCAGGCGGCCCAGCAGGGTGTACGGCCAGACGCGCAACGGATCCCCGTCCCTCAGCGCAGCCAAGCTCATGGATCGTCTGGCTAGACGTCGAGCCGCCAGTCGTTCCACTCGTCCAGCAGCTCGAACCCCATGGCCTCGTTGATCGCCAGCATGTGCGCGTTGGACCGGGCGTTCCAGGTGATGATCCGCTCCACGCCGGGTTCGCTCTCGCGCAGCCAGAGCAGGTTCGTCAGCTTGAGCAGCAGCCCGAGCCGGTGGCCGCGGTGCGCGGGCAGTACGGTCGTGTCGGCCTGGGAGGCCCAGCCGTCCGGTTCGTCGCCCGTCAGGATGATCCGCGAGTAGCCCGCAGGTGCGCCGTCGGCGACGCGCCGCACCAGCACGCTGTACGTGGTCTCGCCCGTCAGCTCGATGCGCTCCTCGCCCTGGCGTACGCGGTCGAGCGAGAAGCTGGCGGCCTCGACGCCCTCGTCGCGAGGTGCGTCGTTCATGCCGTTCATGACGGTGGCGAGGTCGGGCAGCAGGTCCGGCCCCGCCGGGCCGAGCCAGCGCTCCACGCGATAGCCGTCGGGCTCCGGCAGCATGCGCCGCAGGCCGTCCCAGTCGGCCCGGCGCAGGTCGAGCACCCGGCGCGCCTCACCGAGCGAGAACGTGAAACCGCGCGCCTTGGCGAACCGCGCACCGGCGCCCTCGGCCGGCGTCTCGGTCAGCACCAGGCCCCGGCCGGCGGCACGTACGCGCTCGACGGCGTGCGCGAGCAACGCCGAGCCCACGCCGGCGCGCTGCCGCTCCGGACGGACCACCAGCGTCGCCAGGCGGCTCAGATGGGTGTTGTCGTCCACCGGGTGGGCCAGCCCGTAGCCGCCGAGAACCTCCCCGCCGTCGACCGCCACCCACGCCTCGGCGCGCGCTCCGGGAAAGCCCTCGGTCAACTCCACTTCGAGGCGTCTGCGGGACCACAGCGGCCCCGGCACGCCGGCGTACGCCGCGGCGAACGCGTCATGGAACGCGGTGAGCAGCCCGCCCGGCCGCTCGGGGTCGATCCGCTGGATCTGCATACGACCAGCCAAACGTACCGGCGCCCCGGAGGCGACCGATTTTCTCACTGGCGGTAGTTCTCCACCTCGCCGGCCGGCCGTACGGCGGCGTCGTCGGGGTTCTCGCCCGCGTTGCGGCGGGCGCGGCGCTGGCGCAGCAGGTCCCAGCACTGGTCGAGCGCCGTCTCCAGTTCCTTGACCCGGGCGCTCTCCTCGTCCGAGGCGACCTCGCCCGCCCGCAGCCTGTCGCGCAGGTCGCGCTCCTCGTCGACCAGCGCGCCGATCCTGCTGAGAATCTCGTTGTCCCGCATGCCCAAGATCCTACGTAACGTGTGCTAGAACACGCCCTATGCCGGGTATCGCGCTGGTAAGAAAGCCCCGCCCGCGACGTCGTCTCCCGCGCTGTCCTTGACCGGCCTGTAGCCGGGCTCGCTCCTGCGGGTTCTCACCATGCGAGAACAGGGGCGGTCCACGGCGAGACGTCTGGTAGCGTGAACGGCATGCTGCGCGGACTCCTTCTTAGCTGCCGCGGCGGGGGCCACTGAGGCCGGCTCCCTCGCCGCGGAGCCAGTCATGCGCGTCGGCCGCTTCCATCCGACCGACGAGGAGCACCCGACATGACCGCCCAGCAGCCCAGCGCGATGCCGTTCCAGCGCTACCAACCCTTCGAGCCGATCCGGCTGACCGATCGCACCTGGCCCGACCAGGTGATCACCAAGGCCCCGCGCTGGTGCGCGGTCGACCTGCGTGACGGCAACCAGGCGCTGATCGACCCCATGGACTCCCACCGCAAGCTCCAGATGTTCGAGCTGCTGGTGAAGATGGGCTACAAGGAGATCGAGGTAGGCTTCCCGGCCGCTTCGCAGACCGACTTCGACTTCGTCCGGCAGATCATCGACGAGGGCCGCATCCCCGACGACGTCGTGATCCAGGTGCTGACCCAGGCCAGGCCCGAGCTCATCGAGCGCACCTACGAAGCCATCCAGGGCGCCAAGCAGGCCATCGTCCACCTGTACAACTCCACCTCCACGCTGCAGCGCCGCGTCGTGTTCGGCCAGGACAAGGACGGCATCACCGCCATCGCGGTCGAGGGCGCCAAACTGGTCAAGAAGCTCGCCGACGCCTCCGACGTCGACGTCTACTTCGAATACTCGCCGGAGTCGTTCACCGGCACCGAGCTGGAGTACGCCGTCGAGGTGTGCGACGCCGTCAACGAGGTGTGGCAGCCGACCCCCGACCGCAAGGTCATCGTCAACCTGCCCGCCACCGTCGAGATGGCCACGCCCAACATCTACGCCGACCAGATCGAGTGGATGCACCGCAACCTCAAGCACCGCGACTCGATCGTCCTGTCGCTGCACCCGCACAACGACCGAGGCAGCGCCGTGGCCGCCGCCGAGCTCGGCTACATGGCCGGCGCCGACCGCATCGAAGGCTGCCTGTTCGGCAACGGCGAGCGCACCGGCAACGTCTGCCTGGTCACGCTCGGCATGAACCTGTTCTCCCAGGGCGTCGACCCCGAGATCGACTTCAGCGACATCGACGAGATCCGCCGCGTCACCGAATACTGCAACCAGCTGCCCGTCCACCCGCGCCACCCGTGGGGCGGCGAGCTCGTCTACACCGCCTTCTCCGGCTCCCACCAGGACGCCATCAAGAAGGGCTTCGAACACCTGGAGGCCGACGCCGCCACCGCCGGCGTCCCGGTCGACTCCCACACGTGGGCCGTGCCGTACCTGCCGATCGACCCCAAGGACATCGGCCGCACCTACGAGGCCGTCATCCGCGTCAACAGCCAGTCCGGCAAGGGCGGCGTCGCCTACATCATGAAGGCCGACCACCAGCTCGACCTGCCGCGCCGGCTGCAGATCGAGTTCTCCAAGGTCGTCCAGTCGCGCACCGACGCCGAAGGCGGCGAGATCAGCCCGGCCGCGATGTACGGCATCTTCCAGGACGAATACCTGCCGACGCCGCACAACCGGTGGGGACGCCTCGGCCTCATGGCCCACCGCCACGAATCCACGGTCGACGGCCAGGACCGCATCAGCGCCGACGTCCGCATCGACGGCGAGATCCGCGAGGTCGCCGGCACCGGCAACGGCCCCATCTCGGCCTTCATCGACGCGATCGCGTCGGTGGGCATCCAGGCGCGGGTACTCGACTACGTGGAGCACGCCATGAGCGCCGGCACCGACGCCAAGGCCGCCTCCTACCTGGAGTGCGAGGTCAACGGAATGGTGCTGTGGGGTGTCGGCATCGATGCCAACACCACTACGGCTTCGTTGAAGGCTATTATCTCGGCGGTCAACCGGGCTTACCGGTGAGCTTTGCTTGAGGGCTGCTGTGCGGCTGGGCTCCCTGGGGGGTGCAGTCGTACAGCTCGCCGTAGCGCTTTTGGGCTATGCGCATGAGCGCGATCAGGTCTTGGATACCGTCCCGGCCTTTGGCTACTTGGGCTAGGTCGATGTCGATTAGCCGATCTTCGTTGTCGCAGCGAAACTTGGCGCTTACTCGGTACGGCTGGTCCGCGAAGATCGAATCCGGCATGTACCCAGCCATGCCGTCGCCCAGATCGCTAGGGATCGTAATCCCGCCATGCCTCGTAAATACAGCACGCCTGTCATCCATTAGAAAGCCCAGATGTTCTTGAGGCATGCCTGGACCCTCGTGCATCCACCACACTTCCAGAGGTGGAGGGGTCCTCTCGGGAGCCGAGCAGTTGCCGTTTCTCTCTGTGCCAGCGGTCTCCTCGGTAAGCGCCCCGGCGACGCCACTGACCAGACGAAACGCCTGTTCAGGAATGAACCTACATACGTATGGCGAGGAATCAACGACTGACTGGGAAGGTGGAGCAGGTGTGGAGGCGATGTCCTTCTCCGGGGCGCAGGCTACGACAAAAAATACCAGAGCTACCAGAGGGACAGGCAGGTGTGAATGTCTCACTGTCCGCCTCCGGAGGATGATGGGATCCTGAGATTGAGATAGTCGTCAACCTCGGTAGTACGGTGGAAGGTGCCCTTGAAGCGATCGAGCAGGTCGTTGCTTCCTCCGGCTGTACGAGCCCACTTGAGGAATTCGCTATACTCTTGCGGAGTCATCTCCGAGAAGGGTTTGATCGTCCGCGCGTTACCAGCAGCAAAAATCTGCTTTTCCAAGCCAAGTCCGTCGAGCATGCCCTTGTTCAACATGGCTGTAGCCAGCATTTGCTCGGCCAGCCTCTCCACCCCCAGCCGATTGTCCGCTAGTTTCTGGTGGTTCTTATCGAGGTCTGGCCCTTTCTCAGCCATCCGCAGGGCGACTTGCCTGGCGATCTCGTCGTACCCAGCTCCCGAGAGCTTCTCGTACCCCGTGCTGATCAGGTGGCTGAACGCGCCCGTGGCTACCTCCCCTACCTGTCTGGCTCCCGGCATCGGGAGTAGCCCAACCGCGTTGCGCACCATGATTCTTAGCGTCTCGTCTGCCTTTTTGTCGTCCAGATTTTGAGCGATCAGTACCTGGCGACGAGTTTCCACGATGTGGTTGAAGGGGGAAGCTTCTGCCACGGTTTGGTCTGTCAGAAACTGCTTGACGTCGGCCTTACCGACACGCCCATCTCCGTCGAAGTCGAAGTGCTTGACGTCGGCCTTTGTGAAGCCGAGCCGTTCAGCGTTGGAGGCGTCGAGGCCGACCGGAGGAACGGTGTCGAGCGCCGCCTTCATATGCTCGGTCTGCGCACTCACCAGCGCCTCGAACCCGGCATCGTGGGAGGTAGCCAAGAGCAGCGCGTAGGACATGTCCTCCGGCGCGACTTTCCCGAAAGTAGCATGGTTCAGGTAGAGCCGAGACAGTTGGTCTACGTTTGCGGCAATCGCCCGGGCCAGGGGGTAACTCAGAGGCGCGTATCGATCGAATACCTCTCTGTTGGTGATTTTCAAGTTGCCGTCGTCTGCCTTGCCGAAGGCGCCACGCACCTCGTCGGCGAGGATTTTCGTCATCTCGGCGGCCAGTTTCTGAGAGGTCGCATCCTGGCCGGTGGTAGCAGTGATCAGCATGTCGTTGAACGGCGCGTAGTCCCTTTGATAGGAGGAAGCCCCCCACCGGGTCGTCAGCAGGTAGTCCAGTACGGACTCCTTCCATCCGGTCGGTGTGTGGTTCAGCAGCGCATGGGATGCCTCCCGGTTGGACTTGGCCGCATGGAATAGGTCGTCCACCACCGAGGACGACCCCCTTCCGCCAGGAACGCCCGCATGCGTCCCCTGTCTCAGCAGAGTGCCGAGGCCGAGCGTGCCGGCCAGGTCCACGATGGGGACCTGCGCACCCCCCAAGGCGCGTCCCAGGAGGTCCTTGCTCGCCGCCCATTGATCCTTGCGCTGCTCGTGCTCGTAGGCGATCACGTCTCGCCCGACGACCTCCATGAACTCCTTGGAGAAGGGCGTCCGCCCGTCATGGGCCCGCCAGATGAGCGCCTGGGCCTGGTAGCCCGAGTACGTGATGGCGCCGGACTTGTGCTCGGATCGGCCTTCCTGGGTCAGGTCCTTGAGGAAGCCGGCGCCCATGTACGAGGGGTCCTTGGGGTTCGTGCCTTTGGCCAGGACGGTGGCGAGCATGCTGAGGATCTTGGGCCCGGAGGCGGAGAGCCGGTCGGCGCGGTCGGTGTCCTCGCGGTTCAGGGCGTCGCGCAACTGGGCGGCGAGTGAGCCGGGCACCCGCGTCACGTCCTGGGCGCCCAGGGTGCCCAGGAACGTCTTGACGAACTCCGGGTCGCCGGCCCGTGCCGCGTACTTCTCCAGTTCGGCCAGCGCCTTGGCGTCGCCGTCGGCCGCCTTCAGCGCGGCGCGGCCGGCGAGGGTGCCGTGGAGCAGGCCCTTGGCGGTGTCCAGCTGGTCGGGCATCTCCACGAAGCTGCCGGCGGGGGTGCTCCTGCCGAAGGTGACCTTCTGCCGTTGCAGCTCGTGGACCAGCTGCTGCCGCCGCCGCAGGTCGTCGGCCTGCGTGGTGACCCGTACGGCCAGCTCGCGCAGCCGCGCGGCCGGGGCGGTGTCGAGCCCGGCCCCGTGCAGCTCGCGATGCAGGGCCTGTGCCAGCTGCTCCAGTTGCCGGGCCGCCTCGGTGTGCTTGCCGGTCATCGCGTCGAACTCGGACGGCTTGACACCGGTGAAGCCGCTCATGGGGTGTCCCGCAGCGAGGCGAGTTTCCGGTTCGCGCTGTGGACGGCTTCGGTGAGCATGGCCCACAGCTCGCGTTGGTCGGTGTGGATCTGGGTGCCGAACCGGGCGCCCGCCGGGCCCACCCACGCGTCGTCCTCCATGAGACGGCAGGAGGGGGTGAGCGCCCACCAGTGCTCGTCCGACAGCCGCTGGATCCGCTCCGCCGCGGCCCGCATCGCCTCGCGGTCGAGGTCAGCCACGATGATCCCCTCATACGGCTCGCTGCACAGGACAAGATCAGGAGGCGGCGTTCCTCCACTTCTCTCAGACGGTAATCAACATCACGTCAACAAAACAAGTTGAAGGTCAGTGAAAGTATGAGCGCGTTCGAGATTTGACCGGGATTGAAGGGGTTTGGCACACAAAAGAATCGCCACTCCCCTTCAGTGGGGAGTGGCGTCTGTCAGTGGCTTATGGATCTCTTCTTCGCGCAAGAATGAAACCGGCGGCTTCGTTGAACGTCAAGGTGAAGGGATCAGTCGAACTCGCCGTCCTTCACGCCGCCGATGAAAGCGGCCCACTCCTCCGAGGTGAAGATCAGTGCCGGGCCGGTGGGGTTCTTGCTGTCACGGACGCCACGGCCGCCTCCGGGAAGTTCGGCGACCTCGACGCAGTTGCCGCCATCGGGTCCTGATCGGGTGGATTTGCGCCATGTGGCGGTGGCGACTTCTCGGGTCAGTTCGTCCATCGCTGCAGCGTCTCCTTGATCACGTTCAGGGACTCGCGCTGGGGCAATGCTTCGGAGCGAATCCCCTCATATCTATATGTTAAGACGCTGACGTCTTCGGGTCGCTCTGTTACTCGGCTCATGATTCCGGCGGACTCGACATATGCTGTGTCGAAGACCCCTCGTGCTTGTGCGATGGCGAACCCGCCGGCCAGCCCCATGGTGGAGCACGCCGAGAGAGGGAGGACCTGGATCGTGGTCCGGGGCGTACGCCCTGCTTCGAGGAGGCGGGTGAGCTGCGCCGACATCACGGCAGGGCTGCCGATCGGGCGATGCAGGACCGCCTCGTCGAGCACGACCCACAGCAACGGAGGCTTGGGGCCGCCGGAGGATGCTCTGGCGTTCCATCCGCGCGATGACATGCTCTTCGACCTGCTCGGGCGTCACGCCGACGTCGCCGCTCAGCACGGCCCTGGCGTAGTCCTCGGTTTGGAGCAGGCCGGGGACGACCAGCGGCTCCCAGGTGCGGATCGCCTCCGCGGTGGCCTCCACGTCGAGCCACGGCCGGAACCACGGCGGCGCCGAAGCGTGGCTGACCATCGGCCACAGCCGCATCAGCGCCCCCTCCGCCTCCAGCGCCTCGTCGCAGCGGCGGGCGAAATCCTCCGTCGGCGACCGCCTGGCCGTCTCGATCATGCTGATCGTGCCGACGGAGCACGACACCGCCTTCGACAACCGGATCTGCGACCAGCTTCGAGCCTTGCGGTGTCGTCGCAGCTCGAAGCCGAAGAGTGCGGTGGGCGAGTCGGCGGGGCACAGCTCGCTTTCCCTTGGCACCTGACCTCCCGGGGGGACTGCCGCCAGTTTCAACGGGACTTTCATCGAAACAGTTGATGGCATGGCGAAGTCAATCAGCTACACATCGTAGTCAACGCTTGGGATGGTTGAAAGGCCGATCGAGGCCGACTTCTTCAAGTGGGTGAAGTGATGAAAGCAGCGAGCGCCGAGCCGAGGGTCATCGGCTCGATCCAGCTGGTGGGCATTCGTGAATCCGTCTCGCACGCCCGTTCAGAAGTACGCAGGTGGCTTGGGGACGATCACACCGCTGTCGATGACGCCGTGCTGGCGGCGTCCGAACTCGTGACGAACGCGCTCCGGCACTCGGACGCCAGGCCGTACGACTTCATCGGTCTCACCGTTCTGGCGGGAGACGGGATGGTGTATGTGGAAGTGCGTGATCCTGGTTCCGCGTTCTCCGGGCCGCATCTCCGGCAGGAGCCGGAGGCGGAGGACGGCCGTGGGCTGCTGATCGTCCGCGAGATCTCACAGGGCTGGGGAATTCGCGAGCACGGGCGCGGGCTGGGTCGAACCGTCTGGTGCGCCATCCGGGCCGATCTTCCTTCCCGTCCAACAGGTGTCCGGCCCGCTCCTGAGCGCGTCCTGCGGAGCGCGGGGGTACCGTCGAGCCCATGATGAAGATCACGACGACGATCGCCGGGGCTGGGCTGTTAACGTTCGTGGTGGCCGGGTGCGGCCTCAGTGCTGAGTCGGCGGCCGCCTGTGAGGCGGGCCGCAACGTCGCCAGGAAGATGGCGGACGACAGCTACAGGCTGGCGACGTTCTCCCTGAAGCAGGACATGACGGGGCCCCTGGCCAAGGAGCTGACCTCCAGGGCGGAGAAGGCCGGCAGCGACATCCGGGACGCCATCAACGCCCAGGCGGCGGCCATCGTCGAGCTCCGCGAGGTTCTGGGCAGTTCGCAGGGGCAGGACGCGGTCAAGGCGGCCAACGAGAAGCTCGACCGGGCCGGCGCGCGGGTGATGGAGGTCTGCCCCGAGTGATGACACGCTGGCCGGCATGGGACATGACGCGAGGATCGCGATCACCGGGGTGACCGGTTACGTGGGTAGCGGGGTGGCTCGCAGGCTGGCGGCCGAGGGGGTGTCGCTGCGGCTGGTGGCGCGCGACCCAGACCGGGTGCCCCGGCTGCCGGGTGCGGTCGTCGAGCGGGCGTCGTTCGGTGACGGGGAGGCGGTGCGGCGCGCGGTGGCCGGGGCCGAGGTGGTGCTCATGGTGTCGGCGTCGGAGGCGGCCGACCGGCTGGCCGACCATCGCGCGTTCGTCGAGGCGGCGGCCGGGGCCGGGGTCCGGCATCTGGTCTACACGTCCTTCTTCGGGGCCGCGCCGGAGGCTGCGTTCACGCTGGCGCGCGATCACTGGGCTACCGAGGAGTGCATCCGCGCGTCCGGGATGGCGTTCACGTTTCTGCGCGACAACCTGTATGCCGACTTCCTGCCCGCGATGGCGGGGGAGGACGGGGTGATCCGGGGGCCGGCGGGTGACGGCCGGGTGGCGGCGGTCGCCCGCGACGACGTGGCCGACGCCGCGGCGGCCGTGCTGTCCGGGCCGGGGCGGCACGAGAGGGCGACGTACGACCTCACCGGGCCGCAGGCGCTCACCCTGGCCGAGGTGGCCGCCGTGCTGACCGGGGCGGGCGACCGCGAGATCACCTACCACGCCGAGACCGTCGAGGAGGCGTACCGCTCGCGGGCCTCGTACGGTGCGCCGCCTTGGCAGGTGGACGCCTGGGTGTCCACGTACACGGCGATCGCGAGCGGTGAGCTCGATGGAGTCAGCGGCGACGTCGCCCGGCTGACCGGCCACCCGGCCACCGCGCTGGCCGACCTGCTCCGCCGCCGGGCGTAGCACAGCGAAGGGCGCGCACAGACAGCGAAGGGTGCGGAAGCGCAGCGTAAGGTGCGGAAGCGTGCGACCCGCCCCGCCTGCCGTGGTGACGGTGATGGGCAGGGGGTGGGCGCCGGGTGCGTAGGTCTCAGTGGCGTGGACGGAGACGCCGAAGCGCCGGCACTCCCGCCTGGCTCGGTGGGCCCGGACGATGACCGCGACGGCGGTGCCGAACTGTGCCCGGCGGGAGACGGGTGCGGAGGCCGCGTGTCCCGTAGCAGGGGGACGGTGCGGCGACGTTAGTGAACGTTGCGTTTCTTAGGGATGACGGTCTACTCTCTTAGAGAACGATCCGTTCTCTAAGGAGTGGTCGGCGTGGGGCTCGTGCTGGCGGGACTGATGCTCGCGATGCTGCTCGGCGCGCTGGACCAGACGATCATGGCCCCCGCCCTGCCCGCCGTCGCCGGGAGCCTCGCGGGCCCCGGCGGGCTGGACCAGATGCCCGCCGTCGTGACCGCCTACCTGGTCGCCGCCACCGTGGTCATGCCCGTGTACGGCAAGCTGGGGGACCGGTTCGGGCGCAAGCTGATGATGCAGGTGGCGATCGTGGTGTTCGTGGCCGGGGCGGTGCTGTGCTCGCTGGCCGCGACGATGCCGCAGTTCATCGTCTTCCGGGCGATCCAGGGCGTCGGCGGCGGCGGGCTGATGATCGGCGCGCAGGCCGTCATCGGGGAGCTCGTCAGCCCCCGGGAGCGGGGCCGCTACCTGGGGCTGATCGGCGCGATGTACATCGTGGCGGCGGTCGGCGGGCCGCTGGTCGGCGGGTTCTTCATCGACAGCGTCGGCTGGCGGTGGATCTTCGCGATCTACCCGCCGCTGGGCGTGCTGGCGTTCGTGCTGCTGACCGCGTCGCTGCGGCTGCCGAGGCCGGTCTCGCGGGCGCCGGTCGACTACGCCGGGGCCGTCACGCTGGCCGTGGCCGTGCTCGGGGTGGTCATGCTGGGGCAGAGCGGCAACCCGTCGTACCTTGCGGTGACGGCCGCCGGGGTGGTGGCCTGGCTGGTGAGCGCCCGGCTCGCCACCGACCCGATCCTGCCGCTGCGGCTGTTCAGGGACCGGGCGTTCGCCGTCCCCGTCGCGATCAGCCTGCTCGTCGGGTTCGCGCTGTTCGGCACCATCACCTACATGCCCGCCTACCTGCAGATCGCGCTCGGCGCCGGCGCGACCCAGGCGGGGCTGCTGGTGACCGCGCTGATGGGCGGCGTGCTGGCCACCACCGTCGTGTCCGGCAGGCTCATCACCAGGACCGGCCGCTACAAGGGTTACCCGATCGCCGGGACTGCGCTGGCCGCCGCGGGGCTGGCCGCGTTGCCGCTCGCCGGTCACGGGGCGGCGGCGCTGGCGGGCGTGCTGCTGGTCATCGGGCTCGGCGTCGGCCTGGTCATGCAGGTCATGGTCCTGGCCGCGCAGAACTCCGTGGACTACGCCGACCTCGGCACCGCCACGTCGGCGGTGACGTTCCTGCGCCAGATCGGCGCCTCCGCCGGGGTCGCGCTCGTGGGGGCGCTGATCACCGCCCAGGTGCCCGGGACGGCCGACCCGTCCCATGTGCCCGCCGCCGCCCGGGCCGCCTTCGCCGACGCCGTGCCGTCCGTGTTCGCCGCCATGGCGCCGCTGCTCGGGCTGGCCTTCCTGCTCGCGCTGGCCCTGCCCGCGCGTCCGCTCCGTACCACCGCGCATGCCGAGGAGAGAGCATGAAACTCGTCGCACCCCTGCGGTCCTTCGGCCGCGCCGACCTCGCCCTGGCGGGCGGCAAGGGGGCCAACCTGGGGGAGCTGATGGCGGGCGGGTTCCCCGTCCCCGACGGCTTCGTCGTCACCACCGACGCCTACGCCCTTGTTGCCGCCGGTCTCAGCACCCGGGAGGCCGTCGAGCGGGCCGAGGTCCCGGCCGAGCTGCGCCGGGCCGTCGCGGGGGCGTACGCGGAACTGGGCGGCGGGCCGGTGGCCGTGCGGTCCAGCGCCACCGCCGAGGACCTGCCGGGGGCCGCGTTCGCCGGCCAGCAGGACACCTACCTCAACGTGGTCGGCGAGGAGGCCCTCGTCGACGCCGTGCGCCGCTGCTGGGGCTCGCTGTGGACGGACCGGGCGGTCGCCTACCGCGACAAGCTCGGCATCGACCACGGCGAGGTGCGCATCGCGGTGGTGGTGCAGCGGATGGTCGAGGCGGAGGCGGCGGGCGTCATGTTCTCCGCCGACCCGGTCACCGGCGAGCGCGGGCACCTGGTGGTCGACGCCAGCACCGGTCTCGGCGAGGCGGTCGTGTCCGGGCTGGTCACCCCCGACCACTACGTGCTCACCCCCGGGGGCGAGGTGAAGGACTTCCGGCCGGGCCGCCGCGAGGTGATCGTGCGGGGCACGGCGGGCGGCGGCGTCGTCCACGAGAGCGGCGACGGCACGCCGGGTGAGCGGCTGCCCGACGCCGCCCTGCGCGAGCTGGCCGGGCTCGGCACCCGGGTCGCCGCCCATTTCGGCCGCCCCCAGGACATGGAGTGGACGTACGCCGGCGGCCGGATCAGCCTCGTCCAGGCCCGCCCGATGACCGCGCTGCCGCCCCCGCCCGTCGGCCGGCTCAACCCGCTGCAGCGCAAACTTCTGACGGTCCTGCTGGAGTACGTGCCCGTGCGGCCCTACCCGATCGACATGACGACCTGGGCCCCGCACGGCCCCGCCGGGCTGATGGCGAAGATGACCGCGTACTTCGGCCTGCGCGGCGCCTTCGAGGGGTTCCTGGAGGAGCGCGACGGCGTCGTCTACCGGCTCAACCCGCCCAGGCCGCATCCCACCCTCCGCGTGCTCGGCACTCCGTACCGTTTCCTGGCCAAGGCCAGGCGGTACGATCCCGCGCGGTGGACCGAGGACCCGCGCTTCCACGCGTTCCTGCGCACGAACCGGGAGCTGACCGAGCTCGACCTGGCCGCGCTGCCCTGGCAGGAGCTGGTCCGGGTGCCGAGACGGACGCTCGACGCCGTGCAGCCCATGGCCGACCTGCGCATCGACTACCTGCCGGGCGCGGGCAGGGCGCTGCTGCGGCTGCTGTCGGCGCTCAAGCTGCGGCGCCGGGGCAAGCTGTTCGGCGCCCTGATCACCGGGGCCCGCACCCGTACCTCCGATGCCAACGACGCTCTGGAGGAGCTGGCCGCCGAGGGGCCGGACGGCGCGCGGTTCGAGGAGATGTTCCGGGCGTTCCTCGCCGAGTACGGCCACCGCGAGACCGCGACCCCGCTCCTGGTCACCCCGCCCACCTGGGCCGACGCCCCGGATACCGTGCTCGGCCTGGTGAAGGTGCTGGCCGCCGGGCCGCCTCGCAAGGCGTCCGGCGACGACGCGCTCGACCGGCTGCTCGCCTCCCTGAAGTCGCCGCGTACCAAGGCGAGGCTCGACCGGCTGGTGCGGGCCGCCCGTGCGGGCGTCGCCTTCCGCGAGGACAGCCACTTCTATTTCACGAAGCCGCTGCCCGTCCTGCGCAGGTCGCTGCTGGAGCTGGGGCGCAGGCTGTTCGACGACCCGCAGGACGTCTTCCACCTGCGGCTGGAGGAGCTGGAGGCGATCACCGACCCCGACACGGCGGACCTGCGGGCGCTGCGGTCCGCGGTGACCGCCCGCGCCGCCAAGCGGGAGGAACTGGCCGGGGTGCGGCTCATCGACCCCCGGGCGATCTACCCCGCGCCGGCGACGGGTGACGCGCTCGTCGCCGGCGCACCCGCGAGCGCCGGCACCGCGACCGGCCCGGTCAAGGTCATCCGCGACCCGTCGGAGTTCGGCAAGCTCGACGGCGGCGACGTGCTCGTCTGCCCCTACACCAACCCGTCGTGGACGCCGCTGTTCCAGCGGGCCGCCGCCGTCGTGGTCGACGCCGGCGGCAGCGCCTCGCACGCCGCGATCGTGGCCAGGGAGTACGGCATCCCCGCGGTCATGGGCACCGGCGACGGCACCGCGGTCCTGGCCGACGGCCGCCTGGTGACGGTCGACGGCGACGCCGGGCTCGTCACGGCGGCTCCGCAGCATGGCTGACCCGATGCCTGACAGGATGGCTGACATGGTCACCGACCACCGCAAACTGCCCCGCCGCCGAGGCGAGGAGCTCAGCGCAGCCATCTACCGGGCGACGCTCGACGAGCTCGCCGAGTCCGGTTACGCCAAGCTGACCATGGAACGGGTCGCCGAGCGGGCCAGGGCGAGCAAGGCGTCGCTCTACCGCCGCTGGCCGACGAGGGTCGCGCTCGTCATGGAGGCCGTCTACCACTCGCTGCCCGACGTCGCCGACGTGCCCGACACCGGCAGCCTGCGCGAAGACCTGCTGGCGACGTTGCGGCGGATGGCGGCGGCGCTGTCGGGGCCGGCCGGCGAGGCCATGCGCGGGCTGCTCAGCGAGGCGCTGCGTGACGAGTCCAGCGCCGCGGTCTTCCGGGCGAGCTCGCAGGGCACCGGCCGCAAGATGCTGACGGAGATCGTCCGGCGGGCGGTCGAGCGCGGTGAGGTCGACCCGGAGGCGGTGACGCCGCGCCGCCTCGACGCCGGGCAGGCGCTGCTCCGGCATCACTTCCTCTTCCAGGGACCGCCCATCCCCGACCAGCTCCTGATCGACATCGTGGACGAGGTCGTCGTCCCGCTCCTCACCGCAGGCCGATCGTCTGGCCCATGAGGCGCATCGCGTGGTCGAAGGCCGTGTGCCGGTCCTCGATCGTGTTCGCGAACTGGCCGAACAGCTCGAAGCTGACCCACCCGTACAGCGCCGTCCACGCCGTCAGGCAGCGGAACACCACGTCGTCGGGCACGCCCGGCATGAGCCCGCGCACCCGCTCGGCGTCCTCGCGCAGCGGCGCCGGGGGAGCGGGCGCCAGGGCGGGCGGCGTCACGGCGCCGGCCGCGTGGGCCTGGGAGACGATCAGCCCCAGCACCGTCACGTCGCGCAGCCGGGCCGCGACCGTGTCCTGCGGCGCCTGGTAGCCGGGCACCGGCGAGCCGTAGAGCAGCGCGTACTCGTGCGGGTGCGCCAGCGCCCACTCGCGCACCCCGTGGCAGACGGCCAGCCAGCGGCCCGGGTAGTCGCCGCTCGCGCAGGCGGCGTCGGCCTGCTCGACCGCCTCGCCGAGCGCGTTGTAGCCATCAATGATCAAGGTGGTCAGCAGGTCGTCGCGGCTCGGGAAATAGCGGTAGATGGCCGACGACACCATGCCCATCTCCCGCGCCACCGCGCGTAGCGACAGCCCGCCCGCGCCCTCGGTGGCGAGCTGGCGGCGGGCGATGTCGGCGATCTCTCGGGTGAGCTCGGCTCTGACACGTTCTCTGGCGGTACGGCTCGCTGTCATGCCCGTCACGCTACCAGAGCACTGAGAGAAAACGAGAGCACTGCTCTTGACGAATGCCGCTCTTTTAGGAGAGCATTGCTCTCGTAAGCGAACGGCAGTCACCGGAGGTAAGCAATGATCGCCAAGGGCGCCAACATGGTCCTGATGTTCATCCTGGAGCTCGGCGTGCTCGCCTCGGCCGGCTACTGGGGTTTCACGCTCAACGCGCACTGGGCGGTCAAGGTGCTCGCCGGGCTCGGCGCTCCGGCGCTGTTCATCGCCGCCTGGGCGCTGTTCGGCGCGGGCGGCGGCGCGAACGCCACCTACCCGCTCACCGGCGCCGCCCGCGTCGTCCTGGAGATCCTCTGGTTCGGCGGCGGCGCGCTGGCGCTCTACGCCGCGGGACAGGCCCGGGTGGCCGCCGTCTTCGCCGTCCTCTTCGTCGTCAACGCGGTCCTCCGCATCGTCTGGAAGCAGGTCTGATCATGGGTAAGCACATCGTGGTGGGCTCCGGCCAGGTCGGCACGCATCTGGCCACCAAGCTCCTCGCCCAGGGGCACGAGGTCACCGTGGTGACCCGCTCGGGCCGCGGCCCGGCCGGAGCGGTCAAGGTCGCGGCCGACGTCGCAGACAGCGCCCGGCTCATCGAGGTCACCCGCGGCGCGGACGTCCTCTACAACTGCGTCAACCCGCAGTATCACCGCTGGCTCACCGACTGGCCGCCGATGGCCGCCTCGTTCCTGGCCGCCGCCGAGGCGACGGGCGCCGCGTACGTCATGCTCGGCAACCTCTACCCGTACGGCCCCGTGACCGGCCCGATGACCGAGGACCTGCCGCTCGCCTCCACCAGCCCCAAGGCGCGGGTGCGGGCGAAGATGTGGGCCGACGCGCTGGCCGCGCACGAGGCCGGCCGGATCAGGGCGACCGAGGTGCGCCCCTCCGACTACTTCGGCCCGGGCGCCACCGACCAGTCCTACCTGGGCGACCGCTTCCTGCCGGCGCTGCGGGCCGGCAAGACCATCCAGCTCGTCTTCCCCGCCGACGTCCCGCACAGCTGGACGTACCTGCCCGACGTGGCCGACGCGCTGATCGTCGCGGGCGGCGACGAGCGCGCCTGGGGCCGGCCGTGGCACGTGCCCACCGCCGAACCCCAGACCTTCCGCCAGATCGGCGCGCGGATGGCGGCGCTGCTCGGCAGGCCCGAGCCCAGGATGTCGACGCTGCCGTGGCCGGTGGTGCGGACGGTCGGGCTCTTCACGCCCATGCTCGGCGAGCTCAGGCACACCCGCTACCAGTTCACCGCCCCGTACGAGCTCGACTCCTCGGCCTTCCAGCGGACGTTCGGCGTCACGCCCACGCCTCTGGACGAGGCGTTGAAGGCTACGCTCGACGCGTGAAGATTGCCATGATCGGCCTGGGCGACATCGCGGCGAAGGCCTACCTCCCGGTGCTGGCCGCCCAGCCCGGCCTCGACCTCCACCTGTGCACCCGTGACGGCGTGAAGCTGGACCGGCTCGGCGACGCCTACCGGATCGCCGGGCGGTCCACCTCCGTGGACGAGGTGATCAAGGCAGGGGTCGACGCGGCCTTCGTGCACGCCGCCACCGCCGCGCATCCGGAGCTGGTCGAGCCGCTGCTCAGCGCCGGGGTGCACGTCTACGTGGACAAGCCGATCGCCGACAACCTGGCCGACTGCGAGCGGCTGGCCCGGCTGGCACGGGCGCAGGGCCGGTCGCTGATGACGGGCTTCAACCGGCGCCACGCCCCCGGCTACGCGGGGCTGGCCGAACTGCCGCGCCACCTCGTGCTGATGCAGAAGAACCGCGAGAACCACCCCGACGTCCCCCGCCGGGCGATCTTCGACGACTTCATCCACGTGGTCGACACGCTCAGGTTCCTCGCTCCCGGCCCGGTCACCGGCACCTCCGTCCGCACCCGGGTGGCCGGCGGCCTGCTGGAGCACGTCGTGCTGGAGCTGACCGGCGACGGCTTCACCGCCATCGGCCTGATGAACCGGGTGAGCGGGGCGAGCGAGGAGAGCTGCGAGGTCATGGGCGCCGGCGTCAAACGCCGCGTGGTCAACCTGGGCGACGTGACCGACTACGCCGGCGGCGAGATGCTCACCCGCCGGCCCGACTGGGTGCCCGTGGCGCGGCAGCGCGGCATCGAGCAGGTCACCCTGGAGTTCCTGGCCGCCGTCCGCGACGGCCGCGTCATCACCGCCGACGACGCCCTGGCCACCCACGCCCTGTGCGAGGAGATCGTCACTTCTTCCTGAGCAGCATCGCCCGGTCGGCCTCGGCCAGCATGCGGGTGAACGTGCTGTCGCCCAGCCGGGTCAGCACGGTGAACCCCTTGCGGTCGCGCAACGGGCTGGAGGACGACACCACGCCCGCGATCGCCCCGCCGTGCAACGCCGGGCCGCCGCTGCCGCCCGCCGCCGCATGGCAGTTGCGCGTCACCAGCACCCCCGGCCCCCGCGCCGCGTCACCGGACGTGCCCTCCACCGCGTCACCCAGGCAGTGGTACATCCGGGTCCCCGGATACCGCTTGCCCGCCGGGTAGCCGAGCAGCTCCAGCCCCTGCAGCGAGCTGCCCCTGCTGGTCGGCAGCGAGCGCAGGCCCGGCCCGGTCACCTCCTCCAGCGACTGCCGCTCCACCGTCGCCACCCCGACCAGCCCCACGTCGTACGGGAGCAGCTTGGGGGAGTACGGCCGGCCCTGATAGCGGGCCGGCACCCACGTCCGCACCGCCGGCCACACGCCCAGCGGCGGGCTGCCCCGGTCGTAGCCCGGCAGGAACGCGAGCTGCTTCAACGGCCTGCCGTGGTTGTAGAGGCAGTGCGCCGCCGTCAGCACCAGGCTCCGGCTCCGGCTCCCGATCACCGAGCCGCCGCACATCAGGTGCGTGCCCGTGACGGGATCCCGTCCCACCAGCACCCCGGTCAGCCGCCGTGCCCCCGTGTACGGGCGCGGCACGGGAGCGAAGCCGAGCCGGTCACCGCCCGGTGTGAGCACCATGCGCACCGGGATGCTGCGCTGGGACACGTCAGCGGTGACGGCGGGGTCGAGCAGAGCCAGAGTAAGCACCAACCTGAGCACCCACCTACTTCTAGCAGCAAACGATCAGCCCACTGACCTGCGACATCAAGGTTTACCTAACTCAGGTACTGGGCTCCCAGCGCGCGGAGTCTGGTGTGGGCCGACTCGTACACCGCAGGGGTGCCGAGGTAGGTCTTGGGGAGTTTCGCGACCATCGTGTAGTTGGCGTCGCACACGTTCCCCACCGGCGCCTGACCGGCCTGGCTGACGAGCTGGTAGGCGTCGAGCGTGTCGAGGCCGGTCAGCGAGGACGTCCAGGTGACCAGGTCGTGCTGGCTGATGCGGTAGGCGTCCTCCAGCGGCCGGGCCGAGCCGGTCGTCATCAGGTGCAGGTCGTCCTCCAGACGTGGCCAGGGCGTCGCCACGCCCTTGATCAGCTCGACGGCCACCACGGTGTTCATGGCGGCCTCGACGGCGGTGCCGCACACCTCGCCGTGCCCCTGCAGCCCGTGGCCGTCGCCGATGGAGAACAGCCCGCCTTCCACGTTGACGCCCAGGTAGACGGTGACGCCCGCGCGCAGCTCCGGCGTGTCCATGTTGCCGCCGTGCGCGTCGGGGACGATCGTCATGCGCGACTCGTTGGCGCCGGGCGCCACGCCGACGGTGCCGTGCATCGGGTCGAGCGGCAGCTCCACCCGGAAGTCGCTGTTGCGCGCCCGGTAGACGGCGACGCCCTTGGCCACGTCCAGGTCGTACCACCAGACCCGCTCCTCCAGGGGCGGCTGGAGCATGGCCGTGGTGTGCGTCCCGGTCAGCGCGCCGAAGTGCGGGAACGTGCTGGACACGGCCCAGTCCCTGGCCGGTGTGATGGAGACGAAGTGCAGCGCGAGCGTGTCGCCCGGCTCGGCCCCCTCGACGTGGAAGGGGCCGGTGACCGGGTTGAGGTAGGGGAACTCGCACACCCGCGACGGCAGGTCCTCGACGGAGCGGACGCGCCCGGCGAAGCAGTCCTCGGTGAACAGCTCCAGGATCGTGCCCGGCCGGATCTTCCCGACGGCGGGCCGCCCGCCGAAGGTGTAGCTGTACTCCTCGGGGGAGGGGCGGTAAGAGATGACGTTCAAGAGACCTCCGAGGGCAGGACGGGACGGCGGCCCGTCGTGTAGAGAACCACTGCCACGATCAGCCCGAGCCCGAGCCAGATGAACCCGAGCACCTGGGCCGCGACCGAGGCGTTGATGACGACCAGCACCAGCACGGCGAACCCGACCAGCGGGACGAGCAGGTGCGCGGCCCAGTTGCGGCTGCGCCGCCGCACGACATAGTGCACCACGACCGCGATGTGCAGCAGCAGGAACGCGGTCATCGCGCCGAAGTTGACCATCGAGCTGAGCAGCGCGATCGCGTCGCTGTAGAAGCTCAGCCCGACACCCAGCACCAGCGAGATCAGCGCCACGGCGAAGGTGGCGTTCACGGGCACCTTGTGCTTGGGGTCGACGCGGGCCAGGAACGAGGGGAGCTGCCGGTCGCGGGCCATGGCGAACAGCAGCCGCGAGGTGGCCGCCTGGGCGACGAGCGAGTTGGCGAAGCCCCAGGCGATCGCCGTCGCCACCGCGCACAGCACGCCGAGCCAGGCGCCGCCCGCGTAGGTCGCGGTGTCGTAGAAGGCGTTGTCCAGGCCGGCGCCGGGCGCGAGCAGCGCGGCCCGGTCGGGCACGAGCAGCGCCGCCACCCAGGTCTGCACCACGAACAGCACGGCGGCCAGGGCGAGCGCGGCGATCATCGAGCGGCCCAGGCGCCTGGCGTCCTCCCGGTTCTCCTCGGCGAGGGTGGAGATGCCGTCGAAGCCGAGGAAGGAGAGCACCGCGACGGAGGCGGCGCCGAACACCAGCGTCCAGGAGAACGACGAGGAGTCGAAGATCGGCGTGAGCGCCCCGGCGGTGCCCTTGCCCTGGGCCAGCGCGATCCCGCCGATCACCAGGAAGATCGCCAGTACGACGAGCTCGGCGGCCAGCATGATGCGCGTGATGCGGGCCGTCATCTGGATGCCGAGCCGGTTGATCACGGTGTTGAGCAGGACGAAGACGATCAGCCAGGCCCACACCGGCACTGCCGGGATGAAGGAGTGCATGGCCGCGCTGGCCACCAGGTAGAGCAGGGTCGGCACGAGCAGGTAGTCGAGCAGGATCGCCCATCCGGCCATGAACCCGACGGGCGCGCCGATGCCGCGGCCGGCGTAGGTGTAGACCGAGCCGGCCATCGGGAACGCCTTGGCCATCTGGGCGTACGACAGCGCGGTGAACGCCATCGCGACCAGGCCGATGACGTAGGCGAGGGCGACCATGCCGCCGGACGAGGCGAAGACGGTGCCGAAGATGCCGAACGGCGCGATCGGCACCATGAAGATCAAACCGTAGATCATCAGGTCGGCGAACCCGAGGGAGCGCTGAAGCTCCTGCCGGTAGCCGAACTGTTCGATGCTGCTCATGAACGGCTCCTTCAATGTGCTGGGGGTGATCAGCACATTAGAGGGTGAAGCTTTCTATTGAAAAGGTTTCTCTAGAAAGAAATCAAGGCCGTCGGCCCTGCCCAGATGCACCTGCCGGCGCACCTGCCGGTGCATCAGCGTGAGCGGCCCGCGCGCGCTGGTGATCGTGGTGCCGTCGGCGACGGCGTCGACCTCCGGCACCGCCAGCGAGCCCGCCCGCGCGGCCAGCGCGGCCAGCATCGCCACCGCCTCGTAGCAGCCCTGCCCGTGCGCGTTCAGCATGGGCGCGTCCGGGCCGAACCGGGCGGCGTAGCGCTCGGCGAAGTCGAGGCTGGCGTCGGTGCCGAGGCCGCGGAAGTAGCCCATCGACGCGTACAGCTCGCCGGTGCCGTCGCCGCCGATGCCGAGCAGCCCGTGCTCCTCCAGCGCCCCGCACAGCCGGGCCGAACCGAGCCCGCTGGCCGCGTAGGCCCGGTTGAACGCCACCAGGTCGCTGCCGATCAGCGTGAGCAGGATCGCGTCCGGCCGGGAGTCGGCCACCCGGTCGAGCCACCGCGTGGCCTCGCCGTAACGGACGAACCGCTCGCCCACGACGCTCGCGCCGCGCGCCCGCAACCGGGCCCGCGCGTCGGCGTGCACCAGCCGAGGCCACACGTAGTCGTTGCCCAGCAGGAACCAGCGCCGCGCGCCGCGCGCGCCCACCAGCCACTCGATCCCGGGCGCCAGCTGCCTGCCGGGGGTCTCGCCCAGGAAGAAGACGCCCGGCGCGTGCCCGATCCCCTCGTACGGCGGCGCGTAGACGAACGGGACCCGGCCGCCGATCGCCCGGACGACCGCCACCCGCACGTCGCTGGCGTGGGAGCCGGCCACCGCCCCGACGGCGCGGGACCGTACGAGCTCGCCCACCTCGGCGGCGACGACCGGCGCCGCGCGGCCGCCGTCGACCAGCACCAGCTCCACCGGCCTGCCGAGCACCCCGCCCGCGCCGTTGACCTCGCCGGCCGCCAGCAGGGCGCAGTTGATCGCGCAGGGTCCCACCAGCCCGAGCACCCCGGACACGGGCACCACGAGCGCGACGCGCAACGCGCCGGAGGGGATGAGCCGGGCCTCGAGAGGATCGACGATCGCCGCCACCCGACGAGTATCCTCCTGGAAAGCTCCCGGGTGAAAGGACCTCGTTCTATGACCGCCACCGGGCTCGGGTCCTCTCTCGCATACCTTCTCAGCAGCGCCGAGCGGAGCGTCAACCGCGGGCTGGCGGCCGCGCTCGCCGGCGAGGACGTGACCGTGGAGCAGTGGCGCATCCTGCGCGCGCTGGCCGACGGGCGCGGCCACTCGATGGGCGAGCTGGCGGCCGCCGTGCTCATGCCGCATCCGACGCTGACCAAGGCCGTCGACCGGCTGATCGACCGGGCCCTGGTCTACCGGGGCCCCTCGGCGGGCGACCGGCGCAGGGTGGCCGTGTTCGTCGCCGGCCGGGGGGCCGAGCTGCTCGCGCGGGTCGACGGGGCGGTGGCCGAGCACCACCGCCTGATCGCCGCCGCGTTCGGCCAGGACCGGACCGAGCGGCTCATGCGCGACCTGGAGTCGCTGGTCGCCGAGCTCCGCGAGCTCGCGGAGCCCGGTCGTTAGCGGGTCACGGGTAGAGGCCGCGCATCTGGTGCGCCTCGGCGACCCGGCTGACGCCGATGACGTGCGCCGCCTGGCGGAGCGTGAGGCCGCGCTCGGCGGCCGTCGACTTCACCTCGCCGTAGGCGCTCTCCATCAGGTCCCGGAGCCTGCGGCCGACCTCGCCCTCGCTCCAGGAGCAGGCCTGCATGTTCTGCACCCACTCCAGGTAGGACACGATGACGCCGCCCGCGTTGGCCAGGATGTCCGGCACCACGACGGTGCCGTTGGCGGCCAGGATCTCGTCGGCCTCCGGCGTGGTGGGGCCGTTGGCGCCCTCCACGACCAGCCGGGCGCGCACGCGCGGCGCGTTCGCCTCGGTGATGACGCCTTCGAGCGCGGCCGGCACCAGGATGTCCACGTCGAGCTCGAACAGCTCGTCGTGGCCGAGCGCGTCGGCGTCGCGGTAGCCCAGGACGCGGCCGGTATCGGCCACATGGGCGCGCAGGGCGGCGACGTCGAGGCCGCCGGGCGCGTACACGGCGCCCGTCACGTCGGAGACGGCCACGACCTTGCAGCCGGCGTCGGCCAGATACTGCGCGGCGAGCGCGCCGACCTTGCCGAACCCCTGCACGGCCACCGTCACGCCCTCGGGCGCGTGGCCCAGCGCCGACAGCGCCGCGATCTGGACGCCGCGCGAGGTCGCCCCCGCCCGGCCCAGCGAGCCGCCGAGCTGCATGGGCTTGCCGGTCACCACGCCCGGCACCGCGTAGCCGGCGTTGACGCTGTAGGTGTCCATGATCCAGGCCATGGTCTGCTCGTCGGTGCCGACGTCGGGGGCCGGGATGTCCTTCTCCGGGCCGATCATCGGCAGGATCTCGTTGACGTAGCGGCGGGTGAGCCGCTCCAGCTCACGCGTGGTGAGCGCGGCGGGGTCGACGGCGACGCCGCCCTTGGCGCCGCCGTACGGGATGCCGACCAGCGCGCACTTCCACGTCATCCACATGGCCAGCGCGGTGACCTCGTGGATGTCGGTGCCCGGATGAAACCGGATGCCGCCTTTGGCGGGGCCGCGCGAGACGTTGTGCTGAACCCGGAAGCCCTGGACGACGTCCATGCGGCCGTCTTCACGGCGGACCGGGACCGAGACGGTCAGCGATCGGCGGGGCGTGGCGAGCATCGTGCGGAGCCCGTCGTCGAGCCCGAGGTGCTCGGCTGCCTGACCGAGCTGGTGGAGAGCGGAGTCCAGAGCCTGTCGGCCAGGGGTGATCCGTGCCGGCGTCTTTGACGGCACCATGACACTCATGAAGAGGTCCTCCTGTTATGGACGCCCGATGTCTGGGTAAAGCGCCGTTGCCTAACCCTTTTGGGCGTACTTGTCGTGATCAGCCTAGAGGGGGTGTTTGGTGTTGCCTAGTGCTCGAAATGCGACACTCTGGCAGGCTTGTGGCCCAGAGTGTGCCGAACTGTCGAACCGGGGGGTGTGAATGCCCGCACTGGTGGTCGGGCCGATGTTGCGATACGTCGATTCTGCCAGCGCTTCGATCTTCGTGGAGACCGAAGTGCCGTGTACGGTCACCGTGGAAGCCGGTGGCAGGCCCTACAAGTCACCCACTTTCACCGTCCACGGTCACCATTACGCGATCGTCGACATCACAGATATTTCCCAGGATGTCGTCACGTATGCCGTGCGACTCGACGGGGAGCAGGTATGGCCGCTTGAAGGACGGCCGGAGAGCCGGATCCGGCGGCTGCCGGACAGCGGGCCGCGCGCGCTGGCGTTCGGGTCGTGCCGGACGAGCGTGCCGCACGACACCGCGCACGTCCTCACCCACGGCCACGACGTGCTGCGCGGCTACGGCTGCCACCTGGCCCAGGCCGGCGACGAGGAATGGCCCGACCTGCTGCTGCTCCTCGGCGACCAGGTCTACGCCGACAGCCCGTCGCCGGAGATGCTCGACTTCATCCACGCCCGCCGCGACACCGAGCCGCAGAACGAGATCGCCGACTTCGAGGAGTACGCCGAGCTCTACCGCCAGGCGTGGACCGACCCGGAGATCCGCTGGCTGCTGTCCACCGTGCCCACCGCGATGATCTTCGACGACCACGACCTGCGCGACGACTGGAACACCTCCAAGACGTGGCGCGAGGAGATGGCCGCGACCAGTTGGTGGAAGCGCCGCGTGGTGGCCGGGCTCGGCGCGTACTGGGTCTACCAGCACCTGGGCAACCTGTCGCCCGCCGAACGCGCTGCAGACCCGCTGTATCGCGATTTGTCGGGCGCCGAGGGTGACGGGGGCGCCGAGCTCGACGCCTTCGCCGCCCTGGCCGACGCCGAGCCGTCCAGCAACCGGTGGAGCTATGCCCGCGACCTGGGCCCGTCCCGGCTCATCATGATCGACACCCGGTGCGCCAGGCAGCTCACCCCCGGCGACCGGCGCATGCTCGACCCGGCTGAGCAGGCGTGGCTGGAGGAGCAGGTCGCCGCGCCCGCCGACCGGCTGATCATCGGCTCGTCGATCCCGTTCCTGCTGCCCGAGGGCGTCCACGGCGTGCAGAACTGGAACGAGGCGCTGTGCGACGGCGCGTGGGGCCGCCGGGTCGCGCGCCTGTCGGAACGCTTCCGGCAGGCGGTCGACCTGGAGCACTGGGCGGCGTTCCGGCGCTCGTTCGACGACCTGGCCAGGCTGTTCGCCGGGCTGGGCAAGCCGGTGCTCATCCTCTCCGGCGACGTGCACTACTCCTACGTGGCCAAGGCCAGTGCCGGGCAGGTCTACCAGATCGTCTGCTCGCCGATCCGCAACCCGCTCAGCCGGCTGCTGCGCTGGGCCAACATCTTCACCCAGTTCGGCATCGCCACGCTGGTCGGCGGCCTGCTCGCGCGCTCGGCCCGCATCCCCAGGCCGCCGTTCAGGTGGCGGGTGATCGCCGGGCCGTGGTTCCAGAACGCGCTGGCCACGCTCTCACTGCCCGACGCCCGCGCCACCTGGGTCCAGTCGACCGGCGACGCGGTCAAGGAGATGGGCACTGTGCAACTGGAGTGACAGCGATCATCGTTCTGGCGCCCCCGGTTCTGAAGGCGGTGCCGGCCCGGTCATGGAGATCGGCGCCGGCACCGGTCTGATCGCCGAGGTCTTCGCCGCCGCGGCCGAGGCCGAGCGTCCCGGCCGGCTCGAACGCGTCACCGTCCTGCCGTACGGGGCCCTCGACGTGGACGTCGGCGAGCCGGTCGCGGCCGGTCTCATACCCGGCGAGGGGCCCGGCGGTCCGGACGTGTGGCGCCTGGCGAAATAAGTGGAACCGAGGTCCCGCGTGCGGCCAAGAGCTGGGTGACCGCATGAGAGAGGACCGGCGACGTGGTGGGTGTGCAGGAAGTGTCAGAGGCGCTGGACGATTCAGCGCTTATCGGGCGTTCGCTGGACGACCCGGAAAGCTTCGCGGCCCTGTTCGACCGGCACGCCGACGAGATCCACCGCTACGCGGCCCGGCGGCTCGGCGTCGAGCTGGCCGAGGACGTGACCGGTGAGGTGTTCCTGGTGGCCTTCCGCCGCCGCGCCCGCTACGACCGGGCCTGGCCCGATGCCAGGCCCTGGCTGTACGGCATCGCGACCCGGGTCGTCGCCCAGCACCGCAGGGCCGAGCGACGGCGCAACCACGCCATGTCCAAGGTGAGCGCGGAGCGGCCGGGCACGTTCGACGACCGCAGCGCCGACCGGGTCACCGCCGAGCAACTGCAGCCCCGGCTCGCCAAGGCCCTGACGGTGCTCAGCGCCGCCGAGCGTGACCTGCTGCTGCTCGTGGCCTGGGCCGACCTCACCTACGAGGAGGCGGCGCTCGCCCTTGGCGTGCCGGTCGGCACGGTGCGGTCCAGGCTGCACAGGCTCCGCGCCAAGGTGCGCAGGGCGCTCGGCGGCAACGATCCCTTCGCAGAGGAGCCCCGGCATGGATGACGAGTTCAAGGAGTTCGCGGACGGCCGCCCGGCGGTGCCGCCCTACCGGCCGGAGGCGCGCTTCCGGGCCCGCGAGGCACTCATGCGCGAGACGCGGCGGGGCGGCCTGCGGCTGCCCCGGCTGGGCTGGCAGGCCGTGGCCGCCTTCGGGGTGACGATCACCCTGGTCGGGGGCGTGGCCGTGGCCCTGTCCGGCCAGGGCGGGCAGACGTCGGCCGCCAGCGGCACCGTGACCAGGACGGCCGCGCAGTTCTTCCCCGAGCTGCGGCCCCGGCCCGGCCAGTTCATCCTGATCGAGTCCGACACCATGCACGCGGCGTACGCGTACGGGAAGGACGGCGAGGAGAGCCGCCACCTCTACCGGACGTACCGGAAGTTCTACCAGTCGGTGGACGGGCGCGCGGACGGGCTGCTGTTCATCGAGGGACGCGCCCCCGTTCCGTGGCCGGGGCAGGAGCTGCCCGCCGAGGCGCGTGAGTGGGAGGGGGGCAGCTGGAACCGGCTGGCGTCCTGTCCCGACCGGATGGGAGAGCTTCGCGACGACTACGCGTACCTGAGCGGGCTGGACCCGGCGACCATGCGCGAGCGGTTCTACCGGGACGAGACGTCCGGCAAGGTGAGCGCCGACGAGCAGGCGTTCGGGGCGGCCGGCGAGCTCATCAGGGAGAGCTACCTGCCCAGGGCGCAGCGTGAAGGGCTGTTCGAGGCGGTCAAGGCGATCCCCGGGGTGCGGGTGGCCGAGGGGGTCGCCGACTCCTCGGGGCGCCGGGGGACCGCGCTCGGGCTGGCGAGCCGGGACGGGACGCTCCGGCAGCTCATCTTCGACCGGGACACGTACACCTTCCTCGGCGAGCGCGCCACGGTGGTCGACGCGCGGGTGGCCGGGGCGCCCGAGGGCAGCCTGCTCGCGCACACGGCGCAGCTCAACGTGAGCGTGGTCGACCGGCTGCCGGAGGTGGACGTCGAGCACGAGGACTCCAGTTGCGCGGACGAGCACCCGGCCACGCCGTCCCCCGTGCCGGGTGAGGACTCCCCGGTGGACGAGCCGGCGGCCGTCCCCGAGGAGGCGCGCCCGGCCACGCCTACGCCGATCCCGGCGGAGGACTTCCCGGCGGAGGAGCCGTCCGCCGACGTCCCGGCCGAGGAGCCGGCCGCCCGTCCGGTGCCCACCCCGACCGGCTGACCCCCGCCCTGAGGGGGCGGGGGCCGGGGGTACGGCCGGGCCGAACGGTCAGCGGAAGGAGGCGATGGCGTCGGCGAGCTGGTCGACCGCCCAGAGGAGGTCCTCCTCGGAGATGACGATCGGCGGCGCGAGACGGATCGTCGAGCCGTGGGTGTCCTTGGCCAGCACGCCGCGGGCCAGCAGCGCCTTGGACACCTCGCGGCCGGTGGCCAGCGACGGGTCGACGTCGACGCCGGCCCACAGGCCGCGCCCGCGCACCGTCACGACGCCGTCGCCGATCAGCTCGCGCAGCCGGGCGTGCAGGACGTCGCCGAGCCTGGCGGCCCGCTCCTGGAACTCGCCGGTGTTGAGCAGGTCGATGACCGCGTTGCCGACGGCGCAGGCCAGCGGGTTGCCGCCGAAGGTCGACCCGTGCTGCCCCGGCTTGATCACGCCGAGCACGTCCTCGTTCGCGGCGATGGCCGAGACCGGGACGACGCCGCCGCCCAGCGCCTTGCCCAGGACGTAGACGTCGGGCACGACGCCCTCGTGGTCGCAGGCGAACGTCTTGCCGGTGCGCCCGAGCCCCGACTGGATCTCGTCGGCGATCATCAGCACGTTGTTCTCGGTGCAGATCTCCCGGAGCTGGGCCAGGTAGCCGTCCGGCGGCACCAGCACCCCGGCCTCGCCCTGGATCGGCTCGACGAGCACCGCGACCGTGTTGGGCCCGATGGCCGTCCTGACCGCCTCGGCCGAGCCGTACTTCACCACCGTGAATCCCGGCGTGTACGGGCCGAAGTCGCCGCGCGCGTCGGGGTCGGTGGAGAAGCTCACGATCGTGGTGGTGCGACCGTGGAAGTTGTCCTCCATCACGATGATGTCGGCCTGCTCGGGCTCGACGCCCTTGACCTGGTAGCCCCACTTGCGGGCGACTTTGATGGCGGTCTCGACGGCTTCGGCGCCGGTGTTCATCGGCAGGATCATGTCCTTGCCGGTGAGGTCGCCCAGTCCGGCGCAGAACCGGGCGAACTGGTCGTGGTAGAACGCCCGGCTGGTCAGCGTCAGGTTCTTCAGCTGCTCCTGGGCCGCCTCGACGATCTTCTGGTTGCCGTGCCCGAAGTTGAGCGACGAGTATCCGGACAGGAAGTCCAGATACCGCTTGCCCTCCACGTCGGTCACCCACGCGCCGTGCGCCTCGTGGATCACCACGGGCAGCGGGTGATAGTTGTGCGCGCTACGGCGCTCGCTGGCCTCGATGAGGTCCGCGCTGCTGGTCATCAGTTCTCCCCCCTGATTTCCAGTGTGCAGCACTTGGGGCCGCCACCGGCTTTGCGCAGCTCCGACAGCTCGACCGGATGCACCTCGTAGCCGCGCCGCTTCAGCTCGAGCTGGAGGTCGCCGGCCTCGGAGTTGATCACGATGTTGGTGCCGTCGCTGACCGCGTTGAGTCCCAGCACCTCGGCGTCGGCGGCCGAGGCGAGCACCGCCTCCGGGAACATCCGGCGCAGCACCTGGCGGCTGCCCTCGGAGAAGGCGGCCGGGTAGTAGGCGACGTTGCGCCCGTCGAGCGGGAACAGCGCCGTGTCGAGGTGGTAGAAGCGCGGGTCCACCAGCCGCAGCGTCACCACCGGCCGGCCCAGGAACTCCTGCGCCTCCTGGTGCGCGGCCGTGTCGGTGCGGAAGCCCGTACCGGCCAGGATGACCTCGTCCAGGGTGAGGAAGTCGCCCTCGCCCTCGTTGACGTGCGACGCCTCCAGCGACGGATATCCGCGCTCGGTGAACCAGCGCAGGTAGGCGGGACCCTCGGGGCCGCGCTCGGGGAAGGCGAAGCGGGCCCCGTAGACCCGGCCGCCGGCGACGAGCGCGCCGTTGGCGGCGAAGACCATGTCGGGCAGCCCCTCGACCGGTTCGATGAGGCTGACCTGGTGCCCGAGGCTCTCGTACACCGCTTTGAGGCCTTCCCACTGCCGGATCGCGACGTCGCGGTCGGCGCCCGCCTCGGGATCCATCCACGGGTTGATCGCGTACGCGACCGTGAAGTGGTCCGGGCGGCACATGAGGAAGTGTTTGGGCATGCAGGTCTCCGTGTGTTCATGCTGAGATACGCGCTCACCTGGGAGGACGCAGTCACAGCCTAGGAATCCGGAGCCCTGCAAGGAAAGAGCGGACATTGCGCGTACGCGCCTATGTGTTGCGTCTTACCGCCCACGGCCGGCGATCCGTTGCGCGATCACGGCATGGCGCTGCCGGGAGGGGCGTCGACGAGTCTGGAGAGCACGATGACGCTCTTGGTCCGCACCACGAACGCCTGCGCCGCGATGCGCTCGATCACCCGCTCCACGTGCCTGACGTCGGTCGCCCGGATGTGCAGCAGCGCGTCCGCCTCGCCGGTGATCGTCGCCGCCCCCACCACCTCCGGGAACCGGGAGACGGCCAGCGCGATGTCGGACGGTTTCGTCTTGCCCTGGCAGAACAGCTCGACGTACGCCTCGGTCGTCCAGCCGAGCGCCTGCGGGGCCACCCGGGCGCTGAAACCGGTGATCGCGCCGCTCTCACGCAGCCGGTCCACCCGCCGCTTGACCGCCGACGCGCTCAGGCCCACCTGCTGGCCGATGTCGGCATAGGTCTGCCTGGCGTCGTCGACGAGCGCCGCGATGATGTCACGATCCAGCCGGTCCAGTTCCACGCGCTCTGTATACCGCCTGGACCTGTGGCGCGCGACGATCGCCTCCCGGCAGACTGGGCGCCTCTAACCCGCTGGAAGGTCGCAGTCATGAGCAGCACGCAGTTTCCTGAAAGTTTCGTCTGGGGCGTTTCCACGTCCGCGTACCAGATCGAGGGCGCCAACGCCGTCGACGGTCGCGGCCCGTCCATCTGGGACTCCTTTTCCGACTCCCGGGAGGCTTGCGACCACTATCACCGCTATCCCGAGGACGTGCGGCTGATGAAGGAGCTGGGGCTGGGCGCCTACCGGTTCTCGGTGAGCTGGCCCCGGGTGATGCCCGAGGGGGCCGGCCGGGTGAACCCCGCCGGGCTCGGCTTCTACGACAAGCTGGTCGACGAGCTGCTGGGCGCCGGGATCACCCCGTACGTGACCCTCTATCACTGGGACCTGCCCCAGGCGCTGGAGGATCGCGGCGGCTGGCCGGAGCGTGACACGGCGCTGCGGTTCGCCGACTACGCGCGGGTGGTGCACGAGCGGCTGGGCGACCGGGTGGAGACCTGGTTCACGCTCAACGAGCCGTGGGTGTCGGCGTTCCTCGGCTACGGCGCCGGCATCCACGCGCCCGGCAGGACGTCGGCCGCCGACGCCTTCAGGAGCGCCCACCACCAGTTGCTCGGCCACGGGCTGGCGTCGGCGGCGCTGCGCTCGGCGGGCGCCCGCGAGATCGGCGCCGTGCTCAACTTCGGCCCCGTGATGACTCCCGGCCAGGTCATCGGCTCCACCCGCGAGCTGGCCGAGGAGGACGCCGACGCGGTGGCCAGGATCGACGACCTCATGCACGGGCAGTTCCTGGAGCCGCTGCTGCACGGCCGCTACCCCGAGCGCGTGATGGAGCTCGCCGGGACGGAGCACGTGCGCGACGGCGACCTGGAGGTCATCTCCGGGCCGCTCGACCTGCTCGGCGTCAACTACTACGCGCCGACCGTCGTGCAGGCCCAGCCCAGCGAGCCCGCCGACCCCGCCTACCCGGGCAGCGACGGCATCCTGTTCTGCACCGTGCCCACCGCCGTGACCGCCATGGGCTGGCCGATCGTGCCCGGCGGCCTCACGCTGCTGCTCGACCGGCTGACCCGGGAGTACCCGGGCCTGGAGCTGATGATCACGGAGAACGGGGCCGACTTCGCCGACTCCGTCACCGGCGACGGCGTGCGCGACGTGGACCGCATCCACTTCATCGAGGAGCACCTGCGCGCCCTGCGCACCTCCATCGAGCGGGGCGCCAAGGTGCGCGGCTACCTCGTCTGGTCGCTGCTCGACAACCACGAATGGACCGACGGCTACCAGCGCAAGTTCGGCCTGGTGCACGTCGACTTCGCCACCCAGAAGCGGCGGATGAAGGACAGCGCGCTGTGGTACCGCGACGTGGTGCGCCGCAACGGCCTCGGCGGCGACCGGCCGCGCCGCCCCACGCTGGAGACCGTCGCCGCCCGCGCGGGCGTCTCCCGGGCGACGGTCTCCCGCGTCGTCAACGGCGAGGTGTCGGTCAGCCCGGAGGTCCGCGCCGAGGTGCTGCGCGCGGTCCGCGAACTCGGCTACGTGCCCAACGCCGCCGCGCGCAGCCTCGTCACCCGCCGCACCGACGCGATCGCGCTGATCCTGGCAGTGCCCCGGCACGGCGGCGACGCGCTCACCGCCGCCGTCGTCCAGTACGTCACCAGTGTCCTGGAAGGCGCCGGGAAGCAGGTCACGCTCATGCTCGCCGACACCGCCGAGAGCCACCGGCGCATCCTGCAGCGGGTGGAGACTGGGCTGCTCGACGGCGTGGTGCTGCTCCCGTCCGACGGCCCGGACCCGCTGGCCGAACGGCTGACCCGTACCGGCACGCCCGTGGTGCTGCTCGGCAAACCCGCGGTGGCCTCGCTGGTGCCGTACGTGGACGTGGACAACGCCGGCGGCGCCGTGGCCGCCACCGAGCACCTGCTGCGCCAGGGCCGCCGCCGCATCGGCCTGATCTGCGGCCCCACGGACCTGGTCGCCGTCCAGGACCGGCTGGCCGGCCACCGCGAGGCCCTGGAACGCGCCGGGATGCGCCCGCACCTCGCGCTGGCCGGCCTCACCCGCGAGTCGGGCGCGGCGGCGTTCACCCGCCTGCTCGCCGAGGACGACCGCCTCGACGCCGTCCTCGCCACCAGCGACCACCTGGCGATCGGCGCCCTGCAGGCCGCCGCCGCGGCCGGCCTGCGGGTGCCCGCCGACCTGGCCGTCGTCGGCTTCGACGACATCGACGCCGCCTCCGCCACCACCCCGCCGCTCAGCACCGTACGGACCCCCGTGACGGAGCAGGCGATGGCGCTGGCCAGGCTGCTGCTGTCGAGGCTGGAGGGCAGGCACGCCGGGTCCGTGGTGCTCCCGGCACGCCTCGTGGTGCGCGCGTCCAGCGATTAGCATCGAGGCAGGGCTCCCGCTGGAGGGCACATGCGCTTCTTCCGCCGGCACACGCACGAACCCCCCGACCCCGGGCAGGTCACCCGCATCACGCCCGCCGTCGCCTACGACGGCGACCTCTACCACCTGCCCGACTGGGCCCGTCGCCGGCAGGAGGAGCGCGACCTCGGCCGCCGCCACGCCACCGACGGCCAGATCGACACGCTCACGCTGCAGACCGGCAGCGTGCCGCGCTTCCACGAGCTGGAGGACGAACGGCTCGGCGAGCTGGCCCGCGTCGAAGACCTCGGAGAGCGGGAGCTCCAGCAGGCCCGGGCCGCCTTCGAGGCCCAGCGGATCAAGCTGGCCGAGTCGCAGCGCGCCTTCGCCGACGCCCGCCGCGCGCTCGACGACACGCTGCCGCGCCTGGCCGACCTGGAGCAGCCCAGCCTCCGGCCCGGCGACGGCCGCCCCAGCTCGATCGCCCTGTCGGGCAGCCGCTGGCCCGTCGTGCGCCGCTGGCTGCCCGCCGCGCTGCTGCTTCTCCTGCTGCTCGTCGTCGAGGTGCCCATCCTCTACCAGGTGATCCTCAGCTGGGGCGACAGCGTCGCGATGACCGCCCTGCTCGCGGCCGGCGCGGCGCTCATCATGCTGGTCGCCCCGCACATGTACGGCAGGGCGTTCCGGTCCTGGCAGGAGCACGGCGGCTCGGCCAAGGGGCGCCGGCTGCTCGTCCTGACCGCGCTGATCTGGCTCGGCCTCATCGTCGCCGTCGCCGTGCTGCGCCGGGACGCGCTGGTCAAGCCGCTGGTCGTGGACGGGGAGGCGATCGGGCCGACCGCCGAGGGGGTCGGCGAGCTGCCCACCATGATCCTGCTGCTGGCGTTGCTGATCGCCACCGCGCTCATCGCCGCCGACCTCGGCCGCCGCATGCACAACCCCAACGACGGCCGCCTGCGCGACCTGCGCGCCAAACGCGACGCCGAGGCCGCGGCCAGTGCCGCCGCCCAGGTCGTCTACCAGCAGGACGCCGGCTACGCCGAGAGCATCGCCCAGTACGCCCAGGCCGCCGACCGCCGCCGCGCCTCCCGCGTCCGCCAGCTCGACAGCGGCTACGACAGCCTGGCGACGGCGTACCTGGGCGGCGTCGTCGAGGGCCTGCGCGACCCGGAGGCGGCCAGCTGGGCCGAGCGCATCGTCGCCCGCCGTCGCAACGCCGGCGCCCCCGGCCCGAACTGACGGGCTCCCCGGCGGAGGGGAGCCCGCCCGAGGGTGTCACGTGGTGGAGAAGGTGAACCAGTTGACGTTGACGAAGTCCGCCGGCTGGCCGCTGCTGAAGGTCAGGTAGACCGTGTGCGTCCCGGTGACCGGCGAGATGTTGGCCGGGATCGTGCGCCAGCTCTGCCAGCCGCCGGTGTTGCCGATCGCGAAGTCGCCGATCGGCGCGGCCGTCGGGCTGCCGAGGCGCACCTGGACGAGCCCGCTGACGCCGCCCCCCGCCCCCGACGCCACGCGCGCCTTGAACTGGTGGGCCGCCGTGGAGCCGAAGTTCACCCCGTCGAAGCGCAGCCAGTCGCCGTTGGCGATGGCGCCGACGTTCTGGCCGCCGCCGGAGTCGGTGGTGGTCTCGACCATCGTCCCGGACTGGGCCTGGTAGCGCTCGGCCTGGATGGTGGAGCGGGCGTCGACGCCGCCGGGCGAGGTGGGGGTGATCGTCGGCGAGGGCTGGGTGGTGCCGCTCTGCCACACCGCCACGTAGTCGACGACCATCGGCCGCCCCGGCACGGTGGCCGGGGTCGGCGTGCCGAAGCCGGCCACGCCGTTCGGGAAGCCGCCGCCCATCGCCACGTTGAGCAGCAGGAAGTAGCCCGCGTGACCGGTCATGTTGTTCCAGGTGCCGGCGTCGAACTGGGACTGGCTCAGGCTGTGGAACTGCTGGCCGTCCACGTACCACCGGAGCTGGTTGGGGCTGACGCTGCGGTCCCACTCGAAGCGGTAGGTGTGGAAGGACGACTGGCACGACGAGCCGGGGCAGGCGCGGCTGGCGCCCAGGCCGTTGGTCTCGTTGCACGGCCCGCCGGGGGTGACGCCGCAGTGCAGCACGGCCCACACGGAGTTGATGCCGTTGACGTTCTCCATGATGTCGAACTCGCCGATGCCCGGCCAGTTCCAGTAGTTGCCCCGGTACGGCGAGCCGAGCGCCCAGAACGCCGGCCAGTAGCCGAGTGCGGCGTCGCCGGTGACGTTCGGCATCTGGATGCGGCCCTCGATGCGCAGGACGCGTCCTTCGGCGGGCTTGAAGTCGGCCTTCCTGGTCTCGATGCGGGCCGACGTCCACTCGCCCGAGGAACTGCGCAGCGGGGTGATGCGCAGGTTGCCCGAGCCGTCGAGCGCCAGGTTGGACGGGCTGGAGGTGTAGTTCTGGATCTCACCGGTGCCCCAGTTGCCCGGCCCGCCGGGGTAGGCGTGCCCGGTGTCGATCTGCCAGTTGGCCGACGAGGGCGGTGAGCCGGAGGGGCCGTCGAAGTCGTCGGACCAGACCAGTGACCAGCCGGACGGGGTGGGCGGCACGGCGGCGGAGGCGCTCACCGCCACGTGCACGAGCAGGGCGCTGAGCACGGTCAGCGCGGCGGCGACCGCCGCGAGCCGGCGGCGGCCGGCGGTTCGTAGGGTACGTAACGTCATCGCTGCTCCCGGGGGGTGCGGAGGCAAACCGGAGAGAGCGCTCTCTCGCTCATGTGAACACATGGCTTAACCCGCTGTCAATAATCCGCCCGGACGGCTTGACGTGGGCCCGTCCGGACGCTATCTCTGATGAGAGAGCGCTCTCAGCTCATCACAGCAGGTCCACCGTCACGGCGCCCGACTCCTCCAACGCCTCCCTCCAGAACCCTTCCAGCAACGGGAACCGGTCCGGGCTCGACGTCTTCTCCCGCAGGAACCCGTGCACCGTCACCGCGTAGCCGCTCAGATCGGGCAGCAGGCCGGCGTCCCGCAACTCCTTGACCTTCCGCTGCCTGGCGGCCTCGCTCAGGTCCAGCTCGTGGACGTTCAGCTCGCCCCGGTTGTTGATGAGGTCGCTGAAGACGACGAGCCGGTGCGCGCTGTCCGGCCGGCGGTGCGCGGTGAGCTGCTTGACCGCGTACCGCAGCGCGCCCAGCACGTCGGAGCCCTCGCCCTCGGCCGGGCAGTCGAACAGCTTGACCGCGCGCGGCACCACCTCCGTGACGCGGTGCTTCCTGACGCGCTCCTCGACGACCGGGTTCTCGTTCGGGTTCTCCGCCGTGGTGGCGGCCAGCGGGACCGGGTCCTGGCGGCACGAGCTGCTCTCCGAGCTGCCGGTGACGGCCGCGAACGCCATCCAGTCGCAACCCTCGGCGAACGGCGGCAGCTTGGAGGTCACGTCCGTCCGGGAGGTGGCGGGGTCGGCGTAGGAGGTGGAGTCGACCACCACCCCGCACACGGCCCTGGCCTCCGTCCCGCAGGCGGCCGGCCCGGCCGCCAGCGCCACCGCCGCCAGCACGGCCACCCGGCGCCGCGCCGCGGGCCGGGCTCTTCCGGTCGGCCTCGATAAGTGCGGGATCTCGTCAGGCGTCATCACGACTCCCTCCAAAAGGGCCACCCCCGGACGGGAACCCCGGCTCCGCCCGATCGTCGGGTGGCGGGTCGTGCGGCGGGTTCGGTCCCGGCTCCGGCTGGTCGGCTGGTCGAGTGCCCGGGGGCGGGAGTTGGGGGTGCCGGCCGCGGGGTGTCAGCTCGGGTGGGAGGACCACCGCGTGCCACTCCTCGACCCGCCCTTCGACCTCGCGCAGGATGCGGTTCATGCGCTCGCGGCCCGCGAGGGCGGCGGGGGTGCCGGCGGCAGGGTCCATGGCGGCGATCTCGCCCGGCCACAGCGGCGGGATCTCCTCCCGGCGCGGGTGCGTGCGCCTGGCCCCGCTCCGGTAGGCGGCGATCAGCTGGGCGGCCCTGGCGTACGCCGCCTCGACGTCGTGGTCTCGCTCGTCGACCGCGCTCTCCCACTCCTGCGCGCACCGCTCGGCGAGCGCGAGCGCCTCCCGCACCCGGCGGCGCGCCGCCTCCACCTCGCGCAGCCGCAGCGCCTCCGCCCGCCGCCGCCGCGACTCGGCGATGGAGATGAACTCCCCGGTCTCGCGCGCGGAATGCCCGTTGGTGTACGGCCCGGGCCGCAGGTCGAACCGGTCGAGCTCGCCCAGGATCGACGCCTTCGCCTCGTCCAGCCGCGCCAGCAACGCCAGCTGCCCGGCCGACAGCCGCTTGTCGATCGCCGCGATCTCCTCCCGCACCTGGGCGAGCACCTCGGCGACGAACGAGGGCTGGCTGCCCGGATCGGTGAACTCGCCCAGCGGACCCTGCCGGGCGTCGCGCATGCCCCGCCGGCGCGCCTGTTCGCGGTCGGACAGCGGATCGCCCTGCTTCCACCACGACAAGAACGCCATCCGCGTCTCCCGGTTCACCGGACGATGCATCCAGCCTAATCATCGGACACGGAAAAGGGGGCCGGTCGCGACGGCGACCGGCCCCCTCGGACGAGCGCGTGGCTAGGCCTTCTCGGCCTCGCCCGTGGCCTGCTCCATGGCCTCCTCGGGGGAAGCCTCCAGGTCCTGCTCGGCCTCGGCGCCCGCCTGGGCGGAGGCCTTGTCGAGGCGGACCCAGCTCGTCACGCTCTCCACGGCGAACAGCACGAACAGGTACGCGGTCAGCACCGCCAGCACCGGCGTCAGCCAGCCCAGCGCCGCGCCCGCGCCGATGATGAGCAGCCGCAGCTCCCAGCCCAGCCCGGCGTGGAACACCCAGGCGGGCGGCCAGATCGACTGCCGGGTCCGGTAGACGGTGTCGTAGGTGTGGTAGCCGACCACGTACACCAGCACGAACAGCAGCCACTTCGGCGCGTCGGCGGCCAGACCGATCACGATCATGGTGAGGAACTCGGCGCCGCGCAGCAGCGGCGGAGTCAGCCAGTCGAAGCGGCCCAGGTGGTGGCGCGGCGCGGTGGGCAGCACCAGCAGCACCACGATCAGAGGCGGGACCAGCAGCATCGGCCCCGGCTCCAGCAGCCCGCCGGCGGTGACGGCGATGACGGCCAGCAGCGCGGCGAGCGTGGCGGGGACCGGCGGCAGGCCCTTGCCGAGCTTGCCGGCCAGCGCGTGCACGAGGGGGCCGTCGTCGCGGTAGGCGAGCAGACGGGCGGTCTGGATCCGGCGGCGTTCCTCGTCCGGGTCCGGTGTGGGGGTGGCGGCGGCCTGCGGTTGGGTGATCATGCGAGCGACCTCATGAGGCGTCCGGTGAGGGTGTAAGCGGCGGCGACGGTGCCCCAGATCACCAGCGTGAGGAAGGTAATGCGGGCGTCGAAGAGAGCGGCGGTGATCGCGATGGCCGCGAACCGCTCGCCGATGGGGAACACGATCATCTTACGGGCCCAGTGCACGGCGCGATACTTGCCGGCCTTGGTCCACATCTTGAGCAGCCCGCGGACGCCCTGGCTGCGCTCGACCTTGCGGCGCTCCAGCGCCTTGCGCAGATCGCGGTCGTCGGGCGCGTCGAGCGGCAGCATCGGGAGCTGCGCGGGCGGCTTGCGGCGGTTGGAGATGCCGAAGGAGAAGTCGAGCAGGTGGCGTACCGACTGCAGGCCGATCGCCGCCAGCGCGAAGATCCAGATCGTGTCGTCGCCGTGGCCCGCGACCACCCAGCCGATGGCCAGGCCGGCGAAGACGACGTACTCCTTGAACCGGTCGAAGGTGGCGTCGAGCCACGCCCCGAGCACCCCGAACTTGCGGGCGTAGCGGGCGACCTGGCCGTCGACGCAGTCGAAGACGAACGCGAAGTAGATCAGGATGCCGCCCGCGACCATCCCCACCCGGTCACCGGTGGCGAAGCAGGCGGCGGCGGCCACGCCGAGCGCGATCGAGATGAGCGTGACCTGGTTGGGCGTCAGCCCCCGGCGCGCCGCCCAGCGGGCGATGAAGCGGGAGTAGGTGGAGACGAAGTAGGTGGTGAAGAAGCCGTCGGCGCCCTTGACGGCGTTGTCCAGCCTGGCCCGGTCCTCGTCCATGCCGGTGATCTCGGAGCCGGCCTCGTTGACCTCCTCCTGCGTGGTGACGCGGCGGTAGAACAGGTCGCGGCGGCCCCGGATGCCGACCGAGACGCCCTTGCGCACCAGGCCGAACGCGATGAGCTGCACCAGGTCGTCGTCGGCGCCGAACGTGTCGGCCATCTCGGCCAGCTCGCGGCACGTCTCGGCGAGCACCGGGGCGTTGCGCGCGCTGATGTGCATGGGGCCGAGCAGCACCGCGTTGGGCCGGGTCACCTTGTGGGTGGCGGTGCCGATCGACACCACCCGGGATTTGCCGATGCGGGAGCGAACCGGGAGCCCTTCGACCCGGTTCATGCCGATCTCGGGCTCTGCCTCGTCGATCGGCACGGTCTCGGTGACCGTCTCCTCCTGCCCCTCGCCGGACTCCTCGCCGGAATCCTCGCCGTTCGTCAGGCGTGGCTCCTTGGCGACGAGCACCAGCGCGCCGCGCTTGGTCTTGGTGATCTGGTAGATCAGCTCGTCGTGCACGACCGAGTTTTCCGGGATGATGAACAGGCTTTCCGTCGCCGACTCGGCGACCTCGGCCAGTGCGCGCAGGGCGGCGGCCACGTCGCCTGACGCGATCGTGGCGGGCCGCGGGTCCATGGTGCGAAGCTGGCTGTGCAGCCGCTCGGCGACGGCGGGATTGCCGGGTAGCGCGGCGAGCCTCAGGCCGGTCGGAACGGTGTCGGGGCCGGGCGAAGAGCCCAGCAGGACCACGCGGGTCATGACTCCCTTTCGAGGCGGTTTCGGGGGGTTGAACATCGGGCAATGCGGGACAGGCGTCAAAGTGTAGTAAGGGTTCCTGAGCAACGCGTCACCGCCGCACGCCTGGAGCACGAAGTACCGACGCTTTCCCGGCCATAAGATGAGCGAGTGAGTCTCTACCGTGACGAGGGCGTGGTCCTGCGCACGCAAAAGCTCGGCGAAGCCGACCGCATCGTCACAATCCTGGCCAAGCGCACGGGCAAGGTGCGGGCCGTGGCCAAGGGGGTGCGCCGCACCACTTCGCGCTTCGGCGCCAGGCTGGAGCCGTTCACCCACGTCGACCTGCAGCTCCACACCGGCCGCACGCTCGACGTGGTCACCCAGGCCGAGACCATCAGGCCCTACGGCGAGACGCTCGCGGCCGACTACCCTCGCTACACCGCAGGCACCGCGATGCTGGAGACCGCCGACCGGCTCACCCACGGCGAGAAGGAGCCGGCGCTGCGCCAGTTCCTGCTGCTGGTGGGCGGGCTGCGCACGCTGGCCGACGGCGAGCACGAGGCCAGGCTGGTGCTCGACGCCTATTTCCTGCGCTCGCTGGCCGTCGCCGGCTACGCGCCCGCGCTGGAGACGTGCGCCAAGTGCCGGGCCCCGGCCGTCCGGGCGTTCGCCATCGTGGCGGGCGGCGTGGTGTGCGGAGCCTGCCAGCAGGCGGGCGCCGCCGTGCCCGCCGGCGAGACGATCGGGCTCATGACGGCGCTGCTGCGGGGCGACTGGGTCTCCGCCGACGCCTCCGAGCCGCGCCATCGCAGCGAGTGCAGCGGCCTGGTGGCCGCCTACCTGCAATGGCATCTGGAGCACGGTATCCGCTCGCTGCGCCACGTAGAAAGAGAGCCCGCGTGAATCCCCGCCCGCCGTCGCCGCATCCGTCCGGCGCGACGCCGCCGCCGATCCCGCGCGACCTGGTGCCCAGGCACGTCGCCATCGTCATGGACGGCAACGGCCGCTGGGCCAAGTCCCGCGGCCTGCCGCGCACGGAGGGGCACAAGGCGGGTGAGGCGTCGCTGTTCGACGTCATCGAGGGCGCCCTGGAGCTGGGCGTCCCCTACCTGAGCGCGTACGCCTTCTCCACGGAGAACTGGAAGCGCTCGCCCGAGGAGGTGCGCTTCCTCATGGGCTTCAACCGCGACGTGATCCGCCGCCGCCGCGACGAGCTCAACGCGATGGGCGTGCGGGTGCGCTGGGCCGGGCGGCCGGGCAGGCTGTGGAAGAGCGTGATCTCCGAGTTGCAGGCCGCCGAGGCGATGACCGAGCACAACCGCACGCTGACGCTGCAGTTCTGCGTCAACTACGGCGGCCAGGCCGAGATCGTCGAGGCGGCGGTCAAGCTGGCCGAGGACATCGCGGCCGGCCGGGTCAAGCCGTCGAAGGTCAACGAGAAGGTGTTCGCGCGCTACCTCGACGAGCCGGAGATCCCGGCGGTCGACCTGTTCGTGCGCTCGTCGGGGGAGCAGCGCTTCTCCAACTTCCTGCTGTGGCAGTCGGCCTATGCCGAGATGGTGTTCCTGGACCGGCTCTGGCCCGACTTCGACCGGCGCGACCTGTGGGAGGCGTGCGAGACCTACGCCAAGCGCGACCGCCGCTACGGCGGGGCGGTGCCCAACCAGGTCTGAGCGGCCCCCGGCGCGGGCAACGTCAGAGCATGTGGCGACTGATCTGGAACACCGGCCTGGTCATCGCGCTCTACTACCTCGTGCCGCTGGAGGCGGGCGTGCCCGTATGGCTGAGGTGGGCGCGCGCGGCGGTGTTCGCGGCCGGGGTGGCGCTCGTCGTGTGGAGCGTCGCCCGCGCGATCCGGCGGCAGGCGACGGCCGAGCCCGGCACCCTGCCCGCGACCGGTCTCGCGTCGGTGACCGTGGTAGGCGTGGTCCTGTTCGCCCTGGCCGACTACGGGGTGGCCGTCTGGGGTGAGGGCGAGTTCGCCGGGCTGCGGACGCGCACCGACGCCCTCTACTTCGCCGTCTCGACGCTGGCCACCGTCGGCTTCGGCGACGTCCACGCGCAGGGGCAGGTGGCCAGGACGCTGGTGCTGGCGCAGATGGTGTTCAACCTGGTCGTCCTCGCCACCGCCGCGGGCCTGCTGACGCGCCGCGTCAGGGAGCGCACGGCGGGACGCGGGGGAGCGGGCCGGTAGGACCGGGTCAGCCGATCGCCGTGGCGAGGCGGCGGACGGCTTCGGGGAGGTCGGCCGGGCTCGGGGCGGCGGCGAAGGCGAGGCGCAGGTACGGGCCCGGGGGTTCGGCCGGGAAGTAGCGGGTGCCGGCGTCCACCGCGACGCCGTGGGCGCGGGCGGCGTCGGCGAGCGTGGTGTCCTGGACGCCGTCGGGCAGGCGGACCCACAGGTGCAGGCCGCCGGCCGGGTGCCGGGTGACGGTCCAGTGGGGCAGGTCGCGGGCGAGCGCGGCGGTGAGCAGGGCGCAGCGCTCACGCAGGGCGGCCGACAGCGTCCGCAGGTGGCGGTCCCAGGCCGGGGTGGTGAGCAGCTCGACGGCGGCCTCCTGGAGCGGCCTGGCGGTGAAGAAGTCGTCGACGAAGCGCATCCCCCACAGCCGCCGCATGACGGGGCCGCGGGCGATCAGGGCGCCGATGCGCAGGCTGGGGGAGGCGGGCTTGGTCAGCGAGGTGAGGTGGATGACGGTGCCGTCGCGGTCGTCGGCGGCCAGGGGGCGCGGCAGCGGGCCGCCGTGGCCGAGGTGGCGGGCGAAGTCGTCCTCGACGAGGAAGGCGCCGGCCGCCCTGGCCACCTCCACCACCTGCTCACGCCTGCCCGGGGCGAGGACCGTACCGGTCGGGTTGTGGAAGGTGGGCTGGCAGTAGAGCAGGCGCGCGCCGGTCATGGCGAAGGCGTCGGCGAGCAGGTCGGGGCGGATGCCGTCGGCGTCCATCGGCACGGGCAGCGGGCGCAGGCCGGCGGCGCGGGCGGCGGCCAGCGCGCCCGGGTAGGTGGGCGACTCCATGAGGACCGGCCCGCCGGGCGCGACGATGGCCCTGAACAGCATCGACAGCGCCCCCTGCCCGCCGCCGGTGACGAGCACGTCGTCGGGGCCCACCGAGCCGCCGGCCTGGCGGGCGAAGAGCGCGCGCAGCGGCGCGAGACCGGCCGTCGGGGCCCGGTGCCAGGCGCCGGGGCGGCGGGCGGCGCGGGCCAGCGCGGCGGCCAGCGCCCGGGTGGGCTGGAGCGACTCGTGCGGGTAGCCGCCCGACAGGGCGATCGCGCCGTCCGGCAGCGGGATCGGCGGCTCGGCCGAGGCGTCGCGCCCGGTGAGAGCCACCGCCTGCCAGGAGGTGTCGGCCGAGCCCCCGGGACCGGAGGGACGGGCGGCCACGAAGGTGCCGCTGCCCGGCCGGGTGATCACCGCGCCTTCGGCGGCGAGCCGGGCGATCGCGCGGGACACGGTGGCGGGCCCGACGCGGTGCCGGCCGGTCAGCTCGCGGCTGCTCGGCAGGCGGTCGCCGGGCGCGAGGCCGGCGATCAGCCTCCGGAGAGCCGAAACCATCTCAGAAGTGCTACTGTCGGACATGAAGGACAAGAGTAACGCTTCTGAGTTCAGCGAGGAAACGCTTCTGGCCCTGCGGGCCGACACACCGGGGTGCGAGCAGGTCACGCACTTCAACAACGCCGGATGCGGCCTGCTGGCCACGCCCGTGCTGACGGCCATGGTCGACCACCTGCGCCTGGAGGCGGGCATCGGCGGCTACGAGGCCTCGGCCGCCCGCGCCGAGCAGGTGCGCGGCTTCTACACCGAGATCGCCGCGCTGATCAACTGCGCGCCCGGCAACGTCGCCTTCGCCACCAGCGCCACCCACGCCTACGCCACGGCGCTCTCGGCGATCCCGTTCGAGCCGGGCGACGTCATCCTGACCACCCGCAACGACTTCATCTCCAACCAGATCGCCTTCCTGTCCCTGCGCAAGCGGTACGGGGTCCGCGTCGTGCACGCGCCCGACACGCCGGAGGGCGGGGTGGACGTGCCGGCGATGGCCGCGCTCATGCGCGAGCTCCGGCCCCGGCTGGTCAGCGCCACCCACATCCCCACCAACTCCGGCCTGGTGCAGCCGGTCGCCGAGATCGGCGCGCACTGCCGCGAGCTGGACCTGCTCTACCTGGTCGACGCCTGCCAGTCCGTCGGCCAGTACCCGGTCGACGTGGCGGAGATCGGCTGCGACCTGCTCACCGCCACCTGCCGCAAGTTCCTGCGCGGCCCGCGCGGCTCGGGCTTCCTGTACGTGTCCGACCGCGTGCTGCGGGCCGGCTACGAGCCGCTGTTCATCGACATGTACGGCGCCCGCTGGGCCGCGCCGGACCGCTACGAGCCGGTCGGTACGGCGGCCAGGTTCGAGGACTGGGAGTTCCCGTACGCCACGGTCCTGGGCTCGGCGGCGGCCGTGGCCTACGCCCGCGAGGTCGGGATGGCGGCGATCGCCCGGCGCACCCCGGCCCTGGCGGCTCGGCTGCGCGACCGGCTGGCCGTGATCCCCGGCGTGCGCGTGCTCGACCGGGGCCCGCAGCTCGGGGGGCTGGTCACGTTCGGCATCAAGGGGTGGGAGGCGCAGCCGTTCAAGGCGGCGATGGACGCGCGCGGCATCAACTCGGCGCTCAGCTTCCGGGAGTTCGCCCAGTTCGACTTCACGGACAAGGACGTCGAGTGGTGCCTGCGGCTGTCGCCGCACTACTACAACACCGAGGAGGAGGTGGCCCGGGTGGCGGACGCCGTGGCCGAGCTCGCCCGCGCCTGAGGGGGCCGAAAAGAGGTTGCGGCCCCGGATTCGGGCGCGGGACGCTTCGCTGTGTGAAGATGCACGCCGGCCAGCTGATGGTGACACCCGAGACGGTCCGCGCGCTGGTGGACGAGCAGTTCCCGGAGTGGCGGGGGCTGCCCGTCGAGAGCGTCGCCGGCCAGGGCACGGTCAACGCCATCTTCCGCGTCGGCGACCGGCTCGCCGCCCGTTTCCCGCTGCAGCCAGGCGACGTCGAGGCGACGCGGCGCGGGCTCCGGGCGGAAGCCCGCGCGGCCGGCGAGCTGGCCGGGCGCACGCGGTTCCGCACGCCCGAGCCGGTCGCGCTCGGCGAGCCGGGGGCGGGCTACCCGCTCCCGTGGTCGGTGCAGACGTGGCTGCCCGGTGTCGTGGCCACGGACGACGACCCGGGCGAATCGGTCGCGTTCGCGCACGACCTGGCCGCGCTCATCCACGACCTGCGCGCCGTCGGCACCCGGGGCCGCACCTTCACCGGCTCGGGCCGAGGCGGCGACCTGCGGGCCCATGACGAGTGGATGGAAACCTGCTTCGGGCACAGCGCGGGGCTCCTGGACGTCCCCCGGCTGCGCCGGCTGTGGGCCCGCCTGCGGACGCTGCCCCGGGGCGGCGCCGACGTCATGAACCACGGCGACCTGATCCCCGGCAACGTGCTCGTCTCCGGCGGGCGGCTGGCCGGGGTCCTCGACGTCGGCGGCTTCGGACCGGCCGACCCGGCGCTGGATCTCGTGAGCGCGTGGCACCTGCTGGAGGCGGGGCCGCGCAAGGCGTTCCGCGACGAGCTCGGCTGCGACGACCTCGAATGGGAGCGCGGCCGGGCGTGGGCCTTCCAGCAGGCCATGGGCCTGGTCTGGTACTACGCGGAGAGCAACCCGGCCATGAGCCGGATGGGCCGGCGCACCCTGGAGCGTGTCGTGGCCGGTTGACCGGCGCGCTAGCGGCGCACCATCTCGGTGATCCAGATGGGCGCGAACGGGGACGTGCAGCCGGGGGAGGTCGGATAGTCCTTGAGCACCTCCAGGCGCTCACCGATGTCGATCGCGCGGGCGCGGTGCTCGGCGTGGTCGATCCCGATCTGGGCCAGGCAGTGGTTCATCGCCCACTGCAGGCGGTCCGGCGCGTCCTTCATCTCGGCCTCGATGACGTCGAGCAGCCCCGGGAGGTCGAGGCCCGCGGGTTTCTTCGCCACGCGCTCGGTGGTCAGCGCCCAGCCGGCGGAGGCCACCACCGGGTCCGGATCGGCGAACCAGGCCAGGCGCAGCTCCTCGGCGTGCGGGCTCTTCTTCACCACGTAGTTCACCAGCCAGTCGTGCACCTTGGGGGTGCCCGCCTGGCGGATCATCAGGTCCAGCTCGTCACGGCCGAACGCCTTCGGGCGGCAGATCAGGAGCGCCAGCAGTTTCGCCGCGGTGTCGCCGGTCTCCCAGAGGCGGAGCGCGAGCTCGTGCTGCGTCTTCAGCCTTTTCGCGACCGCGCGCAGCTTGCCGAGATTGACGCCGTGGTCGTCGCCGTGCTTCTCGTTCACCTGGCGTGCCTTCGGGTCCTCGAGCGCGGCCAGCTCGGCCATCACCCCGGCCACCGTCTGGGCCATAGTCTGGGCCACGGTCTGGGCCACAGTCTCGGTCGGCGTCGTCGCGGTCACCTCGGCCTCCTGTCTCCGGTCGCGTGCGGATTCAGCCTACGACGGAAGCGGGCGGCCCGGGACCTGCTCAGCCGCGGCGGCGGGCCCGGTAGGCGGCCACGTGCATGCGGTTACCGCAGGTCCGGCTGTCGCAGTAGACGCGCGACCGGTTGCGTGACTCGTCCACGAAGACGTGCTCGCAGTCGGGCGCCGAGCAGGTGCGCAACCGCTCGTGCTCGCCCTCGACGAGCAGGTGCGCCAGGGCCACCCCGCAGTCGGCCGCCAGGTGCTCGGCGAGGGTCGCGTCGGGCGCGAAGTAGTGCACGTGCAGCGGATGCCCGTCGTGCTCGGTCAGCCGGGGCGTGATCCTGGTCTCGGACAGCAGCGAGTTGAGGGTGCGGACGGCCGACGGCTGGTCGGGGGCGACGAAGACGCGGTGGAACGCCTCCCGTACGATGCGTACCTGTCCGAGGTCGCGCGGGGTGAGGGTGCTGATGCCGCTGACCTCACGGGATTCGACGAAGGACTGCAGATCGGCCAGGGTCGCCAGACCGTCGTCCCCTCCGGTGGAGGGGGAGGTGTTGATCAGCTCGACGACGGTGGCCAGCGCATGCACCATGTCATGGCCAAACGGCATATTGACTCCTGTCCGGACCGGGTTCTAGCGTGGTCGCAGCGTATCTCTCCCACGGGGGGTCGGGGGTTTCGGTGAGTGCACATCGTCGTTTCGTGCTGATCGCGATCGCCGGAGCCCTGATCATCTCGACCTCCGCCCCGCTCGTGCGCCTGGCCGAGGTCACGCCCGCGACGTCGGCGTTCTTCCGGTGCGCCTACGCGGTGCCGCCCATGCTCGTGCTGGCCTGGCTGGAGCGGCGCAGGCTGGGGCCGCTGACCGGCAGGCCGCGTCGTCTGGCCTGGGTGGCGGGGCTGACGTTCGCGTTCGACCTGCTGTTCTGGCACCACACCATCGACTACGTGGGCGCGGGGCTGGCGACCGTGCTGGGGAACCTTCAGGTGTTCATCGTGGCCTTCGCCGCGTGGGCGCTGTTCCGGGAGCGGCCGTCGACGCCGCTGATGATCGCCACACCGGTGGTGTTCGGCGGCGTGGTGCTGATCTCGGGGGTGTTCGACAGCGCGGCTTACGGCGCCGACCCGGCGCTCGGGGTGCTGACCGGCGTGGCGACGTCGATCTCGTACGCGGCGTTCCTGCTGCTGATGAAGGCCGGGTCGGGGCGCGCGGCCGGGCCGCTGGCGCACGCGACGGTGGTGGCGACGCTGGCGATCGCGGCACTGAGCCCGTTGTTCGGCGGGGCGAGCTTCGTGCCGCAGTGGCCCGCGCACGGCTGGCTGTTGCTGCTCGCGCTGGGCCCGCAGGTGCTCGGCTGGTTGCTGATCACCTATTCGCTGCCCCGGCAGCCGGCCGTGCTGACCGCGCTGCTCCTGCTGGTGCAGCCGGTGACGACGGTGGTGCTGTCGGCGGTGACGCTCGGCGAGCGGCCGTCGGCCCTCCAGCTCGCCGGGTGCGCGGTGGTGGTGCTGGGGGTGCTGTACGGGTCGCGCCGGGGTCAGGCCGGGCGCGCCACGCGCGAGCAGGACGAGCAGGTGCCGAACACCTCGACGGTGTGAGTGATCTCGGTGAACCCGTGCTCGGTGCCGACCGTCTCGGCCCAGCGCTCGACGGCGGGCCCGGCCACCTCGACGGTGCGTCCGCAGCGGCGGCACACCAGGTGGTGGTGGTGCTCGCCGGTCTCGCACGCCCGGTAGACCGACTCGCCGTCGTCGGTGCGCAGCACGTCGACGTGGCCGCCGTCGGCCAGCGCCTGCAGGGCGCGGTAGACGGTGGTCAGGCCGATCTTGGCGCCGTGCTGACGCATCTCGGCGTAGACGTCCTGCGCGCTGCGGAAGCCTTCGCTCTGGCGGAGGGTGTCGTGCACGGCATCGCGTCTCGTGGTCATACGACCTCCTCGGCGCGCGTGCTTGGCTCGGTCAATGTCGACTCCTGGGATCGGCCTCGGCGTACGAATTTACCCACACCCAGGGCCAGGACGAAGCCGGCAAGAGCAAGAAGCACGATCGAGGCCCCCGGCGGCACCCGGGTGGAGGCGGTGGAGGCCAGCAGCCCGCCCACGGCGGCGATCACGCCGAACAGCATGGCCAGCAGCATCGTGGTGCGGAAACCCCGGGTGAGCTGCTGGCTGGTAGCGACCGGGATGACCATGAGCGCGCTGACGAGCAGCAGGCCGACCACGCGCATCGCGATGACCACGGTGAGCGCGGCGGTGACGGCGATGAGCAGGCTGAGGAAGCGCACCGGCAGCCCGCTGGCCCGGGCCATCTCCTCGTCCTGGCAGAGCACGAACAGCTCCCTGCCGAAGAACGCCACGACCGCGAGCACGGCGACGGCCAGGCCGCCGATGATCCAGATGTCCTGCTCGGTGACGCTGGCGATGGCGCCGAACAGGTAGGAGTTGAGCTTGGCGTTGCTGCCGCCTGGCGCGATGCCCATGAGCAGCACGCCGCCCGCGATGCCGCCGTAGAACATCAGGGCCAGCGCCACGTCGCCGCTGGTGCGGCCGCGCGCCCTGACCAGCTCGATGGCGACGGCCCCCGCGACCGCCACCAGCACGGCGGTGAGCACCGGCGCGGTGCCCGTCAGGAACCCGAGCGCGACCCCGGTCAGCGCCACGTGCCCGATGCCGTCGCCGAGCAGCGCCAGCCTGCGCTGCACGATGAACGTGCCCACGGCGGGCGCGCAGAGGCCGACCAGCAACGCCGCGATCAGCGCGAACTGGAAGAACTGCCGGTCCAGCAAATCGATCATGCTTCTCCCTGCCAGCCCCGCAGCGGCCCGGCCGTGGCCTCGGCGGCGTGCGGGTGGACGTGCTCGTGCCCCGGCCTGGCGCAGTCGCCTTCGGGCCGGGGCGGCGGGCCGTCGTGCGCGACGAGGCCTTCGCGCACGACGACGCCGCGGGTGATGAGCGGCTCCAGCGGGCCGAGCTCGTGCGCCACGAGCACGATGGTCTTGCCGTCGGCCACCAGCCTGGCCAGGGTGTCGGCCAGGAGCTGCTGGGTGTCGGCGTCGACGCCCGCGGTGGGCTCGTCCATCACGTATGTGTCGGGCTCGCCGGCGAGGGCGCGGGCGATGAGCACCCGCTGCTGCTGCCCGCCGGAGAGCGCCTGCACGGGGTCGCGGACCCGGTCGGACAGGCCGACGGCCTCCAGGGCGCCTGCCACGGCGGCCCGGTCGGCGGCGCTGGTGCGGCGCAGCCGGCTCTGCCGGGCGATGCGGCCGGAGGTGACCACCTCGCCGACCGTCGCGGGCACGCCGCCGCCCACCGAGAGCCGCTGCGGCACGTAGCCGATGCGCCACCAGTCGCGGAACCTGGCGGGCGGGCTCCCGTACATCAGGGTCCGGCCGCCGGACAGCGGCGTGAGGCCGAGCAGGGCGCGGATCAGCGTGGACTTGCCGGAACCGTTGGCGCCCATGATGGCGACGACCTCGCCGGGGCGGACGGCCAGGTCGATGCCGCGCAGGATGGGCCGCCGGTCGAGCGTGACCCGGCCGTCGCGCATCGCGAAGACGGTCTCTGTCAAGGTGTGCATCCCAACGCCGACTGCAGGGTCTTGAGGTTGCCCCGCATGGCCGACAGGTAGTCGCCCGAGGGCTTGCTCTCCAGCGGGTCGAGCACGGCCGTCTTCGCGCCCACCTCGGCGGCGAGCACCTCGGCGACCTTGGGGCTGACCAGGGCCTCGGTGAAGATGGTCGTCACCTTCTCCGCCTTGGCGAGCTTGGCCACCTCGTCGATGCGGGCGGGCGAGGGCTCGGTCTCGGGGTCGAGGGTGATGCCGACCTGCTTGAGCTTATACCTGTCCGCCAGGTAGCCGAACGCCTCGTGCGCGGTCACCATCGTGCGCGTCGCGCAGGTCGTCAGGCCCGTGGAGAACTCCTGGTCCAGCGTGGTGAGCGAGGAGGCGGCGGTGGCGGCGCGGTCCTTGAAGCCCTGCGCGTGCGCCGGGTCGGCGGCGGCCATCCGCTCGCCCAGCTTGGTCGCGACGGTGGCCAGGCGGGCCGGGTCGAGCCAGAGGTGCGGGTCGTAGGCGACCTCGTGGTCGTGGCCCTCTTCCGCGTGGCCCTCCTCGGCGAGGCCTTCTTCCCCGTGCTCGTGCTCGTGCTCGCCGGCCGGGATCGTCGCCACGGCGGTGGCCGCGTCGAAGCTGCGCTCGGGGTCGACCGCCTCGTCGACGGCGGGCTGCACGCCCTTGATGTAGACGGTCAGCGTGGCGTCCTCGAGCTGGGCCATCTGCTGGGCGCCGAGCTCCAGGTCGTGCGGCTCGACGCCGGGCGCGGTCAGGACGGACACCTGGGCGTCGGGGCCCGCGATCTGCTCGCTGAGCCACTGCAGCGGATAGAACGCGGCGAGGACCTGGGGCTTGCCCTCGGGCGTCGCGCCGGAATCGGCTCCGCAGGCGGTGGTGGTGAGCAGCATGGCGCCCGCGAGGAGCCCGGCGGCACGCAGGCGGGAATGTCCTGACATCATGTGAGTCAGTATGCTGCAAAATGAAAATGGTTGTCAAAATCGACCTTGGTAGGGATGCCGAACGGCGTGCTGGGGGCCAGGCTCCGCCGTCGGCATCCCCCTCATCACCCCGGTGTTGGCGCGCCGGCAGAGCCGTTGCCGGCGCCCGGGGTGATGTCCAGCCGCCGCTCGCCCGCGTAGACGTTCATCGAGTCCCCGCGCAGGAACCCGATGAGCGTCAGCCCCTCCTCCGCGGCCAGCTCGACCGCGAGGGAGGAGGGCGCGGAGACCGCGGCGAGCACCGGGATGCCCCCCATGACCGCCTTCTGCACCAGCTCGAAGGAGGCCCGGCCGGACACCATGAGCACGGTCGAGCGCAGCGGCAGCCGGCCCTCCCGCAGCGCCCAGCCGAGAAGTTTGTCCACCGCGTTGTGCCGGCCCACGTCCTCCCGCACGCACAGCGCCTCGCCGTCGGCCGTGAACAGGCCGGCCGCGTGCAGCCCGCCCGTCCGGTCGAAGACCCGCTGGGCCGTGCGCAGCCGGCCGGGCAGGGCCGCCACCGTCGCCTGGCCGAGCTGGACGGAGTCGTCACGCGCGGACCAGCGGGCGACCGTGCGCACCGCCTCCAGCGACGCCTTGCCGCAGACGCCGCAGGAGGAGGTGGTGTAGAAGTTGCGTGGCGCCGGCGCCTGGACGCCCGGCGCGAGCCGCACGTCCAGGACGTTGTAGGTGTTCTCGCCCTCGGCGGTGGCGCCCGCGCAGTAGCGGATGGTGGCGATGTCGCCGGCCGAGGCGACGGCGCCCTCGCTGACCAGGAACCCGGCGGCCAGGTCGAAGTCGTCGCCCGGGGTCCGCATGGTGACGGTCAGCGGCGTGCCGTCGAGCCGGATCTCCAGCGGCTCCTCGGCGGCCAGCGAGTCGATCCTGCGCGACGGGGCCGAGTCCCGGATGCGCAGGATGCGGCGCTTGACGGCGACCCTAGACATACCCGTACCCGAACCTGCCCTTGACGCAGAGGTTGCCCTTGGTGACCGGGTTGTCGTGCGGTGAGGTCACCTTCACGATCTTGTTGTCCTGCACGTGCAGGGTCAGGTTGCAGCCGACGCCGCAGTAACTGCAGATCGTGGTCGTCCGGGTCTGCTGCGACTCGTCCCAGGTGCCGGCGGCGCGCATGTCGAACTCCGACTTGAACGACAGCGCCCCGGTCGGGCACACCTCGACGCAGTTGCCGCAGTAGACGCAGGCCGAGTCGGTGAGCGGGGCGTCGAACTCGGTGGAGATGTGCGAGTCGAAGCCCCGGCCGGCCACGGCGATGGCGAAGGAGTTCTGCCACTGGTCACCGCAGGCGTCCACGCACTTGTAGCACATGATGCACTTGCTGTAGTCGCGCACGTAGAGGTCGTTGTCGACCTTGGCGGGCTGCTCGACCGTGGCCGCGTCGTCGCCGAACCTGCCGGGCTCGGCGCCGTACTCCTCGATCCAGCCGGCCGCCTCGGGGGTCGTCGACAGGTCCACCGACGAGCCGAGCAGCTCCAGCACCACCTTGCGGCTGTGCCGGGCGCGCTCGGTGTCGGTGCCGACGTTCATGCCCGCCTCGACCTTCCTGGAGCAGGCCGGGGCCAGCGTGCGCGACCCCTCGACCTCGACCACGCACACCCGGCAGGCGTTCTTGGGGGTGAGCGTGTCGCCGTAGCAGAGGGTCGGGACGTCCTTGCCCGCCGCGTGGCAGGCGTCCAGGATCGTCGAGCCCTCCGGCACCCGTACGGTCTCGCCGTCGATCTGCACGTCGACGAGCCGCCGGGGCGGCTGGAGCGGGATCACTTGTATACCCCCAAGCGGTCGATGGCCGATTCCACCGCGTTCCATGCGGTCTGTCCGAGGCCGCAGATCGAGGCGTCCCGCATCGTCCGGCCGACCTCGCGCAGCAGGAGCAGGTCGCTCTCGTCCACGCGCTCCGACAGCCGGTGCAGGGCCTCCTCCTGCCGTACGGTGCCCACGCGGCAGGGCGCGCACTGGCCGCACGACTCGTCCCTGAAGAACTCGGCGATGCGCAGCAGGATGTGCTTGAGATCGACGGTGTCGTCCAGCACGAGCACGACGCCGGAGCCGAGCGTGGCGCCCGCCGCCCGGGTGCCCTCGAACGTGAGCGGCACGTCCAGGTCCGTCACGAACGCCCCGGCCGCGCCGCCGAGCAGCACCGCCTTGAGCGTCCCGGCCGGCCCGGCCAGGTCGAGCAGCTCGCGCAGCGTCGCGCCGAACGGCAGCTCGTAGATGCCCGGCCTGTCCACGCTGCCCGACACGCAGAACAGCTTGGTGCCGGTCGAGCCCTCGGTGCCGATCGACGCGTACGCCGGGGCGCCGTGCTCCAGGATCGGCAGCACGTTGACCAGCGTCTCCACGTTGTTGACCACGGTCGGCTTGCCGAACAGGCCCTTCTCCACCGGGAACGGCGGCTTGCTGCGCGGCTCGCCGCGGAAGCCCTCGATCGAGTTGAAGATCGCGGTCTCCTCGCCGCAGATGTACGCGCCCGCGCCCCGCCTGAGCTCGATGTCGAAGGAGAAGCCCTGGCCCAGGATGTCCGCGCCGAGCAGGCCACGGGCCCGCGCCGTGGCCATCGCGTGCTCCAGCCGCCGGATCGCCCGGGGATACTCGCCCCTGATGTAGAGGTACCCCTTGGCGCATCCGGTGGCGTAGGCGGCGATCGTCATGGCCTCGATGAGCGCGTACGGGTCGCCTTCCATGATCACGCGATCCTTGAAGGTGCCCGGCTCGCTCTCGTCGGCGTTGCACACCAGGTAGTGCGGGTGGTCGGGCTGGCGGGCGGTGGCGTCCCACTTCCGGCCCGTCGGGAAGGCCGCGCCACCCCTGCCGACCAGGCCGGACTCCAGCACCTCCCGGATCACCCCGGCCGGCCCGAGCTGGAAGGCCCGCCGCAGCGCCGCGTACCCGCCGGCGGCCCGGTAGCCGTCCAGGCTGGCCGGGTCGACGACGCCGATCCGCTTCAGCAGCACCAGGCCGTCCTGCCCGGCCTGCGGCACGGCGGCCTCGGCGGGCGGCTCCCAGCCGGTCGGGCCGGAGCCGTTCGTGCTCACCGGCGCGGTGACCTCGTCGCCCTGGAAGGGCCCGTACACCTGGGTCGCAGGCGGCAGGCCGGCCTCGATGGTGAGGGCGGCCGGGGCGCGTTCGCACAGCCCCAGGCACGGGCTGGCCTGCCAGGAGGAGCCCGCCGGCCCGAGCCGCTCCTCGACGCGCTTGCGCACGTCCTCGGCGCCCCGCGCCTGGCAGGCGAGGTCGGTGCAGACGTGCAGCACCCGCGCGGGACGCGGCTTCAGCGACAGCAGCGAGTAGAACGACGCCACCCCGTACGCCTCGGCGGGCGGGACGGTGAGGCGGCGGCAGATGTAGTCCAGCGCCCCCTCGCTGATCCACCCGACCCGGTCGTTGACCGCGTGCAGGGCGGGCAGCAGCAGGTCGCGGGCCGTTTCGGAGCGAGCCGCGTAACGCAGCTCGGCCTCCGTCCTGGCGCCGCCCTCCCAGCCGGTGGCCGGGGGGCCGAGCAGCGCGTCGACGGCGGCGCGCTCCTCGGCGGACGGCTCCACATCGCGAAATCTCAGATCCATCTGTTCACCCGGCCTTGACGAGCTTCTCGACGCGTACGGCTGCCGCCTTGAACTCGGCCGTGCCCGCGATGGGGCAGGTGGCCTCGATGGTCAGGGCGTTGGTGTCCACCTCGTCCGGGAAGTGGAACGTCATGAACACCAGCCCGGGCCGCAGCCCGGGATCGATGAAGACGGGCGCGACCACCGAGCCGCGCCGTGAACTGATCCGCACCTCTTCACCGGCGACCAGCCCGAGCCGCTCGGCGTCCTCAGGGGACAGCTCGATCGTCTCGCCCCGCCGCAGCGGCGAGGCGAACCCGGACGACTGCACGCCGGTGTTGTAGGAGTCCAGCCGCCGCCCGGTCGTCAGCCGGAGCGGGTACTCCTCGTCCAGCAGGTCGACCGGCGGCGAGTGCCGCAGCACCGCGAACGGCGCGGGCGTGCCCCGCCTGACCGGGTCGCTCTCCCACAGCCGCCCGTGCAGGTAGGGCGGCTCGACGGAGTCCTCCGACGGGCACGGCCACTGGATGCCGTGCAGGTCCTCCAGCCGCCGGTAGGTCATCCCGGTGTGGTCGGGGGACAGGGCGCGCAGCTCGTTCCAGACCTCCTCGGCGCCGTCGTAGTGCCAGTCGTGGCCCAGGCGGCGGGCCAGCTCACACATGATCCAGATGTCGTCGCGCGCCTCGCCCGGCGGGTCGAGGGCCTTGCGCACCCGCTGCACCCGGCGCTCGCTGTTGGTGAAGGTGCCGTCGGCCTCGCACCACGCGGCGCTGGCCGGCAGCACCACGTCGGCCATCTGGGCGGTCTTGGTGAGGAAGATGTCCTGCACGACGAGGTGGTCGAGCATGGACAGGCGCTTGATGCAGGCCAGGGAGTCGGCCTCGGACTGCACCGGGTTCTCGCCGATGAGGTAGCAGGTGGTGACCTCGCCCTCGGCCATCGCCTCCAGCATCTCGGTGAGGTTGTGGCCGTAGCGCGGCTGGATGCCGACCCCCCAGGCCGTCTCGAACTTCTGCCTGATCGACGGGTCGAGGATGTCCTGGAAGCCCGGCAGCCGGTTGGGGATGGCGCCCATGTCGCCGCCGCCCTGCACGTTGTTCTGGCCGCGCAGCGGCGACAGGCCGGAGCCGTAGCGGCCGACGTGGCCGGTCAGCAGGGAGAGGTTGATCAGCGCCCGGACGTTGTCGGTGGCGTTGTGGTGCTCGGTGATGCCTAGGGTCCAGCACATCTGGGCGCGGTCGGCGCGGGCGTAGGCGTGGGCCAGTTCGCGGATGGCGTGCGCGGGCACGCCGGTGACCTGCTCGGCGGCGCTGAGCGTCCACGGCTCGACGCACTCGCGGAACTCCTCGAAGCCGGTCGTGGCCCGCTCGATGAACTCCTGGTTGTGCAGCCCGGCATGGATGATCTCGCGGGCGATCGCGTGGGCGAGCGGGATGTCGGTGCCCACGTTCAGCCCTAACCACAGGTCGGCCCACTGGGCGGTGCCGGTGCGGCGCGGGTCCACGGCGAACATCCGCGCGCCGTTGTGTATGCCCTTCAGCACGTGCTGGAAGAAGATCGGATGGGCGTTCCGCGCCGCGGAGCCCCACATCACGATCACATCGGTGTCCTCGACCTCCTGATAGGAGGAGGTGCCGCCACCGCTGCCGAACACGGCCGAGAGCCCCGCCACGCTGGGCGCGTGGCAGGTGCGATTGCAGGAATCCACGTTGTTGGTGCCGATCACCACGCGGGTGAACTTCTGCCCGACGTAGTTCATCTCGTTGGTGGAACGGGCGCACGACAGCATGGCGAAGCTGTCGGGGCCGTGTTTGTCGACGTTGCGCCGGAACCCCTCGGCGGCGCGGGTGAGCGCCTCTTCCCAGGTGGCCTCGCGCAGCACGCCGTCCTCGCGCACCAGTGGACGGGTCAGGCGGTCATAGCTCATGATCCCTCCATTCTGTATACAATCTACGGTATGCCTAGCTAGACCGCTCGGACAAGGTTCTCGGCCAGGAGGTCGCTCACCGCGTGGATCGCACGCAGCGTCGGCACCTCGGCGCCGGTCAGGTCGGCCAGCTCGACCACCGCCGCGAGCAGCACGTCCAGCTCCAGGGGCTTGCCCTTCTCCAGGTCCTGGAGGGTGGACGTCTTGTGCTCGCCGGCCTTCTCGGCCCCGCGCAGCCGGCGCTCGATGGAGATGCCGGGATCGCAGCCGACGTTCGCGGCCACCTCCAGCGTCTCGCGCATCATGGCCCGCACCAGCTCCCTGGCGCCGTCGTGGCGGCAGATCCCCGCCATGGTCGCCCTGGCCAGCGCGCTGATCGGGTTGAAGGCGATGTTGCCCATGAGTTTGATCCACACGTCGCGGCGCAGGTCCTGCTCGACGGGGCACTTGAGCCCGCCGGCCACCGCCGCGTCGCTGAAGCTCGCGCATCTGCGCGTCAGCGTGCCGTCCGGCTCGCCGATGGAGAACCGGGTGCCCTCCAGGTGCCGGATGACGCCCGGCTCCTCGATCTCGGTCGCGGCGTAGACGACGCAGCCGATGGCCCGTTCCAGGGGCAGCGCCGCGCTGACCGCCCCTCCCGGATCCACGCTCTGGATGCGGTAGCCCTCGTGGGGGCCCCTGAGCCCGTGGAAGTACCACCACGGGATGCCGTTCTGCGCGGCGATGATGCCCGTCGACTCGTGCAACAGCGGCTTGATCATGGGGCCCGCGGCGGCGTAGCTGTTCGCCTTGAGGCCCAGGAAGACGTGGTCCACCGGACCGACCTGGTGAGGGTCGTCGGTGGCGTGGGGACGGGCGACGAAATCGCCCCTCGGGCTGAGCACCCGCACACCGGATCTGCGTATGGCGTCCAGGTGCGCACCTCTGGCGATGAGGTGCACCTCGACTCCCGCCCTGTGGAGGGCGGCGCCCACGTACGCGCCGATGGCGCCGGCGCCAAGAACAGCGACTTTCATGCTGCGCTCCGTTCTCGCGTCGGATCATGTCCGGCCCCCCGGCCCACCGCCGGCCGATGGATGCGACCTGCAGTGCATTCGGTATACAGTATGGAAAATTCGGGGTCAAGGGAGCCGCTTCATGACCGTTCTTCGTGAGGAACCCGTGCTGGAAGCGCTGTCCTGGGGTGCCGCCAGGGAGCTCGCCGCAGGTTGCGCCCGCCTTCTCGAACCCGTCGCGGTGCCTCTCGCCGAGGCCGCCGGCTGCCGGCTCGCCGCCCCCTTACGGGCCCTGGTGCCCGTGCCCGGGGTCGACGTGGCCGCCATGGACGGCTACGCGGTCGCCGGCCCGCCGCCCTGGCACGTGGTGGCCCACGTCCTGGCCGGCGGCACGCCGTACCCGGCCACGCTGCTGCCGGGCGAGGCGGTCGAGATCGCCACCGGCGCCCCGGTCCCGGCGGGCACGTCGGCGGTCCTCCCGTACGAGCAGGCCGGGCCCTCCGGCGACCGGCCGCCCGAGGGGGGCTCCTCCGGGACGCGGCCGCGACCGCCGGAAGGCGGCGGATCCGGGGGCGCGCTGTGGGTCGCCGGGCACGTCGAGGCGGGGCGGCACGTGCGGCGGCGGGGCGAGGACGTCGCCGAGGGCGCCGCCGTGCTCGGCGCGGGCGCGCTCGTCACGCCGGTGGTGCTCGGGCTGGCCGCCGCCCTGGGGCACGACACGCTCCCGGTACGGCCCAGGCCCCGGGTGCGCGTGCTGGTGACCGGCGACGAGGTGGTCGGCCACGGCCTCCCCGAGCCCGGCCGGGTGCGCGACGCCATCGGCCCGTTCCTGCCCGGCCTGGTCGCCTGGGCCGGTGGCCGCCTCGCGGAGACCGCCCGCCTCCCCGACGGCCCCGATCCGCTGCGCGCCGCACTCGCCCCGGGGGGATCGCCGGTCGAGGTGGTGGTCGTGTGCGGGGCCTCGTCGAAGGGGCCGGCCGATCACCTGCGGGCGGTGCTCGCCGACCTCGGCGCCGAGGTGCTGGTCGACGGGGTCGCCGTACGCCCCGGGCACCCGCAGCTGCTGGCGCGGATGCCGTCCGGGACGCTGGTGGTCGGGCTGCCCGGGAACCCGTTCGCGGCGCTGGCGGCGGCCGTCACGCTGCTGGCGCCGATGCTGCGCACGATGGCCGGCCGGGAGGCGCGGCGGGAGGTGAGCGCGCTGGCCGGGACGGTGCGGACGCACCCGAGGGACACCCGGCTGGTCCCGGTGCGGCGGTCGGGACGCGGGGCGGTGCCCGTCGGGCACGATCGGCCGGGATCTCTGTGGGGCGCCGCGATGGCGGATGCCCTGGCCGTGGTACCCGCGGGGTGGGCCGGAGAGCCGGTGGAGCTGATCGAGTTGCCCGAAGGGGGCTAGACAGGCCGGTGACGGGAGGGTAACCATTGCGTTCATACGGTATGCAGTATGCGGGAGACAGTCGCTTGGAAAGGGACGCATCGATGTCGGAAACGATCTCTGGCGGTCATCTGGTAGCCAAGGCGCTCAAGGCCGAAGGCGTGGACGTGATCTACACGCTCTGCGGCGGCCACATCATCGACATCTACGACGGCTGCGTCGATGAGGGCATCGAGGTCATCGACGTGCGCCACGAGCAGGTGGCCGCGCACGCGGCCGACGGCTACGCGCGCATCACCGGCAAGCCCGGCTGCGCGGTGGTCACCGCCGGGCCCGGCACGACGGACGCGGTCACCGGCGTGGCCAACGCGTTCCGGGCGGAGAGCCCGATGTTGCTGATCGGCGGGCAGGGGGCGCTGAGCCAGCACAAGATGGGCTCGCTGCAGGACCTCCCGCACGTCGACATGATGACGCCGATCACCAAGTTCGCCGCGACGGTGCCGAGCACGGAACGGGTGGCCGACATCGTGTCGATGGCCTTCCGCGAGTGCTACCACGGCGCCCCGGGCCCGTCGTTCCTGGAGATCCCGCGCGACGTCCTGGACGCGAAGGTCCCGCTGGAGAAGGCGCGCATCCCGAAGAACTACCGGGCCTCCACCCGCCAGGCCGGCGACCCGGAGGCCATCGAGAAGCTGGCCGACCTGCTGGCCCACGCCGAGAAGCCGTGCATCCTGCTCGGCAGCCAGGTGTGGACCTGCCGGGCCACGGACTCGGCGATCGACTTCGTCCGCCAGCTCAACGTGCCCGCCTACATGAACGGCTCGGCGCGCGGCACGCTGCCGCCCGGCGACCCGCACCGCTTCCAGCTCAGCCGCCGCTACGCCTTCACCGAGGCCGACCTGATCATCATCGTCGGCACCCCGTTCGACTTCCGGATGGGCTACGGCAAGCGGCTGTCACCGACGGCGACGGTGGTGCAGATCGACCTCGACTACCGCACCGTCGGCAAGAACCGGGACATCGACCTGGGGATCGTCGGCGACGCCGGCCTCATCCTGGCCGCCACCGCGCAGGCCGCCAGCGGGCGGATCACCGACTCGGCCGCCAGGCGCAAGGAGTGGATCGAGGAACTGCGCGCCGTCGAGCAGGCCGCCTACGACAAGCGCCTGCCCCGCCAGCTCTCCGACGCCCAGCCGATCGACCCCTACCGGCTGGTCCACGAGATCAACGAGTTCCTCACCGAGGACAGCATCTACATCGGCGACGGCGGCGACATCGTCACCTTCTCCGGCCAGGTCGTCCAGCCCAAGTCGCCCGGCCACTGGATGGACCCGGGACCGCTCGGCACGCTCGGCGTCGGCATGGCCTTCGCGATGGCCGCCAAGCAGGCCCGGCGTGACAAGGAGGTGCTCTGCCTGTTCGGCGACGGCGCCTTCAGCCTCACCGGCTGGGACTTCGAGACGATGGTCCGCTTCGACCTGCCGTTCATCGGCGTCATCGGCAACAACTCCTCGATGAACCAGATCCGCTACGGCCAGGCCGCCAAGTACGGCGAGGACCGCGCCCGCATCGGCAACACGCTGGGCGACATCCGCTACGGCGAGTTCGCCAAGCTGCTGGGCGGCTACGGCGAGGAGGTCCGCGACCCGGCCGAGATCCGACCCGCGCTGGAGCGGGCCCGCGAGTCCGGCAAGCCGTCGCTGATCAACGTCTGGGTCGACCCCGACGTGTACGCGCCCGGCACCATGAACCAGACCATGTACAAGTAGGGCAGGTCCTGACATGAAGGCACTCGAAGGTGTCCGCGTCCTCGACATGACCCACGTCCAGTCCGGCCCGTCCGCCACCCAGTTGCTCGCCTGGCTGGGCGCCGACGTGGTCAAGCTGGAGTCCCCGACCGGCGACATCACCCGGCAGCAGCTCCGCGACCTGCCGGACGTCGACAGCCTCTACTTCACAATGCTCAACTGCAACAAGCGCAGCATCACGCTCAACATGAAGAGCGAGCGCGGCAAGGAGCTGTTCACCGAGCTGGTGAAGGGCGCCGACGTGCTGGTGGAGAACTTCGGCCCCGGCGCGGTCGACCGCATGGGTTTCACCTGGGACCGGCTCCAGGAGCTCAACCCGCGTCTCGTCTACGCCTCGATCAAGGGCTTCGGCGCCGGCCGTTACGCCAAGTTCAAGGCGTACGAGGTGATCGCCCAGGCGATGGGCGGCTCGATGTCGACCACCGGCTTCGAGGACGGCCCGCCGCTGGCCACCGGCGCGCAGATCGGCGACTCGGGCACCGGCATCCACGCGGTCGCCGGCATCCTGGCCGCCCTCTACCAGCGCGAGCGGTCCGGGCGCGGGCAGCGGGTGCAGGTCGCCATGCAGCACGCGGTGCTCAACCTGGCCCGCGTCAAGCTGCGTGACCAGCAGCGGCTCGCGCACGGCCCGCTGCGCGAGTACCCGAACAAGACGTTCGGCGACGAGGTGCCGCGCTCCGGCAACGCCAGCGGCGGCGGCCAGCCCGGCTGGGCGGTGCGCTGCGCGCCCGGCGGCCCGAACGACTACATCTACGTGATCGTCCAGCCGGTCGGCTGGAAGCCGCTGTCGGCCATCATCGGCCGCCCCGAGCTGGCCGAGGACCCCGAGTGGGCGACGCCGGAGGCCCGGCTGTCCAAGCTGGACAAGATGTTCCAGCTCATCGAGGAGTGGACGATCCGCCACGACAAGTGGACGGTGCTGGACCGGCTCAACGCCGAGAACATCCCGTGCGGCCCGATCCTGTCCACCAAGGAGCTGGTCGAGGACGAGAGCCTGCGCGAGGAGGGCATCGTCGTCGCGGTCGACCATCCGGAGCGCGGCGAGTTCGTGACCGTCGGCAGCCCGCTGCAGCTGTCGGACTCGCCGGTCGACGTGAAGACGCCGCCGCTGCTGGGCGAGCACAACCAGGAGATCTACGGCCCGCTCGGCGTGAGCGCCGAGGAACTGGCCGAGCTGAAGACGAACGGAGTCATCTAGTGAGTGCAGTCAGGGACATCCTGGACAAGGCGCTCGCCGAAGGCCGCACGGCCCTGACCGCCCCGGAGGGGCGCGGGATCTGCGAGGCGTACGGCATCGCCACCCCGGGTGAAGGGCTGGCCACCTCGGCGGCCGAGGCCGTCTCGATCGCGGAGGAGATCGGCCTCCCGGTGGTGCTGAAGATCGTCTCGCCGGACATCCTGCACAAGACCGACGCCGGTGGCGTGCTGGTCGGGCTGAAGTCGGCCGACGAGGTACGCGACGGCTTCGAGACCATCATGGCCAACGCCCTCGCCTACAACGCCGGCGCCCGCATCGACGGTGTCCAGGTGCAGCAGCTCGTCGGCGGCGGGTTCGAGGTCATCGTGGGCGCGGTCACCGACCCCACGTTCGGCAAGGTGATCGCGTTCGGGCTGGGCGGTGTCCTGGTTGAGGTGCTCAAGGATGTTACTTTCCGGCTTGCCCCGGTTTCGGGTGATGAAGCCCTGGGGATGCTCGACGACATCAAAGCGGCGGAAGTGCTGAAAGGTGCCCGTGGTGCCGAGCCCGCGAACCGGGAGGCCCTGGCGGCGCTGATCGAGCGCGTCGGCAGGCTGGTCAGCGACTTCCCCGAGATCACCGAGATCGACCTCAACCCGGTCTTCGCCGACGCCCGCGGCGCCGTGGCCGCCGACGTGCGCATCCTCATCGGAGAGGCGCCCGCCGAGGTCAGCCGGCTGCCCCGCGAGCGCATCCTGGAGCAGATGACGCGGATCTTCAAGCCGCGCTCGGTCGCCGTCATCGGCGCCTCCGCCGAGACCGGCAAGATCGGCAACTCGGTCATGCGCAACCTCATCAACGGCGGCTACCGGGGCCAGATCTTCCCGATCAACCCCAAGGCCGACGACATCATGGGGCTGCCCGCGTACAAGAGCATCTCCGACGTGCCGCACGACGTGGACGTCGCCGTGTTCGCGATCCCCGCCAAGTTCGTGCCAGCCGCGCTGGAGGAGGCCGGGCGCAAGGGCGTCGGCGGCGCCATCATGATCCCCTCGGGGTTCGCCGAGACCGGCAACGTCGAGGGCCAGCGGGAGATCGTGGAGATCGCCCGCAAGCACGGCGTGCGCATGCTCGGACCCAACATCTACGGCTACTACTACACGCCGGAGAACCTCTGCGCGACCTTCTGCACCCCCTACGACGTGCGCGGCGGCGTCGCCCTCACCTCGCAGAGCGGCGGCATCGGCATGGCCATCCTGGGCTTCAGCCGCACCACCAAGATGGGCGTGTCGGCGATCGTCGGCGTCGGCAACAAGGCCGACGTGGACGAGGACGACCTGCTCACCTTCTTCGAGCAGGACGACAACACCCGCGCCGTCGCCATGCACCTGGAGGACCTCAAGGACGGCCGGGGCTTCGTCGAGGCCGCCCGCCGGGTCGTCAAGGAGAAGCCCGTCATCGTGCTGAAGGCCGGGCGCACCGCCATGGGCGCGCGCGCCGCCGGCTCCCACACCGGCGCGCTGGCCGGCGACGACAAGGTCTACGACGACATCCTGCGGCAGGCCGGCGTGGTACGCGCCCCCGGGCTGAACGACATGCTGGAGTACGCCAGGTCGCTGCCGATCATGCCGACGCCCCAGGGCGAGAACGTGGTCATCATCACCGGGGCGGGCGGCTCCGGCGTGCTGCTGTCGGACGCCTGCGTCGACGCCGGGCTGACGCTCATGGACATCCCGCCCGACCTGGACGAGGCCTTCCGCGCCTACATCCCCCCGTTCGGCGCGGCGGGCAACCCCATCGACATCACCGGCGGCGAGCCGCCCTCGACCTACGAGAACACGCTCCGGCTCGGCCTCGCCGACGACCGGATCCACGCTCTGGTCCTGGGCTACTGGCACACGATCGTCACGCCGCCGATGGTCTTCGCCGAACTCGTCGCCCGCGTGGTGGCCGAGGAACGGGCGAAGGGCAACGTCAAGCCGGTCGTCGCGTCGCTGGCCGGGGACACCGAGGTTGAGGAGGCCAGCGAGTACCTGTTCGAGCACGGAGTGGTCGCGTACCCGTACACGACCGAAAAGCCCGTAGCGGTCCTCGGCGCGAAGTACCGCTGGGCCAGGGCAGCCGGCCTGCTGGGCTAAGAGCCGAGCACAGCAGAGCCAGGCGAGGGGGCGCATTCGGGGCAGCGCAGGAGAACCAACAAATCCCCCCAGGAGGTCCGTAGGTGGACACATCAAAACCCCCGGCGACGTCTGCGCCGCCGGTCGAGGACGATCGAGTATGGAAAGCGGGCCGGCTGGAGCCGATGCCCATCAGGAAACTCCCCGACGCGCCTCCCTCGGTGCACATCCTCGGGCCCACCGTCTTCCTCGTGGCTCTGGGCGTGGGGATGGGCGAGTCGTACATGTGGCCCCGGCTCGTGCTGCTGTTCGGGCCGGAGATCAGATGGTTGTTCCTGATCGGCGTGACGCTCCAGGCCGTGGTCATGCTCGAGATGGCCCGCTACGCGATGGCGACGGGGGAGAGCATCTTCTCCGGCGCCGCCCGCGTGTTCAAGCCGCTCATGTGGTTCTTCTTCATCGTCGCCATGGCCGTCTACATCTGGCCCGGTCACCTGTCCGCGGGGGCCGCGGCGCTGGAGGAGATCAGCGGGATCCCCTGGATGATCACCGCGATAGCGGGGCTCGTCCTGGTCGGAGTGATCTTCAGCTTCGCCAAGGTGATCTACAACCTGCTGGAGAACGTGCTGTCGCTGCTCATCGGCGCCCTCGTGATCGGCACCGCGGTGGTGGCCGCCATGGTGGGCTCGTGGAGCGACGTGGTCACCACGATCACCGGCATGTTCTCCATCGGCTACCTGCCGGCCGAGGCCATGACGGCCGCGTGGTTCCCGGTCATCGTCGGGGCCTGCGCGTTCGCCGGGCCGTCGGGCATGCAGCAGATGTGGTACACGCTGCACCTGCGGGCCTCCGGAGCGGGCATGGGCGCGCACATCCCGAAGGTCCACGGCCTGCGGCACGCCGGCGAGGAAGAGGCCATGCCCTCGCGCGGCTTCATGTTCGACACCGAGGACCCGGCCGAGATGGCCAAGTGGAAGGGCTGGCGCCGCTGGGTCACCTTCGACGCCTTACTGCTCTTCTGGGGCATCACCATGCTGGTCACGATCTCCTTCACGGTGATCGCCCAGGCGGCGGTGCGCCAGAACCCGGACGTCCGCACGGCCATCCAGGGCGACGACCGCGAGGTGGCGCTGAGCGCCATGGCGGACGCCGTCTCCTCGGCCGGCAGCTCGGTGCTCGGCGTGATCTTCCTCGGGTTCATCGCGCTCATCGGCCTCAACGCCACGCTGGGACTGTTCGACTCCTTCTCGCGTGGTCAGGCCGACATGACGTACAACTTCGTGCCCGGCGCGAAGAAGCTGCGCATGTCGCACCTGTACGCGGGCTTCCTCTGGGGCGTGATCATCTTCGGCATCCTGATCCTGCTGTTCGGACCCGCTGACGGGCCGAGCGGGATCCTGGACACGCTGGCGTTCCTGTCGACGTTCGCGATGGGCGCGTACTGCGTGACGCTGCTCCTGGTCAACAACCGCATGCTGCCCAAACCGATCAGGCCGAGGTGGTGGTCCAACCTGATCATCGGGTTCGGCGCCGTCTTCTACCTGGGCATGCTGTTCTACAGCCTGTTCGCCTTCGGCGTGGTCGTGGGCTGATGATCGAACGGCACAGCCTCGAACTCGCCCTGCCAGGGGCGTCGATCGGAGCCGTCGCCGGCGCCATGGCCGGTGGGCTGACCCTGTTCGCCGGGGTGCCCGCCGGCCTGGCCGCCCTGTCGGCCCTGGCCTTCGCCATGACCCTCGGCCTCTTCGGCGGCCTGTACGGCGTGCTGCTCGGCCACGGCCTCTTCCGGCCCGGCACCTTCGGGCCGTGCGGCCTGTACTGGATGGCGGCCTTCCCGCTGTCCAGGCTGGCCCAGGAGACCCTGGCCGGGACCGGCGGCCTGGCCGACGGGGTGCCCGGCTTCCTGGTCTACCAGGCCATGGTCGGCCTCGGCTTCGCGATCGGCTTCGTCTGGCTGCACGAGCGGCTCATGCCGCACTGGCTGATCCGCCTCGCCCCGGCCAACCCGCAGGCCGAGGCGCTGCTCGGCCTCTACCTTCAGCACGCCCAAGCGCTGCGTAGCTCGCGTGCCTCCCGGAGCCCCCGGAACTCGCGGAGCTCGCGGAAGGGGGCCCGCCGATGAACCTGCCCGCCTGGGTGTGGCTCGCCACGATCGGCGGCTTCGCCCTCATTCTCGCGCTGGACTTCTACCTCGTCGCACGCAACCCGCGCGAGCCCTCCTTCAAGGAGTGCGTCGGCTGGGTGTCGTTCTACGTGGGCCTGGCCGTCCTGTTCGGGATCGGGCTGCTGCTGACGTCGGGCCCCGGCCACGGCGGCGAGTTCTTCGCCGGCTGGATCACCGAGTACTCGCTCAGCGTCGACAACCTGTTCGTCTTCCTGCTGATCATGAGCCGCTTCCAGGTGCCGCGGCAGTACCGCCAGAAGGTGCTGCTCATCGGCATCGTGCTGGCCCTGATCATGCGGGGCGCCTTCATCGCCGCCGGCGCCGAGGCGGTGACGAGGTTCGACTGGCTCTTCTACGTCTTCGGCGCCTTCCTCGTCTACACGGCCTGGAAGCTGATCGGGCACGAGGAGGACGAGGCGGAGTTCTCCGAGAACATCGCCCTGCGCACGGTCCGCCGGGTGCTGCCCACCACCGACGCCTACCACGGCGCCCGGCTCACCGTGCACCTGGGCCGCAGGATGGTGACGCCGATGCTGATCGTCATGGTCGCCATCGGCACCACCGACCTGCTGTTCGCGCTCGACTCGATCCCGGCCATCTTCGGGCTCACCAAGGAGCCGTATCTCGTCTTCACCGCCAACGCCTTCGCCCTCATGGGGCTGCGGCAGCTGTTCTTCCTCATCGGCGGCCTGCTCGACCGGCTGGTCTACCTGAGCAAGGGCCTGTCGGTGGTGCTCGCCTTCATCGGCGTGAAACTCATCCTTGAGGCGCTGCACCACGACGGCGTCTCGTGGGCTCCGGAGATCCCGATCCTGGTGTCGCTCGGGGTCATCCTCGGCACCCTGGCCGTCACCACGGTCCTGAGCCTGATCAAGTCGTCCCGCGACGCCAAGGCCGCCCAGGAGGTGGAGCCCGTCGAAGCGGAGCGCTGAACGGGCCGCGCGCGGGGGAGCCGTCTCCCGTGCGCGGCTCAGCCTTTGGGGCTCCTCCGCACGTCGTGCCCAGGGGAGTGGCCCGTGGGGTGCTCAGGGGAGTGGCCTGTGGAGTGCTCTGTGGAGTGTTCCGTGGACCAGTCGCGCAGGTAGCGCTCCGCGTCGTCGGCGCTGTAGTGCTTCCTGAGCGCCGCGCTCAGTCCGACGCCCATGGCCCGGCCGTCGGCGGCCTGACCCAGGGGATCACCAAGGAGGAAGCGGACAAGCGTCTTCTTCATCGTCATGCACCTCTCAATCTGTTCCATCTGCTGCCCGGGACGGCCCCGGGCAAGCGGAATCCTCCGCCCGGACTGTTTCCGGGCGGCCGTCCTCACGTGAACGCGGGGCCTAGTTGGTCGACGGCGTCGCGCGTGGGCGCCGGCGGCGCACCGGCTTCGGCGCGGGCTCCACCGGCTCGTTCTCGCGCTGCTCCATGTAGGAGGCGCGGGTGTGCCCGGTGTGCTCGTGCATGATCGACGCCGCCCGGTCGGCGTCGCCCGCCTCGATGGCGTCGATCAACGCCCGGTGCTCCTCCCACGAGGCCATGCCCCGCTGGCGGGCCACCGGCGTGTGATACCAGCGCACCCGGCGGGCCACCTGGCTGGCCAGCTCCTCCAGCACCTTGTTGCCCGACAACGCGGTCACCAGCGCGTGCAGCTCGGAGTTGGTGGCGACGGCGCTGTCGACGTCGTCGGAACGCACGGCCGCGATGCCGCGCTCGCACAGCGCCCGCAGCCGCCGCACGCCCTCCTCACCCGCGTACTGCGCCGCCAGCCTGGCGGACTCGGTCTCCAGCAGGGCGCGTACGGCCAGCAGCTGGTCGGCCTCCTCCACCGTCGGCACGTGCACGAACGCGCCCTGACCGGGGTGCAGGTCGACCCATCCCTCGCCGCTGAGCTGCTGCAGCGCCTCGCGCACCGGCTGCCGCGACACCCCGAGCAGGGCGGCCAGCTCGCTCTCGACCAGGTGCTGGCCGGGCTTGAGCTGGCCGGAGACGATGAGCTCCTGAATGGCCTCGATCACGCTCTCCCGGAGCGTGGCGGGGCGGGGAATCTTGGTGGCCGCCGCCTGACCGGCCTGATCCGACAGCAACATGAGGACTCCAGAGACTGCGCAACATAGTGGTTTTGGTCGACTGCCTACAGCATACTGCGCAGGATGCACGCCCCGCCGTGAGTCTCATCACAGAGAGCAACATCACAACACTTTCACAGCGGGATGGTCGCGGGGAGTCCCGGGGTGCGCAACCTGGGCGTGGCCAGGGCCGGGAGGGCGGCGAGCGCGGTGGCGGTCAGCAGCGCCGCGCCGGGCGCGGCCGGCGCCGCGAGCGCCAGGCAGGCGGCCATCACCCCGGCCACGGCCTTGGCGCTGTAGACGACGGCCTGGATCTCGCCGACCTTCTCGACCCCGAAGAACTCCCGTACGAGGCTCGCCACCAGCGGGTAGAACGCGCCCCCGCCCAGCCCGGCGGCGACCGCGCCGAGCCACAGGAGCGGGGCCGCTGTGCCGTTCTGGACGGCGGCCAGCAACAGGAGCTGGCCCGCGGCGAGGATCGTCAGCACGGCGGCGAGCACGCCCCGGCGGCCGAAGGCGTCCGAGGCGCGCATGGCCACCGCCCGGCCCGCGCCGTTGAGCGCCACCAGGAGGGCCAGCGCGCCCCAGGAGCCGGTGGCGGCCACCACGATCACGTCGAAGACGGACACGGCGCCCGCGCAGGCGAGGATGACGGCGAGCGCCGGCAGCGCCCGGGTCCGCAGCGCCTGGGCCAGCCCGAACTGGCGGACCGCGCCGGGGGTCCGGCGCAGGATCGCCGCGTCCAGCGCGTGGGCGCGCGGGTCGACGCTGCCGGGCCACCAGTGGCGCGGCGGCAGCCGCAGGTGCCGGGCCGCCGCGCCGATGGCCACGGCGGCGACGAGGGCCGCCGTCCCGAAGGCGACCGGTGTCGCGGCCGGCGCGATCCCGGCCCACACCAGCAGCGGGACCGCCCCGTACCCGAAGGCGCCCGTCACCAGGCTGACCCGGGAGGCGGGCCGGTCCGGGTACCAGGACGAGACGACCTCGCTGCACACCCCGTAGACGGCCCCCGCCCCCAGCCCGCCGAGCAGCGCGTACCCCAGCAGGGCGAGGAACAGCGGCCCGCCCACGAGAGCGCCCGCGCCGCCCGCGCCCAGGCCGCCCGCCACCTCAGCGCCGGTCCCGCCGCCGTTCGGGGCGGTGGTGAGGGTGGTGGTGAGGGTGGTGGTGAGGGCGACGGTCAGGAAGCCCGCGGCCGTGAGGGCGGCGCCCGCGGTGAGGGCCGCGCGGACCGATACGCGGCCGCGGCGGACGAGGTGGAGGGCCGGGAGGGCGCCGGCGGCCTGGAAGACGATGCAGGCGGCCAGGAGCAGCAGCCCGGTGGCGTCCCCGGTCAGCAGGGCGGCGAAGCCGTACTGCAGCGGGCTGATGGCGGCCATGGCCACGAGGGCGTGCCGGAACATGCGGGTGCGATCGGCGGGGACGGGTCCGACGGGGTAGGAGCGCCCGCGCCAGTCCCGGACAACTTCTGCATTCTCCATACCGTATGGAATATCCAGTAACCGAGCCCCTGTCGAGACCTAGACGAAGGATATTCCATACGGTATACCGTCTACAAAGGAGGCTCGAATGGACCTGTACGAGTACCAGGCGAAGGAGCTCTTCGGGCGCCACGGGATCCCGGTCCCGCAGGGCAGGGTCGCGGAAACTCCTGAGCAGGCCCGCGAGATCGCGGCCGAGCTGGGCGCCCCCGTCGTCATCAAGGCCCAGGTGAAGACCGGTGGCCGGGGCAAGGCGGGCGGGATCAGGGCGGCGGCGGGCCCGGCCGCGGCCGAACAGGAGGCCGCCCACGTCATCGGCATGGACATCAAGGGACACATCGCGAACCGCGTGCTGGTGGAGACCGCGACCGTGCCCTTCGAGGAGTATTACGCGGCCTTCCTGGTCGACCGGGCCGAGGGCGGCTTCCTGGCCATGGTGTCCAGCCAGGGCGGCATGGAGATCGAGGAACTGGCCGCGACGGACCCCGGGGCCATCGTGCGGCTGCCGATCGACCCGGTCGCGGGCGTGGACGCCGGCACGGCGCGGCTGCTGACGGAGAAGGCGGGGCTGCCCGAGGCCGCCGCCGAGGTGCTGGAACGGCTGTGGAAGTTGATGGCCGCCGAGGACGCCCTGCTCGTCGAGGTGAACCCGCTGATCTGCACCACCGACCAGCGGATCATGGCCCTCGACGGCAAGGTCACACTGGACGACAACGCCGGCTTCCGCCACGAGCGGCCCGGCGAGGAGCGCACCGGCAGCCTGGAGGACCGGGCCAGGGCCAAGGGCCTCAACTACGTCAAGCTGGACGGCAGCGTCGGCGTGATCGGCAACGGCGCCGGGCTGGTGATGAGCACGCTCGACGTGGTCGCCGGGGCCGGGGCCGACCCGGCGAACTTCCTGGACATCGGCGGCGGCGCGTCCGCCCAGGTCATGGCCGACGGCCTGGAGATCATCCTGGCCGACCCGGACGTCAAGTCGGTGCTGGTCAACGTCTTCGGCGGCATCACCGCCTGCGACGCGGTGGCCAACGGCATCGTGACCGCACTCGGACTGCTCGGCGAACGCGGCCACAGCCGGCCCATCGTCGTACGCCTGGACGGCAACAACGCCGAGGTGGGCCGGCGCATCCTGAGCGACGCCCGGCACCCGGTGGTCCGCCAGGTCTCCACCATGGACGGCGCCGCCGAGATGGCGGCCAGACTCGCGGCAGGTGCGTGATGGCGATCTTCCTGACCAAGGACAGCCGGGTGCTGGTCCAGGGCATGACGGGCGCGGAGGGCAGCAGGCACACGGCCCGCATGCTCGCGGCGGGGACCGAGGTGGTGGCGGGGGTGACGCCGGGCAAGGGCGGCCGCTCGGTGGACTTCGGCGAGCGCGCGGTGCCGGTGTTCGGCTCGGTGGCCGAGGCCATGGCGCAGACCGGCGCGGACGTGTCGGTGGTGTTCGTGCCGCCGCGCTTCACCCTCTCCGCCGTTCAGGAGGCGGTGTCGGCGGCGGTGCCGCTGTGCGTGGTCATCACCGAGGGCGTGCCGGTGCACGACGCGATCCGGCTGCGCGCGGCGGCGGCGGCCGGGCAGACCAGGATCATCGGGCCGAACTGCCCCGGCCTGATCAGCCCCGGCCAGTCCTCCGCCGGGATCATCCCCGCCGACATCACCTCCTCGGGGCGGATCGGGCTGGTCTCCAAGTCCGGCACGCTCACCTACCAGCTCATGTACGAGCTGCGCGACCTGGGATTCTCGACCGCCGTGGGGATCGGCGGCGACCCGGTCATCGGCACCACGCACATCGACTGCCTGCGGGCGTTCCAGGACGACCCGGGCACCGACGCGATCGTGATGATCGGCGAGATCGGCGGCGACGCCGAGGAGCGGGCGGCCGCGTACATCGCCGCGAACGTCACCAAGCCCGTCGTCGCCTACGTGGCCGGGTTCACCGCGCCGGAGGGCAAGACGATGGGGCACGCGGGCGCGATCGTGTCCGGCTCGTCGGGCACCGCCCAGGCCAAGAAGGAGGCCCTGGAGGCGGTCGGCGTACGGGTCGGGCGGACCCCGTCGGAGACGGCCAGGCTCATGCGGTCGGCACTCGGCAGGGCGGCGGCATGAGGTTCGCCGTCAACCTGTCCATCCTGCTGACGGACCTGCCGCTGCTGGAGCGTCCGGCGGCCGCGGCCAAGGCCGGGTTCGACGCGGTCGAGCTGTGGTGGCCGTTCGCCACGCCCGAGCCGGACCCCGCCGACCTGGCGGCGCTGCGCGACGCCGTCGAGAACGCCGGGGTGCGGCTCGCCGGCCTCAACTTCGACGCCGGCGACATGGCCGGCGGCGAACGCGGCCTGCTGGCCCGGCCGGCCGGCTCCGAGCGGTTCCGGGCCAACATCGACGTCGCCGTCGCGCTCGCGGGCGAGCTCGGGTGCGGGGTGCTCAACGCCCTGTACGGCAACGGGCCGGGGACGGATCGCGACCTGGCGGTCGAGAACCTGAGGAGGGCGGCCGACGCGGCGGCCGGGATCGGCGCGACCGTGGTGGTCGAAGCCCTCAACTCCCACGAGAACCCGCACTATCCGATCACGTCGTCCGCGGCGGCCTTCGGCCTGATCGACGACGTGGGCCGCGAGAACGTGGCCTTCCTGGCCGACCTCTACCACCTGCACCGGATGGGCGAGGACGTGCTCGCGCTCATCGACGGGCACGCGGCGAGGTTCGGCCACGTGCAGATCGCCGACGACCCCGGCCGGGGACAGCCCGGCAGCGGGCGGATGCCGTACCCGGAGATCCTCACGCGGCTGGAGGCCGCGGGATACCGGGGGCACGTCGGCCTGGAGTACCGGCACGAGGGGCCGGGAGCGTTCGCTTGGAGGCAGGGATGACGATCGCGTTCGTCGGCTTGGGGATCATGGGCAGCCCGATGGCCGCCAACCTGGTCGCCGCCGGGCATGCCGTGACCGGTTTCGACGTGAGCGCCGCGCGCGTGGACGAGCTGGTCGCGCGGGGCGGCAAGGGCGCCTCCAGCGTCGCCGAGGCGGTGACCGGCGCGGACGTGGTGATCACCATGCTGCCCGACTCGCCGCAGGTCGAGCAGGTGGCGCCGGACGTCGTCGAGCACGGCCGGCAGGGCCTGCTCTACCTCGACATGAGCACCATCCGCCCCGAGACCTCGCGCTGGGTCGCCGGCCTGGCCCGGGCCCGGGGCATCCGGGCGCTGGACGCCCCGGTCAGCGGCGGCGAGCGGGGCGCCGTCGACGGCACGCTGTCCATCATGGTCGGCGGCGCCGCCGAGGACGTGGAGGCGGCCCGGCCGGTGCTCGGCGCGCTCGGCACCACCATCGTGCACGTCGGCCCGGCAGGCGCGGGCCAGACCGTCAAGGCGGCCAACCAGCTCGTCGTCGGCGGCATCTACGGCCTGGTGGCCGAGGCCATCGTGCTGCTGGAGGCGTCCGGCGTGGACCCGGCGGCCGGGCTGGACGTGCTCGCCGGCGGCCTGGCCGGCTCGCGCATCCTCGACCTCAAACGGCACACCATGATCAAACGGGAGTTCGCCCCCGGATTCCGCATCGACCTGCACCACAAGGACATGGGCATCGCGGTCGCCGCCGCCCGCGAGGCCGGGGTCAGCCTGCCGCTCACCGGCCAGGTCGCCCAGCTCGTCGCGGCGGCCAGGGCGCAGGGCCACGGCTCGCTCGACCACTCCGCGCTGCTCAAGGTGATCGAAAGGCTTAATTCATGACACGAGTCCCCTGCATGGAGGCCGTGGTCGCGGTGCTGGAGTCGGAGGGGGTCGACACCGTCTTCGGCATCCCGGGCGCGGCCATCCTGCCCCTGTACGCGGCGCTCCAGCACAGCTCGATCCGGCACATCACGGTCCGCCACGAGGAAGGCGGCACGCACGCCGCCGACGGGTGGGCCAGGGTCACCGGGAACGTCGGCGTCTGCATCGGCACGTCCGGCCCGGCCGGCACCAACATGATCACCGGGCTCTACACGGCGATGGCCGACTCGATCCCGATGATCTGCATCACCGGGCAGGCCGCCACCTCGAAGCTGCACCAGGAGGCGTTCCAGGCGGTCGACATCGTGGAGATCGCCCGGCCCGTCACCAAGTGGGCGGTGCAGCTCAAGGAGCCCGCGCAGGCGCCGTGGGTGTTCCGGGAGGCGTTCCGGATCGCCCGTTCCGGGCGGCCCGGCCCGGTGCTCATCGACCTGCCGATCGACGTGCAGCGCGGCACCTGCCTGTACGACAGGACGGTGGACGCGCCGCTGCCCGTCGAGGTGCCCACGCCGTTACCCCAGGCCGTACGCCGCGCGGTGGACCTGATCGGGGAGGCCGGGCGGCCGCTCATCCTGGCCGGCGGCGGCGTGATCATCGCCGACGCCACCGAGGAGCTGCTCGCGCTGGCCGAGCACCTGCAGGTGCCGGTGCAGGTCACGCTCATGGGCAAGGGCGCCTTCCCGGAGGACCATCCGCTGTTCGCCGGGATGGCCGGCATCCAGACGCAGACCCGGTGGGGCAACGCGGCGTTCCTGGAGAGCGACCTCGTGCTGGCCGTCGGGGCGCGGTTCGGCGACCGGCACACCGGCGACCTGGACGTCTACCGGGGCAAACGCACGTTCATCCATGTGGACATCGAGCCCACCCAGCTCGGCCGGGTCTTCGAGCCCGACCTCGGCCTGGTCGCGCACGCCAGACCGGCGCTGTCGGCGCTGCTCGGCGAGGCGCGCGCCCGGGGCGAAGCCCGTCAGCCCGGGGCGTGGCCGCGCCGGGTCGGCGAGCTGCGCGGCACCATGGCCCGCCGCGACGACTTCGACGACGTGCCGATCAAGCCGCCCAGGGTGTTCAAGGAGCTCAACGAGTTCTACGGCAGGGACACCACGTTCGTCACCGCCATCGGGCTCTACCAGATCTGGTCCGGCCAGTTCCAGACGACCTACCTGCCGCGCCGCTACCTGGTCTGCGGCCAGGCCGGGCCGCTGGGCTGGGAGGTGCCGGCCGCGATGGGCGTCAAGTGCGCCCACCCCGAGCGGCAGGTCGTGGTGGTGGTCGGCGACTACTCCTTCCAGTTCCTCATGGAGGAGGTCGCGGTCGCCGCCCAGTACCGCATCCCGTTCGTCATCGTCATGGTCAACAACGAGTATCTGGGCCTCATCAGGCAGGCGGAGATCCCGTACGACATGAACTTCGCCGTGGACCTGCACTACGGGGAGGGCGGCATCGACCATGTCAAGGCCATGGAGTCGTTCGGCTGCCCGGCCCGCAGGGTGGAGGTGCCCGGCGACATCCGCGACGCGCTGTCCTGGGCGACCGCCGAGGCCGCGCGCGAACGGCTCCCGGTGCTCGTGGAGGTGATGGTCGAACGCGAGGCCAACGCCGCCATGGGGCCGTCGCTGAAGGAGATCAAGGAGTTCGAGCCGCTGCCCGAGCTCATCGCCGTCGACTGGTCCGACTGAGGAGGCGCCATGCTGCTCAAACCGGGTACGGCCTGGCAGGACACCTACGACCGCAGCCGCGCGGTGGCGCCCGAGGCGTTCCACGACGACCGGGTGCTCAACCACTGGGGCGGGTTCTGGCAGCGGGACGGGCGGCCGGCGCCGGTCTTCTCGCCGCTGGACGGCACCGCCATCGCCGGGCCGCCCCGGCTGGACCGGGCCGGCGCGGGCCGGGCCGTGGCAGGGGCCGTCGAGGAGCACCGGCAGTGGCGGCACCTGCCGCTCGCCGAGCGCAAGGCCCGGGTCGAGGCGGCGGTGGACGCCATGGCCGAGCACCGCGACCTGCTGGCCCTGCTGCTCGTGTGGGAGATCGGCAAGCCGTGGAAGACCGCGCGCGCCGACGTCGACCGCTGCCTGGACGGGGTGCGCTGGTATCTGGAGGAGATCGACCGCATGGTCGCCGGGCGGACGCCGCTGCCCGGCCCGGTGAGCAACATCGCGAGCTGGAACTACCCGATGAGCGTGCTCATGCACGCCATGCTCGTGCAGGCGCTGGCCGGCAACGCGGTGATCGCCAAGACGCCCACCGACGGCGGGCTGTGCTGCCTCACCCTCGCCTGCGCGCTGGCCGTACGGGAAGGCCTGCCCTTCACGCTGGTCAGCGGGGGAGGGGCGGAGCTGTCGCCGGTGCTGGTGGCGGGGCGCTCGCTCGGCTGCGTGTCGTTCGTCGGCGGCCGGGACGCGGGCGCCAGCGTGGCGACCTCGCTGGCCGATCTGGAACGGCGGCACGTGCTGGAGCAGGAGGGGCTCAACTGCTGGGGCGTGTGGGAGTACTCGGACTGGGACGTGCTCACGCGGCAGATCCGGGCGTCGTTCGACTACGGCAAGCAGCGGTGCACCGCCTATCCGAGGTTCGTGGTGCAGCGGTCGCTGTTCCACGAGTTCCTGGGGGCGTACCTGTCGGCGGTGGGGTCACTGCGGTTCGGGCATCCGCTGGCCGTGGCCGAGCCCGGCGACCCGCTGCCCGAGCTGGACTTCGGGCCGCTGATCAACGCCTCGAAGGCCAAGGAGCTGGCCGACCAGGTGGACGAGGCGGTGGCGCGGGGCGGGGTGCCGGTGCACCGGGCGTCGCTCGATGCCGGACATTTCCTGCCGGGGCAGGATATTTCGGCTTATTTTGCGCCCGTGGCGTTGCTCAGCCCGCCGCGCTCCTCGCCCCTCTTCCACGCCGAGCCGTTCGGGCCCGTCGACACGATCGCGCTGGTGGACACCGAGGCCGAACTGCTGGCCGCGATGAACGCCAGCAACGGCGCCCTGGTCGCGACCCTCTCCTGCGACGAGGAGGACACCTACCGCCGGCTCGCCCTCGACGTGCGGGCCTTCAAGGTCGGCCACAACCGGCCACGCTCCCGGGGTGACCGGGAGGAGCTGTTCGGCGGGCTCGGCGCCTCCTGGCGCGGCGCCTTCGTCGGCGGCGAACTGCTCGTCAGGGCCGCCACCCAGGGCCCCGAGGGCGAGCGCCTGCCCGGCAACTTCCCGCACTACACGCTGCTGCCCTGACAGGGCCGCCGGCCCGGCGGCCCGTGGCGGCCCTGACGGGGGTCAGCGGACCAGGCAGGGCCGCTTGGGGTCGAAGGTCCACTCCGGCACCAGGTAGCGCATGGCCACGGAGTCGTCGCGGGCTCCGAGGCCGTGCTCCAGGTACAGCTCGTGGGCCCTGGCCAGGGCGTCGCGGTCGAGTTCGACCCCGAGCCCCGGGCCGGTCGGCACGTCGACGCCGCCGTCGGCGATCCGCGGCGGCTCGGTGGTGAGCGCCTGGCCGTCCTGCCAGATCCAGTGCGTGTCCAGCGCGGTGATCTCACCCGGGGCGGCGGCTCCCACGTGCGTGAACATGGCCAGGGAGATGTCGAAGTGGTTGTTGGAGTGCGACCCCCAGGTCAGCCCGAAGTCGTGGCAGAGCTGGGCGACGCGGACGGAGCCGGCCATGGTCCAGAAGTGCGGGTCGGCGAGCGGGATGTCGACGGCCGAGGCGCGGACGGCATGGGCCATCTCCCGCCAGTCCGTGGCGATCATGTTGGTGGCGGTGGGCAGGCCCGTGGCTCGCCGGAACTCGGCCATCGTCTCGCGCCCGGAGAAGCGGCCCTCCGCTCCGCACGGGTCCTCGGCGTAGGCCAGGACGCCGCCGAGGCCGCGGCACAGCCGTACGGCGTCGGCCAGCGGCCAGCCGCCGTTGGGGTCGAGGGTGATGCGGGCGTCGGGGAACCGGCGGGCCAGCGCCCTGACCGCCTCGACCTCCTCCTCCCCGGCCAGCACCCCGCCCTTGAGCTTGAAGTCGGTGAAGCCGTAGCGATCACGGGCGGCCTCGGCCAGCGCGACGATCGCGTCCGGGGTGAGGGCCTCCTGGCGGCGCAGCCGGGACCAGCGGTCCCCGTCCCCGTCGCCGACCAGGTAGGGCAGATCGGTCCTGCCCGGATCGCCGACGTAGAACAGGTAGCCGAGCATGGGCACCCGGTCGCGCTGCCGGCCCTCGCCGAGCAGGTCCGCGACGGGCAGGCCGAGATACTGGCCGTGCAGGTCGAGCAGGCCGGACTCCAGACCGGTCACCGCGTGCACGGTGGTGCGGAGGTCGAAGGTCTGGGCGCCGCGCCCGCCGGCGTCGCGCTCGGCGAACCGGGCCGCGACCTCACGCAGCAGGCTGCGGTAACGGGCCACCGGCCGGCCCGTCATCAGCGCGCCGGCCTCCTCGATCGTGCGGCGGATGGCCTCGCCGCCCGGCACCTCGCCGAGGCCGGTGCGGCCGTCGGAGTCGGTGACGATGACGACGTTGCGGGTGAAGAAGGGGGCGTGCGCGCCGCTGAGGTTGAGCAGCATGCTGTCGTGGCCGGCGACGGGGACGACCTCGACGTGCTGGACGGTGGGGGACATGGCTCAGCTGATCCTCTTGATGAGCGCGGCCAGCTCGGCCTGCTCCGCCTGGGTCAGGTTCTGCAGCGGCGGGCGGACGGGCCCGGCGGGGCGGCCGACGGCGGCCAGCCCGGCCTTGATGATCGACACGGCGTATCCCTTCGTGCGGTCCCGGATGTCCAGGTAGGGGATCACGAACTCGCGCAGCCGGCGGTAGACCTCCTCGTGGTTCCTGGCCCGGACGTCGGCGTAGAAGTCGAGCGCGAACTGCGGGACGAAGTTGAAGATCGCCGAGGAGTAGGTGCTCATGCCGAGCTGCAGCAGCGGCAGGGCGAACGTCTCGGCCGTGGGCAGGCCGCCGATGTAGGCCAGGCGGTCGCCGACGGTGGCGTAGATGCGGGTCAGGCTCTCGATGCTGCCGACGCCGTCCTTGAACCCGACGAGCGTCTCGTTGCGGTCGACCAGGGTCCGCACGGCGCGGTCGTGGAGCACGGCGTTGGCGCGGCTGTAGACGATGACGCCGAGCCCGGTGCTGCGGCAGACCGCCGATACGTGCTCGACCAGGCCGTCCTGGCCCGCCTCGGTCAGGTAGGGCGGCAGGAGGAGCACGCCGTCGGCGCCCGCGGCCTCGGCGGCCCGCGCCTGGGCGATCGCGTTCGCGGTCCCCCCGGTGGCGGGCGCGATCACCGGCATCCGGCCGCCGATCTGGTCGACCGCCACGCGCACCACCCGGTCGATCTCCTCACCGGTCAGCGAGAAGCCTTCACCCGTGCCGCCCCCGGCGAACAGTCCGGCCACCGGGTACTGGCTCAGCCAGGCCAGGTGGTCGCGGTAGCCCGCCTCGTCGAACTGGAGGTCGTCGGTGAAATGCGTGACGGGGAACGACAGCAGCCCGCTCTTGAGCTGGGTGGCGAGCTCCTGCGGCGAAAGTCCGGGCATGCGGGGGCACCTCGACATTCATGACGTGGGTATCTGTGCCGCCAGGCTAGGGAGGTGGGACGATTCCTGTCCAAGTGCGATTCCGTATCCGGCGATACCTTCAGGGCATCATGGCGCCTCGGGGCTGGGAAGCAGGTCGAGCACACGCGAGAGCGCCGGGTTGGTCGAGCCGCGGTCCCAGATGACGTGCAGCTCGACGGGCCGCCCGGTGCCGGCGCCGTCGTCGAGCGGGTGGCTGCCGCCGAAGGCCAGGTCGCGGACGACGACGCCCTCGACGCCGAGCGAGCGCACGCTGGCGGGGGCGAGCGCCACCCCTCGGCCGGCCGCCACGAGCAGCACCGCCGTGAGCACCTGGTGCACGTGCTGCTCGATCCTGGCGTGCACGTTGGTCAGGAAGCGGACGGTGAGCTCGTGGAAGTAGCGCGACTGCACGGGGTTGTAGCTGATCATCGAGAGGCCGGCGAAGTCGTCCGGGACCAGCGGCCGGTCGGCGCCGGCGAGGTGGTGCCCGGCGGGGACGACCGCGCACAGCGGCTCGCGGAAGACGACGCGCGAGTCGAGCGTGGCGATGTCGGAGGTCGGGCGCGCCAGGCCCAGGTCGAGTTCGCCGCGCGCGATGCCGCTGACCTGGCCCGCCGTCACGCGCTCGTGCAGCAGGACGTCGATCTCGGGCAGTTCCTCGGCCAGGCGGCGCAGCAGGGTGCCGAGCAGGCTGATGGCCGAGACCGCGGTGAACCCGAGCCGCACGGTGCCGGCGGCGCCGCCGGCGATCCGGCGGGCCCGGTCGCCGGAGGTCTCGGCGAGCGTGAGCATGTGCCGGGCGTCCTCCAGGAAGGCGCGTCCCGCGTTGGTGAGGATCACCCGCCGGTTGTCGCGTTCGAAGAGGGTCACGCCGATCGTGCGTTCGAGCTTCTGGATGTGACGGCTCAGCGGGGGCTGCGTCATGCGCAGCCGCTCGGCGGCGCGGCCGAAGTGCAGCTCCTCGGCGACCGCCACGAATGCCCTGATTTGATCAAGCGTTAGCATGATGCGCAGAGAGTATCACTTGATACCGAAAAGAGCCTGGACAGGCATCGAAGCTGGTCCTTAGTCTCCGGAGACTACGAGACCGAAAGTTGCGGAACCCGCAATCGCCCCTATCGCTGCACAGCGCGCGTCCCCCTGCACGAAGGAGAAGCCAATGCCGACATATCGGACAGCCTCCCATCGCATCCTCACAGGCGTCCTCGGCGCCGCCGCCGCGATCGCGCTCACCGCGTGCGGCGGCGTCAAGACGACCTCCTCCGGCAGCGACGGAGGGACGTACCCGACGGGCAACATCGAGTTCAGCGTCGGAGCCTCCGCCGGCGGCTCGTCGGACCTCATCAGCCGGGCCCTGGCCCAGGGCATGGCCAAGGAGCTCGGCGTCTCGGCCCCCGTGGTCAACAAGCCGGGCGCCAACGGCGCGCTCGCCGCCAAGGAACTCCAGGCCGCCAAGCCCGACGGCTACAAGATCGCCGTGCAGAACGCCTCGCTCTTCACGATCACCCCGCTGACGGTGTCCGCCGCCGAGGCCACGAAGATCGACTCGTTCGACGTGATCACCGGCGTCTCGCGCGACGACTACGTCATGGCCACCAGCACCGCCTCCGGCTACAAGAGCGTCAAGGACCTGAAGGACGCGGGCAAGCCGATCCGCTACGGCACGACCGGCGTCGGCACCGGCGCGCAGCTCGCCTCCGCGCTGACGTTCGAGGCCGCCGGGGTCAAGGCGACGGCCGTGCCCTTCGACGGCGGCGCCCCCAACCTGACCGCGCTGCTCGGCAACCAGGTGGACGTCTCCACCATGCAGGTCGGCGAGGCCATCGAGAACATCAAGGCCGGCAAGCTCGTCCCGCTCGCTGTCTTCTCCGCCGAGCGCATCCCCTTCCTGCCCGACACGCCGACGGCCAAGGAGCAGGGCTTCGACGTCCAGGTGACGCAGTACCGGTTCCTGACCGCCCCCAAGGGCACCCCCGAGGACGTCAAGGCCCGGCTGCTGGAAGCGGCCAAGAAGACGTTCGCGACGCCCGAGTACAAGAAGTTCAACGAGGACAACTCGCTCACTCCGATGGAGGTCTCCCCCGAGGAGGTGCTCAGCGCGCTGAAGTCCGACGGCACGAACTTCGCGGCGAAGCTGGACGAGTTCGGCATTAGCCTGACCGGCTGACACGCACGTCCCCTCCCCGAGGAGTGAGCATGTCCGTATCGGACGCGTCCGACCCGGCCTCCCAGGCCGATCGGCTGCAGGCCGAGCTCGACGAGACCCGGCCCCCGCACGCGGGCCCGATCTCACAGCTGGCGGCTGCCCTGGTGGCGCTGGCCGTCGGCGTCGCCGGCGCGGCCGGCTCGTACGCGCTCGGGCTGGGCGAGCTGACCCAGCCCGGCCCCGGGCTGTGGCCGTTCGCCATCAGCGTGGTCATCGTGGTGCTGTCGGTGACGCTGGCGGTCACCGGCCGGAGCCTGGAGGACGCCGAGCGCTTCTCCCGGTCCAGCCTGCTCACCGCCGGCGGTCTGGTCACGCTCGTGCTGCTCGCCGTGCTGCTCCCGCTGATCGGGTTCGAGATCCCCTCGCTGCTGCTGATGTTCGTCTGGCTTCGCTGGCTGGGCAAGGAGTCGTGGCGGTCATCCATCGTGGTCAGCGTCTGCACCGTCGCCGCGTTCTACCTGCTCTTCGTGGTGCTGCTGCAGATCCCGCTGCCCCGCCTCATCTGAGAAAGCGACATGGACCTCACCCCGATCCTCAACGGCTTCAGCGTCGTCCTGGAGCCGGCGAACCTCCTGTACTGCCTCGTCGGCGTCCTCATCGGCATGCTCATCGGCGTGCTGCCCGGCCTCGGCCCCGGCGCGACGATCGCCATCCTGCTGCCGATCACGTACGGCATCGAACCGGTCTCGGCGATCATCATGCTGGCGGGCATCTTCTACGGCGCGCAGTACGGCGGCACCATCACCTCCGTCCTGCTCCGCCTGCCCGGCGAGGCGTCCTCGGTGGTGACCGTGTTCGACGGCTTCGCCCTGGCCAAGCAGGGCAGGGCGGGCACCGCGCTGGGCATCGCGGCCGTCGGCTCCTTCGTCGGCGGCACGGTCTCCATCGTCGGCCTGTCGCTGGTGGCGCCGATCGTGGCCGGGTTCGCGCTCGACTTCGGCCCGCCGGAGTACGCGGCGCTGGGCATCCTGGGCGTGCTGCTGATCTCCTCGGTGGGCAACGGCAACAAGCTCAAGGCCGTCGTCGCGGCCTGCGTGGGGCTGCTCCTGGCGACCGTGGGCCGCGACACGTTCACGGGCGCCGAGAGGTTCACCTTCGGCAGTCTCAACCTGGCCGAGGGCCTGGACTTCATCCCGATCGCCATGGGCCTGTTCGGCCTCAGCGAGATCCTCTACAACCTGGAGGAGCGGCACAACAAGGTCGCCTCACCCGCCAAGATCGGCAACGTCTGGCCCTCCCGCAAGGAACTGGGCGAGGCCAAGGGCGCGATCGGGCGCGGTTCGCTGATCGGGTTCGTGCTGGGCGTGCTGCCCGGCGGCGGGGCGACGCTGTCGTCCCTGGCCGCCTACGCCTTCGAGAAGCGGCGCGCCAAGCAGCCCGAGCGCTTCGGCAGGGGTGCCGTGGAGGGCGTCGCCGCACCGGAGACCGCCAACAACGCGGCCGCGACCTCGTCGTTCATCCCGCTGCTGACGCTGGGCATCCCGGCCAACGCCACCATGGCGCTGATCTTCGGCGCGCTCCTCATCCAGGGCATCCAGCCGGGCCCGCAACTCGTCACCCAGCATCCCGACGTGTTCTGGGGCGTCATCAACTCGATGTACATCGGCAACATCCTGCTGCTCGTCATGAGCATCCCGATGGTCGGCGTCTTCGTGAAGATCCTCCGCGTACGTGCCGCGATCCTGGCGCCGATCACGGTGCTCATCACCCTGCTCGGGGCATACACCGTCAGGAACCAGGTCTACGACGTCTTCCTGGTGATCGGCTTCGGCCTGCTCGGCTACCTGATGAAGAAGTTCGGCTTCGAACCCGGGCCCCTGCTGCTCGCGTTCGTCCTGGGCACCATGATCGAGAGCTCCGCCCGCCAGGCGCTGCTCATCTTCGGCGGCGATCCGACCGGCTTCCTGACCCGCCCGATCTCGGGCACCATCTTCGCCCTGGTGGCGCTCGTCGCGGTGCTGCCACTGATCCGCACGGCCTGGCGGCGCAAGGCGATCCGCAAGGCCCCAGCCGAGGAGAAGACCTCATGACGATCCTCGTCGGTTACCTTCCGACACCCGAGGGCGAGGCCGCCGTGGAGGCCGGGCTGCGCGAGGGCGCGCTGCGCGGCGAGCGGGTGATCATCGTGAACTCGCCGCGCCGGGGCGCTCCGGTGGACCAGCGCAGGGTCGACGACGCCGCGGGCGCCGCGCTGCTCGACCGCGCCCGGGCCGCCGGCGTGGACGCCGAACTGCGCCGGCCGCTCCACGACGACGACCTGTACGAGACGTTCGAGGCGCTGATCGAGGAGACCGGCGCCGGCCTGATCGTGATCGGGCTGCGGCACCGGTCGCTGGTGGGCAAGTTCGTCCTGGGCAGTCAGGCGCAGCGCATCCTCATGGAGGCCGCCGTGCCCGTCCTGACCGTCAAGGCGTGAGCCGGGCCGCAGGCCGGGGTGCCGGTCAGGGCGCTTGCAGCCGGGCGCGCGAGTTGGCCAGGTGCAGCCGCATCGCCGCGCGCGCCGCGGCCCCGTCGCGGTCGGCGATCGCCCGGTAGACGTTCTCGTGCTCCAGCGTCACCCGGGTGAGATGGGTGGCGTCGGAGACGGTGTACGTGTGCTCCAGCCGCGTGCGCGGCAACATGATCATCATGGGGCCGAAGGAGGCGAGCAGGTCGGAGTAGAACCGGTTGCCCGACGCCAGCGCGACCTTGAGATGGAACCGGAAGTCGGCCTCGACGGCGTTGCCCGGCTGCCCGCCGGGGGACGTGAGGTCGACCAGGGCCCGCTCGACGGCCTTGAGCTGCAGCTCGGTACGGCGCTCCGCGGCCAGGCCGGCCGCCTCGGACTCCACGCCTATCCGGAAGTCGAGCATGTCGAGGACGTCGCGGTGGGTCCTGATCTGGGTGGCCTCCACGGTGAAGGCCGTGGAGGCGGGCACGGCCAGCACGAACGAGCCCCGTCCCTGGAACGTCTCGACCAGGCCCGCCGCCTGCAGTTGCGAGACGGCCTCGCGGACCACGGTGCGGCTCACGCCGAACTCCTCGATCAGGGAGGACTCCGTGGGCAGCTTCTCGCCGGGCCGGATCTCCCCGGCGAGGATGCGCGCCTTCAGCCGCTCGACGAGCTCGTAGGCGAGCCCCCGGCCGGTGTTGCGATCGAGGGGCACGCTCACGCCCCGCCGGTGAACTCGACGCTGTCGACCGTCCACTTGCGGCACTGCTCGCTGAGCGTGAAGCCGAGCCCCGGCCGGTCCGGGACGATCATGCGGCCGTCGCGGGTCTCCAGGCGCTCCTCGAACAGCGGGTTGAGCCATTCGAAGTGCTCGACCCACGGCTCGCGCGGATAGGCGGCGGCCAGATGGAGGTGGATCTCCATGGCGAAGTGCGGCGCGAGTTCGAGGCCCGCGTGGTCGGCGAGCGCGGCCAGGCGCAGGAACGGGGTGATCCCGCCGACGCGGGGGGCGTCGGGCTGGATGACGTCGGCGGCGCGCGCTTCGATGAGGCGGACGTGCTCGGGGACGCTGGAGAGCATCTCGCCCGTGGCGATCGGGGTGTCGAGGGCGTCGGCGAGCCGGGCGTGCCCCTCGGCGTCGTAGGCGTCCAGCGGCTCCTCGATCCACACCAGCCCGAACTCCTCGACCGCGCGGCCGAAGCGCAGCGCGGTGGCCCGGTCCCACTGCTGGTTGGCGTCCACCATCAGCGGCACGCCGTCGCCGAGGTGCTCGCGCACCGCGGCCAGCCGCCGCAGGTCCTCCTTCGTGTCCGGCTGGCCCACCTTGATCTTGATCCCGCCGATGCCCGCCGCCAGGGACTGGCTCGCCCGCTCCTTGACCTCCTCGATCGGCGCGTGCAGGAAGCCGCCGGAGGTGTTGTAGGCGCGCACGGAGTCGCGGTAGGAGCCGAGGAGCTTGGCCAGCGGCAGCCCGGCCCGCCGGGCCTTGAGGTCCCACAGGGCCACGTCGATCGCGGCCAGCGCCTGCGTGGCTACGCCGGAGCGGCCCACCGACGCGCCGGCCCACAGCAGCTTCTCGTAGACCCGGCCGATGTCGGAGGGGTCCTCGCCGAGCAGCCCCTCCGCGACCTCCTTGGCGTGCGCGTACTGCGCCGGCCCGCCCGCCCGCTTGGAGTAGCCGAAGCCGGTGCCCCGGTGCCCGTCGGCGGTGGCGATCTCCGCGAACAGGAAGAAGATTTCGGTCATCGGCTTCTGCCGGCCCGTGAGCACCTTGGCGTCGCTGATGGGGACGTCCAGCGGAAGCCGTACGGAGGAGAGCGTGACATGACGGATGCGGTCGGCGGCCATCGGCGATTCCTAGCAAGAGACGATCGATGCATCAGTCATCGTATAAATGCCTCACTCGTCTGACAAGTTTGATCCCGCTGGGTCCGACTCTCTCGGAACGGACGGTCAGAAGGCCCCGAACCGGGTCGCGGCCAGCAGCACCAGGAACGTCAGCATCGTCACCCGCAGCAGCTTCCCGCCCACTTTCAGGGACGGCCACGACAGGTAGGCCAGCCAGCAGACGAAGGCGAGGACCGGCAGCACCGCCACGCCCCCCAGCCAGTTGGTGACCGCGAACCCGGCCAGCAGCAGGATCACCATCACCGTGGGCGTCACCCACCGGGGCACCTGCGTGAACAGGAACGCCATCGGCGTCGCGCTGCGCTCCTCCACCGACTTGCGCAGGCCCGTCGCGCCCGGTGTGAAGAACTGCTCGCCGGGCGGCAGCGGGCGCTTGGCCCCGGGACGCGGCTGGGCGAGCGGGTGTCTGCGGCGGTCGTCGTCTGTGCCCACGGCCAGAGCCTAGCGCCGGGCGAATCGGCCCGGCGGCTCCGCGCTGTCTGACATCCTGGGGAACGTGCTCGCCGTGATCCGCTACACCGTTCCAGAGTCCCAGTCCCAAGACTTCGCCAAGCAGGGCCACGCCATCCTCGACCTGCTCGCCGAACAGCCCGGCTACCTGCGCGGCCGGCTGGCCCGATCGGTCGACGAGCCCAATCTGTGGGCCGTGGTCAGCGAGTGGGAGGGCGCCGGGTTCTACCGCCGGGCGCTGTCCGCCGCCCGGATGGCGATGTATCCCCTCATGACCCTCATGGTCAACGAACCCAGTGCTTTCGAGGACGTCTACCTCCTCGACGGTGCGTAACGTCACTCGCGCGCGAGGCCGGGCCGGTGTCCCCTAAGCTGGGACCTCACTGAGAATCCCTCGCCGACCTCCAGCCGGAAAGAGAACCGACCAACATGGCACGACGCACCGACGTCATGGACACCATCGTCAGCCTCGCCAAGCGCCGCGGGCTCGTCTACCCGTCGAGCGAGATCTACGGCGGACTGCGCGCGTCATGGGACTACGGTCCACTGGGCGTCGAGCTGAAGAACAACGTCAAGCGGCAGTGGTGGCTGTCGATGGTCCAGGCCCGCGACGACGTCGTAGGCCTCGACTCCTGCGTCATCCTCGCCCCCGAGGTGTGGCAGGCCAGCGGCCACGTCGAGACCTTCACCGACCCGCTGACCGAATGCCAGTCCTGCCACAAGCGCTTCCGCGCCGATCACCTGCTCGAGGCGTACGAGGAGAAGAACGGCAAGGAGCCCGCCGGCGGCCTGGCCGACATCACCTGCCCCAACTGCGGCAACAAGGGCTCCTTCACCGCGCCCCGGCAGTTCAGCGGCCTGCTCAAGACCTTCCTCGGCCCGGTCGAGGACGAGTCGGGCCTGGCCTACCTGCGGCCCGAGACCGCCCAGGGCATCTTCATCAACTACCAGAACGTGCAGCAGTCGGCCCGCCGCAAGGTCCCGTTCGGCATCGGCCAGATCGGCAAGTCGTTCCGCAACGAGATCACGCCGGGCAACTTCATCTTCCGCACGCGTGAGTTCGAGCAGATGGAGATGGAGTTCTTCGTCAAGCCCGGCACCGACGAGGAATGGCACCAATACTGGATCGACGAGCGCTTCCGCTGGTACTCCGACCTGGGCATCAACAAGGACAACCTCCGGCTCTACGAGCACCCCAAGGAGAAGCTGTCCCACTACGCCAAGCGGACCGTCGACGTCGAATACCGCTTCAACTTCACCGGCTCGGAGTGGGGTGAGCTCGAAGGCATCGCCAACCGCACCGACTTCGACCTGACCGCCCATTCCAAGGCGTCCGGCGTCGACCTCAGCTTCTTCGAGCAGGACACCGGCGAGCGTTACGTCCCGTACGTCATCGAGCCGGCCGCCGGCGTCGACCGGGCCACGCTGACGTTCCTGCTCGACGCCTACACCGAGGACGAGGCGCCCAACGCCAAGGGCGTCATGGAGAAGCGCACGGTGATGCGCCTCGACCACCGGCTCGCCCCGGTCAAGGCCGCGGTGCTGCCGCTGTCGCGCAACGCCGACCTGTCGCCGAAGGCCCGTGACCTGGCCGCCCAGCTCCGCCGCCGGTGGAACGTCGAGTTCGACGACGCGGGCGCCATCGGCCGCCGCTACCGCCGCCAGGACGAGATCGGCACGCCGTTCTGCATCACGATCGACTTCGACACCCTGGAGGACCACGCGGTCACCGTGCGCGAGCGCGACTCCATGGGCCAGGAGCGCATCGCCCTCGACCAGGTCGACTCCTACCTGAGGCAGCACCTCAACGACTAGCACGTCCCGCTTCGTGTGAAGGGCCGCACTTCGGTGCGGCCCTTTTCGCGTCCCTGTCCGAACATGTCATCGATGTCACGGCGTACTCCCTCATGTGTCGCTTGTAGCATGCATGCACTGCCGATGTCCGACCTCTCCAGGAGTCTCCGTTGACCGCTCATGCCGATGCCACGAGGCGACGCGTACACGATCTGCTGCGTGCCGAGGAGGAGCGGATCCTGCAGCGCTGGACCGATCTGGCGAAAACGTCCGCCGAGGAGCTGCGGGACCTCTACCGGGCGCTGCGCCTGGCCCTCGGCGACGAGCGTGACGACCTGGCCGACGTCCGGGGGCTGCTCGCGGAGCTGTCGCGGGAGCGCGCCCGGCAGGGCCACACGCCCTCCGACACCGCGCGCGTGGTGTTCTGCCTCAAGGAGGCCGTCCACGAGGCGGTCGCGAGCGACGGCTCGGCGGAGGCGCTGAAGGGCTTCATCTGGTTCTCGCGGCTGATCGACGACCTCGGCCTCTACACCTTCGAGGTGTACGCGACCGCCCGGGAGAAGATCATCCTGGATCAGGCGGAACAGCTCCTGGAGCTGTCGACGCCCGTCGTCAAGCTGTGGGAGGGCATCGTCGCGGTGCCCCTGATCGGCACCCTCGACTCGGCCAGGACCCAGGTCGTGATGGAGAAGCTGCTGCAGACGCTGGTGGAGACCGGCGCCGAGCACGCCGTGATCGACATCACCGGTGTCCCCGCCGTCGACACCCAGGTCGCCCAGCACCTGCTCAAGACCGTCGTCGCCGCCCGGCTGATGGGCGCCGAGTGCGTCATCTCCGGCATCCGCCCGCAGATCGCGCACACCATCGTCACGCTCGGCATCGAGTTCGGCGACATCATCACCAAGGCCTCGCTCGCCGACGCTCTCGCGTACGCGCTCAGCCGCAGCGGCGCCGAGATCAGCACCCCACGCCGCACGCGCATCGCGGTGCGGACCGAGGAGGTGTGATGGAGCGCGTCCCCATCCTGAAGCTGGGCGACATCCTGATCATCTCGATCCAGGTCGACCTGGAGGACCAGAGCGTGCTCGCCCTTCAGGAGGACCTGGCCGACAAGGTGGTCTCCACCGGCGCGCGCGGCGTCATCATCGACATCACCGCCGTGGAGATCGTCGACTCCTTCATCGGCCGCATGCTGGCCACCATCGCCGCCACGTCGAGGATGCTCGACGCGGAGACCGTGGTCGTCGGCATGCGCCCGGCCGTGGCCATCACGCTCGTCGAGCTCGGCCTGTCCCTGGGCGGTGTGCGCACCGCGCTCAACCTGGAGAAGGGGGTCGCGTTGCTGGACCACACCCGGAGCGCCCCGCGATGAGCGGTGACGGTCACCTGCTGCCGATCGCGAGCAACGCCGACGTGGTGGCCGTGCGCCGGCAGGTCCGGGCCCTGGCCGTGGACGTGGGGCTCTCCCTCGTCGATCAGACCAAGGTGGTCACGGCGGCCAGCGAACTCGCCCGCAACGCGCTCGTGTACGCCGGTGGAGGCCGGGCGAGCATCGAGATCGTCGAGAACGGCGTCCGGAAGGGCCTCAGGTTGTCCTTCATCGACGAAGGGCCCGGCATCCCCGACCTGGCGCTCGCGCTCACCGACGGCTGGACCACCGGCAGCGGCCTGGGCCTGGGGCTGGGCGGTTCCCGGCGCCTGGTCGACGAGTTCGATCTGATCTCGGCCCCCGGGAAGGGGACGACGGTGACCGTGACGAAGTGGGCCAGGTAGGTGAGCCAGATCAAGCGACTCGGTGACGACACCTGGGTACGGGCCGAGGACCCCAGCGCGGTCGGCGCGGTACGCAGGCCGGCCACCGAGCTCGCCCTCGCCGCCGGGCTCGGGGCCGACCGCACGGCGCAGATCGCCGTGGCGGTCACCGAGGCCGTCTCCAACCTGGTCAAGCACGCCGAACAGGGGATGGCGCTGGTCCGGCTCTGCCCCGGCGCCCCGGACGTCGTCGAGCTGATCACCCTGGACCGCGGGCCGGGCATGCCCGACGTGGCACGCGCCCTGCGTGACGGCTACTCCACGTCCGGCACGCTGGGCATCGGCCTGGGCGCGATCGCCCGCATCGCCTCCCGCTACGACGTCCACTCGCTGCCGGGCAGGGGGACCGTGCTGGCCGTGCAGTTCGGCGCGGCGGAGCTGCCCGCCCCGCCGCCGGCCACCGGGCTGGTGCGCCCCATCGGGGAGGAGCCCGTTTCCGGCGACTCCTACGCGATCGTCACGAACGGCCCGGAGACGACCGTCCTGGTCTGCGACGGGCTGGGCCACGGCCCGGCCGCCGCGCAGGCCTCCCGTGAGGCGGTGGCGCTGTTCCTGCGCGCACCCGGCGACGAGCCCAAGGAGATCCTCGACCGCGTGCACCGCGGCCTGCGCTCCACCCGCGGCGGCGCGGTGGCGGTGGCACGTGTCAGCGCCACCACCGTCAGCTACGCCGGGCTCGGCAACATCTCCGGCTGGATCTCCTACGCCGACGCGCGCCAGGGCATGATCTCGGTGCCGGGGATCGCCGGCCACGCGGGCGGCACGCTGCGCCAGTACGAGTACGAGGTGGGCGAGCACGCGACCGTCGTCCTGCACTCCGACGGCCTGACCGAGCGCTGGTCCGCCGCGGCCGTGCCGGGCCTGTTCGCCCGCTCCCCGGCCGTGGTCGCGGCCGGGCTGCTGCGCGAGGCGGGCAGCCGCCGGGACGACGCGTGCGTGGTGATCGTGAGACCGCGGCCATGAGCGGGACCGAGGTGGCCCGGCTGCGCCTGACCGGTGACCAGGACGTCTTCTCCCTGCGCCGCCTCGGCAGAGCGGTCGCGCAACTGGCCGGGCTGGAGACGCAGGACCAGGTCCGCGTGGCGACCGCGCTCAGCGAGGTCGGCCGGGAGATGGTCGGCACCGGCGCCCTCGCCGTCTTCTCGCTGGAGAACGAGCGGCTGCTCATCACCGTCGAGCGCGCCCCCGACGGGCTCTGCGACTCCGAGGGCCTGGCGCTCGCGCGCCGCCTGGTCGACGAGGTCAGCGCCGACCCCGGCGGGATGGTCACCATCGCCAAGCGGCTGCCGCCGAACCTCCCCGGCCCGCCCGTCGCCCGGGTCCGCGAGGATCTGGCCAGGCTGACGCCGGTCAGCGCCCTGGAGGAGCTGCGGGCACAGAACGAGGAACTGGCCACGGCACTGGAGGACGTCCGCAGGCTCAACACCGAACTGCAGGAGACCAACACCGGCGTCCTGGCGCTGTACAACCAGCTCTCCAGCGAGCTTGAGGAGACCAACCGCGGCGTCGTCGCGCTCTACGCCGAGCTCGACGAGAAGTCCAGCCAGCTACGCGATGCCGCGGAGGCCAGGAACCGGTTCTGGACCACGCTCAGCCACGAGCTGCGGACCCCGCTCAACTCGATCATCGGCCTGGTCCGGCTGCTCGTGGGGCCGGGCGGCGAGCCGCTCACCAGGGAGCAGACGCACCAGATCCGGCTCATCGGCGGCTCGGCCGAGACGTTGCTGGGGCTGGTGGGCGAGCTGCTCGACATGGCCAAGGCGGAGTCCGGGCGGCTGGAGCCGGAGCTCGGCCCATGCGACGTGGCCGGGCTCGCCGAGCAGCTCCGGGTGACGATGCAGCCGACCGGGGAGGTCGAGCTGCACGCCACCGTGGCCCCCGAGGCGGCCGAGATCTACACCGACGGGGTCATGCTCAGCCGCGTGCTGCGCAACCTGCTGTCGAACGCGCTGAAGTTCACCCTGCGCGGCGAGGTGCGGCTGCGGGCCGAGCTCGACGAGGCCGAGGGCGAGGTGGTCATCACCGTGAGCGACACCGGCATCGGCATCCCGCAGGAGCATCTCGGGCACGTCTTCGAGGAGTTCTACCAGGTGCCGGGCCCCCTTCAGGCCGAGGCCAGGGGCACCGGAATCGGCCTGCCGTACGCGCGCAGGCTGGTGGAGGCGCTGGACGGGAGCCTGGAGCTGGCGAGCGGCGGCGAGGGCACGACCGTGATCGTGCGCCTGCCGAGGCACGGCCTCGCGCCCCAGATCGGGCGGCTGCTGATCGCCGACGACGACGAGGCGTTCCGCGCCGTCGCCCGCAGGATGCTGCACGGCTTCGCCGTCGACCTGGACGAGGCCGGCGACGGCGTGGAGGCGCTGGAGGTGATGAAGGAGCGGCGGCCCGACGTCGTGGTGCTGGACATGCTGATGCCGCGGCTCGACGGCAGCGCGCTGCTCCAGCGCATGTCGGAGGACGAGGAGCTGAGGGAAGTGGCGGTGGTCGTGGTGACGGTCGCGCCGGGCAGGGCGGTGGCGGGCCACCCGGTGCTGTCTAAGGACCGGCTGCGCCGGGAGGACCTGCTGCGCGCCGTGCGTGAGGCGATGGGGACGAGCCGTGGCTGAGCCTTCCGCGACGATCCTGGTGGTGGAGGACACGCCGACCAAGCGCTACATCCTGTCGAGCTGGCTGCGCCGTGCCGGCCACCAGGTCGTCGAGGCCGGCACCGGCGAGGAGGCCCTTCTGATGCTCGCCAGCGAGCGCCCGGACCTGGTGGTGCTGGACGTACGCCTGCCCGGCCTCGACGGGTACGCGGTGTGCGAGCGGATCAAGGCGGACCCGGCGACCGCCTCCATCCCGGTCATCCAGGTGTCGGCCAACGCCGTCACGGTGGCCGATCGGACCGAGGGGCTGGAGCGGGGCGCGGACGCGTACCTGCCGGACCCCATCGAGCCGGACGAGTTCACCGCGATCGTCGTGGCCACGCTGCGCTACTCGCGGGCGCGGCGGCGGGCCGAGGTGATGGCCGCGCGCCTGGCCAAGCTCGCCGAGACGACACTGCTCATCAACCGCGCCGACTCCTTCGAGCGGCTGCTGTCGGTGGCCGTGGAGGGCACGGCCGAGATCCTGGACCGGTTCGCCGGCGCGCTGGCGGTGCCCGCCGACGGACGCCCGCGCCGCTACCGGGCGCGCCCGGGCGGGGCCGTCATCAGCAAGGGTGTCCCTCCCAGCCTGCTGGAGCGCCTGGCCGCGATCGGTCTCGGCCAGGCGACGGGCGCCGAGGTGATCGTCCTGCCGCCCGGCGAGTGGCACCGGCTGGTGCCGGACTCGGAGATCGGCATGCCCGTCACCGGAGTGCTCTGCCGGACCAGGAAGGGCAGACCGCCGATCTTCCTCGGCGTGGAGGCCGAGCCGGAACTGGACGCCGACGAGGTCAACCTGCTGCGCCAGCTCGCCCAGGAGCTGGCCCTGGCCGTGGACGCGCGGCGCGCCTACACCGAGGAGCACGCGATCTCGATCACCCTGCAGCGCAGCCTGCTGCCCTCGCACATCCCCGACGTGCCTGGGGTGACGCTGGGGCTGCGCTACGAGCCCGCCCACGGCGGGATCGAGGTGGGCGGCGACTTCTACGAGGTGCTGACGGTGGGCGACCGGATGCTCGTGGCGATCGGTGACGTGATGGGCCACTCGCTGCACGCCGCGACCATCATGGCCGAACTGCGTCACGCGCTGCGCGCCTCCGTCATGGACGAGGTGGACCTGGCGGCGTCGATGGACCTGCTCAACAAGGTGCTGCGCCGCTACCACCCCAGCATGACGGCCACGGTCTGCCTGATGCTGCTGAATCCGGCGACCGGCGAGATCATGCTGGCCAACGCCGGTCACATCCCGCCGCTGCTGGCCGGGCCGGACGCGCGCTTCCACGGCATGGGCAACCTCATGCTGGGCGTGGCGGAGGAGGACTACAAGGTCGACCACCTGACTCTGCCGCCCGGCGCGACGATCATGATGTTCACCGACGGGCTGGTGGAGGACCGGCACACGTTGCTGGACGACAGCCTGGAGCGGGCCAGGCGGCTCGCCGAGACGGTCGGGGACGACCTGGAGGCGTTCTGCGACGAGATGCTGGCGGCCTTCGGGACGCGGGAGGACGACGTCGCCCTCGTGGTGCTGCGGCGCGACCTCTGACCCGCTGCACCCGACCCGTCGCCCCACTGCACCGAAAAACCGTATAAAGGCCGGAGTTACTCACGTTTTCGCGTGCTTTTGATGACATGACCCTGAACCCGATGAAAGGGACAGGGGACCCATGCCACGCACAACACGTTTCGCCGCCCTCCTGCTGGCCGGCGGTGCGCTGCTCCTGACGGGCGGCGCCGCGTACGCCGAGCCTGAGCCGTCCGCGCTGGAGCTCCGGCTCATCGTGGACGACTGCCCCGAGGTCAAGCCATGACCGATGCCGAACTGCTGGAGCGGGCGCTGTTCGAGGTCAAGCGGGTGATCGTCGGACAGGACCACATGGTCGAGCGGCTGCTGGTCGCCGTCCTGGCCAGAGGGCACTGCCTGCTCGAAGGAGTGCCGGGCATCGCCAAGACGCTGGCGGCCGAGACCATGGCCACCGTGGTGGGCGGCACGTTCGCCCGCATCCAGTTCACCCCCGACCTGGTGCCGTCCGACATCGTCGGCACCCGGATCTACCGGCCGTCGACCGAGACGTTCGACATCGAGCTCGGCCCGGTCATGGCCAACCTGCTGCTCGCCGACGAGATCAACCGGGCGCCCGCGAAGGTGCAGTCGGCGCTGCTGGAGATCATGGCCGAGCGGCAGGTCAGCATCGGCGGCGTCACGCACCAGGTGCCGACGCCGTTCCTGGTGCTGGCCACGCAGAACCCGATCGAGTCCGAAGGCGTCTACCACCTGCCCGAGGCGCAGCGCGACCGCTTCCTGCTCAAGGTGGACGTGGGCTATCCCAGCGAGTCGGAGGAGCTGGCGATCGCCTACCGGATGAGCGTCGACCCGCCGGTCCCGCAGCGGGTGCTCGACCCCGATCGGCTGGTCGAGCTGCAGCGCCGGGCCGACCAGGTGTTCGTGCACCACGCCGTCGCGGAGTACGCCGTCCGCCTCGTCTACGCCACCCGCGCCCCCGACCGCTACGGGCTGCCCGGCCTGGGCCGCCACCTGGCGTTCGGGGCCAGCCCGCGCGCCACGCTCGGGCTGCTGGCCGCCGGACGGGCGCTCGCGCTGATGCGCGGCCGCTCGTACGTGCTGCCCGACGACGTCCGGGACCTGGCCCAGGACGTGATGGCGCACCGGCTGGTGCTGTCGTTCGACGCGCTGGCCGACAACGTGTCGCCGAGGTCGATCGTGGACCAGGTCCTGTCGGCGGTGCCGCTCCCGGTCATCGCCCCGCAGCAGGACGTGGCCGCATGATCTCCTACCTGACGGCCGAGCCGGCGCTGCGCAGGCTGGAGCTGACCATCACCAGGCGGCTGGACGGGCTGCTCCAGGGCGAGCACCTGGGCCTGTTCCCCGGGCCGGGCAGCGAACTCGCCGAGGCCAGGCCGTACCAGCCGGGGGACGACGTGCGGCGGATGGACTGGAACGTGACCGCGCGAACCGCCGAGCCGCACGTGCGCGAGCTCGTCGCCGACCGCGAGCTGGAGATCTGGACGCTGCTGGACGCCACGGCCAGCATGGACTTCGGCACCGCCAGGATGGAGAAGCGGGAGCTGGCGCTGGCCGCCGTGGCGGCGGTCGGCTTCCTCACCCAGCGGACCGGCAACCGGATGGGCGCGCACCTGCTGCACGGCGGCGGTGTGCGGGTGCTGCCCGCCAGGACCGGGCGGCCGCACCTGATGGCGGTGCTGCAGGCCATGTTCGGGCTGCCGCGCACCCCGCCCGGCACCGCCGGGCCGAGACTCGGGGCGGCGATCGAGCAACTCGGGAAGGTGGTGCGGCGGCGTGGCCTCGTCGTGGTGGTGTCGGACTTCCTGGACGAGCCGCCGGCGTGGGAACCGGCGCTGCGCCGGCTCGCCGCCCGCCACCAGGTTCTCGCGGTGGAGGTGCTCGATCCGCGCGAGCTGACGCTGCCGGACGTGGGCATCCTCACGCTCGTCGACCCCGAGACCGGCAGGCGGCGCGAGGTCTCCACGGCGAGCGCCCGCCTCCGCCTCCGCTACGCCGAGGCCGCCGCCGCCCAGCGCGCCGCCATCGGGACCGGCCTGCGCCGCGCCGGCGCCGGCCACCTGCGCCTGCGCACCGACGGCGACTGGGTCCGCGACCTGGCCCGCCACGTCCTCACCCAACGCCGCCTCGCCCACGGACTTCATGTGCGTGGTGAGCGTGCGGTCGGCGCCGCGGAACTTCTCGAAGGCGAAGCGCGGCACCTTGACGACGATGTAGTCGAGGGTCGGCTCGAAGGAGGCCGGGGTCTC